>JBEKQC010000044.1:0-39126 GCA_049520095.1 Terriglobales bacterium
GGCCGCAGGTGCAGGGCACCGTATCGGTAGGCCGTGGCTTGGTGAGTTGCTGTTTGCACACCGGGCAAGGTTTGGTCATTACGTAGGTCATAAACTTGGCTCCTTGATTTAGGCGAAGGCCGGTTACGCGGCTTTCTCCAACCTGCTGTTGAGGCTCTGTTGCTCGCTCAGGCCGTTGATCCCGTACCTCCGCAGCACGTTGTACGTGATGTTTTCGATTTCGGCAAAAACGCCTTCTCGTGTACGTTGGCGGCGATCCGTGATAATTACCGGTTGGGTTTTCATCGCAAGCCTCCTTTTTGCCTCTCACCTGTTAAACGCGGCAAAACGAGGAGAAAAAGGTCAGCGAAAGCAAAGAAATAGCTGCGGGGCCGGGCGACTTGGAAACATGTCAAGGGCTGGTGCGGCACTCGCAGCGGTCGACTTCCTTGCAGGAGCGCACCTGGGACAATGGCAACCCGAAGATCCTGCTCAACTCGATCTCGCGCTACTACAAGTTCCTGCCCGGCGAACAGCAGCAAGCTTTCCTCGAAAACCTGCGCGAGAAGTCCTGAGAATGTGCCCCAAAGCCGCTCCCTCGCGCGCTGGATCCCGTTGTCGTACGGAAGCCTGCGCTAGCAGATCCTGCGTCGCGACGATTGGAAGTGTCAATCCTGTGGCACGATGTCGCCGGCTCAGCACACACAGCAGTGATGCCCATCACAACGCAGTGTTGTCCGACCTTTTAAACTTGCGTTCGCAGGTCATTGGACCGCCGTCCTGCATGGGAGGAGAGTTCTCTCTTTTCGGCTGCCGCCGAAACTCCCTTCCCCTAATCGGTGGCCGAACTAAGGCTTTTCTACCCGATCTCAGATGGCGACGGAAGGTTCGTATGCATCTGCGTATGGTGACAGGTGCTCTCACGATTTCGCGATCGAGTCTTGGTCCCCCATCTCTGAGGCACGAACCGAAGCTGCGGGAGGAACATGACGAACGATTCAAAAGGAATTAAGGAACGGACTCATGAATAACTCGACGCAACATCGGTGTTGGATTCTTGAACTTCGGCGAGTGGCATACGCCGCACTGGCCTTGGCGATCATGTTTTTACCGGCAGTCGTCGCGAGCATATCGGCGCAAGCTCAGGACTTCACCACCTTCGATGCTCCGGGCGCGGGCGCCAGTTCCGGTCAGGGCACTCTGCCCCAGAACATCAACACGGCGGGGGATATCGCCGGATTCTACAGTGACTCGAGCACTGTGTATCACGGCTTCGTGCGCGCTAGCGATGGAACGATAACGACCATCAATGCTCCGAAAGGAGGCACCGCAGCCGGTGAGGGCACGTTCGGCTCGGACATCAATACGGCGGGGGCTGTCGCGGGATACTATGTTGACGCGAGCAGTGTGGATCACGGCTTCGTACGCGCCGCCAATGGTACTATAACCAGCTTCGATGCTCCGGGCGCGGGCACCAACGTCGGTCAAGGCACTGCCGGCTTCGCCATCAACACCGCGGGGGCTATTGCAGGAGACTATGCTGACGCGAGCAGTGTGTACCATGGCTTCGTGCGTGCTGCTAAGGGCACGATAACCAGCTTCGATGCTCCGAACGCAGGCACGGGCGGCTATCAGGGGACTTTCCCCAGCGGCATCAACACGGCGGGGGACATCGCGGGATACTACATTGACTCGAACAGCGGGTTCCACGGCTTCGTGCGCGCCGCCAATGGCACGATAACGGACTTCGATACTCCGGACGCAGGTATCGGCGCATATCAGGGCACTGTCCCCGTGAACATCAACACGGCGGGGGATATCGCTGGATACTATATAGACGCGGGCAGTGTGTATCACGGCTTCGTGCGCGCTAGAGATGGCGCGATAACGGAGTTTGATGCTCCGGGCGCAGGCACCGGCGTTAATCAGGGTACCTCCGGCTCGGACATCAACACGGCAGGGGCGGTCACCGGAGACTATGTTGACGGGAGCAGTGTGTGTCACGGCTTTGTGCGCGCTGCCAGTGGCACGATCAACACTTTCGATGCTCCCGGAGCAGGCTCAGGCGCCGGGACGCTTCAGGGAACCTTCCCCAGCGGCATCAACACGGCGGGGGATATCGCGGGATTCTACAGTGACGCGAGCAATGTGTATCACGGCTTTTTGCTCGCCGCGGCGACGAAGACCACTACAACGCTAACTTCATCACCCAATCCCTCCACCTATGGACAGGTGGTGACTCTTACCGCAGTGGTTAGTTCCAGCATTGGCGCTCCACCGAATGGAGAGACCGTCTCGTTCATGAAAGGGACAACCGTGCTGGGAACAGGGACGCTGAGTGGCGGCTCCGCTAGCTATATGACCGAGACGCTGAAGGTGGGCACGAACTCGATCAAGGCAGTGTACGGTGGTGATTCCAACTTCGCTGGCAGCACGTCGAATGTGGTGAAGCAGGTGGTAGAGAAAGCCGGAGAGTGAGGGCTTCGCCACGCACACGATCACGGCGACGTACAACGGCAGCACCAGCTTTTACGGCGGTTCAGCTTCGCTGACACAGACGGTGAATTAGGGACCGGCCACGGCGAATTGCTAAAAGAACTCCGATGCCCTGACCGTTAAGAACTGACAATGAGAAATGTGTTTGTCAACTGCGTGATGCGGCCACAGTTGATTTTCGTCGCAAGGTAGCGCCCGCCCCAGGATGGCGCTGTTGCGATGCGACCTGCTCCGTGTAATTCCAAACGGGCGACCTACTTCCTCACCACCCCACCCGCCAGACGAAATGCCCGATGAACAGGTACAAGTTCCACACCGCGGACAAGAGAACCACGGCTTTGAAGCCTGCTGTTAGATCACCCCGCTGCTGGCGATAGCTGCGCAGCAATAGGTAATAGAGGAAGGGCAGGAAGTCTAATGAGTACCGGTAACCATACTGACGGAAGCCGATGCCATAATACAGAAGGATCGGAACAGCAATCACAAAACTGCTTAGCAGCAGCAACAGGCTTGTGTCGTCTCGGTGCCGAAGGCCCAGCAGATACAGAAACAATGGGGAAGTGACCCAGAAACTCATTCCCCACGGGTTGGCGACGACGTAGGGAAATGCCAGCACTAGGGACGCGTTATCGCGTCGAACGGGAATCGGCGCCGCCAGCAGGAGGGTATAGAGATTTCCCGGAAGGTGCTGCAGACTCACGATGCCTAATGCCCGCCCCGCCGCCGCATCGGACGGAATAATCTGCTCCGCGTATCCCTGGTCGAATGCGTCATGGAAGCGAGCATGGTTGTAGGCCATCAGCGCAGCTGCCAATATAAGGACCGGCGCAGCGATCTCGATCAGTGACACCAGCTTTCTCCGCCAGGGACCGCTGGTGCGCAGGGTTTCGCCAATGCACCAGAGCACGCCAAGCGCGGCGGTCGCGCGGGTAGCCAGGACCAGTGCGAAGAGACTGCCCAGCATCCACGGGCGGCGTCTCCCGATTGTTTCGGCGATTGTCGCAAACACCAGCACGCACGTAATCACCTGGGAGAAATACCAGCTCCATGGCCACATCCCCACACCAAGGAAGGCCGTCGCAAACGTGAAGCCGAACGCGAGGTACGCCGAATCCTCGGCCCTGTATCCCGTGACTCGCGCAATGCGGTAAACGATTAGTAGAACCGCGAAAACCAAGAGCGGCTGCAGGTATCCCTGATAAAAAAAGGCGCCGAGCGCGCTGGCCACGAACTGGAACGGCATCAAGACAATTGCCGGAAGCGGTCCCAGCGGCCAGTAGTGACGTTCGTTATAGGGCGATGTGTCAGCCCAACTGCTCCCGGGAACCTCCTGGAACGCCAAATCTCCATGGAGGAAGGAGCGCGCCAAGAAAGCAAACTGCTGTTCGTTGCGTTCCTTGAGATTCAGAAAGACCGTGACGCCTAGAAACCCCACCAACGTCAGCAGGAGCACAGACCAGCCCACCCACGCGTGCATCGTGTCTTTTTTCGAGGGATCGCTCGTGGTGCGATCATTTTCTGGCGGGTTGATCGACATGGAGGAGGCTCCCGGTTGTGATCCTCGAGTGAGCACAGATCTCACAAACAATATACTTACGGTTCCCGGCCGCTGTTGAGCCCTGCAGCTTGTTCGCGGGCCCTCTGAGCATCAGTTGCTCGTCCCTGAAGATCGTAGAAGTGCCCCAGTTGGTTCCAATAGCTTGGGACTTGAGGCGCAAGAGCAATGGCCTTCTGTTCAAAAAGGGTTGCCTTCCCCAAATCGCCGACCATGCTCCACGCAACTGCCCGACCGTTGTCTGTCTCGGCCAAGGCTGGATTGCTGGTTCCGGCTGGCAACGCTTTCTCAGCCCTATCGAATGCTCGCAGAGCGTCCTTGGGACGGTCCGAATCGAGGTAGGTGTAACCGAGCGCCATCAGAATGGCTGGTGGATTAGGCGAAATCACGGCCAGCCGCTCCAGGGCATCGATGGCAGCGGGAAAGCGGCGCTGCCTGCGATATAGATCAGCTAGCTCGGACCAGGTAGCCACATTGACTTCGAGCGCAGCGGATTGGAGGAGATCGCGCTCCGCTTCGCTAGCATGGCCCGTCAACAGCAAGGACGACCCGTGCATGTACCAAAGCGCGGCGCTATCGCTGAAGATGGACAAAGCCCGCGCGCTGGCGGTCGCTGCCTCCTGATTGCGGTCCAATACGAGAAGCACGGAAGCGGTGTTGGCCCAGCGGTTGAACTCCGCTTCCCGGTTGCGAGAATAAGCAGCCGCAGGAAGCGGCGCGGTTGCGCAATCGACCGGAAAGTGTTCGATTAGTGCCTCCGTCTCAGGCAACCGTCGCACGAAGACCGCCGACACTTCGTCGAGGTACACTGGGCGCCAGTTCTCGCTATTGCAGTAGTGCGGAAGCACGGATGCAACGTATTTCAACCCGTTATAACGCGCCAGCGAGAACACAACCGTGTTGATGCCATAGGCATTAGTCTCGTGCTGCCACTCCGGCGAATCGGGCAGCGATTGTAGTACCTGCTGCAGGTGGCTGAACAACTCCGGACCGAAGGGAATTGCGCGTCCGTCTATGTAGTCGTGATATTTCGGCCCAAGCTTCCAAACTAGGAATCCACCTTCCTCATAGTCATTGAAAACTTGAGCAGGCAAGTTCTCGCGCTCAATAAAAGCCATCGCACGATCAGGAAACCACCACGAGAGCCCCGCGCCGAAGGAGGTGATCTCCGTCCCGCTGCGGTAATAACGATCGCTGACCAGGTCAACCGAGCGAAGCGCGGCAAGCAGGATGGCCGCCGCGGCCACACCACCCCCCAAGATGGCAAACAGCCGCCTGTCCCGGATACGCGACCCAACGTTATCCAGTGCCGAGGTCAAGACTGCACCGCCAACAATTACGACGACGCATGCCAACATGGCCATGAAGCGAACATGCCGCATCGCCATCCAGAGTGCGCCAGCGAGTAACACGGCGGCCGGCCATCGTCGGCGAAATAAGGCGATGATTGCAGTGACGATCGCAGCGAATAGCAACCACTCGCCCGAGCTCGCCGGATCGTGAGGCGTAAAAGCTTGGTTCAGGGTCGCCGATGTGAGCGAAATGCCGGCCCACTCGGTGATGCGCTCAGAGTGGACGGACATCGCCGCTTCCTGCCGGTGGAGCGCCCGGTAGATGCCCCATCCCCAGGGATTGACTAATGTCGCGAACAATGTGGCTACCAACCAGGGAAGCGCGGCCTTGAGACGTCCCCTAGCACATTGCCTTTGTTGTCTGTCGAGCAAGCGGATTGTTTCCGACACCGCGTACGCGCAAGCCAATGCCAGCCCAGAGATAAAGCCGAGATGCAGGTTTACCCAAGCCACCATCAAGAGCGGCAAAAGCCATAGCTTGCCGGTACCGTTTTCGTACTGTTCCCACAGGATGATCAGGAAAGCAGCGAACAACACGACTGTGAACATGTCGGCGCGAGGAGCCGTGCGGGCCGCGATTGCCGGAACAGCGATGACAGCGAGCGCTGCCGTAACCGCCGAACCGCGCCGAAGCAGTAGAGCAATACTACTGACACATGCGATCGCTCCTAACCAGGAAATCAGACTGTATCCTCCCAGCAGAAAAGCTACGTAGAAGAGGAATCCTGATCCGACGGGGTAGATCCATGGCTGACCCTGCGCAGTGTAAGAGAAAACATCAGTCGAGAAGATCGTGTGATGTTGGGCAACCCAACGCCCAGTTGCCATTTGCCAGAATATGTCGTAGTCGCTGACTGTCCGCAAACCGGCAAGGAAGGCATACGTTAAGGCAACCGCCGAAAGAATCAAGAACCATGGCCTCTCGCGGAACCAGCTTGCGGAGGGTGATGACTGGACTCGGATTCCATCGGCGGCAGGAGGAAAGGTATCTACACTCATTCCGCACGAACCTCAATCCATCGAGGCATACTGGATTCTCATCTGATTAGGGAATAGAGTTAGTATCCGATCAATCATACAATCATATAGAAAACTGTTTTTGAGTATGGAATTCTCCCCTGAGAAAGCTTATCCCGTTGTCAGGTCGACTTTCATTTTGCTGGTGCTGATCAGCGCTCTGTGCGCTGGCCTGCACACGGTTGCCGACGAGGACATGGGCTGGCAGCTTGCCACTGGACGCTATGTAGTTCAGCACCACCAGATTCCACGCACTGATGTGCTAACGTTTACTTCCGCGGGAAAGCCCTGGGCGTACCCACCGTTTGCAGGGGTGCTCTTTTACCTGACGTACTGCGCGTTTGGCTATGCCGGCCTGAGTTGGTTTTGCGCGCTGGCATGTCTGGCGGTTGTGGCCTACATTGTTCGCCGGGGAGACATCGGCAGCGCGGTCCTGGCGATGCTTGCGGTTCAGTCCATTGCTGCTCGCACAGCACCGCGTGCCGACCTCTTCAGTACTGTTTTCTTCGCGTTCTTTCTCGGCCAGCTCTGGGCCTACCATCAGAAAACGCATTCCCGGCCTTGGCTGCTGCCTTTGGTCATGCTGCTCTGGGTAAATCTCCACCCGGGCTTCATCGCTGGGCTCGGGGCCATTGGGGCATACCTGCTGATTGAGTTCGTGGATTTGCTGTTTGCAGAGCGCCGTCAGGCCGTACTTCTGCGGCTACGAAGAATATGGCCCTGGCTCGCGGCGTGCGGGGCTGCCACGCTGGTGAATCCGTGGGGCCCCAGAATTTATGTTGCTTCACTCACCTTGTCGGGACTCGCAGCGCCAGCCCAGGGCATGCTCAATAGCAACACTTTCATCGGTGAGTTTCAGGGCGTACCGATTTCACTCCATTTGATTTACCAGCTCATCGACGTCCGGCACATGGAGAGCGGCTTCACCTGGTTGCTGTTAGTTGCGGTCATTTTGGTTGGGCTTTTCCTCTGGAAACGGCAGCTTGGCGGTGCGCTCATTGCGTTGGTTGCCCTCTATTTGGGACTGGCTCATGCGCGCTACATGGGGTTGTTTGTCATTACGATCACCACGCTTGCCGGCCCCCTGCTCAGCGAGATCTTCATTATTGACAGTAACAGCAGAAGTAGTTTAACCGCCGAAGCAAGGAAAGAGTCTGGAAAAGAGGTCTTAGCGACTACGCGGCCGCTGGCACGCGTGTCGGAGGGCCTGGCCACACTTATTACGGTTGTCCTTTGTGGCGTCGCGCTGCTGCATATTGCGGACTTTATCTCAAATCGAACGTATGTGGTTTTCAACGCGGATTGGAGGTTTGGCGCGGGAGAATCGTCCTGGTTTCCCGAGCGCGCCGCGGCTTTTATCCGGCGCGAGCAGTTGCCGGGGAATATTTTCGAGGAGTATGCACTGGGTGGTTACGCGGCATGGAGCCTCGGCCCGCACTATCCCGACTTCATCGATGGACGCGGAGATCGCCTCAGCCCCGATCTCGTCGCGGAGCAACTCAAACTCTACGTCGAGGGCCCGGATTCGCAACTATGGCGGATCGAAGCCGACCGCTGGAACCTGAATGTTCTCCTGGTCGCGACTTCCGGATTCCGCGGGTTGCAGAATATGGATCCGTTCGCATTCTGTCAGAGCGTAACGTGGCGTCCGGTTTATATGGATGATGTCTCGCTGGTATTTCTGCGCAACACGCCACAAAATCGCCCGTGGATCGACCGCTTGCAAATCGATTGCCGGACACAACCGCTGGCGCCCCCTGCCGCGGCTTCGCGTCCTGTGCTTTACGACTTTTATCTGAATTCCGGAGCGCTGTTGTTCGAATTGCAACGCGACCGGGAATCGGAGCGGTCGCTGCGCAGTGCTTCTGCACTCTATCCCGAATCTCCGAGTGTCCATTTACTGCTCGCGTCTTTGTTTCAGCGGGAGAGAAGTTACCCCGAAGCTGAACAGGAGTATCGCGCTTCGATTGCACTCAATGAAAACGGCGGGGCCTTGTACTCTCTCGGATGCCTCTACGCTAACGAGGGCCGCAACCTCGAGGCGGTCGAAGCCATCGAGCGTGCCGCGGGAGAGTCCACTAAGCCGCTCGATATGTACATGACGCTTGGAAAACTTCAAATTGCTCTGAATCATCCCAAGCAAGCGCTAGCTGCGTTTGCTGAGGCAGAGCAACACAGCCCGTTTCGCAACGGTGGCGAATCGCTTGCCCCTGAACTCTACGCCGAGATTGCAGAAGGGAACTCCGAAGCACAAAGGCTTCTCAGACACTGGCCGGAAGCGATTGCTTTCCAACAGGAAGCAACCAGGCGGACTCCGCTGGTCGCGAGCCGATGGAACAGACTCGCAGACCTTTATGAGGCGACTGGGCAGGTGCAGCCCGCTGCCGCGGCACGGCAACGTACGGCGGAGTTGCAGGACCCGAACACAGTTCATTGAATACAATGACTGTCCCAGTGCGGAGGGAAGGAATGCTCCGTCCACTCGGGTGCGCCGGAATTGTCACGATTCCGGGACGGGTCTTTCTCCTCAGTCAAGGCGCGTTTTGCCCCTTCGGGCGCTGGCTGTCCATCGTGAGCCTGATGGCTCAAGTTCTTGTGCATCTTACACTTAGTTCTTATACTGAGTTGGCATCGCGATTGCGATTCGGGCACTGGGGAGCCGTAAAAAACCATGGAAAGAGCGATCTTCAAGGCACTGATTGTCGGTGCCGGACCGGCGGGACTGACTGCCGCTTACGAGCTGTCGAAGCAGCGCGCCCCCGTGGTTGTCCTGGAGAGCGACCCCGAATATGTGGGCGGGATCTCTCGAACAGTGAATTACAAGGGCTTCCGCTTCGATATTGGCGGACACCGCTTCTTCTCCAAGTCGCGCGAGGTTGAAGATTTTTGGACCGAGGTTGATGGCGAAAACATGCTTGATCGTCCCCGATCCTCGCGCATTTACTACCGTGGCCAGTTCTACACCTATCCCTTGAAGCCATTCGAGGCGCTGTCAAAGCTCGGCTTGATCGAGTCGTCTCTCTGCGTGCTATCGTTTATGGCTGCGCGCGTTCGTCCCACGCGCAACCCCAAGACTTTTGAAGATTGGGTCACCAACCAGTTTGGCAAGCGCTTGTTCCGTATCTTTTTTAAGACCTACACCGAGAAAGTCTGGGGGATGAGCTGCAACGAGATTTCTGCCGATTGGGCGGCGCAGCGGATCAAAGGGCTATCGCTCGGTTCGGCCATCAAGCACGCTCTTTTCGCGCGTAAACCGAAAGACCGCAAACAGGTTGTCAAGACGCTGATCGACACGTTCCGCTATCCGCGCCTAGGCCCGGGAATGATGTGGGAGGCGTGCGCGGAAAAAGTTCGCAAGCTCGGCGGCCGAGTGATGATGGGTCGCAAAGTAGTCGGCTGCCGCTTCGACTCCGCCACCAATCTCTGGATCGTGACTGCGCGCAGCTCCAGTGGCGAGTTGGAAGAATATCGCGCTGAACATTTGGTTTCGTCCATGCCAATCCGCGAACTGGTGGCGCAGATCGAACCGCAGGTTCCCGAAGTGGCCCTTCAGGCTGCCCGTTCTCTGCACTATCGCGACTTCCTGACTGTCGGACTGATCGTGCATGAGCGCGGCCGCTTCACCGACAACTGGATCTATATCCATGATCCTAGTGTGCAGGTTGGCCGCGTGCAAAATTACAAGTCGTGGTCGCCCGAAATGGTTCCCGATGCCGACTATTGCTCCTATGGCCTCGAATATTTCTGCTTCGAAGGTGATGGCCTCTGGACCACAAGCGACCGTGAGCTGATCGAACTGGCTAAGGGCGAAATTCAGAAAGTAAACCTCGCCGCCAGTGCGGATGTGGTCGATGGCTGCGTCATCCGCCAACCCAAAGCCTATCCGGTTTATGACGATGCTTATCAGAAGAATGTCAACACGATTCGGAAGGCCCTCGACGAAAGCTGTCCCACGCTTCACCTGGTTGGCCGCAATGGCATGCACAAATACAACAATCAAGACCACGCCATGATGACCGCCATGCTGACCGCCAAGAACATCCTGGCGGGCGCGCGCAAATATGATGTCTGGGCGGTGAATCAGGACGCCGAATACCACGAGGCGGGCGCAGCTGGTGAGCAGGCAGTGGAAGTAGAGACCCGGGTTTCAGTCAGGAACGTGGCAACCCCCGCCTAAGAGACATTGCTTCGATCGAGGGGGTACGCCTTCGAGGCATGCGCGAAGGAAGGTAGGTTCACATGAGCAACAACATTTTTCATGTCTGCAAGTGGCGGCTTGTGGTCGCTGCACTGTTTGCGCTTGGAGTCCAATTTGCATTCGGCAGTAATGCGCCCTTGGTTTCCGGCTCATATGAGGTGGTCCAAGAAACCATTCTCGGTTCCCAGGCACAGATTCGGATGCGCATCCATCTAGTGAACCATGGGCCTGCCGACCTCTCCATTCAAAGGATGACTCTTTGGGATTTCTCACACCCTGACAAGGGCGGAACGCATGCCTGTGCGGTTACGCTCCGCGCGCGCGCGTCCGCCGAGACAACCCAAGAATTCACCGTCCAGCGGTCGGAATACCAGGCGTGGGAAAGAGGAATGCGGCCGAGACTTGTCCTGCGGATTGGCGGCACAGGCAGTACAGCAGGCAGGACAACAGCGAAGAGCACTGCGGTGGTCCGACTGGACCATATTTCTGGCCAGGAGGCGAAGTGACCATGCGCTCCGCCAAATTACCTGCACTGGTTTTAGTTGCTCTTGCACTTGTAGTGCTCACGCCTCAGGTTTTGCTCGCCCAGTATGCCATCAGTACAGTTGCCGGCGGCGGTCCGAACAATCTAGCGGCGCTCAATGCGAGCATCGGGTTTCCGGGCAGTGTCACCGTCGCGGGCGGTAACACCTACATCGCGGATTCCTACTCGAGTCATATCTTCAAAGTGGATTCGACTGGCAATCTCACCGTGGTAGCCGGCAACGGCACCCTCGGCTACTCCGGCGACGGAGGACCGGCTACCAGCGCAGCGCTCAACGGCCCGGAGGGCGTGTTTGTGGACGGTGAGGGAAACATCTTCATCGCGGATACAGGTAACTCGAGGATTCGTGAGGTCACCGCGTCGAACGGCAATATTACGACAGTGGCGGGCAATGGCAAGGCAGGCTACTCCGGTGATGGCAATCCAGCGATCAGCGCGCAACTCAATGATCCTTTTGGTGTTTTCGTAGATACTGCGGGAGATATTTTCATTGCGGATACAGACAACGCGGCGATCCGCGAGGTTGTGGCCGGCATCATTCAAACTGTGGCCGGAAATGGCGGGAATTGTCCGGATCCCACTAAGCCCTGCGGCGATGGCGGGCCAGCCACCAGCGCACAGCTTGACCTTCCGGAAGGAGTATTTGTCGACGGCTCGGGAAGCATTTTTATTGCGGACACCGATAGTAACCGCATCCGCGTTGTGAATACGGGAACGGCCCAGATCACGATTGCCGGAGTTGCGATCCCGGCAGGCGACATTCAAACCGTAGCCGGGGCTTATTACCAGTCCGACGGGGGCACTGCTTGTCAAGACACAGGCGATGGCGGGCCTGCGGCTAGCGCATATCTCTGCGCGCCAAGTGGAGTGTTCGTTGACGCCTCGGAAGACATTTTCATCGCCGATACAAATAATTTCGCGATTCGCGAAGTAGCGGCGTCGGGCGTCAACGTTACCACCGTGGCTGGAATTCTCGGCGTGGAAGGTTACTCCCCTAACGGCACGCCAGCCACCAGCGCCGACCTGAACTACCCCAGCGACATGTTCGTGGACAGTTCAGGAAACATCTTTATTGCAGACACAGACAACTTTGTGATTCGCGAGGTGACGGCGGGCAACATTCAGACCATCATCGGCAACAATACCCTGGCCTATTCCGGTGATGACGGCTCTGCCCTTAATGCGGAATTGAATGCTCCGGGAAGCGTGTCCATTGACGGCGCAGGAAACTTCTACATCGCCGACTCAGCCAACTCAGTAATCCGCGTAGTGAATACGGGGACAGCGCCGATTACGGTCGCCGGAGTTGTGATCCAGCCAGGCGACATTCAAACTGTGGCTGGGAATGGCACGGAGTGTTCCGATTCCACCACGGCCTGCGGAGACGGCGGAGCTGCTACCAGCGCGCAACTCAACACTCCCCAGGGCTTATTCGTGGATGCCTCAGGAAACATTTTCATAGCAGATACCGAGGACAATCGCATCCGCGCCGTCAACACCGGCACCGAGACGATTACGATCGCGAAAGTCTCGATCCCGGCGGGCGATATTGCAACCGTGGCTGGAAATGGCACGCTTTGTCCGGACTCCGCTACAGCCTGTGGCGATGGCGCAGCCGCCACGAGTGCAGAACTCGCCAACCCTTACGGCGTCTTTGTAGACAGCACGGAGAACATTTTCATTGCGGACACGGATGATAACGTGATTCGCGAGGTAGCAGGGTCGAGCGGAACCATTACCACCGTGGCCGGCAATTATGCGCAATGTACTCAACCCGCCACACCGTGTGGTGATACCGGGACCGCCACTATCGCACAGCTGAACTCTCCTCTCGGCGTAGTTGTCGATCCTTCGGAAAATATTTACATCGCCGATACCTTTGACAATCGCATTCGCGTCGTCGCCAACCCGAACAACCCGGCGATTACAATCGCGGGCGTCACGATCCCGCCGGGAGATATTGCAACCGTGGCTGGGACCGGTGCACGTGGCTACTCCGGCGACGGCGCTGCGGCAACGAGCGCTCTACTGGATACCCCTTTTGGTGTGTTAGTCGACCTCTCTGGAGATATCTTCATCGCGGATACGGAAAACTTCGTGATTCGCGAAATCGTGGCATCCACTGGGTTCATTCAAACTGTAGCTGGAGACAATACGCAGGGTTTTTCTGGCGATGGAGGTCAGTCAACCAGTGCACAACTCAACTTCCCCTCAGGGTTGGTCGGCGATTCTGCCGGTGACCTGTTTATTGCCGACACGGATAACCAGCGCATCCGCAAACTGGTTCCTTCGATCTTTGTCACCGTTACACCCAATCCAGTCAATGTGGCCGTCAGCACTCAGGAGCAGTTCACGGCGACGGTAACCGGAACCACCAATACCTCGGTGAATTGGCAGGTGAATGGAGTGGCGGGCGGCAATGCGACAGTGGGGACAATTTCGACTTCTGGGTTATTCCAGGCGCCTGCGACGATTCCATCGCCAACTACGGTTACAATAACCGCAATCTCGCAGGCCGACAACACTACCTCGGGATCAGCGCAGGCAACCATTGTTGGTGCCGGAGATGCTGTGTCCGTCGTGGTGAGTACCAGTCCGCCGATCACCGAGGTTTATACCAACACCACGCAACAATTCATCGCAACTGTCACCGGGACCACCAACACCGCGGTGACCTGGCAAGTGAATGGAGTGACGGGCGGCAATGCGACAGTTGGAACCATCAATACCTCGGGCCTCTACACCGGACCGGCCAACGTGCCATCGCCTGCCACGGTCACCGTCGAGGCAGTCTCACAGGCGGTCTCGAGTGCTGTCGGCAGCGAATCGTTCCTGATCGTCACCCAGCCGATGGCAGGTGATCTTGTGCCGCAAACCACGACTCCAGGAGGAACGGCGACGTATCCTACTGCTACGTTGACCGAAGGTACGGGCGCTCCGGGGCAGCCGATCACGCTTTCCTGTTTGCAAAGTACATTGCCACCTAATGCTACCTGCAAATTTGTGCCTTCCACGATTACGCCGGGAAATCTTCAGCAAGACAGTTTTGCGCTGACCATCACCGTTCCCACCGGTACGGCGTCCCTGGAGATACCAAACGGGATGCGGCCGCAGCTCTATTTTGCTTTCGTAGCTTTCGTGCCGCTGGCGGGGATTTTGTTTGCCGGCATGGGACTTCGAAATGGGCGTCGAAGTAAGTGGCAGCTTTCGCTGTGGCTGGCCGGGCTGTGCGTTTTTCTGATTTTGCTGAATGCTTGCGGCGGAGGCTCGAGTTCGACTCCTCTGAATCGAGAACTTGGAACTTACAATGTCAAAGTTCAAGGAACGACGTCAGCCCAGCCCAATCCTGTAACGATCACCATTGCAGGCTTGACAGTAACGCAATGATGTTGCAAGTTCTCGGCTCTCAGTGCTCAGTCAAACCCGCTCTTCTGAGAACTGAGGACCGGGAACTGAGAACTCACTTTCAAAAAGTCGAGACAATGGGCGTTGCGCAGGAGCTACGCGAACTATTACAGCGGAGACCGCTTCAGTTACTTGTCTTGGCCGGGTTGCTGACCGCCGTGGCGGCGCGTGCGTTGTACTTGAAATTCTGTGTTCTCGATCTAGACGTCTGGTGGCATCTGAAAGTCGGCGACTGGATCGTCGAGCACTATGCGGTTCCTCACACCGGCATTCTTTCGCGGACCGCGGCCAATCGGCCATGGGTTGCCTATAGTTGGGGTTATGAGGTTCTGCTCTCGCGCGCTTACCGATGGTTCGGCTTGGTGGGCATCGGCGTCTACGGAGTGTTGCTTACCCTGGCCGTTGCCTACAGCATCTATTGGATGGCATTGCGTCTTTCCGGCCGATTCTGGTGGGCCTGCGCGCTCGCTACCATCACGTGCTCGGCATTCCTCTATAACCTGATGCCGCGTCCGGTGTTTCTTTCGATGACCCTGTTCACGGTCACGCTGACGCTCATACTGGAAGCGAATCGCGGCGGCCGCGTGCAACTGCTTTATTGGTTGCCGCCACTGTTTGTCCTCTGGGCGAATCTGCACATCCAGTTTCTCTATGGACTGTTCTTGGTTGGTCTGCTGTTTGGGGTGAACTTGTTGCAAGTTGTCGCGCGCCGTCTTGGAATTACGCTGAGTTCCGTGCTGCCGCCGACCTTGCCGACTACGACCCTGGGAGCCATTTTCGCCGGCTGTGTGGTAGCGACTTGCATCGGGCCTTACTCGTATCACTTGTACGTAGTGATTGCTGAATACTCCAAGGCGCAGGTGCCTTATCTTATAATTCGCGAATTGCAGGCCATCAACTTCCGCGCTTATAGCCACTACGTGCAATTGCTGCTGACCGGCGCTGGATTCTTCGCTCTCGGATGGCAGAAGAAAATCGATCCGTTCAAGCTGGCCTTACTGATTGTAGCTAGCGTGGTTGCCTTCCGCACCATGCGTGATTCCTGGTTCATCTGTATCGCGGCGGCGGCGTGCATTGCCGACTTTCCCGCCCCGGAGACAAAATGGTGCAGGACGGATACCTGGGTTGAAAAATCCGGGCTGACTGCCTTCATTGCTTTAGCGCTGGTACTGGTTGCGCGCGACGCCGACTTCAACCAGCGCGGACTGGACCGCGCCATCAGCAGCATGTATCCGGTGAAAGCGCTGAATTATCTGCGGCAACATCCGGCTTCGGGACCGCTCTACAACACGCTTGACTGGGGTGGCTTCCTCACCTGGTATATGCCGGATTACCCGGTGGCCATCGACGGTCGCAACGACTTGTATGGCGATGATCTCGATCGCCTTTTCTTTGACACGGAGAGAGGCGCAGAGTCGTATGCCGCCGATCCTTATTTGAATGAGGCTGGGGTGGTCTTATTGCAGAAAGACCAGCCGCTGGCCGGTCTACTGATGTCCGATTCCCGCTTCAGCTTGATCTACCAGGATCGTCTGGCGGCGCTATTTGTGAAGCGCTAGCACAAATTTCTAGGCGCGAACCTATGAGCACGGTTCCAATCGACAAAAGTGAATTCGCCGCGTCTGCCGGACCGGAAGCGCAGTCCGCGCATGGACAGAATGATATTCCGCTCTCGGTTGGCAGACAGTTCACCTTAGTGAGCACACTGGCGGCATACTCCGCGATGCTCCTCGTGGGCATTACTCACCACGAACCTTGGGCTGATGAGGCGCAAGCGTGGGTATTGAGCCGCGACCTCGGCTACCGTTACCTCGTGTTTCATCAACTGGCGTACGAAGGGCACCCGCCATTCTGGGCCACGATCCTTTGGATAGCAAACCACTGGTTTCATCTCCCGTACCAATCCCTCGGTTGGATTGCCGGTCTCTGCGCACTCGCTGGATGCTGGGTTTTCTGCAGGTACAGTCCGTTCCCGATTTTTGTCCGCGTACTATTTCCGTTCACTTACTTCATGGCTTTTCAATATGCGATCGTAGCGCGTCCGTATGTGCTTCTTCCGCTGTGCGTGTTTGCAGCAGCCCATTTTTTCGCTGACGCCGAACGACACCCATGGAGGTTTGTTGCGGCGCTATCGGCTTCGGCATTGCTGTGCGCGCCCGGCGTGATATTTGCCGCGGGGGTCGTGGCAGCCCGCGTCTGGTACACATTCCGAAAGTGGAATGACATTCCGGTGCAGGCCAAAAAACGGTTGATCGGTGCAGCGATTGTGTTCTGCGTCGTCATCTTGTTCGTCGCCCTGGTCACCTACCCGCCCGCGGACCGCACCAACCCGAGAATTGACCGCCCGGCTAACGTAAGATATTTTGGCGTCGGCATCGTTCCGAATGTCATCTCGGTTGCTTTCCTCGGTTCTCCCATTCCGTCAATGGCATTGCTGGTGGTGGTTGGAGCATGGTGTGCCTACCGGCGCCGTTTCCTGCCATTTGTTCTTCCAACGGTCTTGCTGCTGGCTTTCTTCATTAAGGTGTATGGGAGCCAATGGCACTGCGGGGCGCTCACCCTAATTGCGGTCGCGGCCCTCTGGATTGCGTGGCCGCACAAGGAGAAGGAGAGAGAAAGCTCCAATCTGAAACTGCAGAGCGCTCTAAAAGCGCTCGTATTCGTTGCGCTTGCCTCTCTGTTCGCCGTTCAGATTTACTGGACCGCGCGAACCCTATCGATGGATTACGTCGGAGCGTATTCGGGCAGCTTGGACGCTGCCAATTTCCTGCATGCTGTCAGCGCGGATGCAAGCACGACGTGCGGGTTCGGTTTCAATAGCGTCGCCATACAACCATATTTTCACGAGAGCATATTCAAAAACTGGCCCAAGGGCGAGTCCTTCTGGCGATTCGAAGAGGGGAATCGCGTCAATGAGAGCTGCCACAGCGCCAAGTGGGTAGTCGTTCCCAATTGTTGTACTTTTGACAGTGCCAAGCAGCCGTTTTATCAAAATGATCGTCTTCTGCGCTCGCTTGGTTACGTCCCGGTTCACATCTCGAGAGGATTGATGTTCTTTGAGGGGGCCGAGGCTGAGCCAACCGATTTCGTCATCTACAATTTGCCGGCAGATTAGCGCGGCGGGAATGTCCCCACTCGGGAAGCGAAAGAGTGTGACGTAGCACGTTGCGCGATTGTGATGAATCCGGTGGAGTAGTTCTCAGTTGTCAGTTCTCAGTCAGGCTGGTCGGAATGAATAATGGAGAGAACTGATTTTATTATCTTGGAGACGTATGAGTTCTGTTCCTATCGAGAAGGGCGAGGTGTTGGAAGCGCAGGGATGGGCGGACGGTCGACTCTCAGTCGGCAGGCAGTTCACTTTAGTGAGCACGCTGGCGGCATACTCGGCGATGCTGCTCGTCGGCATCACTCACCACGAACCCTGGGCTGACGAGGCGCAGGCATGGTTATTGAGCCGCGACCTCGGTTATCGCTACCTTGTGTTCCATCAGATAGCGTATGACGGAGTCCCTCCGCTGTGGCCCACGATCCTTTGGATAGCCACCCACTGGTTTCATCTTCCGTACTCATCGCTCGGTTGGATTGCCGGTCTATGCGCGCTCGCGGGATGCTGGTTTTTCTGCAGGTACAGTCCGTTCCCAGTTCTTGTCCGCGTACTATTTCCATTCACTTACTTCATGGCCTTTCAATACGCGATTGTGGCGCGTCCTTATGTGCTTCTTCCGCTGTGCGTGTCTGTGGCGGCCCATTGTTTCGCTGACGCCAATCGCCGCCCATGGAGGTTTGTCGCCTCAGTGTCCGCTTTGGCACTGCTTTGCGCTCCCGGCGTGATGATCGCGATGGGTCTGGTGGCAGCACGTGTCTGGCATACCTTTCGAACGTGGAACCAGGTCCCGCTGCACGCGAAAAGAAAACTGATCGGCGCGCTAATTGTGTTTGGAGTTGTCATGGTCTTGGTTGCGAGAGTCAATTGGCCACCCGCGGACTACAGCTTTGCCAGACTTGACCGCCCGGTTAGTAGCGAAGGAAATTTTGGCGTCAGGATGCTTCCGCGTGACATCTCGGTTGCGTTCTTCGGCTCTCCTATCCCATCGGTGGCGTTCCTAATAGTCGTGGGAGCGTGGTGCGCGTGCCGGCGACGTTTCCTACCGTTTGTTCTTCCCATGACCTTCATATTGGTTTTTTTCGCCAGCGTGTATGGAAACCTCTGGCATTGCGGGGCGCTCACCATGATTGCGGTCGCGGCTCTCTGGATTGCGTGGCCGCGCAAGGAGAAGGACGGAGAAAGATCCAACCTGAAACTCCAGAGCGCTCTAAAAGCGCTCGTATTCGTTGGGCTCACCGGTCTGTTCGCCGTTCAGATTTACTGGACCGCACGAACCCTATCGATGGATTACGCCGGAGCGTATTCGGGCAGCTTGGACGCTGCCAATTTCCTGCATGCTGTTGGCGCGGTGCGACCACGACCTGCGGTTTCGGCTTCCATAGTAGTGCCATACAGCCGTATTTTCGCGAGAGCGTATTCAAGAACTGGCCTCAGGGCGAGGGCTTCTGGCGATTCGATCTAGCGAATCACGTTGACGAGAGCTGTTTCGGAGCCAGGTGGATAGTCCTTACCAGGTGTTGCACTTTTGACAGTGCCAAGCAGGCGTTTTATCAAAATGATCGTACCCTGCGGTCGTTTGGCTACGTTCCTGTGCACGTCTCGAAGGGATCGCTGTTTTTTGAGGCCCGCGAGGTCGAACCAACGGACTTCATCATTTATAAGTTAGCGGAATAGATCGACGGGGCGGGAACATCGTCGACTCGGCGGATCTAGTCAAGGGGTCACTCGCCGGAAAATGAAGTAGACCTGCCTGTCCTTCCAGCCGCGTTTTGTGAGCAGATAGCCGTCCGAGACGTGGACAAGGGTATACCCGAGGCCGTCCATCATTGGTCGGTAGAGTTCTCGGTATGCCCGATCTGGATCCGACCATGACGGAACCAACAGGTATTCCGGGTTGGCCGCCTTCAGTTCATCTGAATCGAGTTTCGCGGCCAGCGAAGTCGTTGAGTGATGGAAGTATGCAGTTGGATAGTTCGCGAGGATGTTGTGGTCGAAATACGCCTGCACCCCAACTGAGCCGTAAAGGTAACCGAAGATGGGACCGCGGTCGGCTTGCACTGATTTTAGATAGTTAGCCGCGTCCTCTGCTCCGCTGTAGGGAAACTTGTAATCGTGTTTGATGATGACGGCGGCGTCCCACGCTTGGTAGGCAAACAGGCAAGCCAGAAGCGCGATCATGCCGTTATACGCGAGTCGTTCCTGTTGAGAGAAGCTTTTCTGCTCCCCGTTTTTTGGCCACGCTATCCAAATCGCAGCGATGACAGCCAAGAAAATCGTGCCTTGCTGATGCGGCCACCCACGAACGTAAACGTAGAAGGGAATGAGCAATAGCAGCGGAAGAAAAAATACCAGGAATTCCTTTCGCCACAGGCACCAGAGACCGGCGAGGAAGAGGAAGATGGCGGACGGGAGCGCATAGTCAAAAAAAGGCCCACTGATCGCGTTTAGGAAATAGCCGACCATGATCTGATGTGTCATTTTCTGCGTGCTATTGAGTGCTTCCACGTCCGGCGGGGGCTTCAACACAATGAAGAGACATAAGAAGGTCAGCAGCATGACTCCTACGCAGAGCACGAAACGGCGGCGTGTGCCACCATTCAGGGTCGGCCAAGCCTTGAGAATTCGAAGTGCGTACGCTATGCCGAAGCAGATGGCCAGAATGCTTCCGTGTGTCGTGAGATTCGCCAATAAAACAAGCACGAGGGTGATACGCTCCGGCCGTTCTAAGTCGGAGAGGAAATGAGCCGCGGCAAAGGCAAAGAGCGGGAAGAGTGTGTAATGACGGGCGATCACGGCATACTGATAAACCATGAAATAAGTGAACGCCAGCATCCAGCGCAGCGGACGGGGGAAAGGCGCTTTGAGCAGCATGAACGCCAAGCCCGAGGTGGCAAAAGCCAAGCCGATATAGCCGATCGCGCTATACCTCGCGTGGAAGACGTGCTGCGCTACCCAGAGGATGGTGTGCCACACGCCGGGAGTTCCTTCGTAGCGCAGTTCGTGAAACCAGATGGTGCGGAGGTCGAGATCGCGGGCGATGAGCCAGGCTTGGGCTTCGTCGGCCCATTTTTCGTGGTAGCGGATGGTGAAGTTGGTAATGCAGATCCAGACCAGCAGGACGGTCGCGTCGCCGATCTTCCACCAGTTTTGCGCTAGGTTCGCCGCAGCGTTCGTGGCAGCCGGTTCAGTCCGGGGAGCGCCGGCACCATCCGGGCTGTTAGGAGGCTGTTCTGTGCGCGGCTCTGAAAGCACTCTGTCCATGACGGTTGGTGTTACCTTCACAACGGCTTCCTACTTCTTTATGGGACTGCCCAGAAGCGGACGCGCAGCGGCAGCCGAGACGGAGCCGTTTGGGTAGTGCGCGGTCTCGTGACATGCTAGGACGCAAGTATTGGTCGCGCGATTGTAGGAGATGGGCGCAGCTCCATTCTGGGCAACCACGTTGACATCGAAATTCACCAGCCGCTGGCCACTAATGTTCGGGTCGATGCCCCCCATGCCGTGGGCGGTGTGACATACCGAACAAGTAAAGCCGGCGTTGATATGGCTCTGGTGCTGGGTGAAGGTAGCGTTCGTCATGATATTGCTCAGACTGTGACATTTTCCGCACAGCGCGTAAGGCCCGTTGACGCTGAGATCGGGGTTGCGAAATAAATTTGTGACCAACTGGCCGGGCGCGATCGCCTGGCTGAATTCGTAGCGGCGTTCCAGAATGTGGGTCCACTTGGAACCATGCGGACCGTTCGGGCCCTGGCCCCCGAACTCGCGATTGTCGTCGCTGTTGTGGCAGTCGGTACAGAAGATCTGGTTTCCCATGGGACGGCCTTGCGTCATGCCATCGAGCTGCAACATATTACTCAGCAGGCTCAGCTGCGACAGGGGACTGTTGCTGACGTGGGTAACGGGATGGCTCGATGTGGAAGTGATGCTGAATTGCGGAACGATGTTCAACGGATCGCTCGCGGAAGCCGCCCGCACGGGAAGGTATCCGTAAATTGGCCGAACCGCTTTTCCGGCGCTGCTTCCGTGGCAACGGAAACAGTTCTCAAATTGATTGACCGCGGGGTCAACCACGGAGATTCCGTCGGTGGCGCTGATTCCCGTAACGTCCTTCTGAGAAACGCGGATCAGAGGAGGCAGGGGAAACGTTCCTACCTGGGCCGACCCATGCCCGTTGTGACAATCCACACAGGTAGCATGGCGGTTGTTGTTCAGCAGCACGGCCTCGGCGGCGTCATGTGGATTTGTTGTGGTCGGGAAGGGATGTCCGACCTTGGGAGTAGCGTACTCGGCGAAGACGTTGGGTGCTGGGGGCGTGATATTCGACCCTCCATTGTGGCAGGCGATGCAATCCTGCTCATTTGGTCCGCGAAGGAGGCGCGCCGGGCCCTGTGCATTGTGCGGGGTGTGGCACGAGATGCAGGCGCTCATCGCCACTGTGGTGTAACTTCCCAGGCCTGCCTGTGGAGAAATTTTGTTTTGCACGACGGCATGGGCGCTGGTGGCCCAATCCGCAATCGGGTTCACCTTGCCGGCCATTTGCCGGGTTGGGTCGTGACAGGCCAGGCACATCTGTCCTTTGGAACTATCGCGGACCAGGAAATTCTGCGAGATCAAATCCTTGGCCTGCACGTGAGCGTTATGACAGGTGGTGCACTCGATGTTGCCATTGATGAGGTGGATGGCTCCGGTTGGGTCTCCGGTCATGCCTTTTGCGACCAGCGACGCAATCAGATCAATGTTGTCTTTTAAGGGTAAGGCCAAAGCGAACGGGTGCGACGGCTGCAGGTTGCTGCCAAACACGTCGTAGTTGTACATCGATCCCTGCATGGTAACCTGGCCAAAGACTACGGTGGTTCCCGGCGCTACCGTTCCGTCATGACAGGAGAGGCAGAGATTGCTGTCGGCTCCCATCAGCGGCTGCACTCCACGGTTTTTCTCGGTATCGCTGGTGTACAAACTGTAGCTCTGGACGGTGAGCTTCTGGTTCCACAGCGGTGCTTTGGTTGCCAGGCCGAAGTGAGGCTCGTGGCAATACATGCAGAAATCGGGACGCGCACCGGTGATGGGAGACGTGCTTCCCGGACCCAGATCGTGCGAGCCGATTACGTCGCCGGTAAACTGAGCGAGGAGGGTCCCTGCGGTCAGGGCGATGATCGCCATTGGCATCAGGCACGCGAATAAGAACTTGGCCCTCACTACATGCCTTCCTTGGCCGATCTCTTCAAGCCAAAATAATGAAATACCTGGATTCGGCGGTTATAGGAGTCCACTATGAAAATGCGGTCGTCGCGGTCAATGAATAACCCGGCGGGCAACTGGAACTCGCCCGCCTGCGTGCCTCTTTTGCCGAAGTAATAGAGCAGCTGGCCCTGGCGATTAAATACCTGTACTACTCCCCATAAACCGTCCACGATGTACAAATCGCCTTCGGAGTCGACGCCAATCCCTTTTGGGCGGAACATGTCTCCACTGCTGTCGCCGAGCTTTCCGATGGCATACCGGAAGGATCCATCGCGACCCAACACCTGGATGCGGAAATTCATCGCGTCCACGGCGATGAGGTCCTGTCCGTCGATT
This sequence comes from Terriglobales bacterium, assembly GCA_049520095.1. Lineage (GTDB taxonomy): Bacteria > Acidobacteriota > Terriglobia > Terriglobales > Acidobacteriaceae > Acidiflorens. The sequence continues at coordinate 23,233 of JBEKQC010000044.1, forward strand.
CGCAACTCGGTCGGGAAATTGAATTCGAGGTTGCCGCTGCCCTTTTTTCCGATCGTCTGCAGGATGCTGCCCTGCATGTCCATCATGAACACTTCATCGCGCAAGGTGTCGGTCACATAGATGCGTTGCGCCGCCGAGTCTACGGCGATTCCGGTGGGACGCTTGAAATAGCCTTCACCGCCCTTCAAGCTGCCGATCACCCGCTCATATTTTCCGCCGGAGTTGAAGACGAAAATCTTGCCCGTCTCCGAATCTGTCACGTAGATGTTGTCCTGAGCATCGACCGCGACGCACTGCGGCCCCAGCATGGGGTCCTTCCCTTTATCACGGCGCTCGATAAATTTGTATTTCTGTTGCGCGAAATCGAAAATGTGAACGCCGCCGGCGCCCGGATCGGTGACGATGATGCGCCCATGGGAATCGACGGCAATACTGTAGGGCCGGACGAGATTCTTGAACTCGGGCTCACCGGCTACGAAGTCCACCAAGCGGTTCCAGAAGCCCCGTTTCGGCTTCACTTCGCGTTCGGAGCCGAAGCTGCGTTCGTACGTCAGCCTGCGGCCTCCCTCCAGTTCGAGTATCGGAGGGCCAGGCTCATCGACCTTCGGGGTTTTCCGCGAGGCCCAGCTCGGAAGCGCAAGCAGCACTTGAGCGAGCATCAGCACTCGTACAATAACGACCGACCTCAGCTTGAGCGCGCCCCGCATCCGCATCCTATTTTCGCTTCCTACGGTCACGGCAGGCTAGAAGAAATTGAACCATCTGGTGACCCCAATATAGAACGATGATACATTCTCCGGGGGCAAACCTGACGCGCTGAACCCCTGCACAAGATTGCTGTACCCGCCCGTCAAGTACACTTTACGGAATTGATACTGGAAAAGTGCGTTGATCATCTTTGAGTTGTTTGAGGACAGCGTCCCTTCCAGATTGGTGTTGCTGATTGACTTGGCGAAGCTCCCTGCAAACGTCAGCCTGCGCGTTGGACTGCTGCTCAGGCCAAAAGAATAACTCTTGCCACCATAAAGAATAAGGTCGTTGAGAGGCACGATGGGCTGCGGTATTGGGGTCTGGGTTAGCCCGACTCCAGTCTCGATTGCGTTTCCGTTCGATTTCGAGTAGTTGCCATTGGCGGTGAGCCAGTGCGAATAGTTGATGGAAGTGCTGAGACTCTCACTGCTGCTCGACGTTCCTGCCTGCTCGGTCAAGAGTGTCTTGCTGCCGCCGCCGCCCGCGCTCCATCCGAACTTTCCCCAGCGGCGCCGCACGCTGGCCCCGTAGCCGTAAGAAGAGGACATGTAGGTCACCAAAAGCGTCTGCACGTTCTGCGAATAGTTGAAACTTACCGACGTGACCCACGCTTCAAAACGGCGGTTGTAATTAACTGAGCCATTAAACCCGAGAGAGTTCTGGCTCGAAGTGCTGATCGTGTTGTCGCTGAGGCTCAGGGCAGCGTTAATGTTACCGCCGAGCCAGGGCCGCCCATAGATCACGCCCCCACCGAAGGAGTTGGCTCCGAAGCTCTCGCCCAGGAAAGTTTGTTCGCGATGGTCAGCGAAGGCCTGCGCTTGCATGTGATCCATAACCGCATAGCCGGCACTGGCAGACAAGTCCAAAGAGTGCGATGTCTCCCCTAGATTCAAGGGCGGAGCCACACCTCCCGTACCCGCAATCGCCTCGTACAAGGTACCCGAAAGATTGGTGGAATAGTTGGTGCTGACCGAAAAGTTGAACTTCTGGGTCGGCTGAAAGACTCCGGCTGCGGTATAAGTATCAACGTTGCCGTGGTTGTTGTTCCCGAGAAAGTCAGAATTGAAATCGGAGCTGGTGGCGCTGGCGGCAAATCCCCCGTGAAAAGGAAGGGCGTGTGACACGGTAAATCCGTAGGTGTGGCTGCTTGAAGTTGCGGTCTCCGACGTCGAGTTCTCAAGGACCTGCGGTATATCCGAGGTCGAGCGTCCATCCGAAAAGAAGGCGCTCATGTTGAAGCCCTTCAGCGTGTATCCCGACCGGAGAGTAAGCGCCCGAGAGTCGGTACTCCCGCTATCGTTCGAACCATAGATCGAATACTGGCCGCTTCCCATCTGGAAGTTGGCGGAGAGACTGGGCAGGCCCGGTACCAATTCGCTCCAGTTGATCCCGAAAGTGTCACTGTCGCCATGCGTCGTGTAGTTGGCCATTCCCGGGATCGCGAAGTTGCCTTCGCTGTTGTAGGCCTTGGAGTAGTTGATGGCTCCGGGAAAACGGCTGCCGCCGAAGATCGAGGCGTCGAGATTGACGCCGCTGGCGTTGGAAATGGATTGAAAGGAGGAATTGTCTCGCGCCTGATTCATGTAAGGCGAAACTGTGAAGGATATAAAGTTGGGATTGTAGTAGAAACCGGACAGCGTGCCCGAGCCGCCGAAAGCCAGGCCGTGATTGGACTCGATCTGGTTCCCATAATCCCCCGTATAGCCTGCGGACACACTGCCGTTCAGGTTCGAGCTGAGTTCGCCAAGCGTGAGTTGCCCCGCCGCCGGCAGCGCCAGGAGGAGAAGTCCCGCGAGGACCAAACTCGTATTTCGGAGAACACCCGCCACTCGGCACCAACTTCTTGCTGTCTCGACAGCAGTTGTATTTCTAGGTTGTCCCCTGGCTTCCCCACATGGGCGCGACTGCGAGAGAGTGCCAGCCATCTCTTTGCCCTTCTGGAAATGCACGTTCCCAGCCAAAATTGGAATCCAGCTAAATAGTTGAACGGGAAGGAGATATAGGAATTTCTGGGAGCGGCGAGGAACGGGTCTCTGAGCGATATAACCCAGCTAAAACCATGGGAACAAGGCATTTGGCGCATGAAGGAAGTTCTCAGTTCTCGGTTCTCAGTACCCCAAACCGTTCAATGGGGCGGCGGCGGGGCTTTCATAGTTGGCGAAAGGCCCATGGGTTCCGGCGATGGGCGCAAACGTAGGGGTCCTTCGCTTCGCTCAGGATGACAGCTCACCGATGAGGGAGTTCTCAGCTCTCTAGAGGAGAACGGTTTGGTTTTACTGAGAACTGAGAACCGGGAACTGAGAACCGAGAACTGGCTTTACAGTTCTTCCACCTTGGCCGTCTTTCGCAGGCGCTTGTCGAGGGACGCGCGTACTTCTTCGACCTTTTTCTTTTGCAGTTCCTTTTGCAGCGAGTCCTTTACGTCCACGAACTTCGTTTTTCCGGCCAGGATGTGCTGGTTCAGCCGGATGATCGTATATGCCTGATCCATCTGGATGATATCGGTGATCTCACCGGGTTTTAAGGCCAGCAGCGCTTGCACGACCTGGGGCGCAAGCTTTGACCGGTCCACTCTCTTGTGGTCTCCCATCATCACCCGGTAGTCGTCTTCCGAGATCTTCTCCGCCAGCATCCCGAATTGCTCGTAGGTCGTGGTTGCTTTGGCCTGCTTCAGCGCATCTTCAGCGCGCTTGCGCAGTTCTTTCAAATTGGCTGCCGTAGGACTATTCGGGGGCAGGATGGAGATGGTCTGAATGGCAAAGGCTTCGGGATACTCAAAACGAGCTGGGTTTTTGTCATAGTAAGCCTTGGCCTCGGCCACCGAGACAGTAGACTTGTCTTCCACTTCCGTTTTCAGCATGAGGTCAATCAGCAAGGAGCGCCGGATCTTCTCGTGCAGCGCTTTCTCAGAGCCCCGAAACTCCTGATTCAGAATTAGCCGATACTCATTCGGGCTGTTGAATTGACCGCGGAAGTCAGCTTCCGCTTTCTGCAGCTTTGCCGGCGGTACGGTCATCTGGCGCCGCAGCGCCTCCTGGTACAGCAGCTCCTCGAAGACAATCATTTTCAGAGCACCCTGACGGATCTGGGGCTCTAACTCCGGAGGCACCTGGCCCTTGTGCTGGGCCGCGTAAGGAAATATGGCGTACACCTCGCGCCGCAGGTCACGATCGGTCAATATTGTGCCGTTCACCCGCGCCACGGGCTTGTCTGTAAGTTGAACCGCTGCGTCTGCTGGTTGTTGCTTCACCGCGGCGCTCGGGGTGTGGGAGACCGCCATTTGTTGGGCCGTCGCCGTCGTCGTCATTGTCAGGGTCAGTGTCATTGCTAGTGACGACAGCGCCATTAGAACCACGGTGCAGATCGATAGTCGGTGTTTCATAATGCCATCCTAACTCGAAGGCTCGCGAAAACCAGGTCAAAAAAAGAGGGGAGAGTTCTTCTCTCCCCCGGGGTTAACAGCCGACAACCTAGAAGGTCGTCCCGATCTGTCCTTGGCCGTTCGACTCGTTGGCCTCTCCACCGTGGCACTCGCGGCAGAACTGCGCGGTCTGGTTCGATCTGGCGGTGCCGCTCGCCGGGTTGTAGGGGGCGCGGACGAAGAACATCGTCGCGTAGTAGCCGGTGGCTAGCTTCGTGCCCCCGGATTTGCCGGTCGTGACACTAACCTCGTTCATGATGTGCTGGTTGTGGCAGGTCGTGCACTGAACTGTGGGGTTGTTTAGCCACGCTTTTGGCGACACGAAGAAGCCGTAATTCTGTGCGAACAAGCTGGAATTAGCACCGTTCATCGTGATCACGCCGTTGGCCTCGCTGCAATCCCAATTGTACGAGCCAGAGCAGGAAATGATGGCGTTCAAACCCACCGGGTGGTTGGCCAGGTAGTTGCCGACGCCGTCGCCGTCGTTGCCCAGCAGGGTCGGAATCTTGTTGTAGGTTCCGTAGGTCGCTGGCAAGATTTCATAGACCTGGTTCTGCATCATTGCGCCCTGCGCCCAGTTGCCGTCATGGCAGCTAAGGCAGGTCAGCAGGCCCTCAACATCGGGTTGGGTATTGGCTACGAATTCGGCCTGGGTCGGCAAAACTTCGATCGTCCCGCCGTTACCGGTGGTGATGGTCTGTCCGTACAGTCTGCCTACGTCCTGGCCCCACAAAATAGTTTGACCGGCATCGGCATCGCCGGACCGGTTGGCGCCGTTGCCCCATGCGCCGCTGTGTGGTGCGTGACAAGCCGCGCAACCGCGGCCGTAATTGAGGTGGGCGCCTAGGATGTCCTGCGTTACCACCACTCCGGCTTGTGCGGCGACGAACGCTGCACAGGCCAGAACCATTGCGAGAATCAACAAACTCTTTTTCATACATTCTCCTTAAGGAATTTATGATGAAGCTTCTTTCTACCGCTCTCTTTTGCTGCTTTTCCGGAACTCTCGATTCCCACCTAGTTGGGTGGAGTGCTCGAATCTCAACCCTCCATGATGCACGAGGCTCGCCGTAGTGCCCGGGGACTCGGCGATTGTTGTGGTTTCTTGTAAGCAATTGCAGAATATTGGCTTACGAGCGATGTGCCGGAGAGACCCGGCTTTCCAGACGGTTTAGACCCAGTGCAATTGGGCTTTCTGCCACAGGGACTTGGTGAAAAAACCCACGTAAGGTAACCATCCAACGCAACCAATGGCTCGGTATTATGGCGTTTTGCAACAGTCCCGAGGCTCAATTTCACGTGAGGTCTCCCGTCCTTGGGCAGTTAACCTTTTCTGTGACGCACGGGTCAGTGACGGCCCTCTCCACCAATCGTGATAGGGGTCACCATGAGATGGTCGAGGGCCCGAGCGAGTGGACCTGCGGTGGAAAAGTGGTCAAACCGCTGACAACTTGCTGATGCGCCCAAAAGCGTAGATCGCGCCACCAACCAGCAAAGCCGAAAGCAACCAGGGGAGAATGACGGAAGACCACAGCAGCCCGGGGAAGAAGCGAATGATGCCCACCCAAAGCAGAAACCCCAGGAAACTGCCGACGATCGTCAGGACGCGCTGCGGACTCCAAACGAACGGGCAACAAAGGGCCCAAATCGCCAGTGAAAATGGAAAGGCTGCTACCAGATCCACGAGATAGTGTTCGCCACCGGCCAGCGTTGCCAGAGCAGTCACGACAAGGTACAGCAGCGCGAGCCAGCGCCAGCGCGATGCACGACACAGGTCACAACAAACCCAGTACACCAGCAGAGCCCATCCAACATGCAGCGATGGCATGGCGTTGCGCGGGAAAGATAGGTCGAGCGGGACAGGGCGTACGTCGGCAGCCACCACCGTGGCGCAACTTGCGGGCTCCTCGCCGAGGAAGCATTCCGAGCCGAGGAGGTAAACCGGGCCACAGGCGGGAAGCAGGCGGTACGCCTGGGCGCCAGCGATTCCAGCCAGCACCATCACGGCGAGAACGCGGGCCGGTTGACCGCGCCGCCCGAGGGACAGCGCATAGGTTGCTGCGATTGCCAGTACCAGACTTTCGTAAACTACGCTGACCATCGGGTACAGACCGAACCGCTCCACCCATCGGTTGCACCACAGGCTCGGGTTGAATCCGAAACTCAAGTCGGCATAAAGGGTGTACAGATCGAAGGTATGCGAAGAGCCGGCCGAGAGCCGGCCGAAAATCCAGGCACGGAAGAAGACATAAACAACGCACAGGACCGCGGGCGCCAGAGTCCAGGTGGGAACATTCCGCCGCAACTGAAACCAGCGCACAGCAATGATTGACGCGCCGGCAAGACCAAGCAGCGTTGGCCGAATCAATAGCGGGTTCATCTCTGGTTCAATTGGGGGTTCATTTGGGGCTGGGCGGCGCCTCGACAGGTCTCTGCGGTGGCACATCCGCTGGTTTCTGTACGGGTGCTGCCGCCTCCGGCTTCGGAGCAGGCGCCCCAGCTGGCTTCTGCGCGTTGTTAGATGAGCTTTGGTCGGACGATGGTCCCCTGCGCGCTTCCGCGGCTGCTTTCAAATCCGTTTCGCGCTTCGCCTTTTCGGCGGCCGCCTCATCGTCGGTCACATAGCGGAACATCTGCATGCGGCCCGGATATTGTTCCGTCGTAAACACGCGATTTTGTTTGTCAATAGCAATCCCGACCAGCGCTTTGAACTGGCCGACACCATTTGAGTGTGCGTCGCCAATATAGGTCAGTAGTTGCCCTTCGCGGTTGAACACCTGCACGCGGTCCTGTTCCTGATCGGCCACCCAGATATGCCCATCGCAATCCACCGCGATGCCTTTGGGGCGGGCGAAGTATCCGGGACCATCGCCGTGCTTGCCGAACGCGCTGACGAAATTGCCCTCGGCATCGAAGATTTCGACGCGGTTATTAATAGTGTCGGTGACGTAGACGTTGCCGTCCTTGTCGAGCGCGACATTCGAGGCTCCGCCGAAGTCGCCGGGCGCCGTGGACGTGTGCTTCTTGCCTGGGGTCCCAATGTGGCGCAGCAGTTTGAGGCTGTCGGCGTCATACACGAAAACCAGGTCTTGTTGTTCATCGACAACATAGAGAAGCCGGTTCTCGTTGTCGACTGCCAGTCCTACCGGATCCACCAAGCCCTCGGCGATTTGGCCCTCGACTTTATGTTGGGGGTTGAAGATAAGAACCCGGCGCAGCTGGCCATCGGAGACGAAAAGGCGGTCGGCGTCGTCGATGGCCACGCCATTGATCAAAGCAAAATGGGCGTCGACACCGTTCTTAATGAGCGTTGCGTCGCGGGCTTCGGTGTTGACGATGAAGACCGCTCCAACTTTTTGATCGGCGACATACACCAGCCCCTTGGAGTCGATGGCGATGCCGTAGGGCCTAATCATCTGCCAGGGAAAGGTCTTGAGCTTATCGACATTATCCACCTGCTTGGTGCCGGCCACGCGGTCCATCCAACTCTGCTTCTTCTTGGTGGTTGGAGGCGGGGTATAGTCGAGCTTCATGCCTGTGTAGTAGTTCAGCCAGCGCACGCGGGCGATGTTGGGCGGGTTGGGCCAAACCAGCTTGGAAATATCGAGCGGCTCCCCTTTGGGCCCGGCGGACTGAGTGGCGTCGGCCTTCTTCTTCTTTTTGTCTTTGTCACTGCCGTACATGGAGCCCGGCAAAGCCAGCACCACAGCCAGCAGCATCACCAGCGCCGCCAGCGCTCTTCGGTTGCAATTCGATTTGGAAAGAAACGCGAACATTTTTTACTCCTGTCTCTAGTTCCCTGGTGTCACTTGCCGCATGTCAGCCCTGTTCCTGTGGCAGGTGTCGCAGAACGCCATGTTGTTCTGCTGGTCTTTTACGAGCAGCCCGGGTTGCGCCGAAGCGTGCGGCTGATGGCAACTCAGGCAAGCCAAGTGAATCCGGACCTTGTTGATATTTGCCGGATCCATCAAGTCTCCTACAGGATGATTTGCGACGGGATGGCCCAGCCCATACTTCAGCGGTAGAATTGGAACCTTATTCTTCTTGTAGTAGTCCTCCGGCAGCTTCACCTTCCCGTCGAAGATGGTCAGCACATGCTCAGCTTCCAACTTCTGCGGCACGGCGTCCGGTCCGTGGCATTCCAGGCAGAGTGCATTGCCCTTTACCCGCAGCAGGTGATCGTTGTCGCCCCCATGCGGCGTGTGGCAGGTGGCGCAGCCCTGACTGAATGCGGGTTGGTGGTGCACTTGTTTCTTGGCGAGATCGGCGATGTCACTGTGGCAGCCCAGGCAAATGTCCACTGCATTCGTTTTGGGAAGTCCCGGCTGCCGGCTGGCATGGGGACTGTGACAGTCGGTGCAATCGCCTGCCGCTCCCGGATGCTGCACTTTCGCCTTCTCGATCAGCTCGGCTTTGTCGGAGTGGCAAGTCACGCAAAGCGACTTCACATCTTTTTGCGTCAGCACCACTTTCCCGTCCTTGGCTGCAGCGTGGCAAGTGTCGCACTGTTTATCAGCAAAAGGCGGATGCGTGAATTTGTTCATCAGCTTGGGAGCGGCTGACTCGTGGGGGTCGTGGCAAGTCAGGCAATCCGCTTTGTCGAACGGTTGATTTTGATGCGCCTTCTGCAGGTCCGCACTCTTAGCATCATGGCAGTCCAGGCAAAGGGCAGGCGCCGCTTTGGTCAAATGGAAATCGAACTCGGCCTTTCCGATTTCGCCGGTCTTATGCGTGATGTGGCAAGTTTCGCAACCCATGTCCAGTGCGGCGTGGCGGCTGCCGTTCTTTCCTGGATCCTTCGTGCCGATGTCATGGCAGGTGAGGCAGAGATTATCCTTCTTGTCGCCCGAGGTGGCTTTCAACAACTGATTCTTGTTGTCGGAAGTATGCGGATTGTGGCAGGTCAGGCAATCGCGCACCGCCGGCGGGTGCACATGGCCTTTGATTTTGGTGGCGTCCTTATCCTCGTGGCAGCTCAGGCAGACTTTGTAGGGGACGACGGTGATCAGCGTTACGTGGGTGACATCTCTGTTGGTCCGGATCTGATGGCAGCTCAGACAGCCCATCGCGATGGCGGAATGGACGAACTTGCCTTTCGACTTATCCTCGTGGCATTCGAGGCACTTGGCAGAGTCGGTCTTCGGATCGAGCGGAACGGGGTGAACTGCGGCGGTCGCGCGCGAAGTCAGCAGCGCGGTAAGCGTAAACAAAATAAGAATGACAATAGCGAAAGGGCGGCCGCGATGATCTGCGACCTTCTCGTGGAACCACATGCGATTGGGGAAGGGTCTCACACGGCCTCCGGACGGTGCGTGTGCACGAAAGTGACCGTATCACAAAAAAAGTGTTGCGAGTTGCAACGTGGACGCAACTGACTGAACAAAAGCAGCTTGAGAGACATGCTTGATCCTGCTCGGAGATCTCCGGCCATAATTATGAGCCTCGAATGAGCCTTCTGCCACAGCATCGTCGGTGAAATGCCCCAAGGAATTCCCGCGGGCGCCCTTCAAAACACTCTCGGGTGCCCATCACACGGGTGAGTGAGAACCATCACGAGCATCGTGTGATGTGTGAAATCCCCGCCGAACTGGGTTGGAATGCGCGATTTAGCCCAAAATCAGCGATCGCGGTCAACGCCCCCTGTTTGCTAAGTGGTTCTGAATCTGCCTGTTAGATGCGACCGGCAGGTCTGGCGCGGGACTTGCATTTCAGACTTACCAGTGGGGGAGAATATGGCCCTAGATTTCCATGCAGTTGGCCACAAAACGTGGCGCACGATCGCTTCGATCCAGACCGGCGTGGTCCTTTTGATCCTGGTGGTGATTCTCGCCGCAGTCGGCACAATCGTGTTGCAGCGGCCCGTCACCGAGCCCGATGAGATGCAGACCGCTTACTCCCCGCAGGCGCTCCGGATACTCGACACGCTCGGACTGACCGATGTATTTCACTCGTGGTGGTTCCTCGGGTTGATGCTGCTGGTCAGCCTCTGCATCGTAGCGGCTTCCGTCGATCGCTTCCCCAATTCGTGGCGCTACTTCTCTCGTCCGTACAAGTATCCCGACGAAAGCTTCCGCCGCGCCTTGCATCCGCAGAAATCGCTGGCCATCGCGGACGAAGAATCGGGGTTGGTGGCAGCTGAGCGTGCACTGCATTCGCTGGGATTCAAGCCCGAGCGGGTGGTGCGTGAAGACCACTTCGGAATTTTCGCGGAACGGCACCGGATCTCCGAGCTCGCGGTGTACATCGTCCACGCCAGCCTGTTGCTCATTTTCTTTGGCACGATCGTGGACGGTCTTTGGGGCTGGAGCGGCTATCTCAGTCTGAATGACGGACAGACCTCCAACATCGTCGAATTGCACAATGGCAGCAAGCGCACACTCCCGTTTGCCATTCGCTGCGATGCCGCTGGTCAGGAGAACTATAAGGATGGCACTCCAAAGAAGTGGTGGTCGAAGCTGGCCGTGGTGGAAGACGGGCGGGATGTACAGAAAAAAGAAATTGTGGTGAACGATCCGCTGCTTTACAACGGTGTCCGCTTCTATCAGGCGAGTTACGGACCGAATGGCAAGGTCGACAAGTTCAGCTTGCTCGCGACTCCGAGCACCGGTTCGGGCGCGCAGCAGGAAATCGGGCTGGCCGTGAACGACACCGTTTCACTCGACGCCGATACCACGGTGCGCTTCGCCGAGTTTTTCCCCGACTTCGCGGTTCGCGACGGGCAGGTATACAAGAAATCGAACTATTTGGAAAATCCGGCAGCCCACATGGTTGTGACTTCGAAGAAAGCCGGGAAAAATTTCGACGTGTGGCTCCCACAGATTGACGAGGTTGCCGACAACTCGAAGGCGCCCTACCAGTTCCAGGCCGCCGACCTTCAGATGGGCCACTACACGGGATTGCAGGTTTCACACGAACCGGGACAATGGGGAGTGTGGTCGGGCGTCGTGCTGATGGGGGTTGGACTGGCATTCGTCTTCTACGTTGTGCACATGCGGTTTTGGGTGGCGCCGGTTCGCGACCCGAAGACGGGCAAGTACTCGTTGTGGATCGGAGGAAGCGCAAACCGCAACCGGGATGCGTTTGAGCAGCGCTTCAACGATCTGGTGGCGTTCGTGGAAGAAGATCTGAAAGGCATTCCCAGCACCTCACCGGGGAAGCAGCTCGCTACGGTCGTCAGTATCAGTCACTGAACCGGGCACTGAACCGGGTTATTGGAGGACGTAAATGGCACGAGCAAACGCAGAACAGCAGCAACCGACAACCGGCATGACCCTGATCGTAATGGTCGGATTGGCGATTGCGTTCCTGCTGTTCATGGCATTTCTGAATGTGGTCAAGAGTGGCAATCTGCTGAACGAGACAAATCTGCTCTTCGCCGCTCTGATTTTCTACTCCGGCGCCGGCGCACTGTATCTGGGGTTTGGAGTCACCGGCACCGAGTCGTACCTGAAGTTCGCATCGTTCGCCACCTGGCTTGGATTGATCGCCAACACCGCAGCCATTGCCCATCGCTGGTATGAATCTGGGCATCCGCCATTTGCCAGTGTTTACGAAATGCTGCTCAGCTTTGTGTGGACGTTGGCCGTGCTTACGCTGGTGGCCGAGAAGAAGTATGGCGTCAAGGTCATTGGCACGGTCACGATGCCGGTGGCAATTGTAGGCGTCGTGCTGATGCAGTTGCTGCGGACCGAAGTTCATCCCCTGGTGCCCGCGCTGCAATCGACTTGGCTGCACGTGCACGTCACGCTGGCCATGCTGGCCTACGCCGCCTGCGCGCTCAGCTTTGCTCTGGCCGCGATGTTCCTGATCCAGGACAACATGAAGACTGAGACTTTCCTCGCGGTGACCAGTGCCAGCACACTTGCCATTTACGCGAGCGTTGTTCTGACGCGCTTCGAGAAGTGGGGTGGGTTAAGCCTGGTCGCGTGGAATCCGGAACAAAAATCAGAGGTCTTTCTCTCCCGGGGTGTGCGTTTGTTCGTCACCGTCCCCGACCTTGGGTGGCTGATGACGCTGACTCTCTTAGTAGTCGCAGCGCCGCTAGTCTGCTACGGATTGGCGCGCTGGAAGAAAAACGAGAGCTTTCTGACGTTTGCCAATCGCGCTGTATTCCTCAGCATTCTTCTCCAGGTCATGACGCTGGTCATGTTCCTGGTCCGCGCCCGTGATGGCCGCTATCCATCGCTCGACGCAGACGGGTTATTCCCGACAAGCCTCGCCGCCAGTCCTTTCATACTGTCGGGCCTGGTAGGCGGCGTCTTCATCTCGCTGCTTTATCTGCTACTGCTGTGGCGTCGCCAGGACCTGGGCCGCCTGCTGCCCAGCGCCGACAACCTCGACCGCATCACCTACAAAACCATCTGTCTAGCCTTCCCCCTACTAACATTGATGATCGCCTCCGGAGCGTATTGGGCGAACCAGACTTGGGGCTCGTATTGGAGTTGGGATCCAAAAGAAACCTGGGCCGCGATTACCTGGTTGGTGTATGCCCTCTATTTGCACATGCGGATCACGCGCGGATGGCGCGGCCGTCGCGCCGCTTACTTCGCCATCGCTGGATTTGCGGTGGTGATGTTCACTTTCTTTGGGGTGACGTACTTGCTGCCCGGATTGCACGCTTATGCTTAACCCTCAATCCACAACGCCTGCCACTGGGCCACCGGTAACAACCGCCTACACGACTACGGCGGTTCTCGATCCCCCGGACGGGCAACGTCGTAGCGAGTACACAAGCTCTGCGGGTTTGTCGCAGGCGGAGGATCTCCAATTGAGTTCCGTACGTTTCAACTGGCAGCTCAAGGCAATCTTGCCGGTAGTGTTCGTGCTGCTGGTGGGGCTGCTGCTGTTCATTCTAGCGACTGTATCTTTTCAGGATCCGCAACGCCATGCCATATTGATGGTCGCGGGCGCGGGAGCGATCGCCATCTGTGGAGTGTCGATCGGTGCGCTCGCCTTTTTTATCCAACGGCCGATGGTCGAATTGCAGGAAAAAATCGCGCTGGTAAGCGAAGGCGATCTGGACGTCGCGGTCAGTTTCGCCAAGCGCAACGACGAAATCGGAGACCTCGGCCGCAATTTCAACCACATGCTGCAGCAGCTACGGGAAAGCAGGGAAGAGATTGAGACCTTGCATCGCACGCAAATGTCTCGCGCCGAGTATCTGGCGACGCTCGGTGAGTTGGCTGCAGGTTTGGCCCACGAAATCCGCAACCCGCTGGCCGGAATCGCAGGAGTCATCGAAATCATCGGCCGCGATCTGCCTTCGACCAGTCCGGCGCGGGCGGTAGTGAAAGATGTTCGCCTGGAGATTGCGCAGATCAACCGCATATTGACCGATCTCTTGGAAACGGCCAGGCCTCACCCGCCGCAGATTTGTCTGAGCAATCTCAACACGACCGTGGAACACGCCGTGATGCTGGCTCGCCAGCAGGTGCTCTCAAAACCAATCAAGATTGAGCTGCAGCAGGCACCAGACCTCGCTGAAGTCGAGCACGACAGCGATCAGATACACCAGGTGCTTCTGAATCTGCTGCTGAACGCAGTGCAAGCCATGGAAGATGCTGGCACCGTGCGCGTCGAGATTGGTTCGCGGGATGATCACGCCACCGTGGTGGTCTGCGACACCGGGCGCGGTATTCCTCCGCAGAACCTACCAAACATCTTTCGGCCTTTCTACACCACCAAGGGCAACGGCACCGGTCTTGGTCTTTCGCTCGCTCGCCGTATCGTGGAAGAACATCATGGCCGCATCGATGTGAGCAGCGTCGTGGGGAAGGGAAGCAAGTTCACAGTCGTCCTGCCATTTCACATGCCCACTGCTCCGGTTTCCGGAACCTAGAATTCCTGTCAGGCTAGATGCTGGTCAATCGTCGTTGGCCAAAGTCGCTCGCGACCTCTGGCCCGTCTTAGTTTCTGCATCGAGGATGTGCGCCACTCTGCTATCAAGGCTTGTTCACCACCTGCGTCAGCAACGGTGACGTGCTCCCCTTGTAGGTCCCATCTCCACTGTACACGGCGGTGATGTTGTGATTGCCTGCCTTAAGAGTTGACGTGGACAGACTCGCGGTGTCGCCGGTCAGCGGCACTGTACCCAGCGCAGTTCCCCCGGACTTGATCGTCACGGTTCCCGTTGCCCCCGTCGTTACCGTGGCCGTGAAGGTCACCTCTTCTCCAACGAGCGAGGGATTCAGACTGGAAACTACCGTCGTGCTGCTCGGATTCTTGTCGACGACCTCTTGGAGCGCCGGCGAGGTGCTGCTTGTGTTGTTCCCGTCTCCGGCATACTTTGCGGTAATGGCATGGCTCCCGGACGCGCTGTACGACGTCGTGACGCTGGCCTGCCCGTTCACTAGCGTCACCGAACCGAGCGACGTTGTGCCGGACTTGAAGGTCACGGTGCCAGTCACCGCGCCCATGTATTGGCTGGTGACGGTCGCCGTGAAGGTGACAGATTGACCAACCAATGCCGGATTCAGCGAGGAGGTTACCCCAGTCGTCGTGCTCGCCTTTTTCACGGTTTGCGACAGCGCATGCGAAGTGCTTCCGGCGACGTTCGAGTCGCCGCTATAGGTGGCGGTAATGTCACCCGTCCCGACCGCCAGTGTGTTGACAGTGATCGTCGCCTGGCCGCCGCTCACCGGAGCCGTCCCCAGCTGGTTTGCATTGTCAAAGAACGTGACCGTGCCGGTCGCACTTCCGCCAAACAACGGCGTCAACGAAGCCGTGAAGGTCACGGCCTGGTTATAGACCGAAGGATTGGGGACGGAGGCAAGACCAAGAGTCGAACTGGCCATATGTACGGTCTGGGTCAGCGCTGTCGATGTGCTGGACTGGTGATTGGTATCTCCGCCGTAGCTGGCAACAATGGAATGACTGCCCGCTGCGAGCGCAGACGTGCCCAGCGCAGCTTGTCCGCCACTCAGCGAAATTGTGCCGAGAACATTGGAGCCATCGGCAGTGAACGTGACCGTGCCGGTTGGCGTGCCTCCCCCGGTTGGTGTGACGGTGGCGGTGAAGGTTACGGATTGGCCGAACGTCGATGGATTCAGCGATGACACCAACGTGGTGGTCGTGGGTGTTGCGTTCGGGGAGAAGTTCGCCGTAACCGTCTCTGGAGCGCTCATGGTCACGGTGGTTGAGGCACTGTTGGGGTTCGCCACGTTGCCGGTCCAACTGGAGAAGGAATAGCCCGTGTTTGCCGTCGCGGCCAGGCTCACTCCCGAACCCGCGGCATAGTATGTGCCCGATGCCGGCGTGACAGACCCGCCGTTAGACGGGTTGGCCGCTGTCGTCAGCAGGTATTGCGTGGAGAACGAAGCGACGTAGGAGCCATTTGCAGCTGGGGCCGTAATCGTGTGAGTAATCGCTCCGCCGTCGCTCCAGGAGTTGAAAACGTATTGCGTGCCGGCACTCCCCTGCGGGGTAGAGACACCGAGAGTATGAACGGAGTTGGCGGGCCAGGTGAATGTCTGGGGTGACACATAAGTCACACCGTCAACTGCGACGTTCAGCCCGGAAGGGACTGTGGTTACGGTAAACGTATAGCCAACGCCGTTGGGTAGCAGCTGCACGTTTTGTTTGGCCGGCAATGGAGGGCTGACGTGCGTGTTCGGGTAACTCTGGAAACTGAGGTAGCCCGCCGCATCGCCGAAAATGTAGTTGAGGGTGAAGCCATTCAATGCACCCTCTTGGAACCCCTGCGATGCGTCGAGCGAGTAGGTGCC
>JBEKQC010000045.1:0-38573 GCA_049520095.1 Terriglobales bacterium
GGAACCCGCCGCGACCCATTAGGCTTTTCCGCATGGCGGAACATAGCACACAGGATCTTTTTGCGAGTCGAGTCCCCGTTCATTCGGCATTGGTTCAAAAATCGGTTGCCACCATCACCAACTTGGCAGGTCGGCTTTCACTTAGGATGCTAGGAAACTGCAAACAGATTCGCAAGAGGAAAATGCAAAATAGATGGCAGGAGGTTTGCTAGCAATTCTGTTCGTGTACGTTACTAACGTCTCAGCCCGTGCGCCGCGTATCTTGCAAAACTTCGTCGAGTGCGTTTGCCAGTTTGCTGGCCCGCTGCCGCGCTTCTGGCGAAGGCGTCTCCAGTCGCCGCTTCAATAGATGAAATTCATCCGCAATATTCAGCGCCGCCAACACCGCCAGCCGCACCGAATCGACGGTTGCCGTCTGTTCCGAGACCGCGCGCATCTTGCCATCGACGTACTCGGCAAGCTTAATGATGTAGTCCGCGTCCGAGCCCCGCAAGTTATAAACCTGATCGAAGATTTCGACGCGCACGCTGCCGTTGCCCCCGACGGCATTCGCGGTCGGGACTGCTTTGGCCGCAACAGGTTTCGGGAACGTGTCTTTCGTCAACTCTTCTGTCGGAGGTTCTTTGCTCGCAGTAGCCATGTCACTCCTCGGCGCATTAAAGCCTGTTAGATCGGTGCCGGACACATGTTTGCCGCCGTTTTCGCAGCCGTCTTTCTTGTAGCCGTCGTTCTCGCCATCATCGTTCAGCTGGCCGCCTGCTCATGCGTCAGGCTTTCCATCTGGCTCAACATTTTTTCTACCCGGTCGCGGATGTCTTCGCGATCCTTGCGCAACTGCACCAGTTCGCGGCGCATGGTTTCGTTTTCTTCCTCGCGCTCTTCGAGTTGCTCCCGCAGCCGCTTCGCATCGCGCTCGGCTGTAGCCCGCGCTTCCTTGGCGGCTTTGTACAACTCAATGGTGCGATAAACTTTCTCTTCCAGCGCCTGAAAATCTTCAGCAGGAACCTGCGCAGATACCTCTTCCACGGTTTTCACGGACATGACATCGACACTCGCTTTCGGGGAATAATTCAGCGTTGAGGCGAAGTATAGCGCAGTTTCCTGTGGAAGCGCCGCTACTTTTGCGTCACTCGTGGCCGCAGCTTTTCCAGCCGCCGCGCCGCCTCATCCAGTGTCTCAGGCTTCTTGCAGAAAGCGAAACGTACCTGTTGGGATCCGTCTTTCGGATGCTTGTAGAAACTCGAACCCGGCACGCAGGCGATGCCGATCTCTTTCACCAGGTAAGCCGCGAACTCCACGTCATTGCCGAAACCGAAAGCGCTGATGTCAGTCATCACGTAATACGCGCCCCGCGGCGGGTAACAGCGGAACCCGGCTTTCTCCAGCGCCGGAATCAGATGATCGCGACGCGTGCGGTACCGGTCGGCCAGTTCGCGGTAGTAACTGGCAGGCAGGCCCAACGCCGCCGCTCCGGCTTCCTGCAAAGGCGCGGGCGCGCCCACCGTCAAAAAGTCATGTACCTTGCGGATCGCATTCGTGATCGCGGGAGGCGCAACCGCCCACCCCACGCGCCATCCCGTGACGCTGTAGCTCTTTGATAGGCCGTTAATAGTGATGGTTCGATCGCGCATGCCGTCGAGCCGGGCCAGAGAAATGTGCTCCGATCCATCGTAAAGAATGTGTTCGTAGATTTCGTCGGTGATGGCCAGGACGTTGTATTCGACACACAGGTCGCGAATCAGTTCCAGTTCCTTGCGGCTGAACACCTTGCCGGTAGGGTTGTTTGGCGTGTTAACGATGATGGCCTTGGTGTGGTATTGACTTGTCTTGTGCTGAAAAGCCTCGCGCAATTCCTGTTCGTCGAACGTCCACTCGCCAACCGGCTCGCCTTTCGATGCCTGGGGAGGCCGCAAGCTGACAAATCGCGGCTTGGCTCCGCTCAGAATCGCGTCCGGCCCATAGTTCTCGTAGAAGGGCTCGAAGACCACCACCTCGTCGCCCTTATTACACACCGCCAGCAGGGTCGCGATCATCGCTTCGGTCGAGCCGCAGCACACCACAATTTCTTTTTCCGGATCGACCTCGATCCCCTGCCACTCCCGCATCTGCCGGGCAATCGCAGCCCGCAGACTCTTCGCGCCCCAGGTGATGGCGTACTGATTCACGTCGGCAGCGATCGCTTCCTGCGCGGCGCGCTTGATTTCGGCGGGCGCGGAGAAATCGGGAAACCCCTGCGCCAGATTGACGGCGTCATATTTCATGGCCTGCCGAGTCATCTCGCGAATCACGGACTCGGTAAAATGCTCAACCTTGTCGGAAAGAAAGTGCTTGGGATGGGCCGAAACTTGGGTCATGAAAAGTAAGGCTAGCACAAATTGATTTCACCACGGAGACACGGAGGCACCAGCGGGAAACTCTACCAATCCACCTGGTAGAAAGCATACCAATTCTCTTTTAGCTGTTTGAACACATAGGCGGAATGCTTTTCGGAGTTCTTGCGCGCCTCTGCGTCAAGAGTTTCCTTCGGAGACTTTGTAGTCGGCGCAAGCGCTGTTGTCGAGTAGACGTAGCCAGCACTGGAGCCACCAGTGCACAGACCCTCGGCACGAAAGATGAAGAAAAACGCTCCCGGGAAATCCTCCGTGCGCACGATGCCCTGCGGAAGTGACAGCGACTTGAAAAATGATCGATACTCGTTCCAGCGCGCCTCGCTGAAGCCGACATCCTCCCGCGGCCATTTGCTGCTACTGTCAAGCAAAGTGTAATCCGGAGCGATTCTGATTACGTGAGTGTCCTGTTCCGCCATCTTGCGCAGCTTGTCGAATGCGTCTGCATTTCGAGCAAAGTTAGGTTCAAGTTCCGGGTCGTCCAGGCTATTAACGTCGTCGGGGTCAGGCTTGAATGCCCGTGCTAACGCCATGAGGGACTCCTTATCGATCTTAGCTGCGTTCCCCGTCGCGCCGAAGTTGAACTGCGTGGAATCGCGATACTGGAATCCCTGCTGTTTGTAATCCCACTGTCCGTACTTCTTCCACCTCTCGTACAGGAAGGGAGGCATCGAGGAAATCAGGCGCTTGCGGAGCGTCGCTTTGTCAATTCGGCTGGCTGATGCGGGCCGAGCCGAATCTGCCGGGTGCGTGGACTGAGCGGCGAAGAACAAAGGCTGGGACAGCGCGACCAGGAAGAGGACAAATGCTCGGGAAATGGACATGAACCCTCCACGTTACCCGGCGAGCTTAACACGACCTTCGGCAGTTCATAATTCAATCGCCCTACGCCCTCTGCACCCCGCCCAGCCCTTCCAGCGCCTTCGCAATCTGTCCCGACCACCGCGCCACCTCGTCATCGCGCAGAGTGCGCTCGCTTGATTGGAGCTTCGCGCGCATCAGAATCGAGTACTTGCCCGCACCCACTTTTTCGCCGCGGAAAACTTCCACCGGAACGAAACTGCGCAACTCGGCAATCCCCAACCCGCAAACGGTCTCGTAAATTTTCGCGAACTCCACGCCGTCATCAAACACAAAGGAAAAGTCGCGCTCGACGGCAGGGAAGCGCGGCAGCGCTTCATAACGCACCTGGCGCAGATCATGCTGGTAGAGCCGGTCGAGATAGATTTCGGCGAGAAAAACATCCTGCCGCAGTTTGCGCGCCGCTGCCACATCGGGATGAATCTGGCCAAACTGGGCCACGATAGCGCCATCCAGCACGGCGCGGGCAAAGCGTCCCGCATGATAGTAGTCGGCCTTATCTTTATCTTTGCCGGGATCTTTGTCGGGCTGGGCATCGTAGTAAAGTGTCCAATGGCTGAAGGGCGAAAGCAGGCCTTCGATATCGCCCTTCAGATCGAAGAACGACAACGGACGCGCCCCCGCCCCCGGAGCCAGTCCGCGCACCACCTCCGCATCGATGCTGCCCGTGGCGCCTAAACAGATTCGCTTCATCTCCCGCGGCATCGCATCTGCGGCCGGCGCCTCAAAAACATTCCCCGCCTCGAACAGCCGAACATTGTCGCTGCCGCGATTCAGGTTGTAAGCCAGCATGTTCAGCATGCTCGGAACCATCGACGTGCGCATCACCGAAGCCTCGTCGCTGAGCGGGTTCGCGAGATCGAGTTCGGGAGCAGTCGAAAAGCGCCGTGCATCCTCTTTCGAAATAAAAGTCAGCGAAATAGCTTCGCTATAGCCAAGAGCGAGCAGGGAAGACCGCATCCGCGCGTCTTTGTGCGCATCCGGCAAATCGCGAACCTCGCCGCTGTAGGCGGGCAGCGTGTTGGCAAATTTGTCGTAGCCGTGCAGTCGCGCCAGCTCTTCGATGATGTCGATCTCACGCTCGATATCGAGCCGCCAGCTCGGGATGTGGACCAGATAAGTATCTTCGCCGCCCAGAAGCATCATGAAGCCGAGACGAGTAAGAATGCGGTTGATTTCAAGCGAGCTGAGTTTCTCGCCGAGAATGCGCTGAACTTCCCGCAGGTCAAGCTCGACCGGAGCAAGATCAAGCTTGCGCGCGATCACGTCGATCACATCGCCAATCAGCGTGCCGCCGCCGGAATTGAGAATAAGTTCGGCGACTCGATTGGTCGAAGCGACAGTCGATTCAAAATCCGCGCCGCGCTCAAAGCGATGCGAAGCGTCGGTGTGAAGGCCGTGCCGCTTCGACATACGGCGCACTGTGACCGGGTCCCACCACGCGGATTCGATCAGGATGTTCTTCGTCTTCTCAGTGATCATCGTGTCGAAGCCGCCCATCACGCCGGCCAGTCCTACCGGCCTTTTTGCGTCGGCAACGACCAGGTCATCGGTGGAGAGCCTGCGCTCCACGCCATCCAGCGTCTTCAGTATTTCGCCGTCGCTGGCTTTGCGGATAACCAGCCTGCCGCCCTCCAGCAGATCGAGATCGAACACGTGCGTCGGCTTGCCACTCTCCCACAAAACGTAGTTGGTAGCATCCACCGCGTTGCTGATGGGCCGTTGATCAAGCAACTGCAGCCGACCGGCAATAGTCGGCAGCGAGGGTTTGACTGTTACGCCGCGAATTTCGCGCGCCGTGAAGCGAGGACACAGCTCAGGCTCTTGAATGTCGATGGTGACATCAGACTTGCCTTGCCATGGTGGCAACTTTGGCTCGATCGGCTTGAGCGGCAGATCATAGAGCGCCGAGGCCTCGCGAGCCACGCCATAATGATTCATCGCATCGGGACGATTGGTCGTGATGTCGATCTCGAAAACGGTGCTATCGCCTTCGCCCGAAATACCTTCAACAGCAACGCCAGCAAGCGTAAGTTCGCCCGCAAGTTGGGTGTAGTCGACCGGGAGGTCAACGAAGTCGCGCAGCCAATGGGGGCTAATTTTCATTTGAGAAAGCGTCAGCTTCGAGCTTCGGGCTACGAGCAAGCACTATCCGCGTGGGATTGCTCGAAGCCCGTAGCTCGAAGCTCGAAGCCTCTACCCAAACTGCTCCAGAAACCGCACATCGCCCTGGAAGAACAGTTGAATATCATCCACGCCGTATTTCAGAATCGCAATCCGCTCCACGCCCATGCCAAAGGCGAATCCGGAAACTTTACTGGCATCGTAATCCACAAAGCCGTACACATTCGGATCGACCATGCCGCAGCCCAGCAACTCAATCCATCCGCTGGCCTTGCAGTTGCGGCACGGAGCGCCATCGCGTGTTCCTTTGCCATCGCAGAAAATGCAACTGATCTGCACGTCGGCGCTCGGCTCGGTAAACGGGAAGAACGATGGATAGAAGCGCGTCTTCACGCTCGATCCGAACATCGCCTTCATGGCGTGGTCGAGCGTGCCCTTCAGATCGCAGAAAGTAATGTTCGTATCAACCGCCAGTCCTTCGATCTGATGAAAGATGGGCGAGTGCGTAGCGTCCAGTGCATCATTACGATGAACTTTCCCCGGACACACCACGCGCACCGGCGGCTTCGTCTTCTGCATGGTGCGAATCTGAACCGGCGAAGTGTGCGTGCGCAACAGCAGTCGGTCGCGCAGCGTTTTCGCTTCCTGCCCGGCAATGAAGAGCGTGTCCTGCGTGTCGCGCGCGGGATGATTCGGCGGAAAGTTCAGCGCCTCGAAGTTGTAAAAGTCGGTTTCAATCTCCGGTCCTTCCTCAACCGAGTAGCCCAGATTGCGGAAGACGCCAATCATCTCGTTCATCGTCTTGATGACGGGATGTTCGGCCCCGATGGGACGCCGAATGCCGGGAAGCGTGATGTCGAGACGCTCGGCGGCGAGTTTGCCTGACGAAGCCCCGCTCTGAATTCGGGCGAGCGTCGCATCCACAGCTTGCTCGACTTTGGTCTTGAGTTCGTTGACGCGCTGCCCGACCTCGCGCTTATTCGGACCGGGCGCGGCTTTCAGCCACAGGTCATTGAGCTGGGTGAGGATGCCGTTCTTGCGCGCCATCCAGCGATCGCGAAATACTTTCCAGTCGTTTTCGGATGTGACCGCAACCGACTCTTGGTCGAGCGCAGAGAGAAGCTCGCGCACGGCGCCATCGAGCGTAGCTGTCGAGAAATCGGTAAGTTTGGGGACTGTGTAAGACATGCTTCTCAAAAAACTCTTAACGAATTTGTCATCCCGAGCGAAGCGAGGGATCTGCAGTTTCTCGACGCCGCGAAAACTACAGATCCCTCGCAAGAGCGGCTCGGGATGGCAAATCTTAACGAACTGATAACTGACAACTGAGGGCTATGCTGTTGCTGCTGCGTTCGCCTTCTTCGCCTGCTCCGCCAAACTCCCAAATCCTGCGGGATCGTTCACCGCCAAATCGGCCAGGATCTTGCGGTCCAGTTCCACGCCGGCTTTTTTCAGTCCGCTGATGAACTGGTTGTAGTTCAGTCCGTTGAGGCGGGCGGCAGCGCCGATGCGCACGATCCAGATCGACCGGTATTGGCGCTTCTTCTGCTTGCGGCCGGAGTAGGCAAACTTTAGCGCGCGATCCACGGCTTCTTTCGCCGAGCGGTAAAGTTTGGATTTGGTTAGGAAATATCCACTGGCGCGTTCAAGAATCTTCTTGCGCTTGGCGCGGCGTTTGGTTCCACGTTTTACACGAGGCATTGCTGTTCTCCTTTTTTGTTTCGTCTGGCGGCTGGAGGTAAGGAGGCTTCTACCCTAACCGGGGCCCCCGGAACGGCCGGTTTTGCCGTTCTGGTGTGGATACGGGATTTCTGAAGCCCGACCTCTTCACACGCCGCTGCGAGGTATGTCATCCCGCAGACTTGGTTGTAAACGGGCGCGGACGCCCGTCGCTCCATTGTTAACTTAGTACGGGATCATCCGCATTACTTTCTTGTAATCAGCGTCGCTGACCAAGACGGCGTCGCCCAGCTTCTTTTTGCGCTTCTTCGCCTTGGAGGTCAGAATGTGGCGCAAATTCGCCTTGTGACGCTTGATTTTTCCTGTCCCAGTTTTCTTGAAGCGCTTGGCAGCGCCTTTGTGTGTTTTTAGTTTAGGCATAAGAATCAGTTCTCAGTTCTCGGTTGTGAGTTCCCAATTACAAACGTCAGCGTTACGCAGAGACTGTTCCGTCCACTCGCAGCGATCGCACCAAAGATTTTACTGATGGCTGATAGCTGACGGCTGAAAGCTGCTTTTACGCTGTCTGCGCACCGCCGTGCGACGCGGGAGGTGGCGCGGGCTTCGGAGGAGTGTGCGCCTTCTCTTTGGCGTGCGCTCCGCCTTCTTTTTTCGGCGCCAGGATCAGGTGCAGCGTATTGCCTTCCTGCCGCGGACGGAACTCCACCAACCCTTTCTGGTCGACGTCCTTGATCAGACGTTCCAGAATCTGGCGGCCCAGGCTTTGCCGCGTCATTTCGCGTCCCCGGAAGAAGATGGTCGCTTTTACCTTGTCTCCTTCGTCGAGGAAGCGCAGCACGTGATTCTTTTTGGTTTCGTAGTCGTGATCGTCCACGTTGATACGAAACTTCACTTCTTTGACCGTAATGGTCTTCTGCTTTTTCTTGGCTTCGCGCTCGCGCTTCTCATTCTGGTACAGGAATTTCCCATAGTCCATGATGCGGCAAACCGGAGGTTGCGCGGTCGGGGAAATTTCCACCAGGTCCAGGTTTCTTTCGCGGGCCATCTTGAGCGCCTCGAAGGGAGGCATCACGCCAATCTGTTCCCCTTCGTCACCGATCACGCGAACCTCACGCGCCCTGATGCGCTCGTTCATGCGGATAAAACGCTTGTCGATACTGTCCTCCGTCTGCTGATCTGATAGGCTGAATCTAAACGGGAAAAGATGCTTGAAAAGTATAACATGCGGCTGCCCAGAGCCTTCGCCTGCCATCGTCTTTTGCCTTGACCAAACTCGCCAAAAGCGGCTAGCATTGCCCGATTGCGCGTCCAGTGGTTCTCCCATCCCCTGTGCTGGAACCACCTGGTCTACACCGCTTCCGGAGGTTCTGACTATGCGTCGCTCTGCTTTTGTTCTCCTCCTGAGTTCCGTTGTTCTTTTCTCCGTAGCTGCTTTCGCGGAGGGTCCCGCCAAGGGTTCTGCTGGCCGTCCCAAGCCAATAATCCTCGGCCCAATTGACGAGTCCCAGTTAGTCACGCTCACCGGAAACACAACTCCTGCCGCACTGCGCGTCCAGAACGATCGTGGCCCCGTCGCGGACAGCCTGACCTTTGACCACTTGCTGCTCACGCTCAAGCCGGCGCCAGAAACCGAAGCGCGTCTAGAAAAGCTGATTGACGAAATGCACAATCAGAATTCGCCCGAATTTCATCACTGGCTGACGACGCAGCAATTAGGCGAGCGTTTCGGTCTTGCCCCTCAGGATCGGGAAACCATCCAGCGCTGGCTCGAGGCGCACGGCTTTTCCATCAACCGCGTCTACCAGAATGGATTGGTCATCGACTTCGCCGGAACCGCCGCGCAAATCCGCGACACGTTCCACACCGAGATTCACAACCTGGTTCTGCCCAATGGCGAAAAGCACATCGCCAATATGCGCGATCCGCAGATTCCCGCCGCGCTCGCACCTGCCATCGAAGGCGTCGCTTCACTCCACGATTTCTTTCCCAAGTCGCACGCGATGCAACTTGGTCCCGTTTCCTATGACTCCGCTACCCACAAGTGGCACCCGCACTTCAACGTCAAGTTCCAGGGACAAACCTTCCATACCGTCAGCCCCTATGACTTCGCCACTATCTACAATCTGCTGCCGCTCTGGAACCGAGGATTTACCGGCAAAGGCGTCACCATTGCCCTGGTCGAAGACTCTAACCTCCTCCATCCGTCCGATTGGGGTGCCTTCCGCAACGTATTTGGCCTAAAGGATTTCAAGGACGGCAACTTCAAGCAGATTTATCCCAACTGCCCCAACCCCGGTCAAAACGGAGACGAGATCGAGGCTGCCCTCGATGTGGAGTGGGCGAGCGCGAGCGCCCCCGACGCCAACATCGAGCTCTCCGCGTGTCCCAATTCTCCAACCGTCTTCGGGCTCGATCTCGCCATTCTCAATCTTCTCGATCTCGAGCCGCCGGACATCATCTCCGACAGTTATGGCCTGTGCGAGACCATTACCGGCCAGACCGAAATCGCGCTCGAAAATCGCGAAGCGCAAATTGCCACAGCGTTAGGAACGACTTTCTTCATCGCCCAGGGAGACACTGGCGCCGACGAATGCGCCCCGGTCGAGAGGCCTCCCTATTCCATACTCGGCATCAACAGCGGAGACAACACCGCCTCCGCCTACGCGGTCGATGTGGGCGGCACCGATTTCATGGCCCAGTACAACTCTGATGTCAACAACATTCCCCTCAGCGACTACTGGAGCGCTACCAATAATCCTGAGACCAAGGCTTCCGCGCTGTCCTATATCCCGGAGATTCCCTGGAACGACGGTTGCACCAGCCAGCTGATCTACAGCGATCCGCTATTCGGCGGCGGTTACACGCAATCCTACGGTCCCACGGGATTCTGCAATTCGACACTCGGCAGAGAACTTGATTTTGCCATCAGCGGCAGCGGCGGACCGAGCACCTGCTTCACCGGTAAGCCTTCGATCCCCGGCGTGGTCAGCGGCACCTGCAAGGGCAATCCCAAGCCGTCGTGGCAAACCGGCGTTCCCGGCATTCCTAACGATGGCTTGCGCGATCAGCCCGATCTTTCGCTCTTCGCGGCAAACGGCATTTGGGGAAGCTTCCTGGTCGAGTGCATGTCGGATCCCAACCAATTCGGCGCTCCGTGCTCCGCGGAGAACGATGCGTTACTTGAGGGCGGCGGCGGCACATCGTTTGCCTCACCGGCGATGGCGGGCATTCAAGCGCTGATCAATCAGAAATACGGCAGGCAAGGAAACGCCAATTACGTCTACTACGCGCTGGCGGCCAACCAGTTCAATAAGCTCGGCGCGAAAGCTTGCAACGCCAGCCAAACCACGGGCAAGTTGCCTGCGGCTTCCTGCGTCTTTAACGACATCACGCTCGGCGACATGGACATCCCTTGCGGCCAAACCGCGAAGGGTGTCTCGCACAACTGCTACGGCAATGCCAGCAAGATTCTCGGCGAACTTTCGACGTCGACGTCTGCCAGCGAACCCGCGTACCCGGCCACCGTCGGCTACGATCTGGCCACCGGACTCGGCTCGGTGAACGCCACTAAGCTGTTCGACGCCTGGCCGAGTAAGTAGTCAGAGTGTTTGTTATCCCGAGCGACCGGCGTCCCCAGCCGGTCGCATTTGCCGGATGGGGTGGGGGAGCGAGCGATCGGGAGTTCGCCGCAAGATAGACGGTCCTACGCCGCCACTTTCGAAGTCCGCAACCGCCGATACAGCCTTAGATAGTCGTCCACCATGCGTCGCGCCGTGAAGCGCTCGCGCGCGCGATTATAGGCGCGGGTCCCATACAGGCGGGTCAGTTCGTGATCTGCTTCCAGTTGGCTGAGCACTTCACCGAGGCTCTCCGCGTTATTGCGTTCGAAGTACAAAGCCGCGTCGCCCCACAGTTCGCGATACACTTCGGTGTCGTTGGCCACCAGCGCGCAGCGCGAGAACGCTGCCTCAACCGATGCCAGCCCGGTCGGCTCGTAGCGCGAAGTAGCGGCAAAGATCGTCGACTTGCTGTAGAGCGAGCGCAGTTGCGATTCGGTCTGCGCTCCCTTCACCGAAATTTCGTGTTCGCCGGTGGAGACGCGCACATCGGCGCGGATCGGCACCGCCGGCATGGGAATCGGGTTGTCCGCCCCCACAATGCACACCGGCAGGCGGTGCGTGTGCTGGGTCAGCAATGCCACCTGCTTTCCCGTATCCCACAGACGCCCAATCGCCAGCACCGACTCTTCCTTGGTCACAAAGGGATTGAAGTAGATCGGATTGCGCCCCGGCGGAATCACGTGTCCATCGAATTCGTCGCCGTAGGCAACGCGCAGCATGTCTTCCATCCAGCGTGAAGTCGTGACCACGGCCTCGGCGCGCTTCAAGCCCTCAATCATCGTTGCGCGATACCAGTTCAGCCAGGCCGAGGCGGCCGGTTCGTGTCCGTGGATGCTCAACCACCACGTGATCACATCGCCGTGCGCCACCACCAGCCGCGGCGTTGGCACCGGCAGCGCTCCAAAACTCAGCTGATTCAAATGCAGAAAATCGGGACGGGTATCGCGCACGATCTGGCACAGATAATCCTGTGCCGCATGGAAATCCTGCTCACCTTCCTCCATCCAGTCGAGACGAAACGCGGTGGGATGATATTCGAGCCCGTGTAGCGCGTCCATCCAGGCGGTCTGATGAGGAAGCGGAATCTCTCCAAAGCTGACCAGCGTGACCTGCGCCCCGTGGGTGACCAGGCCGGAGACAAGTTCGCGCGAGTACGTCCACACGCCGCTGAAAGTGTCAGCCGTCACCAGTACGCGCACAGAACCCCCGGGTACCGAAGGCTGGGAGAACCCTCGGGCCTGCCTGCCCTACAGTTTAGGGTGGAAGGCGGTGTAGAGGGAAGGATTTTCTTGGGATTTCTGCAGCGGCCGGTCTCACTGCTCCCTATCCAGCATGTCATCCTGAGCGACGCAGGGACTTCACGAAGTGAAGTTCTCGCGAATGCAGCCGCGTCTATGCTTATTTACCCTAAGGGTAATAACGATTCATGAAGATGGGTACCCCCCCTCCCCCCTCCCCATTTTCTCCTAAGTCGATTGGAATCATACTGTTGTCTTCAAAGTATCAAAAAATAACGACTTAGCCCCAATTTTTGACCCAAATTCCCGTTTTGGGGCGGTTTTTGGGGTCGAGATGACAGAAATCGTTCGACTCAGATTTTAGTTATTTTAGTTATCAAAGAGCTAATAAGTTATCAAAGAGCCACTAGTAAACAAAGCCTAACCGGCCTTCATGCCGTTTTGGGTGATGGGTACATTCTTCATCTCCGTCGGCCCAATCGAGAATTATTGTCGCGTTGGGTGGGTTGGAGGTCTGTGATGGTGGGCACGGGGTGATTGTGATGAAAAAGGTCGAAACCCGCCCAAGCGGAGCTTGGACGGGGCACCCTCGAGATTTGGGACGAATCGCGCTAGGCTGGGCCACCTGCCAATCAGCCTTTTGGTTGGAAATGGCGTGAGGTAGGAGTGGCCGCGTCCGTGTTTTGTGCGAGATTTTGGGCTGGCGTATAGTTGCTGCACTCGGTATGCGCGTCCTGCTCGCATCTCTTCTCGTACTTTGCGCTGTCACCGTCCTAGCGCAGCCAGCTAAATCACCTGCTCCACAAAACCCGCAAAAAACCCAAGACAATAGCGCACAGCCCCAAGTACGCAAAGCTCCCGAGGAAAAAGACATCTCCAAGCAGTCGCAGCCAGCGGGTGTCACAGAAAGCAACGTGAGCGCCAACTATTACGAGGATCAAGACAAGGACAAGGGAAAAACCAAACCAGTAAGCGATTGGTTGCTCGCTATCTTCACTCTCGCTCTGGTTGTAGTTGGCGTCTTGCAGTGGCTCGTGCTTCGCAAACACGAAACGTGGATGCAGAAGAACGTTGAAATGGTCACGAAAGTTGCGGGCGCGGCTGCCGACAATGCGAAAGCTCTTATCACTCAGAGCGGCATCATGGAAAAACAACTCGCTTCGATGAATGGACAGAACGCAGCGATAGAGAGCCAGAACCGCACGATGCAGGAGTCCGTTGCCATTGCCAGAGATGCGGCGGAGGCGAGCATCGAAGAAAAGCGAGCGAGGGTCAAAATTGGAGTTGATCCGCTGAAGCTGGCTGTAGGGACAAACGGGATCACATGTTGGATTGAAAACCACGGCCCTAGCCCTGCTTTCATAACTGATTTCAGAGCTAGGCTTCTTTATTGTCTCCCGAAGGAGATTGACCCTGATGACACGCTGTGCAAGCAGATTCTTTACTCTGAAACTATTCTGGCAAATAGCCGCATACCAAATTCCGCTTTTGTTTTTGTCGATCCAACCGATGGCGTCCTGAACGAAGAGCAGATCATGAACTTCAAGAAAGGATTGGCGTTTGTGCATTTCTACGGCTTTGCAAAATACACGGATATTTTCAAGCGCGCGAGAGAGACCAGAATCCACATGCGTTGGTTCATGCGATGGGGCGGGACTTCCAAGGGCGTCTGAGTATTGGGAACCCGTAGGACTTCCCGAGGAGAATACAGACAAGTAAAATGATCGCCAACAGAACTTGCCAAAAAAGTCGGGAACCTGCCCAAAAACTAGACATTAGGCCGCCCTTCTTGGGCAAAAGCCGGGGGGTGGTAGTAAACACGGATTAATAACTCAAGAGTGAACAGAGAAGAAATTTATGCCGACCATTTGCGGACACGACATTACCAAATTGGCGCCGAAGCGCCCGTTCCTCATGTCGAATCCGCCCACTGCGTCAGCGCGCGCTGATCGCCGAGATGGTCCTTGATGCTGAACACTTTCGGTTGCACCAGGATTCGCATTGTCCACAGGAGATCGTCCAGCACCGTCCCAAACCCGAAGTGAGCATCCACAAACGCTAGTTCCGAAGGCGGCAGCGACGCGCGGCCCGAGATCAGCACCACGGGAACATCCGGCACCAGATACTTGATTTCCTGGGCCAGCTTCGCTCCCGACATCTGCGGCATTTCGTAGTCCAGCAGTGCCAGATCAAAGTAGGTTCGCTTGCACAGGGCAAGCGCCTCGATGGGGTCATTCTTGGTGATTACCCGGAAGCCGCATTCTTCCAGAACGCTGCTCAGCAATCGGCTGGATTTGGGATTGTCGTCTACGTAAAACACTGTCGTTCGGTTCTCCATCACAACCCTCCGTTCCTTTCCCGAAGAACGCAAATGCGTCTCGGCCTTGCGGACGAAGTGGGTAGAGATTTGTAAATGAGAAGTACATAGCGGAATGCAAAGGAGCGGGATTGAGGCGGAGGCCGAGGCGCGGCAAGTTGCGTCTTTGCGGAAAATTATTTGGGGGAATTGCCTGCAGTGGCTGACATCTCTATTTGTTCGCCGCGCAATTCCTTTTCCACCGGACATTCGCAAGGCAGCGTGAACTTGAAATTAGAGCCGTGGCCAGATTGCGCCTCGACCCAGATCTTTCCGCCACAGTGCTCGATGATTTTCTTGCAGATAGCCAGGCCAATTCCGTTGCCCGGGTATTCGGTCCGCGTGTGCAAGCGTTGGAAGACGACAAAAATGTGTTCCGCGGACTCCGGAGCAATGCCGATGCCGTTATCGCTCACGCTGAACAACCACTGCGGTCCCGTTTTCTCGGCCTGCACGGAAATCGCGGGCGGTTCTTTTCCGTGGAACTTGATCGCGTTTCCAATCAGATTCTGGAAGACCTGGGTCAAGTGCAATGGGTTCGCCCATACCACCGGCAACGAAGTATGCGTGACCACTGCACCACTTTCGCGAATCGCCGGACCGAGACTCAGCAGAACCTCTTCGATCGCGGCTTCACAATCGACGTGCGCGCATGCTGCACAATTCCGGCCTATCCGCGAAAAGGCCAGCAGATCCTGAATCAGGGCCTGCATGCGGAGAGCTCCCTCGCACGCATAGCCGATGAATTTGTCGGCGTTCTCGTCGAGCTTGCCGCGGTAGCGTTCCGCGAGCAATTGCGTGTAAGCCGCCACCATGCGCAGCGGCTCCTGCAGGTCATGCGACGCCACATACGCGAACTGCTCGAGGTCGGCGTTGGAGCGGGCCAGTTCTTCGACTTTCCGCGCCAAGTCCTCTTCCGCTTGCCGGCGCAAACGAAGCAGACGTTTCTCCTGCAGCGCGCGGCGAATCGCCTCCGGCAAGCGCGCCAGGCCGTCTTTCAGAACGTAATCCGTCGCGCCCCGTTTAATGCACTCGACCGCGGTTACGTCTCCCAATGCGCCCGAGACCAGGATCAGTGGGATGTCCAGCCCTTCGCGCCGCAGCACATCGAGCGCGTCCATCCCTTTCCATTGCGGCAGGTTGTAGTCGGCAAGCACGATGTCGGGACGATGCGCGCGCAGCTCCCGCTCAAACTCGGCTTGCGCCTGCACGACGACCACTGCGGCCGAGAAGCCGCCGCGGCGCAAAGCCTGGGCCACGAGTTCCGCGTCCAGTCCGTTGTCCTCGACGTGCAGCACCTTCAGTTGGCCCGGTGGTGGCGCGAGATCGTCAGTGGGGATCATCGGCGTGGACCGCCAGCCAGTCCTGCCAATTTCTGTGAATCTTCCACGACCGGCGGCTGATTGATGACCAGCCAGTACAGTCCGACGGTCTTGACCGTCTCCCGAAATTGTTCGAAGTCGACCGGCTTCTGAATGTAGCTGTTCGCTCCCAGGTGGTAACTCGCCACTAAATCCCGTTCTTCTTTCGACGAGGTCATGATGACGACCGGGATAACCTTGGTCCGAGGATCGGCCTTGACCTGTTTGAGCACCTCCAAGCCATCGACCTTGGGCAGTTTCAAGTCCAGCAGCACTAATTTCGGAGGACGGTCAAACGATCGCTCTGCGAACGCTCCGCGACAGAAGAGAAAGTCCAGAGCTTCCTCGCCATCGCGCGCGACAAAGATGTTGTTCGCCAACTTTCCCTGCCGCAGCGCATGCAGGGCCATATCCATATCGTCCTGATTGTCTTCCACTAACAGTATGTCGAGGTTCTCTGAGTTCATGATTGGCCTCCAGCCGTTGCTCCATTGCTTTTCGATTCAGCTTGCTTTTCCACGCCGAGGGTGAAATAGAAGGCTGCACCTTTGTCTGGTTCTCCCTCCGCCCACACTCGGCCTCCGTGCTTGTGAACGATGCGTTGCACCGTGACCAGGCCTATGCCCGTACCTTCAAAGTCTTCCGCGCTGTGCAACCTTTGGAAGACTCCGAACAACTTGTCGACGTACTTCATGCTGAAGCCCACACCGTTGTCTCGGACCATGAAGACCGGTTGCCCCTCTTCTTTTTTGTGGCTGACTTCGATGACCGCGAGGACGCGAGGGCGGGTGAACTTAAGCGCGTTGGCCAGCAAGTTCTGAAACACCTGCTTGACCAAAATCGGGTCACACTCCACCGCGGGCAGGTCGGCAACGATCCATTGCACCTGCCGCCCCTCGGTCTCCGGCTGGAGCATGGCTATCACTTCGGCGACTATCGAGCTCAATCCGGTTGGCTGCGGATGCAGTACATGGCGGCCAACCCGTGCCAGATTCAGCAATTCATCCACCAGCAGGCCCATCTTTTGGGTCCCCGTCTGAATGCGATCGAGGTAGTGTTGTGCGGCTGGGTCGAGGGTGGAACCGAATTCCTCCACCAGCATCTTGGAAAAGCCGCCGATATGGCGCAAGGGCGCCCGCAAGTCATGCGACACCGAGTAACTAAAAGCTTCCAGCTCTTGGTTGACGGTTTCCAACTGGACCGTCCGCGCTGCCACCCGAAGTTCGAGTTCGTCATTGAGCTCCTGAATCTTCTTCTCGGCCAACTTGCGAGCCGTGATGTCAGTGTTCGTTTCCAAGATGCGCACGGGCCGCCCTTGGCGATCGCGATGCAATGCCCATGCGCTGGAGACGACGATGGTGCTGCCGTCACGCTTGCGGTGGATCAGTTCGCCTTCCCACATGCCGGTCCCAAAAAGCTTCTGCTCGATCATCTCCAGTGGCTCGGGAAATTGCGTATGGAAAAGATCGTGGGAAAGGATGCCTAATGCCTCCTGCGAGTTGAAGCCATAAAGCTTTTCCGCGCCCCGGGGCCAGAACACAACGCGGCTCTCCATGTCGCGCACAAACACCTGGGCCGAATCCATTACCTGGGATTGCTCGCGCAAAGCCTCCTCCACTCGCTTGCGCTCGGTAATGTCCTCGACGATTCCAAACATCCGGGTCGCGTCGCCGGATAGGTCCCGGTAGTGGTCGCCACACGCCCATATCCATCGCATGTCCCCGTTGGGCCAGACGACTCTGCACTCAAAATCCCATCTCTTTCTTTGGCTTACGCAACTCTGAAAATTCTCGCGGACCCACTCCCGATCGTCAGGATGGACGTGGCGAAGAAAGATATCAAAACTCCATTCCGGCAGCAGCGATCGATACCCAAAAATCTGGTCATGCAGCAAAGAACGAGTGGCTTGCAGCGTGGCGAGGTCGAGTTCCCAATCGCCGAGTTTCGCGGTTTCCAGCGCAAACCTTCTTCTCGCATCGCTCTCGCGCAGAGCGTCTTGCGCCAGCTTGCGTTCGGTGATGTCGCGCGCAATTTTTGAAGCGCCGACAATGGCGCCACCGTTGTCCCTGATCGGCGAAATCGTCACCGAGACGTCAATAGTCTTCCCATCCTTCCGCACCCGGACAGTTTCGAAATGTTCAATGCTCTCGCCGCCTCCAATTCGCGCCAGAATGTCGTACTCCTCATCCGCGCGCTCCGGCGGTATGAGCATGCCCATCGGTTTGCCCACGGCCTCTGACGACGAGTAGCCAAACAACTTTTCGGCGCCGGGATTCCAGGTGGCGATCGTGCCGTCTAGGGTTTTGCTGATAATGGCATCGTCGGATGATTCGACCACAGCCGCCAAGCGTTCGCTCACTGCCTCCGCTCGTCGGCGTACCGTAATCTCGGACTCCAATGCCGCCGTCCGTTGCTCCACACGCTGCTCCAACTCGGCGTTTAGGGTGATGATTTGCGCCCGTGCCCGTGCGCTGACGTCAATCTCGCGGCTGACAGCGAGCCTGGCTAGCGCCAACAAGCCCGCCCCAACGAAAATGCCCACAACAATGATGGAACTCGTCAACCGCCGTCCCGCCTTGGTTTTTAGGGTGCGCTGGCTCAATAGCTGTAGCTCCTCGGCGCGCATCTCTTGAGTCGTTACGCGCACCGCGTCCATAAGTCTTTCGGTCTCCAGAATGTCGTCAGCGCCAGAAAGGGCGCGCGTCTGCCGGCGTTTGGCGACCATGCTCTCGGCGAGATCGAGCGCAGCGCGGACCTGCGGATCGAGCACGTCCAGTCGAAGTTGCTGATCGCGATTGTCCGCCGTCAAATGGCGCAATGCGTCCTCGTCCTGCGCGACGGTACCTCTCGCAGCCTCGTAGTGTGTAAGCAACGGTTCCCTCCCGGTCAAGGCAAATGTCCGCGCGCTGGTTTCCACTTCGATCACATGTTTGGACGTGAGCGCGAGCATGTCCATTACTGCATAGGAGTGGGCTACCCAGTCGGCATCATCCGCCGCCAGCCGGGCGCCGCGCCAGGAGGAAAAGCCTAAGAGGATTGTCAGGAGCAAAGCTACGGTGAAACCAATCATGACCCGGCGCCTGAGCGGGCCTTCGATCGGCGCGTCCAACCCCTTGTACTCGGCAATTTCCCGTTCCAGCTCGCAATTTACTTCCTGCAAGTGCAAACGGCCAGGCAGCGAAATCACCCTCGGTGCCAACGGTATGAGCATCGCTGCGGTCAAAACCGAGACCGCTGCCGTGATGGCCTTGATGACGCCCGCCAACAGGTAAGTGCCGTGCCAGACGTTCCAAATCTCCATCAAATGGGTTGTGCCACAAGCCAGGATGAAGGTCCCGAACATCCAGAAGATCCGGTTGAACGGGAGCTCGCGATTCTTGCGAATGAAATAGACGAGGATTAGCGGAATGCAGTAATACGAGAGCGCAATCAGGCCGTCCGAGATGACGTGCAGCCACACGATTCGCGGGTCCCATAGGTAGCAGAAACCGTGCGGCATGAAATCAGAAGAGAGCAATTGTTGGAAAAATCTCATGACGCTGGTATTGCCTCACTCGAAAGTCATCGGCTAGACCGCTTCCATCACCGGTAAAAAGACAGGTTACTTAGGGTGGAGGCGGATATTGAGAAGTGCAGATTCCGCTACTTTGTTAGATCGGCCTCGCCGCTGGAACGCATAGACCTCTTTTAGACCTCGGCAGCCTGTTTGGCCTCTTGCGATGTCGCCGCGCCCTCCAATTGTCTGCGCAGTTTCTTCACCAGTTCGTGCACCGACGCCAGCTTTTCGGACGCAGTTGGCGGCAGGCTGGGGGTTCCGAGGGCCAGTTCAGTGGACAGCAGCAGCGCCGTCACCGTGCCATTCAGTTCGCTGCAGATGGCGCCGAGCGCGGCCTGGCGGGCCCTTACTTCCTCTTGCTGGCGGCGCTGTACGGCCGACCGGACCTCGCGCACCAGGCGATCCATTCCGCTGATCGCCAGATTAACCTGCACCGGGATGGCAGTGCCCAAGTGCTCGAGCGTGCTCCCGGCTTCGTGCGGGTCGGTTTCGAGCAGGTACTGATCGAGCACCACCGCCAGGTAGCATTCCGCGCGCAAGAGTGTGGTTGCCCGGGCCAGACTTTCCGCCACCATGACCTCTTCGCCCGTCGCCCCATGCAGCGCCGCGGAACACTCGCGTGCCCGCTCGCTCGGCGTCACAAGAAGGATCATGCCGATCCTTACGCAACTTCCGGGCCAATCGTTCTTGTTTACAAATGAATGAGTTGTGGGCTCGCCTTTTCGCTGAACTCCCGTTCTGGCACCAGCCCTCGATCCAACGGCTCAGTTTTGGGACTGGTATTCTTTCAGTTTGCGGTACAGCGTTGTTTTTCCAATGCCTAGAAGCCGCGCCGCCAGCATCTTGTCGCCATTCACCTGGGTAAGCGCATTCAGAATGGTTTGTCTCTCCAGTTCCGCCATGGGCACGATGCCATTCGTCGGCTGGCTCATCCCCATCGAGTCGATGGGCGCGCTGTGAATCTGTGTCGGAAGGTCGCGCAGCTGAATTTCGTGCGCGCTGCTGAGCGCGCATGCCCGCTCCAGCGAGTTCTCCAGTTCGCGCACGTTGCCCGGCCAGTCGTAACTGAGCAGCGCCTTGAGCGCTTCGTCAGAAATCGTCTTTTCGATGCCGGCGTCGCGCCCGATGCGCTCGACAATGTGTGCCACCAGCAGCGGGATGTCCTGCCTGCGCTCGCGCAAGGCCGGAAGCCGCAGGGTCAGTACGTTCAGGCGGAAAAAAAGATCGCGGCGGAACGTGCCCTCGGCCACGGCGCGTTCCAGGTCGCGATTGGTTGCGGCCAGAATTCGCACGTTGATGGGCACTCGCTTCACGCTTCCCACCGGACGGATCTCCTTTTCCTGAATCGCCCGCAGCAGCTTGGCCTGCAAGTCGACCGGTAGCTCGCCAATCTCGTCGAGAAATACCGTGCCCCCTTCGGCGATCGCCAGCAGTCCGTCCTTGGGATTGGTCGCGCCCGTGAATGCGCCGCGCACGTGGCCAAACAATTCGCTTTCGATGAGCGTCGGCACGAGCGACCCGCAGTCGACTGGGATGAACGGCTTGTTTCGGAAGATGCCGGCAAAGTGAATGGATTTCGCGACCAACTCCTTGCCCGTGCCGCTTTCACCCAGAATCAGCACCGGATGCGAGCTCTGGCCCGCCTTCGCGATGATGCGGTAGAGCTTCTCCATCTCGGGGGCGCGTCCGATGATGTTGCCGAACCCCTGCCGCGACTTGATGGTTTCGCGCAGCACGCGGTTCTCCGTCTTCAGGCGCAGATGCGCCGCCACCCGCTCCAGCAGCAGGCGCAGTTCTTCCATGCTGAAGGGTTTGGTGACGTAGTCGTAAGCGCCATTCTTCATTGCCTGTACCGCCGATTGCACCGTGCCATAACCGGTCACGACGATCACCAGCGCGTCGGCACGATGCTTCTTGATCGCATGCAGCGCGTCCAGTCCGCCCGCGCCCGGCCGCAAATCCAGCAGTATGGCGTCGGTGCTTGAGCTGTCGAGCAGCCGGTAGGCTTGCTCCGCCGACTCGGCCACCTGCGTGTTGAATCCAAGCGACTGCGCCACCTGGCAGCAGGACTCGCGGATGGTGCGGTCATGGTCCACGATCAGCAGGTTCAAAAAATTCGCGCCTTCGAGTTGCGGGGGGTGGCTATGGCTATGACTGAGGACGGCGGTCGATGCACTGAACATGGCGAACCTCCTTTGCAATGCAGACTTCACGAGCGGTTGACAGATCCAGCGATGCCGTAGGTAGAGACGCGGCAAATCCGCATCTCTACGGGGACGTGCAGGTGCGATTCCGATCCGGGCGCGCCTTTGGGCTGCAGAAAAAAGCTGAATATTGCCGCCAGCCCTAGAGGGGCGTCTAATTGTGAAAAACTTGCGGTATCGCTGAAGCGATACCCTCATACGAAAATCGAGTTTTTCCGCAAGCTGTTCGCGCGTGCCGATAACGCTTTAGGATGAATCCGCCTTCACGCGCTGGATCCCCTCAGTGGCAAGTTCGATCGCCGGCAAAAACACTTCGATCGACGTACCGCGTCCCGGTTCGCTCTCGACCTCGATCATGCCTCCCAATTCACCGACGATGCGCTGCACCGTCGCCAGGCCCAGACCCGTGCCCTGTCCCGGCTTCTTCGTGGTGAAGAAAGGCTCGAACAGCCGCGCGCGCGTCTCCGCATTCATGCCGCAGCCGTTGTCCTTCACCAGGAGCGAGACGGCGCGCTGGGCAGAGCCAGGCTCAAGGTTATTAAGAAATCCATGGGAAACTTCAGCCGGGGAATGGCTGGGAAATTCCGCAGCCCGCGTGATCAATTCGATCTTGCCGCCCTGCGGCATCGCATCGCGCGCGTTCAGCACCAGGTTCAACAGGATCTGTCGTAGCTGGACCGGATCGGCGAGCACAAGTCCGGCGTTGAGATCGAGCTCCGAGTCGCGCACCGGGTCGCGTGCAGCGTCGAGCATGATGATCAGTTCAATCTGTTCTCCAATCAACCGCCGCAACAGATTTTTCATGGACGCCACAATTACGTCGATCGGGGTGGGGCGCGGCTCCGGCGCTTGCTTGCGTGCGATCGCCAATAGTTGATGCGTCAATGCCGCGCCTTGTTCGCCTGCCATGCGGACTTCTTCCACGTGCTGGCTCAGTTCGCCGCGCTCCCATCCAGCATTTCCAAACCCAACATTTTCAAACCCGGCGCTCAAAAGATCGCAGTACAACAGGACGCCGGTCAGCAGATTGTTGAAGTCGTGGGCGATTCCTGCCGCCAGCCGTCCGATGACCTCCATCTTCTCGGCTTCGCGCAGAGCTTCTTGCATTCGCTTGCGCTCGGTCGCGTCCCCCAACATCGCGACCAGGAAGGTGGGCTGATGTCGCCCGTCGCGGGCCACCGACAGCGTCAAATGTCCCCAGAGTTCGGAGCCTTCTTTGCGCCGGTAGCGTTTTTCTAATTCGAACGAGTCGCGCTCGCCCCGCATCAGTTCGCGCAGCCGCTGATCGTCTGGCAAACGGTTGCCGGAGGAAATTTCGCGGGTATTTTCCGAATGAGGTTCGCAATGAAGGTCCGGGCAGAGGTCGCCAACTTGCGCGCCGGCCAGTTCCTGCGGGCTGTAGCCGAGCATTCTGCAGAGTGCGGGATTCGCTTCCAGAATCCGGCCATCGAGCTGGCAAATAGCGATTCCAATCGCAGCCCCTTCAAACATCGCGAAAAAGCGCAGATCGCGATCGTAATCGTGTGCTGCCGGAAATTGGGTCGCAACGTTCATAGGGTCTAAGGTCTTAGGTCAGAGGAAAAACAAGTTCTGAAGCCTTGCTTCAGGGCAAGGTCGCGATTCCAACCTGGGAAATACCAAGGCCCCAAACTTTTCCGCGAATGGACCGCACCCAACCTGATTAGGGAAAGTGTAGTGCGAAAGCTCTTCGCGCTAAGTGCGGGCCATCACATTCAATTTGTGATGATTCCGGGCATTGCTTCGGGGCAAGGGCAGAAAGTGTAACTGCTTATCTGTCAACCTAGAGTCGGTTTTTTTCTTCGGACGTGCAACCGCTTCTCAACCTCGGCAACGACGTTCCCGGATTGGTCCTTAACTTCGACCGTGAAAACGCGCTCGATCTTTTCTTGGGAATTCAGAGCTTGCTTGATTTCGCCGATCTGCTCGTCGGATAGCCGGAAACTCGCGGAAACCATTCCGCGTCCCGGCTTCTTGAAGCGGATGGTAGCTGCCTTGTCCCAGACGATGTAATCTTTCCCCAAATTCTCAATCAGCATGACCATGAAGAACGGGTCGGCCATCGAGTACAGCGACCCTCCGTAGTGGGTGCCAACGTAGTTTCGATTCCACCACCGAAGCTTCATCTCGACATCAATCTCTTTCCAGTCGGAACCGATTCGCGGCACTCGGATTCCCGCGCCCAGGAACGGCGGCCAGAGATTCAAAAGCATTCGCAAGTGGCGCTTCAAAGTCGTTTTCACGCTGCGCTCCTTTTGAGGCTCACGTTGGTAACGGAAAAATCGGCCAAGCAGCTTGTCCGGCGCACCCTTGAGCGTTTAGATGATCGCGATCGGCTGGTGCTCCATCCCGTCAACTCGACGGTGCTTCGCCGCTGAAAGCCGATTCTGAAAACAACCGGTTATCGCAGCGGTGAACCCCTACACCCCATCACGCCAAAACCAGGCGTGCTGGGGACCGGCGCTGCGCCACCCAAAATCAAGTGTAACGGCATCCGCGAAACTACTAATTGCCGTTAGTATTTATCGAGGCTGCACTCACGCAACCTCGGTCCACTCGCTAACAACTCGCTACTTGATATTCTGATTGGGGCAACATGCAGTCTCATGCCAATCGCATCGCCATCGTTCTGCTGACGCTCAGCTTCATCGGCGGCTGTGGCCGCCCGCCCGCCGAGGACGGCTCTAACGCCGATGCACAGAAGCTGCCCTTCGATCGTCAGCCCCGCTCGACTGGCGTTTCGCCCAGCCAGTCGCTGATTCCGTCCACCACGAAACTGCCTGAGGGGACGCCCATCCCGATTCGCCTGCAGAGCGCGCTTTCGAGCGCTTCGTCGCATGCGGGAGACACCTTCAGCGCAACCATCGATGAGCCGGTTGTGATCGACGGCCAGACGCTGATTGCCCGCGGCACGCCCGCTATCGGCCGCGTGCTCGAAGCCAAGCCGGCCGCAAGTGCTCGCGGGAACTCGCTCGAAAGCCCGCTCGAACCCGGCTATCTACGAATCGTGCTGGTGAGTTTGAACGTCGGTGGCCGGTCGGTCATAATCGAGACCTCCAGCATCTTCGCCAAGGGCGGTTCCCGCGAGGAACGAAACTCGGCAACTGGCACGGCTTCCGCCAGTCAGACAGATAAAGATATTGTGTTCGGCATCGATCGCCGGTTCAACTTCCGTCTCGCCCAGACGGTTGATTTGCAATAATCTCGATTGTCGCAATTTACAATGCCGTTTCGAGGACAGGGGAATCCGAATGCTATATTTGCTTTGGGTTGTGCTGATAGGGATTCTGGCCGGCTGGCTGGCAGGTCAGATCACCAAAGGAAGTGGGTTTGGAGTACTCGGAGATCTCATCGTAGGGATACTGGGCTCGCTGCTGGGCAGCTTTCTATTTGGATTGCTCGGAATCTTCACCTACGGTCTGTTGGGCCGCCTGGTGATGGCCGTGATTGGCGCCATCGTGTTGCTGTGGTTGATCCGCTTGATCAAGAAGGCATAGGTTGGCACGATTGCGCCGCTACTCAATATCCGCACTCAATGTCCGCGCTGCTCAAACACACATCGGCACCGTGCAACACGCAGGTATTCGATTGCTCGTGCGGGTCGCGCCTCACCGATTTCATCTTCATCAGCGCGCCGCTTGCCATGGCCGCTTTTAGCAGGGGTTCGCGCTGCTCGTCGCGGGCGCTCTTGCAGGAGTAGATGGCCAGCGAAGTCACGACTTGCGCGGAAAACCCGCCACCTTCGCGAACGATCTTTACCATTACACCAATGCCCAGGCTCGGAGTGGTGGACATGGTTAGCGGTACCACAAGGCGGCCGCCCTCTCGCAGTCGATCCAGCCATAGGGGGAGCGGATGTGTTACTCCCGCGTTGACCAGCATGGCATCACATCCGCCCGGATCGAAGGTCGCGCCGTCGCCGGCGACCACCGTCACGTTCGGATAGCTAGACAGATTCTTCTGGGCGCGAGCTGCAAGATCAGCGTGCACTTCACTACCTACAACCTTGCCGTCTGGTCCAACTACTACCGCCATGATCGCCGTGTAATATCCGACGCCGCAGCCGAGATGGTAGGCGCGAGCGCCGGGCTTGAGATCGAGGGCGTAAATCCAGCGGGCCAGAGCGCTGGGCTGGCCGTTGTTGATGTCACTGGCTTTATCGAGCACCACGACCACGTTGTGGTAGAGGTCGCGCGGATCGGTAACGGGTGTGTACGACATCTGTATGGCGCCTAAAGCGGACAATCCCCTCACTTCAGCAGAGGCGATCTCCCAGGGGCCGGGTCCCAGAAAGTCTTCCCGTGGCACGCGCGTAAATGCCTCGACCAGCGCGGGCGATTCAATGTTGCCAGTGAAGCGTATTTCTTCGGAGTAAAAGCGCCGGCATTCTTCGATGGTCATAGACGATGATCCTAACTGCGAGTAGCCCTATCGTATCAATCGCGGGTTCTGCCGTGAGACGGATCGCTTGAAGTTGCAACGTCGAGGTCCACGTGCAGTCTTTGGGCTGGGTCTTCCGCGGAAACAATGCCGGGCGGGTAGCAGTTGCCATCCTTATTGTAGTTAGCGGAACAGCCCCTGGCGAAATCAGTGCGCTTCGGCGACTGAGAGAATTGCCAGACGTCTGCAAAGGAGATACCGCTGGACTCCGGCGAGAGATCCCTTCGCGAAACGGTGCAGCCGGGGGAGGGCGGACAGGAGTCTTTGACGACCCAATATTTTATTTTTCTTGCACCTGCATTTTTCCGGATGTCCTCCGCGGTCACGATGAAAACACCGGGACCTTCTTTGGCGGCGATGCCCGAGCAATACACACCCGCTCCGAATTGTGCGGAGGTCACTCCATCGACCCAGGCATGAAGATACTTTCGTTGTTCCGGAAGGAGGCGTCCGCCTTGTTCCTGGTCGAGGAAGATAATTGTCTGGATTGGAAATCCTTCCGCACGCGCCGCCCGGACCGCGGCCGCAGCGTCGGAACTGCCCAGCTTGGTAGCGTCCCCGGCCGATTTGATCTCCGCGTAAGTACGGCCGTTGAATAGAACGAGGAAGCCGAAGCCTGCGGCCTGGAGGATCTTTCGCTTTCCAATCCAAGAATTTGTTTTCGCCCCCGGCGGATTGTTTAACCAGTATCCGGAGTAGGAGAAGGTCTGGCGGAGAATCTTCAAGTTCGAGTCGCCCGGATAGTCGTTACGATCGAAGCCGAGGTATCCCGCGTCCGTTGCAAAGCGTGCGCTAGAAGTCGGGATCAATTGAGAACCCGCCGTCAGGAAAGCTAGGGTCGCCGCGATCAGCCGCAAAGCTCTCATAGTGGCTCGTTCTTCCGCCGCGCATGTGGCGGTCATCGCACCTCACGCCGTCCACTACCAGTGAACCAAATTCTCCGGGTCTTCTACCAGCACGACTTCATATTTTCCCAGCATCGGCATGAGGATGCTCTCCAGTTCGCCCTTCCATAATTCCCCTTCATAGAATTTTGCTTTCATTGGCTCACACGAAGGAAGATCAGGAAAGCCGCGCATAAAAAAAGTGTCGGGGTCTTCGACGGAGAGAAACTGGCCTAATATTTTCATGCCGATTTCTGTGTGTTCCGGAATCGACTTCGAACGAAATATTTCCAGGAATTCGGCGCGCTTGCCGGGCTTGGTTTTGTAGGTGCGCATTTCGATGATCATCGGCAGTCTCACTCCTTGCGGACTTCCCTGTGATTCGCCCGCCTGTGGTTCGGGCGGGACTCATGCCGTCATCTCCGCGTCCTCGCGACGATCTGGTTTCGCTGCCGCTGCCGGCAGGCGCAAGCGGAAAGTCGTGCCGGCTCCGACGATGGAATCGAATTCCACCGATCCATAGTGCCATTGCATGATCTGGTAGGTTTGCGCCAGCCCGATTCCACTGCCACCTTTGTCGCCCTTGGTGGTGTAGTAGAGTTCGAAAATTTTCTCTTGCGCTTCAGGCGGTATGCCGCAGCCCTGGTCGAGCACTTCGGCGAAAATCGCTTCGTCGTCGCGCCGCGCCTTGAGCGTTAGCGTTCCTCCCGCCGTCATGGACTGCACGCCGTTCAGCACCAGGTTAAGAATTGCCTGCTTCATGAGGTCGGAATCGACTCGCACCATCAGCGCGTCATCATCATCGGGCAATTCCTGCACCACGCGCACACCGTGGCGCGCGGCATCGGGCGCGGCCAGCACGGATACTTCGCCCAGAAGCTTCCGCAGGTCCACTTCCTCCAGCCGCAAATCGCGGGGACGGGTGAAGTCCACCAGAATCTGTACAACGCGGTCGAGGCGGTGGATTTCGTTGCCGATGATGTCCATGTGGCGGCGCGTGTCGGGATCGTCCTGCTGCAATTTGTTTTGCAGCAACTGCAGGTGCAGCACGATGGCGTTGATGGGATTTTTCACCTCGTGCGCCACGCCCCGGGTGAGACGGCCGCTGGCGGAAAGGCGGCGCGAAATTTCAATTTCGTCCTCAATCCGGCGCACCGATTCGGCATCGCGCATGGTGAGCAGCGCGCCAATCGGCGTGCCCTTTTCCTGAATGAAGTCGAGCGACACCTGAACCCGCCGGCCATCGGCAGCTTCGAAGTCGTACTGCACCAGCGGCCGCTGTTTCTGGAATGCGGGCAGAACCACCGCGCCCAGGACGGTTCCATCGGAGAAAATCTCCTCCGCCGTACGCCCCAAGATTTCGCGGCGCGGGCGTCCCAGAAATTTTTCCGCTGAGGCGCTCACCAGCACTACCCGCGTATCGCGGGTGAACAGCATGAGCCCGTCCTGCAGCTTGGTCATCACCTGCTCGACGTTGTCCTTCAACGCGGAAAAAATCTCGT
Source organism: Terriglobales bacterium (assembly GCA_049520095.1). Classification (GTDB taxonomy): domain Bacteria; phylum Acidobacteriota; class Terriglobia; order Terriglobales; family Acidobacteriaceae; genus Acidiflorens. The sequence continues at coordinate 28,232 of JBEKQC010000045.1, forward strand.
TGGTATCGCGAATCTTGCGGCCCAGGTGCGCGATCTTCAGCGATACCAGGCCTACTTCGTCGCCGGCGCTGCTCTCCTCGTCCGGCAAGACATCGCCCGCGCTCGCGCTGTCGAGGTCCCGGCTGATCGTTCGTAGGGGGCCGAGCGCGACATTCGAAACCACTGCCGCCAACACCAGCGAGCAAAAAATCGCGACCACCGAAAAGAAAGCCGCCTGTTGCAGTTTCGGCGTCAGTTCGTTGCGCAGAAAAACGGTCGAGACGCCCACCCGAACGTCACCAAAAGCTTGCCCGTCGAGTTCCAGGCCGATGCTCGCGTCATAAACCGTGCCGGGACCGTAAAGTAGGTGCAGTTGGCGGCGAAAGCCGGCGTCGCGCAGCACAGCCAAACGGGGACGCTCCGGGACTGGCTTGCCATTCAGAGCCGGATTGGTATCGAGAATCGCCACTCCATTCGGATCAATGATGGCGGCGTCGTAGATGATGCGAGAATTTCCCCAAACCGATTCCAGCATGTCGTTCAGATTGGTGTCGTTCTGCAGATAATTCGCGATGGCAGCACGCATGGCCTTGGGATTTTGGGTGTCAACCCGCGTGCTAGTCAGATCGGGTACTGCTTTGGATGCGGCATATTCCAATTGGTTCGTGAGCTGGGAGGCGGTTTCATCGGCCCACAGCAAACGCTGGCGCAGCAGTTGCGAGAGGTAAATCCAGGAAAAGCCCACCACCAGCGCAGTGAACAGCGTGGTGATCGCCAGCACGATGATGAATTTGCGAGTCATCGATCAAAGAAGCTATCGGCTCTCACGAGCGCCACCAAGCATTCCTGATAGGCGAGAGCTGAGAGCGGCTTCTCACTCCTCCGCTGCCGTCATCGTATCTGCATCTTGATCCTGCGGCCGGCCGTACTCCTTCAGCTTGTTGTGGAGTGTCTTCAGGCTGATGCCGAGTATCTCCGCGGATCGCGTTTTGTTGTTATTCGTGGCTTGCAGAGTCTTCAGGATGAGCAGCTTCTCCGCTTCCCCAACGGTCGTGCCCACGCCCAGGTGCACGGCATCGGGATCGTTCACGACCGGCCGCACACTCTGGCCAAAGCCCGGCGGCAAGTGTTTGGTTTCGACCAGTCCGCTTTCGCAGACGATCACCGCGCGTTCCAGCGTGTTGCGCAACTCGCGCACATTGCCCGGCCACGAGTAAGTCTGGAAAATATTGAGCACAGCCTCGCTCACGTCGGCCACCTTGCGATCGTGCTTCAGGTTCATGTCCGCGAGCAGGCTCTTCACTAACTCGCGGATATCTTCTTTATGCTCGCGCAGGGCGGGCATGTGAATATTGAAGACGTTGAGGCGGTAATAAAGATCCTGGCGCAGTTCTCCGTTGGCGACGGCATCATCGGGGACCTTGTTAGTGGCGGCGAGCACGCGCACGTCCACCGAAGTTTCGACCTTGCTGCCGAGGCGCCGGAGTTTGTGGTCTTCCAGCACGCGCAGCAACTTTGCCTGCGTGCCCACCGGCATCTCGCCAATCTCGTCGAGCAGCAGCGTCCCGCCTTCGGCCAGTTCAAAACAGCCGGTGCGGCGCTCCATCGCGCCCGTGAATGCGCCTTTTTCGTGGCCAAAAATTTCGCTCTCGATCAGCGTTTCGGGGATGGCCGCACAATTAATGGGGATGAAAGGTTTGTTGCGGCGCGGACTCAGATCGTGGATGGTGCGCGCCACTAATTCCTTGCCGGTGCCGCTCGCTCCGGTGATCAAAACCGAGGCCGTGCTTGGAGCCACTTGCTCGATCAGCCGGAAAATCGCCTGCATCTCTGGAGAGGCGCCGACCAGCAGGCCGAGCGCTCCTTTATCGCGCAAGCGGCGGCGCAAAGATTCGTTTTCGGTGCGCGTGTTCAGGATCTCGCCGATATTGGTGAGGATCGAGCGCAGCCGCCGGAAGTCGATCGGTTTCTCGATGTAGTCCTGCACGCCCAGCCGCCCTGCGTGAAATGCGGTGTCAGTCGCCTTCTGGGCGGTTACCATCACCACTGCCACCGACTGCGAAAGGTCCGCCAGCTTCTCCACCAGTTCCATGCCGCCCATGCGGGGCATCTTAACGTCCGTGATCACGATGGCAGGAGCAAAGATGGGAATCTTTTCCAGAGCTTCCACGCCGTCAACCGCGGTGTCGGTACGATAGCCCCATCCCGAGACCAATTCGGCCAGCCCGGTTCGTTCGTTCTCTTCGTCTTCGACGATCAGTACGCGTTCCTGTGTCATATTTGCTGGGCCCCGGGCCCCAACCAGCATTATTCAGGGAAGCGCGCTGCCCCGCAACCCGACCGGAAGGCGGAATATCAATTTGAGATGAATCTTGAGCAGCCTTAAGTATAGAAAAAATGGAGATGGAGCCTGCGATGGCTATAAAATGACCCTATCAATTCTTAAACTATTGCAAAAATGCCCGTTTGCTGTAGAATTCTGTGTTTCCCAGATGCAGCCTATCCGTTACGTGCCGTAAGGCTTTGTTGATTCCAGTGCTATTAAATAGACTGCAGTGGATTTGATTCGGAGGAACTCAATGTCACTTTGTCACGAAACTTACCGGAGAGGCGCGAGTGTCGCCCTCGTCCTGGCCCTCGTCCTGATTGCGTCGCCCGCCTTGCTGAACGCACAAGCGCAGTCGAACGACATAGTACCGCAATGGGAATGGTTCATTGGCTACCAGTGGTACAACCCGGGCGGCAATATTCCCGATACCAGCACACCGCCCTTGGCCGTCAAGGCACCCTCTTCGCCGAAGGGCGCCGGCACCAATGTGTCTTACAATTTCACCAAGAATCTGGCTCTGGAAGGCAACTACGGCGGGAACTGGGAGAACGGCTCCAACGGCTACATTGACAATGCATTCAGCATCGGGCCGAAGCTCACCTATCGCGGTGAAGGTGTGAACTTTTTCGTGCACACGCTGCTCGGAGTTCAACGCTTCACTTATAATACTGCCCAAGGCACCAACGGCATAGCCGCGGTTCTTGGCGGCGGCATGGATCTAAAACTCTGGGAGAATGTCTCGCTGCGGCTGTTTGAAGCGGACTACCAGCTCCAGCGCGAAAACTTCTCGGCCGTCGTGCCGCCTCAAGATCCCTCGTTGCGACGTCAAACTTTCAACGGCGTCCGCCTGACGACCGGTCTGGTGTTCAATTTTGGCGGAGCTCCCGAAGCTCTCGTCGCGGCGGCCTGCTCAGTGCATCCCTCTGAAGTCATGGTCGGCGAACCGATACACGCCACCGTCGATGCCAGCAACTTCAACCCCAAGCACGCACTGAAATACGCCTGGTCGAGTACCGGCGGGAAGATCGAAGGCAAGGATACCGGCGCTTCCATCGACACCAACGGAGCAGCTGCCGGCAGCTATGCCGTCACCGCCACCGTCACCGATCCGAAAGCCAAGAACAACGGCGTAGCCAGTTGCACCGCGAACTTCACGGTGAAGCCGCTGAATCCGCCGCAGATTTCCTGCTCGGCGAGCCCGTCGTCGGTCCAGGCCGGCACGCCGGCAAACATCGCCTGCAACTGCACCAGTCCGGATAACGTCCCAGTAACAGTAGGTGGATGGACCTCGAGCGGCGGCAGCATTTCGGGCAGCGGAAACTCCGCCACCCTGAACACGACCGGAGCTTCGTCGGGTCCCATCACCATCAGCGCTACCTGTACCGACTCGCGCGGCTTAACCGCTTCGACTTCGAGCTCGGTGACGGTTGCAAATCCGCCACCGCCGCCACCGCCGCCACCGCAAGCCAGCAAGGTGAACGAGTGCCAATACCCCAACGTCAAGAAGCCGTGGCGCGTCGATAATACCTGCAAGGCGGAGCTGGATGATGTTGCACTGAAGCTGCAACAGGATCCAGACGCCAAGCTGGTCGTCGTCGGGAACGCCGATCCGAAGGAAAAGCGTAAGAACCTGGCGGCCGAACGCGCGCTCAACGTGAAGGCCTACATCTCGGGAGGCGAGGCGAAACAGAACATCGACCCAAGCCGCATCGAGGCCCGTACCGGAAACGAAGGCACCATGACGACGGAACAATGGATCGTTCCGGCCGGCGCGACCTTCCCCGAGGCCAGCACCACGACCCCGGTGGATGAGATGAAGGTGAAGGCGGTCCCGGATCATCCGAAGCCAGTGGCCAAGAAGAAAGCGGCGAAAAAGGCCGAATAACCGATGTAGGAAGAGCACGGAAGGCCGGTGGGATTGTCCCTACCGGCCTTTCTATTTTTCTGCCCTTAGGTAACCTTGTCGGAGCCGTGCTAGCCTTGTCTAATTTGGAACGCAGGCGAATATTGTTCGCCGGGGGTCAATCTACGCGCATGGAATTCACAAGGAAACGGAACGTTCTCCGCACCGGTTTGTTGCTTCTAGCTGTCAGCCTTTTGAGTACGGCTCTGCTGGCCTCCGGGCCCTGGCAGGTGTTAGGTCCTGATGGCGGCGATGCGCGCAGCCTGGCTTACGACGCGCACAATCCCGATCACATTCTGCTCGGCACCAGCACCGGCCAGATGTTCACTTCGAACGATGCCGGACGTACCTGGTCGCGCCTCGCCCGCCTGGGTGGCGACGAATACGTGCTCGACCACATCTCCATCGACCCGCAGGATTCCAATCGTATTTATGTGTCGGCGTGGAGCGTATCGGGCCAACAGATCGGCGAGATTTTCCGCACGCGCGACGGCGGCGCCACGTGGACAACGTTGCCTGCGATGCACGGTAAATCCATCCGCGCGCTGGCTATGTTCAAGGGTAATTCCCACGTCCTGGTTGCCGGCGCGCTCGATGGCGTCTTCCGCAGCAAAGATGATGGCGATACCTGGGAGCGGCTGTCGCCCGCGAACTCCGCCGACATCAAGAACATTGAATCGATCGCGGTCGATCCCCAAGATCCCAACACCGTCTATGCCGGAACCTGGCACCTGGCCTGGAAAACTTCCGATGGCGGCGCCAACTGGCAACACATTAATAAGGGCATGATCGACGACTCCGATGTGTTTTCGGTGATCGTGGACCATGAGAATCCCGCCGTCGTTTTCGCCAGTGCCTGCTCGGGAATTTACAAGAGCGAGACCGCCGGCAACCTGTTTTCGAAGATTCAAGGCATACCGTTTTCGGCGCGCCGCACCCGCGTGTTGAAGCAGGATCCGACGAACGAAAACATCGTTTACGCCGGCACTACGGAAGGCCTATGGAAGACCACCGATCTGGGCAAGACCTGGAAGCGGGTGAGCAATCCCGAGGTCGTGGTCAACGACGTGATGGTCGATCCGCGGGATTCCAATCATGTGCTGCTCGCCACCGATCGCAGCGGCGTGATGCTGTCGACCGACGGCGCCTCCAACTGGACCACCTCTAACAAGGGCTACACGCATCGCTATGTTTCCGCCATTCTGGCCGATAACAGAGATGCCAGCGTTCTCTATGTCGGCGTGGTCAACGACCGCGAATACGGCGGGGTCTTCCATTCCCATGATGCCGGACAACACTGGCTGCAGAAAGCGGCCGGCCTGGGCGGCAAAGACGTGTTCGCGCTGAAACAGGCTCCCAGCGGAACGCTGGTGGCCGGCACCAACCACGGCGTGTATTCGCTGGAGCGTAATGCCAGCGAATGGCATTCCATGAACGTCGTGGTGATCGAGCATACTTCGAAGGTCGTAAGCAAAGGCACGAAGAAAGCGGTCACCAAGACATCCATCGAGAAGAAGGAACTCGTATCGCGCGTCAACGACCTGGAACTCGGTTCCGGACGCTGGCTGGCGGCAACCACGACCGGGATCTACTCGAGCACCGACCAGGGTAAAACCTGGAAGGGCGGACCGGTTCTAGGACAAACGGATTTCGTTTCGGTGAGAGCCGAAGGTTCTACGGTGGTCGCGGCAACGCGTGCCAGCGTGCTGGTCTCGAATGACAGCGGCTCTACCTGGAAGCTAGCTGGCCTGCCCTCGTATGTGGTGAGCATTCGCAGCGCGGCCATCGCTTCCGATAGCGAGATCATGATCGCCGCACGCGAAGGTGCGTTTCGCAGTGGCGACGGCGGGGCGACCTGGGAGCATGTCGTGAACGGCCTGCCCAGCAAGGACATCACTTCCGTGAGCTTCGATTCCACGCGCAAACGTCTGCTGGCCACGAGCGACGCGACCGGCGTGATTTTCGAAAGCCGCGACGGTGGACGCTCCTGGCAACACGGCCCCGACAGCGGATTCCCGCTGCGCCGGGTCAGCGTTATTGGCGGACGCTTTGTGGGCGCAACTCCATTTGATGGCGTCATCCTGCAACCGGAGAACGAATCCGTCAGCGCGGTGGCTGCCGCCGGCAGCACCGAGTAAGACTGAAATCAAACCAAAACACCAGCCGGGGAAGCGGAAGCTTCCCCGGTTTCACATGGGGGTGGACGAAGCGCCCAGCTTGCGTTCTCTGCGCGGGTGGGGAACAATCTTTTTGTGACTGTTATGCGACTTACCTGCGGGCTCGCGATTGCGGTGGGGCTGAGTTTCGCGGCTGCGGGACAAGCTCCGGCTGCGCCCGCTCCCGCAGAAGCCACCCCGCCTGCGGAGAAAAAGGCGCCAGAGAGCGCTGTGAACGAAAAGACGACTGCTGGTTCAGCCAACACTGAACCAGCGAGCACTGGCTCAGCGAGTGTAACCACGAAACGCCGCAAGCGTACGGCCCCCGCGCCGGATGGTGGCACGCGGAAGATCGTGGTTCGCGAGGGTGGAGCGAGCGAGCCCACCGCGCAGATTGTGCCCGGCATGACTCCTGCAGAAGCTACCCGCCAACGCCAGAACGCGGAACGGTTGCTGGGCTTAACCGGCGACCGGCTCAAACAACTAGCGGAACGCACGCTGGACGCGCAACGGCAGGAGACGGTGGGACAGATCCGCAACTATATGGAGGGCGCCCGTTCGGCGTTGAGGGAAGGCGATGTGCAGAGGGCGAACACGCTGGCGGAGAAGGCGCATTTGCTGGCGGAAGATTTGGCGAAGCATTAGAAAGTCGCATCACCTTCAGAGGCGTGGGCCCTGCTTGCTCCAACGGTAGAAGCGAATCGGATGCTTCGGAAACTCGTCCTTCTGTGCGGCATCGAAGTGCGCGGTGACGCCGGGCCAACTCTGGGCGAGCGCTGCTGCCGTTGGGCCATCTACCCAGACCTCGTTTCCAGCGGCGAGATCACGGTCCGCGTCTTGAGTGAAATTCGCCACGCCTTTTGCCGGATCGATCTGTTTCCAGGTTGTGCGCGGATTGAAATAGCGGATGAACCAGTCGTCCACGATGAAGTCGCTATAGTAGACCACGGTATGATCGGACCACACACTACCCATCCGGTGGGCAAACCTCAGCGCCTGGTGATAATCCGGACGTGAATAGGGGAAGATATAGAAAGCGAGATTCGCTAGCGCCATGGTCGCGACCAGCAGGGCCAGCCGGTGACGGCGCGGGCCTTGATAGCTCTTCACGACGTAGGCAATAATGACGACGATAGCGGGCAGGCAAAACAACTTGTAGAAAGTATTCGAGGGCAACCAAAGGAAGAGAAAGATAACGTACGGGGCTAACCAGACGACAGCGACCAGCAGCGGTAAAGTTGGCTCAAGCCTGAGTTGCAGCCGCCGCAGTTCGTCCCGGTGGCGAAGGGTGCGAGTCAGCAACGCAGCCAACGCTATCGCAAGCAGGAGGAGCGTCACCAGCATGAACGGTCCGAAGAACTGAAGCACATGTGCCGTACCTCCGAAAAACAACCGCGGATAATTCATCAACGTGATAGCCAGATCCTTGGACAGCGTGAATGTGAACGTCACATCCGGCGAATGAAAGGTAAGCCAGCGCAAGAAAGTGCCCATGCCGGTAGAACGTTGCTGGAGCCAAAACCCGGTGTAATACGCGGGCAGCGTGACTCCGGCTGCAAGCGCACAATACTGCAGCAAGTTTCGACGGCCACCCTTCAAATAGACGCCTAACGCAGCGGCGGGAAAAAAGAAGATGGCAAGCTGATGAATGAGCATTGCGCTCGCGTGCAGCATCCCGACCAGTAGAGGCTGAGACTTCGAACTTGTGCACAAAACATGGAAGGAGGCCACGAGAAAGAGGACACTTGGAATATAGGCATCGGCGTCGGTGGCAAACCTCCAAAAAATTGCCGAGAAAGCAAATAGCAAGGTCAACGTCGTGCTTAGGTAAACCGACTGCGTTAGGCGGAGAAGAGTGCGTTGGAGTATGTAGACGCATACCGCAGCCAGAACCATGTTGATTGCCTGAAGCGCTGCGATGGCCCGGACCTGCAATCCGAGGCCGCGCAGCGCGGTCCACACAAAATAGCCGATGCTGTCGTAGAGAAGGTGATTCGGGCGGATAAGATTGAGCCAAAAGGACGGCGATCCAAATCGACCAGCCTGTTCGATATCCTGAGCGAAAGAAACGCCATCCCAGTAGTAATTCTTGGTCGGCAAAACCGCATACACTGCAAAAACAGCTACAGCTAGCCACCGGCAGAACATTTCCCACTTCAGAGAGCCACTCGCCACTAGGCCGAGCCCGCTCTCAGCGAGAGGATGGCTGCGGACTTCTCTCGTAGTCATTCTCTACTTTCTTCCTTCCCGCTTCTGCGCCACGACCAGCCCACGCGGGGTGGGCAAGAGCACGGCCGAGATCAGGCCGTCTCGTTCGAGTTTCAGCGCGGCCTCGCGGACGATTTTCAAATGGGAGCTGGCGTCGTGCATCAGGATCAGGCCGTGGGGGTTGATCTGCGGCAGAAAGCGGCGAATCTCCTGCTCGCGGATGGCCATGTCGCTGTCGCTGAAGAGGAGGTCAATGGTGCCCTCGACTTTCATATCGAGGCTGGATTCGTTGCGCAGTTCAATCCACCCGGCAAGTCCGGAAGCCTGGATGCGTGCCTTTGCGTTCTCGTATATCTCGTAGTCGAACTCGCAGGTAACGACGCGCCCGCGTCCGTTGGCTTGCAGTCCCTCGGCAATCCAGAGGGTGCTGATGCCGCTGAAGGTTCCGGTCTCCACCACCAGTTCCGGCTTGATGGTGGTCACGACGGTGCGCAGAAACTCGAGCACCTCGGCCTCGGCGGTCATGGAATCGAACATGCGCCAGCGCTCCGGGTGCGAACACTCTGGCGTGGGGCGATGATATTCGGGCTGCAGCTGATCGCCGGTGCGCTCGATCTGGCGCAGGATGCGGCGTTCTTGCTTTTCTTTCTTGAACAGGCGGCGAAGACTTAGGGACATAGAGTAGAAAAGTGTACCGGAAGACAGTTCTCGGTTCCCAGTTCTCATCGGAAGCCCAAGCTTTCTACCTGAGAACTGATCCCTACTCGCTGGTGAAGTAATCTACAGTCACCGGGTTTTCAAACAGGGAGTAATCGCGTGTTACGACGGTGATGCCGCCGTCGGTGACGAAGTAGCGCTCGCGGTCGGCTTGAGCATCATAGCCGATGGTGGTGCCTTCGGGAATGTGCACGTCGCGGTCGATGATGGCTTTGCGGATGCGGCAACTGCGTCCCACATTCACGTGCGAGAACAGAATGCTGTTCTCGATCTCGGAGTAGGAGTTGACGCGCACGTCCGGAGACAGCACGCAATTCTGGACGGAACCGCCAGAAATAATGCACCCGGAAGAAACCAGCGAATCGAGAGCGTGGCCGGTACGTCCGCTCTCGGCAAACACGAACTTCGCGGGCGGATACTGGCGCTGGTGAGTGCGGATGGGCCATGCCTCATCGTAAAGATTGAACACGGGAGAGACCGAAACCAGGTCCATGTTGGCTTCGTAGTAGGCTTCGAGCGTGCCCACATCGCGCCAATAGAGGGCTTCTTTTTTGTTTTCGTCGACGAAATTGAAGGCGTAGACGCGGTAGTCTCCGAGCATCTTGGGCAGAATATTCTTGCCGAAATCGTGACTCGAATCGGGATCCTCGGCGTCTTTGAGCAGCACGGGAATGAGCACGTCCGTGTTGAAAATATAGATGCCCATCGATGCTGAAATTTTTGTCGGATCGTAAGGCGATCGCAACTCGGTCTGCTTGGGTTTCTCCAGGAAACCGGTGATGCGATGCTCGTGGTCGATGTCGACGACGCCGAAACGGCGGCATTCATCCGGGTCGGTCGTCAATGTGGCGACGGTGACGTCGGCGGCGGCATCCTGGTGCTGCTTGAGCATGCGAGCGTAATTCATTTTGTAGATGTGGTCGCCGGCGAGGATGATCACGTACTTGGGCTGCTCGGAGCCGATGGAATAGATGTTCTGATAGACCGCGTCGGCCGTCCCCATGTACCAGTTCTCGCTGACCCGCTTCATGGGGGGCAGGATTTCGATGA
>JBEKQC010000046.1:0-37681 GCA_049520095.1 Terriglobales bacterium
TTTCACGTGAAACATTGTACATACATCTGAGTCGCGCCCGGAGCTTTACTGAATCAGCGTCCCATTCCCATTAGGCTCTTCCGGAGGAATCACCACCGCCGCCGCCACCCGGTCTCCCGGCTCGACATTCAGCAACCGCACCCCCTGCGCCGACCGCCCCGATTCGCGGATGAACTTCGATTCGATGCGGATGATCTTCCCATACTGCGAGATCAGCATAACCTCAGATTTCTCAGTAACTTGCGAGATGCCGACGACTTTGCCGTTGCGGGCCGTGGTCTTGACGTTGATCACGCCCTTGCCGCCGCGATTGGTCAGGCGATACTCGTCGGCGGGAGTGCGCTTGCCATATCCGTTCTCGGTGACGGAGAGAATGAGCGAACCTTTCTCCGGAATTAAGTCGGCGACATCGGGAGCGATCTCGCCTTCCTTCACCACCGCTTGCGCCTCCGGCTTGATCGTGGTGGCCATGCCGACAATGTAATCTTTCTCGGCCAGGTTCATCCCACGCACGCCGGTGGCGTTGCGTCCCATGGACCGCACGTCGTTCTCATCGAAACGAATCGCCTGCCCGTCATGCGACGCGAGGAAGACGATCTGGTTGCCATCAGTCAGTGAAGCCGCGACCAGTTCGTCTCCCTGCTCGATATTGATGGCGATGATGCCGCGCTGCATCACGTGCGAGAAGTCCTTCACCTCAGTCTTCTTCACCGTACCGTTGTGGGTGACAAAAAAGACGTACCTGCCTTCTTCTTCCAAATCGCGCACGGCCAGCATAGTCCGCACGGTTTCGCCCGGCTGCAAGCCCACCAGGTTGCCGACGTGCTTCCCCTTGCCGGCAGCGGCGATGTCGGGAATCTCATAAACCTTGAGCCAGTAGACGCGCCCTGTGTTAGTGAAGATCAAAATGTAAGCGTGAGTCGAGGCAATGAACAGATGCTCGACGAAATCCTCGTCGCGCGTCTTCATGCCGGTCCGACCGGTGCCGCCGCGCCGCTGCATGCGGTAAGTCGAGATCGGCGTGCGTTTCATGTAGCCGGAATGGCTCACCGTAACCGCAACCTGCTCGTCGGCGATCAGGTCTTCCAGCATGATCTCCGCAGCTTCGTCTTCGATCACGGTGCGGCGCGCATCGCCGTAAAGCTTCTTGACCTCTTCCAATTCCTTGATGATGACTTTGCGCAGCTTCGCTTCGGAAGCAAGAATCGACTCGTACTCAGCGATAGCTTCACGCACCTGCTTCAACTCGTTAGCAATTTCGTCGATCGAGAGTTTGGTCAACCTGTGCAGTTGCAGTTCGAGGATGGCGTCGGCCTGCTTCGTGGTGAAAGGCTTCTCGGGATCAAGCTTTGGAGCGCGCCCCGTGGTATTGATGTCAATTTTTTTGCCGCCAAAGTAAGCGACCAAATTCTCTCGAGCGTCGGCCCGGTTGGCACTGCCGCGGATGATAACGATCACGTTGTCCAGGTGATCGAGCGCGGTCAGGTAGCCTTCCAGAATGTGCTCGCGATCGCGCGCCTTGTTGAGCAAGTACGAAGTGCGCCGCCGCACCACATCGACGCGATGGTCGATAAAGTGTTTGATCGCCTGGATCAGCCCCATTTCCTTCGGCTGCCCGTTGACCACGGCCAGCAGAATCATGCTGAAGCCTTCCTGCATCGAGGTGTGCTTGAAGAGCTGGTTGAGCACGATCTGCGGCTCAGCTCCGCGCTTAAGTTCGATCACAATGCGCATGCCATCGCGATCGCTTTCGTCGCGAATGTCGGATATGTCGTCGATGGTTTTGTCGTTGACGAGGTCGGCAATGCGCTCAATCAAGCGTGCTTTATTCACCTGATAGGGGATCTCGGTGACGATGATCGCTTGCTTGTCTTTGGTGACGTTTTCGATGGCCGCCCGAGCGCGCATCATGAACCGCCCGCGGCCCGTTCGGTAAGCCTCAAAGATTCCAGCGCGTCCGTGAATGATGGCCGCGGTCGGAAAGTCCGGTCCCTGCACGAATTTCAGAATTTCCGGCAACTGCGCGCCGGGATTATTCACCAGCGTGATCGTTGCATCGACAATCTCGGCAAGGTTATGCGGCGGAATCTTGGTAGCCATGCCCACCGCGATGCCATCGGAGCCGTTGACCAGCAAGTTGGGATAACGCGCAGGCAGCACCGCGGGCTGCGTTTCGGTGCCGTCGTAATTCGGGTAAAAATCGACCGCTTCCTTATCGAGATCCTCGAGCAGCGCGGTAGAGACGCGCGTCAAACGAGCTTCGGTGTATCGATCCGCCGCCGGAGGGTCGCCATCGACCGAGCCAAAGTTGCCCTGTCCATCGACCAGAGGAGCGCGCATGGCAAACGGCTGAGCCAATCGCACCAACGCATCGTAAACGGCGAGATTTCCATGCGGATGGTACTTGCCCATGACTTCGCCAACGATGCGGGCGCACTTGCGCGTGGCGCGTCCCGGAGCCAGCCCCATCTGCTGCATGGTGTAGAGAATGCGGCGATGCACCGGCTTCAGTCCGTCGCGGACGTCGGGCAGCGCGCGGCCGATAATCACCGACAAGGAATAGTCGAGATACGACCGCTTCATCTCCTCTTCAATGTTGACGGGCTGCATGTTGAGGGCGCCGGGGCCAGTAGGCCCGTCGCCGCCAGGAGGAGGAGTTAAGGGAAGCTCAGGATTCTGATCGTCAGCCATGAAAGTCAGTTCTCAGTTCTCGGTAGTCAGTTCTCAGTAAAGGACTGCGATCGCTCGTGGTGGGGAGGGGCGCCTCGGCCGCCCAAGCGGAGCAAAGTTACGCCGGCTCTGTCCCCCCGCACAAATCTCTCTAAGTCCTTGCATTTACAGGCATTATCTGACCGGATTTACTCATGAATTATACCACGTTCAGGCCGCTGGGAGCGGGCAAACGTTGTCTGTTCAGGCTCTGCGCAGCGTCAGCAGCGTGATCTCCGGCGGCACGCCAATCCGCACCGGAAAGCCGAAAGTTCCCAAGCCGCGATTCACATAAAGCGCGGCCTCCTGTAAACCACTCGCGGACGCGCCAGCGTGGCCATTCGACATTGGCAGCCGATAAAGCCCCGCCACGAACGGCGTGATCAGCCTAGCCGGACTAACGCTGTGATCCACAATCTCAAACTTCACCTGCCCGCCGTGAGTGTGCCCAGCGAGGCTGAGTTCAATGCCCAGTTCGGCGGCACGGCGAAACGAATTCGGATTGTGCGACAGCAGAACATTTGGCATGTCGCGCCGGATCAAGTGCTCAATCTCCTGCAACATCGGACCAGTACGCTCGCCGCTCACCATGTGGTCGCGCTGGTAATCGACGCCCAGCAGATTGAAGCGCCCTCCGTTATGCTCGACGACTGCCGAAGCGGCGCGCAGCAGCCGCATTCCCTTTTCGCGGAAGAGCCGTTCCGCATCGTCTTCCACGCCCGCATAAATTTCGTGATTGCCGTTGCATCCCCAAACACCCAGCGGAGCGCGGAGCCGGCTCAACTCCGTAATGCAGGCGTCCAGCGGATCGCCCTCGCCCGAGACAAAATCTCCCGTAACCAAAGAAATGTCCGGCTGCAACTCGTTAGCCATGTCAACCGCGCGAGCAATTTCGCGCGGCGGCATGTAGTCGCCAATGTGTATGTCGCTAAGCTGAGCAATGCGCAGCCCGTCCAGCTCCGCGGGAAGATTCGCGACCGGCACATCGACGCGCTCGATGGTATAGCGCAGCCGCCCGGCAGCAAATCCATAGGTAGCGGCAAGAAACGGAAAGCCACCAGCAAGAAGGGCAGCATATTGAAAAAACGCCCGGCGCGAGGGACTGAACCCACCCGCAACCGCTCCAGAATGAGGCAGAAGACGAGCCGCGACATTCGTGGCCCACTCGATCGCTCCCACCGATTCGACCGCCAGGACTCCAAAAACCGAAGCGACCAGCCACAAGCGGGCAACGGTGGTCAGCGATTTGCCAAGGTTGAAGCTGCCAAAACTGAGACGCGAGATTCCGTGGCCAAGCAGCGGATCGAGCAGCGTGGCGAGAAGTGCGGCGGCGAGCACGATCAGCCCGACATGAAGCCCGAAACGCCAGTGGGCACTCGAAAACGAACCAATCCACGTCCACGCCCGCATGAACCAGAAACGCTGGACGGCGTAGATGGCTAAGAGAAACAGCGCGAAGAAAAGAACTCGGCTCAGAATCAGGTCAGTACTCCAAGTAAAGCTTACCGGCGTTAGATGCTTCTTGTGCGAGGGAAGACTCGATGGCTACCAACGGCGTACCTCTTTTCGTGGTCTGTGCGAGATGGGGATCCTACCGCTATCGTCGCTTCATTGGGATAACACTGATCCCGCAAGGATTGATCCATGAAGCATCTCGGACTGCTGCTGTCGGCATTCTTGCTGGTCGTCTGTGGTAGCGCGAGCGCATCGATCACCGAGATACGAAAAGACTTCTTCAATCGAACTACCAACCTGCATGCCACCGCCATTATGTCGGCTCCGGCAGGCGATGCCAGTTATCTGATCAGCGTCTACGAGTCAACCGAGAGTTGTACGATCGTGCCCGTGCTGCGCTGGACCGACGAAAATGGAGTCACGCAGTCCCAGCAAGGCAGCGTCGGACCAAGCGGAGGAAACTGCTACCTGTCTCTGCTTGCGAACATTCGAGTGCAGGCAAAAACGAAACCCACGATTGAAACCAGCGGAGAAGACAACGCTTCCCACTACTCTCTTTACGTCTCAGGGCTGGGTTTTTGGCCAAGCGGAGCACAGGGGCAAGGCGGTCTGTCCGAGGTAACTGGGTCCCTACCTAACGCGGACCTGATTTATGTTCTTTCTATTTTCGAACCTTCGGCCAGCACGAGTGCGCTGCTTGTAGCGTATTCAACCGGCTACGTGGGCAATGACATACCCTACGTGAGTTGGACAGATGAGTACGGCACCAATTCCCTGGAAGTACCGGTTGGAACGTCAGCGGTCGTTCCGGTGAGAATTGCCGGAGGGACCAAAGTCTGGATTCACACTTACCCGGGGGACACGACGTGGTATGGGCTCATTGTCTTCGGAGCACCAGCCAAGGGCTCGGGTCCGTTCGGCGACTACGAAGCAAATTTACTCGATTGGACCGCCGCCACCTACCCGAGTTGGCAAACCGTTTTCACTGCCGGCAGCGCTGGCGCAAATGTTCTTCTGTTGGGCGATATGACGCAACCCGCAAATGACGGAACGGCCAGCGAAGGGCTTCAGATTTATTGGGCGAATGACGCGACAGGTTCCTGTGTGTCTGCTCTAGTGGCGGATCCCTCTGGAATCCCCGCCACCTGCGTTTCGCCTGCCTTCGTTGGCAGCAATAGTCCGTTGCAATTCAGAACCTATAACACAACCGGAAACCCATGGGGGCCCTCACCGACTTACAGCGCGGAAGTGGATGTGCTTCAGTTCTAGGACGGTGCTCTGGAAAAGCGAATCCGGCCACTCCGGCCTAGCGTGCGGCAATTGATTCCTGCGAGCGCAGCGAGGCAACGCGCTCGCGAGCGTTCTGCAGCGCGCGTTTGACGTGACGAGGCGCGGTGCCGCCCGGTACGTCGTGCAGCGCAAGCACTTCGGGAAGTCCAAGGCAGGAATGGAAACCTGCGTCAAAGCTGGCGTGAATCGCTTGCAGATCGGCGAGCGGCAGTTTTTGCAGTTCACATCCGCGCTCCACCGCCAACTGGACGGCCTTGCCGACGGCTTCGTGGGCGAGGCGCGAGGGCACACCGCGTTCGACGAGATATGCGGCCGCAGCCCACGCGTTCATAAAGCCCGATTGCGCCGCCTGATTCATCTTGGCTCCGTTGAATTCGACGGTGTTCATGAATCCGGTCACAAGCGGCAATATGCCGATGACCGTGTCGGAGGCGTTGAACAGAGGTTCCTGAGTTTCCTGCAGGTCTTTGTTGTAGGCGAGCGGCAAGCCCTTCACCAAGGTTTGCAGCGTGGTGGCACATCCCATGACGCGCGCCGCTTTGCCGCGGACGAGTTCCAGCAAGTCGGGGTTTTTTTTCTGCGGCATGGCGCTGCTGCCGGTGGAGTAAGCCTCGGGTAACTCGACGAAGCCATACGCGGGAGTGGAGAACAAGATCATCTCCTCAGCCCAGCGGCTGAGGTGAAGCGCGAGCAACGAGAGCGCGTCGACGAATTCGACGGCGAAGTCGCGGTCGCTAGTGGCATCGACACTGTTCGCCGTTGGAGCATCGAACCCCAGTTCCACGGCCATGGCTTGACGATTAAGTGTGAGCGTAGCTCCGGCCACGGCGCCCGATCCCAGCGGACAAAGGTTAGCGCGCTTGCGGCAGTCGGCAAGGCGCGAAGCGTCGCGCAGAAACATTTCCACATAAGCCAGCAGCCAATGCGCGACCAGCACCGGCTCTGCCGGCTGCAGGTGTGTGTACGCGGGCATGGCTAAAGACGCGCTGCCCGCGGACTCGGCACGAGAAATGATCGCCTCTATCCAATCGGCGATCAGGTTCTGCAGCGTGTCGATGCTCTGGCGCACGAAGAGGCGAAGGTCGGTTGCGATCTGTTCATTCCGGCTGCGGCCGGTGTGCAACTTGTACCCGGTCGAACCGATCACCGCGGCAAGTTGCTTTTCTACAAAGTGGTGGACGTCCTCGGCTTCCGGATCGTTCAGAAATTCGGGCGACGACTCGGCGCGGCGGCCGATTTCCGCCAGCCCCTTCACGATCTCCGAAAGCTCTTCGGAGGACAGCACTCCGGCGTGTTCAAGCGCGTTGGCGTGGGCGCGGCTGGCGGCGAGTTCGAGCGGCAGCAGCCGTTGATCGTAGGGAAACGACCGCTGCCATTTTTCAAATTCGGGGTCAAGCGGCTGCCGAAAGCGGCCGGACCACATCTTCATTGCGGAACCTCTACCTTGCCTGGCGTATGAACGTCATGCCCAGGGACGCCTTGCGTCTGGGCACGGCAACGCGAGGGCAATCCGAGGATGCGGATGAAGCCCTCGGCGTCCTTCTGATCATAGCTTGCGCCCATGGTGAATGAGGAGAGGTCGGTGCGGTAGAGCGAGTAATCCGATTTGCGGCTGACGATGTTGACATTGCCTTTGTAGAGCGACAGTGTGACCGCGCCGGTCAGATTCTGTTGCGTGGTGTCGACGAAGGCGTCCAGAGCTTCGCGCAGCGGCGTGAACCACATGCCGAAGTAAACCAGCTCGGCATACTTGAGCGCAACGTGCTGCTTGAAGTGCAGCAGGTCGCGATCGAGACAAAGCGCTTCGAGTTCGCCATGCGCAGTCAGCAGCAGCGTGCCTCCGGGAGTTTCATAGCAGCCACGCGACTTGATGCCGACAAAACGGTTCTCGACCAGGTCGATACGGCCGACGGCATTGCGTCCGCCGATTTCGTTCAGGAGTTCGACCAGCGAAACGGGATCGAGAGGCAAGCCGTTCACGGAGACAGGCAGGCCTTCTTCGAACCCGATTTCAACCTGCTCTTCCTTGTCGGCTGCTTGCATGGGCGACATGGTCATCTGCCACGTGCTTGGGAACGGCGCGTTGCCGGCGTCTTCAAGCTCTCCACCCTCGTGGCTGACGTGCCATATATTGCGATCGCGGCTGTGGATTTTCTCGCGGCTGGCGGTCACGGGAATCCCCCGTTTCTCGGCGTAGTCGAGACAATCTTCGCGCGATTTCAGGTCCCACTCGCGCCACGGCACAACAACTTTCAGCTCGGGAGCGAGCGCCTGATAAGCCATCTCGAAGCGGACTTGGTCGTTGCCTTTGCCAGTGCATCCGTGGCTGACAGCCGTCGCTCCCTCGCGCAGAGCGACCTCGACCTGATGTTTCGCGATCACGGGCCGCGCGAGCGAAGTGCCGAGCAGATATTTATTTTCGTATACCGCGCCCGCTTTCAGCGCTGGCCAGACGTAGCCGGTAAGGAACTCTTCGCGTAGATCCTCTACCACCACCTTGCTGGCTCCGGTCTTGTAAGCCTTATTAACCACCGCCTCGACATCATCGCCCTGGCCTACATCGGCGACCATGGCGATCACTTCGTAGGAATAGTTTTCCTTGAGCCAGGGAATGATGATCGACGTATCCAACCCCCCGGAGTAGGCGAGAACAATTTTGCCTGGCGTCATATTGGTAGACATGGTCTTAGGCGTGGGCATGCCCGCTCCTAGCCGAGAAGCGGCCCACGCCGCCGCTCAAAAGCCATACGAGAATGGCTTTCTGAATGTGCAGGCGATTTTCCGCCTGATCGAAGACGACCGAGTTCACCGAGTCGATGACCTGGTCGGTCACTTCACAGCCGCGATGCGCAGGCAGACAATGCATGAATAACGCATTGGGCTTGGCGAGCTGCATCAGGGCGGCGTTCACTTGGTACGGCGAGAAGATGGCGGCTCGCTCTTCAGATTCCTGCTCGTGTCCCATGCTGGCCCACGCGTCAGTGTAAACGGCATCGGCCCCGGCAACGGCTTTGCGCGGGTCGGTCAGGATGCGGAGCGAGGCTTTGGTCTCTTCCGCAATGGCCCTCGCCATAGTGACGATGACGGGATTGAGCCCGTAGCCTTCCGGGGTAGCAATCGTAATCTTCGCGCCGACCGAAGCGCCCGTCAGCAAGAGCGAGTGTGCCATGTTGTTGCCGTCACCAACGTAGGCGAAATGAATTTTCTTGAGGTCGCCGAAATGCTCCTGCAGGGTGAAGAAGTCGGCAAGCGCCTGGCAGGGATGTTCGAGCTCACTCAGCGCGTTGATGACCGGAACGCTGGCATAGGTCGCCATTTCTTCGACAACCGCATGACTAAAGGTGCGCAGCACGATGATGTCGATCCAGCGTTCGAGGTTGTGCGCGATGTCGTAGAGCGACTCGCGCGCATTGAGGCGGCTGGCCGTCTGGTCAACGAAGAATGTGCTGCCGCCCAGGCTGTCCATGCCGGCTTCGAAGGTGAGGCGAGTGCGCAGGGAGGGCTTCTCGAAGAACATGACCATTTGCTTGCCGGAGAGAACGCCGCGAAAATCCGCAGGACGCTGCTTGAGCATGGAGGTCAAGTTGAAGAGCGTGAGAATCTCGGCGGGGGCGAGATCGTGGATGGAGACGAGATCGCGCGGCGCGACGACTTCCGGCAGCAAACTCGGCGGGTTCGTCTTGATCGTTGGCGGGTTCATCAGTGCCATGGGATCGGTTCTACTGTGCATTTCGTAATACTCCATTTCCAAAACAAATCTGACGTAACTTTTCCTGAATCAGAGGCGAATCCAGGGGTCGGCTTTACGACAGCTCGCGAATCCGTTCAGCGAGGGCCTGCGCTTGCTTTTTGTCGGTGGCGATAACCAGCACGGTGTCATCACCGGCAATTGTGCCGACCACCTCAGTCCAGTGCGACGCGTCGAGCGCGGCGGCGACCGGCTGTGCGCTGCCCACCGTGGTCTTCACCACCAGCAGGTTCTGCGCCTGGCGGATTTCGACCACAAACTGGCGAGCCAGATGCATGACCGAGGGCAAAATGCCCTCGGCGCCAAAACTATCGTCCGCCCGCCGATAGCCCTCGGGCCCTTTGACCAGTTTCAGTTCGTGGATATCGCGCGAGAGCGTCGCTTGCCCTACCTCAATGCCTTTGCGCTCCAGCCGCTGTTGGAGCGAATCCTGGCTTTCGACAGGACCTTCGTCGAGCAGATCGAGAATCGCTTTGTGGCGCGCCGTTTTCGACATGAATAAAAATGCAGTTCAATGCATAAGTATCCATCGCTTGGGGAGGGCGTGTCAAGCGGGAAATCGAAGAGCGATTACCACAGGGGCCACAGAGGAACACAGGGAAAAATGGAGCGTTTCCGGTGTCTCTACTGTGCCTATAGTTAAGAAAGTATTACTGGATGTGCCCGCCGGGATCTGGAAGTCCACTCCACGGTGCGGGCGCAACAATCCACCCGGTTACGCTGCCGTAAGCGGCATACGGGATGTGAGTCGGCGTAGTTCGAGCATCCGGTGCCGGACGTAGCCGTCCTCGGTCAAATGCGCCGAAGCACATGCTTTGCGACTGCTGGCCACCATCTGGTCGAGCGGGCGGCGATAGGGGAATTGCGGGTCGAGTTCCCGGCAGAATTCACAAGGCCGGGCGGAGCGGGTGTCGAAGCGATTGATGACGGCTGGGTCGATGTGTTCCACGAAGAGCTGGCTCCTGGGGAAGGCGCGAACAAATACGCCCGGTTTGTGAGGCAGAGTCACATTACGCTGCCTCGGCTGATTCGTTGCCTCTCTCGACGCCGCCTTTGTACTACAAGGGATGAGCCCTGGCAAGTCCCCCGTGGCAGCCGCAATTTTCGCATCCCCCCGAAGAGTCCAGACGCAAAAACCCGGAATTCCTGCGGCGACACGGTGCGACATGGGGCGGTGATTTCTGGCATGATAAGGCCACTCCTCAATTCTGAATTCTGAAGATCGTTCTGGAGAAGCCCGTTCGGGAGATCGTGTGAATCCTGCTAATGCTAACCCGACCACCGTGTTCTTTTTCGATGTGGACAATACGCTGCTCGATAACGATCGCGTGTCGGACGATCTGAAGCAGCACTTGATCGACAAAATGGGCGAGTCCAGCGCCGGCCGCTATTGGGAGATTTTCGAGCAACTACGCGCCGAACTCGGATACGCGGACTATCTGGGCGCGCTACAGCGTTATCGCATTGAGCGGCCGCGCGATCCGAAGCTGCTGACTGTCTCGCACTTCATGATCAATTATCCCTTCGCCAACCGGCTCTTTCCAGAATCGCTGGATGCGGTAGCGTATGCGCAACGCTTAGGACGGGCTGCGATCCTGAGCGACGGCGACGTGGTTTTTCAGCCGCGCAAGATCGACCGCTCGGGCCTGTATGAGATTTTCGAAGGCAACGTCCTGATCTATATACACAAGGAACTGGAACTGGACGACGCGGAGGCGAAGTATCCGGCAACGCACTATGTGATGGTGGACGACAAGGTGCGGATTCTGGCGGCCATCAAGAAGTATTGGGGGGTGCGGGTGACGACCGTGTTTCCGCGCCAGGGACACTACGCCCTGGATACGGCACAGGTGGCGCAGTACTCAAAACCGGATGTCACTCTGCAGCGGATTGGAGAGTTGCAGAAATATTCGCTGGAGCAGATCCTAGCGGCAGCTGGGTGAGGGCCAACTCTGAGGGTGGGTTTCGCAAGTTGGGCTGTTGCGCCACGCGGCTGCCGGGGAAGTCCGGTTCGTATCAGGCCATCGCTTTAGCGATGTCATAATTCACGCCAATCAGATGCCTCTTTAGGAGCTGGGCTTCCTACTCGGCTTCTTCTTCCTCAGGCGCACCGCGTCGGACCAGGCTTTCCAGTTCCCGGTTCAAGCTGGTGCGGCCAGCTTCAGTCAAATCCAAGAAACGGAAAGGCTGCAGGCATCCCTGGGTGGCCCACATGGGAAACAACATTTGCGCGTGGCAGCGGATGCTGGTCCAGCCGAGGTGAAACAGGACTGTCACGCAGATGCCCTCGTCGAGCGGGTGCTCGAGCGAGACCAGTCCGCCGTTAGCCGAAAGCTGATTCATGCGTCCGCGAATCTGACGCCCGTTTTCGAGCAGCACCAGCGCGAGGATGGACCCGCCGAGCTTGACGCGCGGGCCGCGCTGCTCTTTCTGCATGATGACGGTGGAGGCCATTCTCTCTCAATTTTGCATCAGATAGCGGTGCCAGGGCAGATTACGAAAGGCAAACGAGAAATGTGCGTGACAAAAGTCACATCCTTCCGGTAGCGAGCCCTCTACCCTAAACTGGCAAGGATGGCGCAATGGCAACGCAAGTTCATGGCGAAATTCAAAGAGAGATTAAAAGCGAAATTTGTTTGGGGCTTTCGCCGATAAAGGCTCCGTCCCCTCTGCTTCGGACGCACAAACCGGTCGCCAAACCGAGAAGGACTCTTATCCGCCGCCCCGAGCGCGACCACTCGCAGATCGCCCGCCGCAGCTTCCAAGCCGCGTTCCTCCTGCTCAACGTCTGGATCGGCGGCACCTTCTATTTCTGGGTTCGTCAATTTGAGCCGGGAGGTGCGCCAACCTTCGTGCAACGCCCGGCAGGCGTGGAGGGCTGGCTGCCAATCGCTGGCCTGATGAACCTGAGGTACCTTACCCTCACGCATCACGTTCCGGCACTGCACCCGGCGAGCCTATTTCTGCTGATCGCATTTCTGGCGATGTCGCTTCTGTTCCGCAAGGCATTCTGCAGTTGGCTGTGCCCCGTGGGAACGATCTCGGAATACCTTTGGCACGCGGGACAAAAACTTTTTCGGCGCAACTTCCACCCGCCGCGCTGGCTCGATATCGGACTGCGCGGGCTGAAGTATCTGCTGCTCGGCTTCTTCATGTGGGCTGTCACCTCGATGGCGGCGGATGAACTCGCCGCCTTCATGAACAGTCCTTACGGCTTGATCGCCGACGTGAAAATGTTGAACTTCTTCCGCCATATCGGACAGGCGGGCGCAATCACGCTGGGCGTGCTGGTGGTCGCGTCGCTCTTTATCCAGAGTTTCTGGTGCCGCTACTTGTGTCCGTACGGGGCGCTGCTCGGAATCGCATCGCTGTTTAGCCCAGCCCGCATCCGCCGCAATCCGGAGACCTGCATCGACTGCACAAAGTGCGCCCAGGCGTGTCCTTCGGCGCTGCCCGTCGACAAACTAGTGACGATCAGATCGGCGGAGTGCACCGCGTGTCTCGAATGTGTAGCCGTCTGTCCTGCAAAAGATGCGCTTAGTCTGTCCCTGCCAGGAATTCCGGCACTCGCGCCCCGGCCTGCGAGATTGCCGGCGTGGATCGTGGCGGTAGGGATCGCGGCGCTTTTCTTCGGCATCGTCGGCTTCGCGAAGACAACGGGCCACTGGGATTCGCATGTACCCCGCGCCACGTATCAGCAGTTGGTTCCCGATGCCGATCAGGCACGGCATCCAATGCCGGGGGAGAAGTGAAGCTGCCTGCTCTTTTTCGTGCTGCTCGCGTGCTGTCCCGAACGTGACCTTGGCCGTGGCGGCAGTGATGAAGAAAGGTGAGCAGTGTCCAGCGTCCCGAAGAACGGAAGATCGTGGCGGAGGCGCGAACGTCTAACGCCAAAAAGCAAGGCGGCCAATTGGCCGCCCATTGAAAACCGGGAACTGCGAACTGCCCCTAAGCCGTCGCCGGCCGCTCGCCGCCTTTCGCAGGAGCCCGTTCTGGCTTAATCACCTGCTGCACGCCGTCGTCGGTCTTGGCCGGCAGCGGTTTTAGCGGCGGCAGGCTTTGCCCATCGACCAGCAACTTGATCTCCGAGGCGTCCAGCACTTCGCGTTCAATCAGCGCCTGCGCGATCTTGACTAGCGTTTCGCGATTCTCCGACAGGATCCCCTTCGCCGTCGAGTACCCCGCGCTCACCATCTTCCTGACTTCTTCGTCAATCTGGATGGCGGTAGCTTCGCTGTAATCGCGGTGCTGGGCGATCTCGCGGCCCAGGAATATCTGCTCTTCTTTCTTGCCGAAGGTCAGCGGCCCCAGGTCGCTCATGCCCCACTCGCAAACCATCTTGCGCGCCAGTTCCGTGGCCCGCTCAATGTCGTTGCCCGCGCCGGTCGACATCTGGTTCAGGAAAAGCTCTTCCGCAATGCGCCCGCCCATCAGGATGGCGATCTGCGTGTCGAGATAGTTCTTGTAGTAGTTGTGGCGATCGTCGGTCGGCAACTGCATGGTCAGACCAAGTGCCATGCCGCGCGGAATGATGGTTACCTTGTGCACCGGATCAGAGTGCGGCAGTTTGGCCGCCACCAGCGCGTGTCCGGCCTCGTGGTACGCGGTGTTCTTCTTCTCTTCGTCGGAGAGCAGAAGCGACTTACGTTCCACGCCCATCAGCACTTTATCCTTCGCCACTTCGAAGTCGTACATCAGTACAGCCTTGCGGTTCTGCCGTGCCGCCGCCAATGCCGCTTCGTTCACCATGTTGGCCAAGTCGGCGCCGGAGAATCCCGGTGTGCCGCGAGCAAGGACGTTGAGTTCCACATCATCCGCCAGCGGAATCTTGCGCGTGTGTACGCGCAGAATTTCTTCGCGTCCGCGAACATCGGGACGATTGACCACCACGCGCCGGTCGAAACGGCCGGGGCGGAGTAGCGCCGGATCGAGCACATCCGGACGGTTGGTCGCCGCCATCAGGATCACACCTTCGTTCGATTCGAAGCCATCCATTTCTACCAGCAACTGGTTCAAAGTCTGCTCGCGCTCATCGTGTCCACCGCCCAGCCCAGCGCCGCGATGACGTCCAACGGCGTCAATTTCGTCGATGAAAATGATGCAGGGAGCGTTTTTCTTCCCCTGTTCGAACAAGTCGCGAACGCGGCTCGCGCCCACGCCCACGAACATTTCCACAAAGTCGGAGCCGGAGATGGAGAAGAACGGAACATTCGCTTCGCCCGCCACAGCGCGCGCCAGCAGGGTCTTGCCCGTTCCCGGAGGTCCAACCAGCAGCACGCCTTTCGGAATGCGTCCGCCAAGCTTCTGGAATTTTTGCGCCTCGCGCAGAAACTCGATAATTTCGCGCAGTTCTTCCTTCGCTTCATCCACGCCCGCCACGTCTTTGAACGTGATCTTTTTCTGCTGCATGGAGAGCAGCCGCGCCCGGCTTTTGCCGAAGGACAGCGCCTTGTTTCCGCCGGTCTGCATCTGGCGGATCATGAAGAACCAGAGCGCGCCCAGCAAAACCAGCGGTGCCAGATTCAGAATCCAGCTGGGCCAGGTGCCGTTGCTGATGTCCTTGAAACTGTACGGAACACCTTTGTCTGTCAGCTTCTTGTACATATCGGGATAGTTCGCCGGCACTATCGTATGGAACGGCGAGTCGGGACTCTTGAACTTCCCGCGCACTTCCTGGCCGATGAACATCACATCATGGACATTGCCTTGGTCCACGTCGGTCAGGAATTCAGAAAAGCCGATTTCTTTTTCCTTCTGGGCATTGCTGCCGGTTTTCACCACCTGCCAAAGCAGGATGGCCGAAACCGCGATGATCGCCCAGAAAGCTATCGTCTTGATCGTAGAATTCACCTAAAACTCCTCTTTAGTGAGGCCCCATCCCTGCCAAAAAGACGCAGCCTCTTCGTTGATATTAGATGCCAGAGGCGGAAATTCGACTGGGAAAAGACCGCTCGTTACATTCTAGACCTTTTGGGAAGAAAACGGGGCACCAGAAGAGGGTGACAGAAGTCACAGGAGCCACCCGGGGAGACAACGTCCCATGTGGAATCGCGGCAGATCCCCGTTCTCACAAATGCCTCACGTACTCGCCGCCAGATACGGCAAATTTCGTCCGGTCTGCTCGGGATTGCCCAAGCCATAGCCGCACAAAAACGCGTCATCCACCAGAAATCCGAAATAGTCCGGCTGCAGCGGCACCCGACGCGCCGACTGACGGTCCAGCAAGGTAACCAGCTTCACCGAAGCCGCGCCCCGCCCGCGCAGGTCGCTCATCAGAAATTCGGTGGTCACGCCCGAGTGCACCAACCCCTCAACCAACAGCACGTGCTTGCCGGCAATCGGCAGCGCGTGGCTAAAGAAAATCTCCAACAGCGGGGACTCGCCCTGCTGGCTCTGCTTGTAGCTGGGCTTGATAAAGGTGCAGATGACAGGGACATCGACCGCCCGCACCAGATCGGCCATAAACAGGAAACTGTTTTCCAGGATCCCCAGAGCGATCACAGTCTGGCCGCGATAGTCGTCGGAAATCTGCCGTCCCAATTCGCGGACTCTTTTCTGAATCTGATCGGCCGAGATCACCTGGCGCAACCCGGCATTCGGTAAAGCACTCATAGCGGAAGTGGCGCCTCCAGCCTGGTATCTAAAGCTGTAACTCTGAAGCGTGTAAATCTAACCATGGCATGTTACATCATGCCCGCAATCTCTCGAATCCAAATCGCTTGCGGAGCCCCCGCCGGCGCCCGAAAAGCCGCCGGAACCGCAAATCCCCGCATCCAGACCAGCCCGCAGCCTTCGGCAACCGCAACCGGCCAAAGCTTTTTCTCCGCTCCAGTCGCATGCCGGTCGCTCAGCAGCTCTTTCACCTTCTTTGCCGCCGCCGTATGCGCCGGCCAATAACGATCTCCCGCCCGCCAGTTACGGACTAGAAATCTCTTTGGCACGCGCTGCAGGTCCAGCAACTGCTCGCGCTCCTCCTCTGGAACGCTATTCGCATCCACCACCTGAGCCACGATGCAAGCGCCCAGCGCCGGAACCTGCACCGCGCCCGGCACTGTTAAAGCATATTCATAATCCGCAGATTGTCGACGCCCCGCTTCGCCCAAGCCGCTGACACGTTCCGGTTCCAACAAAAGTTCCTGCCGTCCACGGCGAAAATTTCGCCTGGGAGAGTCCCGTCCGACCGGCAGTTCCATTTTTCTCCCTGCTGCTCCATGCGCCAGTTCCAACGTCTCGTCGATCAGCCGGAACGAGATACCCAAATCGGCTGCATTCGTTTCCAGCCACCCGCGCACCAGGCGCCGCTGCGCCGCCAGCGGAAGGGCCAGCAACGGACCCAGAGGAAGAGGCCTGGTTTCACGCGGCTCGCCAGCGGGCCCGCACTGTGCCGCGATCTCCGGATGCCCAGACTCCCAATGCTCCTCCTCGGCCCGCGCGATTTCCGCCAGCTCAGCCATGTGCTCGATCGCGGCCTCGCCAAATTCTTCCCCGATCGTGGGCAGCAACCGATGCCGCACGCGATTGCGCAGGAAGGCAATATTCCGATTCGACGAATCCTCCCGCCAGCTTTGGCCGCGTTCGCGCAAAAATTCCTGTAAGGTAGCGCGCCGAAAGTTGAGCAGCGGCCGTACCACCTCGCCGAACGCTCGTCCTTTCTCTTCGAACACCATGCGCGGGTGAATGCCCGAAAGTCCGCGAATGCCCGAACCGCGAAAAATGCGCAGCAACACGGTCTCTGCCTGATCGTCGAGGGTATGCGCGGTTGCAATCTTTGTCACTCGGCCCTCGCGCGCCAACTGTCGAAAGAATCCATAGCGGCGTTTACGCGCGGCCCCCTCGATGCCGGAACCGATTTCGGAACCGGTCTTCGAACTAACCTCCGAATCGATTTCCGAAATATGCCTGTCGTCGACCGGAGCGTCGCAGGCATGCAGTTCGAGTCCGTGCTGCTGCGCCAACGTCGCGACAAAGCGCTCGTCCTCGTCCGACTCTTCTCCGCGCAGCTTGTGATTGACGTGCGCCACCGACAGTACGATCCCCAACTCGGCCTGCAACTCGAGTAGCAGGCAAAGCAACGCCACAGAATCCGCCCCGCCGGAAACCGCCACTGCCACGCGGTCTCCCGCCCGAATCGACCCGCGCTTGCGAATTGTCTTCAGCAGTTGCTCAGTCAGCCGATGCACGGAGAAATGGTACAGCAGGAAATCAGTTCTCAGTTCCCAGTTCTCAATCGCGGTGTTTTTCTGGGAACTGGGAACTAACATCTGCTATGCTGTTCCGCAAATGTGGGGAGCTTTTCGCTGGACTGCCAGATTTCTGTTGCTGGTCATGCTCGCCCCAGCCTACGAGCCGCTGGCGATGGCTTGTGTTGTCCAGCCGGAAGCCATGCACTGCATGCGGCAGTCGATGTCCGCCCCTGCGGCGCAGCCCGCGATGCCATGCCATCATGCGATGGCACAGTCAAAGCCGCCCCAGCCCGAAGCCTCGGTTCAAGCCACCAATGACGCTAACTGCTGCAAGAACCATTGCTGCTGCGGCGCTATCACCTCCGAGTGGGCGCAGCCCGCTTCCAGTCTGCTGTCTTTTTTAAGTCTCCTGAGGGAGCCAGTACAACCGTCACAAGGTGCGACCCCGCATTCAACCGACATCGCCGGACACGATTCCGCCCGCGCCCCTCCTCGCAGCTAGTCCCTTTATCAATCCCTGAAAATTAGCGGCTCTGGCGAATGCTCCCAGAGTTGCGCGTTCCCCAGACCCCCAAAAGGGTGCCCGATCTCGACGGACTTTGCGGCATCGCTGAAGCGATGCCCTGATACGAAACCGGCATGGTTCGGCTGCCGCGAAGGGGGTCTCGAAAGTCGAGCCCTCGAATCGCCCTATGGGCCGAGCGGATCGATCCGAAGGACAAAACATGACTCGCCTCAAGCTAGCATTCGCCGCTTTGCCATTGATAGCTTCGTTATGGATAACCCCCGCCATGTTCGCCAACGACTACGGCGCCGTCCGCGGCGTCGTGCACGATCCGCAGCATCGCCCCATTCAAAACGCCATGGTGATGCTCAGAGCCAAATCGTCGGAGTGGGCAAAGAGCGTCACCACCGATGCCGCCGGTGAATTCCAACTCAATGCCGTGCCGCTTGGCGAATACTCCGTCAGCGTTGCCAGTCAGGGCTTCGCCCAAATCTCGCAGAACGTCACCGTCATCTCTGGCTCTGTGCCGGTCGTTCACTTTCAATTGAAGGTCGCCACGGCGAATGAAAAAGTTATCGTCTCCGACTCGCCCGCGGTCGTCGCCACCGACAGCTTTACTCCCACCACTCTGGTCAGCCGCCTCGACATTGAGCGCACTCCCGGCGCCGATAGCACCAACAGCATGGCCATGATTACTGACTACGTCCCCGCCGCCTATGTGACTCACGACATGCTCCACATGCGCGGAGGCCATCAGATTACCTGGCTCCTCGACGGCATTCCGGTCATCAACACTGCCATTGCGCAAAATCTCGGACCCCAGTTCGATCCCAAGGACTTGGATTACGTCGAAGTCAACCGCGGCAGCTATGGCGCCGAATTCGGCGACCGCACTTACGGCGTCTTTAACGTCGTGCCCCGCACCGGCTTCGAGCGTAACAACGAGGCCGAACTCACCATCACCGCCGGCAACTTCTATCAGACCGATGATGAACTCAGCTTCGGGAGCCACACCGACCGCTTCGCTTATTACGCCAGTGTCAATGGCAACCGCAGCGATCTCGGCTTGCAGCCGCCTGTCCCCCAGGTTGTGCACGATGCAGTCAATGGCGTCGGCGGATTCGGGTCGTTTATTTTTAACGTCAACCCCTCAGACCAGCTCCGCCTGATGACCTCAGTCCGCCGCGACTATTATCAGATCCCTTACGATCCGAATCCCAACGATATCGAGAACGGTCTGGTCGATGGACAGCTGACTGGACTGTACCCCAGCCTGGATCTTCGCGATAACCAAACCGAGGTCGATACCGGCGTCCTCTTCACCTGGCTGCACACTTTTGATTCCCATTTGCTGACCACGGTTTCTCCCTTCTACCACTACAACAGCGGAGATTACGCCAGCAATCCCAACGATATACCCATCGCCACCACGCAAGACCGCGCCTCCACCTACGTCGGGGGTCAAGCCAGCTTCGCCGCCAATTACAAGAAGAACGATCTGCAGGTTGGATTCCTCAGCTTTTACCAGCACGATAGCCAGGTCTTCGGTGCCATCTTCAATGATGGCAGCGGAAATCCACCCTTCAACATCAGAGAGAGTCCCACCGCCAACCTTGAGACCTTTTACATCGACGACAAATTCAATCCTTTCCCCTGGCTGACTCTATCCGCGGGCATGCGCCCCACGCGTTTCTCCGAAGGCAACTTCCCTGCTGGCTCACCCGAGACGCCCGTGTCCGAATCCGCCATCAGCCCACGCTTCGGCGCCACTGTCACCGTCCCCAGGATTCGTTGGACCTTCCGCGCGTTCTACGGACACTACTATCAAGCGCCGCCCATCGAAACCGTTTCCGGTGAGCTGGAATCCCTGTGTGACGAGGCCGCGTATGCGTGCCAGTTTCTGACGCTCCACGGTGAGCGCGACGAAGAACATCAGTTCGGCGTGACCATTCCTTACGGCGGATGGGTCCTCGACGCCGATACCTTCAAAACCGACGTCGCCAATTTTCTCGACCACAACAACATCGGAGCCTCCAACATCTTCTTTCCCCTCACCGATACGCGAGCCTCGATTCGCGGATGGGAACTTACCCTGCGCTCTCCCCGCATCGCCCACCGCGCCCAGGTCCACCTCGCCTACTCGAACCAGATTGCCGAGGCCGGTGGCGTCATCACAGGAGGGCTGAATAACACCGACGTCTGCCCGCCAAATCCTGACGGCTCTTTCCCCTACCTTTGCCCGCTTGATCACGACCAGCGCAACACGCTCAACGTGGGCGGCGACGTCACCCTCCCCTGGCGCTCCTATGCCTCCACCAACGTTTATTACGGCTCCGGATTCGACAACGGACAGCAAGGTGTTCCCGGTTGGCCTTACCCGGGCGAGTATCTACCCGGCCACACCACCTTCGATCTCTCCCTGGGCAAGGATTTCGGTGAACGCTTCAGTGCTTCAGTGACTGCCCTCAACGTAACCAACCGCCGCGTGATCTACGACGACAGCGTGACCTTTGGCGGATTCCACTGGAACCAGCCGCGCCAAATCTATGTCCAAGTGCGCTATAGGTTCCACTATTGAGGGATGGCTGGGGGGAGAGCCGACCGGTGACACTGCCCGCCCGGCTGCACCGAACCAACCAGAACCAGCGAGATCCGTTTGACGCTGTTCCGGTACGCTCCGTATAATGCAGAGCGTCCACACCTGATCACCACGCTTGCGGTTTGTGCGTGAAAAGAGCCGGGCCGCGTAAGCGCCTAGCGCGCTGTGCCGGTTCTAGGTCTGTGTTTCAGGTCATGCTCCAGATCATGTTTCAGATCTGATGACTGATAGGCTCGGGTTGCGACCAGTGTTTCGTTGGGCCCAGCGAGCTGGAATTTCCAGCATTTCCGAAAAATCCGAAGGAGTTCAAAAGGATCCAATGATTGGCATGTCAACGATTAGCAAGTTTGCACGTGTCGCCGTGGCCGTCGTGTTCGGCCTCTCCCTCTTCGCTCTGGCCCAAACCGCCCCGGCCGCCGGCGCTCCCGCAGTCGCCCCCCCTGACTCTCCCTCGGCTGCAGCGGCGGCTAAGGCTACGGGGACTAAAGTCGGCACCATCAACATCGAACAGGCAATCTTCGCCTCCAACGAAGGACGGCGCGATTTCGAAGCGCTTAGCAAGAAGTTTGAGCCCAAACAGAACGAACTGAAGGGCTGTGCCGACGAAATCGACAGCCTCACAAAGCAGCTCAATACGCAGCAGGACAAGTTGAATGATGAATCGCGCGAGAAGCTGGTGAAGCAGATCGAGACCAAGAAGAAGAGCTGCGATCGCGCCACCCAAGATGCCCAGGAAGACTTCCAGGGCCAGCAGGGCGAGATCGGAAATAAAATCCTGACCAAGATGGCTCCGCTCATCGTTAAGTACGCCAGCGAAAATGGCTATGGCATGATCCTGGATACCTCTCAACAGTGGCCCCGTGGCCCAGTGATCTGGTACAACCAAAACACCGTGGATATCACGCAACCGGTCGTCGAAGCCTACAATGCTCAATCCGGTGTTCCAGCGCCCCCGGCGGGCAGCACCGCTCAAAAGCCCGCAGCAAAACCAACAACCCCCAAGCCACCCGCGAGCACGCCGCCGAAACAGTAGCGACACCGCTGGGGGAGTTTCAGTTCCAACTTATTTCTTATTCCAAAGACCGCGTACCGACGCGGTCTTTTTTGTGCGTCTTTATTTTTGTGCGTCTTTTTTTTGTGGAGAGCCGGGCGTCCTCAACCCGGCGGACGGGAGACGCCCGTCCCTCCGCCGCTCAGGATCAAATCGCAAGTCGCAGGTGTCTGTAGGGATAACGGGCCCGTTCCGGAGGATATTATGTTCAGCGCACTCGAAAGCGCCTGGCACCAGTCTGCCCGTCGCGGATGGACCACGCTCGCATCCTTTACCATGCAGGCCCTTGGCCTGAGCCTGCTGCTCGCCATCCCCATACTCACGATTCAGGGACCGCCCAAGCTGCAGTGGTTCGGCGAATCGCCAATTCTCACACCACCGCCAGCACCTGCGCCGCCAGCGAGCGGACAGCGGCTGGTTCATTCGTCGAACATCAGCGGAGGCCACCTACTGCAGCCCCCGACGATCCCACCCACCATCGCTACCCTGAACGAACCGCAAGTTGGATCGGCGCCCGATCTGGACAACGTCGGCGTGCAGGGAGGAACCGGCACAAGTCGACGCGGAATACCCGGCTCAATCGGCATCGGCGTGGATGTTGCTCCACCGCCGACTCCTGCGCCCACGCATCCGCTCAAGATCTCACAGTGGGCGGAGGGCAACATCATCTACCGCGTGCAACCGGTCTATCCATCGCTCGCGCGCCTGGCGCGAGTGCAGGGCGGGGTCGAGTTGCGGGCGATCATCAGCAAGGCGGGGACAATCGAAAATCTGGTCGTGGTCCGCGGACATCCGATGCTGGCCGCAGCCGCGATTGCAGCGGTTCGGCAATGGCGCTATCGGCCGTATCTGCTGAACAGCGAGCCCATCGAAGTGGAAACGGAAATCACGGTGAACTTCGTGTTATCGGGAAATTAACCTCAGCAATTAACACTGTCAGTTAACAGGGCGGAGCGGCGCGCTCGCTATAATCGGCTAGGTGAACGCTCCGCGTCCCGATTTGTCGAGAATACCCGACCGCCGCTCGCTGATTCTCGACGGCCGGACCTGGGCGGAAGTTTCTCTGGCCGCGCTGGGAGAGAATTTTCACGCGGTACAGAAGCACGTCGGCAAAGACGTCACGATTTGTGCGGTGGTCAAAGCCGACGGTTACGGCCATGGCGCGGTGGAGTGCGCACGGGCACTCGAATCCGAGGGCGCCGAGTGGATGGGAGTGACCGATGCCGCGGAAGGTCTGGCGCTGCGCGGCGCCGGCGTCAAGGCCCGCATCCTGCTGATGACCGGAATCTGGAAGGGCGAGGAGGACGGCATCGTCGCCCAGCATCTTACCCCCACGATCTGGGAACCATGGCACATTGAGGCGCTCGAACGAGCGGCGCGAAAACGGCAGGGCGATCTCCCGTCACATCGTTTGCCCGTGCACCTGAAAATCGATACCGGCATGAACCGTCTTGGAGCATCGAAGAATGCGCTGCCGCGTTTGTGCGAAATGTTGTCTGCGTGCCAGCACCTGAATCTCGAAGGAGTGAGCACCCACTTCGCATCGGCCGAAGTGCTCGACGCCGGAGACGCGGTGCGTCAGATGAAATGCTTTGAAGAGGGATTGGCGATCTTGCAGAACTACGGGCTCCGGCCTTCGCTGGTTCACATGGGAAATTCCGCCGCCATGAGCGCGCGGCCCGAAACGTGGAAGACGATGGTACGTCCGGGAATCGCGCTCTACGGATATTCACTCGCCTTCACGCGTGGCGGCGAGCCCGCCGCCGTCGCTCCACTGCCGTTGCATCCTGTACTTTCGTGGAAGACACGAGTGCTGACGGTAAAGGATGTCGCTGCCGGACAAGCGGTCGGCTACATGGGCACCTTCGTGACCAAAGCGCGCGGCCGCATCGCGGTGCTGCCCGTCGGTTACGCGGACGGGTATCCGCGGCTGCTTTCGAATCGCGCGCGGGTAATCGTAGGCGGCGAATACGCACCGGTCGTGGGACGCGTCTCGATGGACTTGACGATCGTAGATGTCAGCCACATAAGCGGTGTCGCGGTGGGAGATGAAGTCGTCCTGATCGGGAAAGACGAACGCAGCGGCAAGACTGTGGACGCCGTAGAATTGGCACGTCTGTGCGAAAGCGTGCCTTACGAGATTTTGTGTGGCTTGTCGCAGAGAGTGCCGCGAGTGTATAGCAGCTCTTAGGTTCTGGCTCTTAGCTTTTGGCTCTTACCTGTTTCGTTAGCGAACGCTGAATGCTGCTTGTTGACCGCTCGGTGCTGAATCCCGCCGTTGAACTGACCGGGTTCGCTAATCTGCCTTCTCTTGATGTATTCCTAGAATTGAGATGCCCTCGCGCTACGCTCAATGGATGTACGACTGGGAGACCCGGCTCACGTCGGTGGACAATAACCGCGTGGTGCGCCCGCTGGACTGGGGACTGGATTGGACACACAGCTGGCCCGGCCGCAACGGTGGGCCTTCTGGGCGTGGCTCGGGACTGGACTCGCGCGATCTGCTGGAGTATTTCTCGCGTTTCAACGATCGCATCATTGGTGCAAGCGACGACTTTTACTCTTACCAGAAGCCGTCGGATTTCCGCTTGGAGCGCCGCGAAGTCCAGGTCTTCAGCACGCGCGAAGTGCCCGATCCACGCCTTGAAGAAAAAGTCCGCGGCACGCACGCGGAGTTTCTGCGTTTCACCTCGCCGATAGCAACGCCCTTCCCCGAAAATAATCTCGTGAACGCACGCTGGTTCCCGGCACGCGGACGCCGCGCCGTCGTCCTTCTGCCGCACTGGAATTCCGATGCGATTTCCTACACCAGCCTCTGCCGCGTGATGAACTGGATGGGGATCGCGGTGCTGCGGCTGTCCATGCCGTATCACGACATTCGCCGTCCGGCGGAGATCGACCGCGCCGACTATGCCGTCTCCGCCAACATTGGCCGCACGCTCGATTCGGTGCGCCAGGGCGTGATCGATGTGCGCTGCTGTCTCGACTGGCTGGAAGCGCAGGGTTACAACCGGCTCGGCATCGTCGGGACGAGCTTGGGATCGTGCTATGCCTTTATCGCCACCGCGCACGATCCGCGGATTCAGGTGGCTGCTTTCAACCACGCCTCGACTTATTTTGCCGACGTGGTGTGGCACGGGCAATCCACGCGCCACATCCGCGAGGGACTGGAAACGGCCATCGATTTGGAGAATCTGCGGCAGGTGTGGCGAGCCGTCAGTCCGATGGTGTACTTCGACAAATTTTCGCGCTGGCCGCGGCGCTCGCTCATTATTTATGCCAAGTACGACATGACGTTTCTGCCGGAATTTTCCGAGCAGGTGGTCGAGGAATTCGAGAAGCACAACCTCGATCACAAAGTCGTCGTGCTGCCCTGCGGGCATTACACCATGGGAGAGACTCCTTACAAATACATGGATGGCTGGCAGCTGGTCAGCTTTCTGCGGACGGCGTTCGATTAGGTTTTGGCGCTCCGCTTGACTAGGTACCCCCCTCCCCCCTATTTCTGCAAAATATTCAAAAATAAGGACTTACTTGTAAAATATTCCAGACTAAAGGCTTAGCTGGGCAAAGACCTCCGAAAATACTTTGGGGCAGCTTCGAGGTGCGTCGGCTTTCGACGGACACTCCTCGAAACTGCCCCAATCGACTTCTACTATCGCAGCGGTGCGAGCTGGAAGTCAACGATTATTGTGGAAGAATGGCTTGCGAAGGCTGGCGGATTTCCCAATTTGGGAATGGGGGTTCGTTTGCCGGTCTCATCGCTGGGAGATTGTGGTGCAAAAGCCAGCTGTATCGTAGGGATCGAATGCCTAGCTATCGGGTGTGGGGCACCCGGCTTGTAGAGCCTAGGGTTGGGCTTGGGTTTGTTCCAATTTATTTCGGAGCTCCTGAAAAACTCGACGTGCAGTTTCTCTCACCGCGAGGGCCTGGGCTTCCTTGTCATTATTTATTTGGATTATCTTTGTTCCGAAGCGAAGGACCAATTGTTTGAGATCATCCTTCTCATATGTCTTCTTCATCTCCCGTTGTGAAACATAGTGTTTGTCGGCAGTGCCCGAAAGAGCCCTATTACTATTTCGCTCGCATGCCGTTCTAAAACTTACATCTATGTAAATCGCAAGATCAGGGTCGATTCCTTTGGCTTTCAGTAAGTCGAAGGCCTTCAAATATGATTTCCTCGCGAACTCGAGGATAATTACATCACTCTTCGGCATGGCAGCCAGGGCGAGGTCGGCGAGTTGTTCAAGCGCGGCTGTGTAGACGCTCGGTTTCAAGACGAAGAAACCGCCATCCGGGGTCTTCTCAAAATCGCCGCTTGCCCTCCTTCTCGGGTTCGAGAAGACACTCGAAAGAAAGGGTAGGTCAGACGAATACGTGACGTTCCGAAAAGGCCCCTTTGTCAATAGTTCCGTTTCTAACTGTTTTGCGATGCTCGTTTTGCCGCTCCCTGGACGTCCTATAAAGAGAATCACATATGGGCGATTTGCGCCGTACTTCGTCACTTCTTCTATGGAAATCCCTAATTGTTCGGCTACTGCCTTTGAGCCAGTAGCTTTCATCACCTTTGGAATAGCCTCACGAAGCTGCTGCTCAAGGGTCATTGTTGATGCAGAATCCCATCTGGATTCGAAGTCAGCCGTTACGGCCTTGGACAATTCCTTGCTCTCTATCCACATCCACGAACTGCTTTGCTTGTATCTCGTGGAGGGCGACCGCGAAGCTAAAATTAGAATCCGCTCGTCAGCACAAGCATAGCTAACGTCGGCGTCCCGTGCAGCCGGATCAAAACGCACGTCGATTTTGTGCTTCCGCACTAGTTCGATGGCCCCCGGTAAGCGATCATAGCCATCTGCGACGATTAACCTTGCCCGGACTTTCCGTCGTCGTTTCGCGTCTTCAAGGGCACGATTAATACTCCTAGCTTCCTCGACTTCTCCGGCCTTATGAAACAGGCTCGTGCTAAGAACGAGGCTTCTCTTGGCACCGCGGATTAGGCTCAGGTATTTGTCGATGTATGCGTTACGATC
This sequence comes from Terriglobales bacterium, assembly GCA_049520095.1. GTDB lineage: Bacteria > Acidobacteriota > Terriglobia > Terriglobales > Acidobacteriaceae > Acidiflorens. The sequence continues at coordinate 26,571 of JBEKQC010000046.1, forward strand.
AGGAAGTTCCTCAGAATCCGGAGTGCTGGCCGAGGCCGGGCTTCTGCGAAGCGGCTTCCGCAAGAGATAGCTTGTTAAGTGAGATCGAATCGCTCTTTCGAATTTCAGAGTACTTTTAAATGACCACCACAAGCCCCCAGGCAAGAATTCCTTCTTGAAGGCAAGCACCTTAGCCCATTGGTTGGCCTCCGACTCGTCCTCGACAAGGTAGGCTTTCTCCTTGAAGTAGACCATGATCTGTGGCTTTCTGGCGATTTGCTCTGCTGCGCTTGCACTCCAGGCGCTCACTGCAATTCTTAGTTCGTGCTCTGTCCCGGAATCAGCGTCGGCAACTGGGGTCCCAAATCTCCTCCAGAAAATCCCAACCACAATATCGGAGTCCTTGATCGTCAACCCTTCATCAATTAACGCCTGTGGGCCGTCAATATGAAAGCCGGGGTATGCATCGGTTTCCCACATCAGTGGCATAAACTGAAATCCAAGTTTTTGAGCAAGGGTCTTGTTCAGTTCGTCTGCGACAAGGGTCACCACGGAACGTTCCGCTTTAACGTCTCCCGGGGAAGCTATAACGAGTTTTATTGGCGTCAACCCCATATGTGATGTCTTGGACAGGATACGGATCTTATACCATTCGCGCAGCAGTCGCTGCGAGATGCCGATTCGCGGGTGTACTGGGCCAATCCGGAAATTGACGTACTACCATAGCTCGCAGCCTTTTCGCGGACAGGAGTGTCCGCGCTACACTTGCCGCGGCGTCCGAGTAAAATAGCTTTCGGTACTCAACTATGAAAAATTCGTCGATGTCCCGCCCGCTCTATGAAGTCGATCCTGAGATTTCTAACGCTATCGATAACGAAGTTCGCCGCCAGCATGAAGGGCTGGAGCTGATCGCTTCGGAAAATTTTGTCAGCGAGGCTGTGCTGGAAGCGGCCGGGTCGGTGTTCACCAACAAGTATGCGGAGGGGTATCCCGGCAAGCGCTATTACGGCGGATGCGAGTTTACCGACGTGGTCGAGAATCTGGCGCGCGAGCGGGTCAAGAAACTTTTTGGCGCGGAACATGCCAACGTGCAGCCGCACTCGGGATCGCAGGCGAATCAGGCCGCTTATGCGGCGGTGCTGCAACCCGGCGACACGATTCTGGGATTGAATCTGGCTCACGGCGGGCACCTCACGCATGGACATCCTCTGAATTTTTCGGGCAAGACATACAAGATCGTTCCGTACGGCGTGACTCGGGAAACGGAGACGATCGATTACGACGATCTGGAAAAGATCGCTACGGCGGAGCGTCCGAAGCTGATTATTGGCGGCGGCAGCGCTTATCCGCGGATTATCGATTTTGCGCGCATGCGGCAGATTGCGGACAAAGTTGGCGCACTCTATCTGGTGGATATGGCGCACTTCGCGGGACTGGTGGCGGGTGGGGCGCATCCATCGCCGGTGCCGCATGCGCAGATCGTGACTTCGACCACGCACAAGACGCTGCGCGGGCCGCGCTCGGGCATGATCCTAAGCAAGCAGGAATTTGCGGCGCCGATTGATAAGACGGTCTTCCCCGGCATGCAGGGAGGGCCGCTGGTGCACATCATTGCCGCCAAGGCGGTGTGCTTCCTCGAGGCTTCGCAGCCGAGTTTCCGCGACTACGCTCGGCAGGTTGTTGCGAATGCGAAGGTGATGGCCGAGACGCTGGCAACGGATGGGTATCGCATCGTTTCTGGTGGGACGGACACGCACCTCATGCTGGTGGACGTGTTCGCTAAGGGGATGCTGGGAAGCGAAGCGGAGAAGGCGCTCGGCGAGGCTGGCATTACGGTCAACAAGAACGCGATTCCGTTCGATACGAATCCTCCGATGAAGCCGAGCGGGATACGCATTGGCAGTCCAGCCGTAACTACGCGCGGCATGAAAGAAGCGGAGATGCGGCAGATTGCGCACTGGATCGCGGAAGCGCTCGACCATCGGACGGACGCGGCGGTGCTCGCGAAGATCCGCAAGCAGGTGCTGGAGCTGGCGGAGGAGTTTCCGCTGTATGCCGAGCGGCGGGTACGGGCGCAAGCGGAAGTGCGAGCGTAACTTCTCATTGTCATCGCGCGTGGAGCGAGGGATCGGCATTTTGGGCGAACTACCGATCCCTCGCTTCGCTCGGGATGACAAAGTCTGGTAAGAGTCTGGCGAATTCCCTGTGTTCTCTTGTGTCCTCTGTGTTTAAATTCCATTCGTGAAAGTAGCCATCGACATCCGTCGTATGACGGAATTCGGGGTTGGCACCTATATACGGAATGTGGTGCGCACCCTGGCTTGCCTGGACCGCGACAGCAAGTACTTCCTCATCGGATCGCCGGCGAAGGTAGCGGAATGTGGTGCGCTGCCGGCGAACTTCCACACGCTGGCGCTGGACGGGAGCGATGATACGCTGAAAGGGAATCTCGCCTTTCGCGCGATCGTGAAACGCCTGGGGTGCGACGTGGTTCACATTCCGCACCTGTTCTGGATTCCGCGCGGCCTCGGTTGTCCTTATGTTCTCACCGTGCACGACCTGTTGGAGCACATGTATGGATCGCGCAACGCTTCCAGTTTGCGGCGCAGCCTGCACTTTTATCTGACGCGCCGCGTGCTGCGGAAGGCGGCGCGTGTGATCGCGGTTTCGCAATTCACCAAGAACGAAATCGAAAAGCTGCTGGCGATTCCAGATGACCGCATCGAGGTCGTCTACAACGCGATTGACGAGCGTTTCCTGCACGGCCACGCCACCGAAGGGGATCGCGAACTGATCGCCCAGCGCTATCTGGTGAACTATCCGTTCATTCTGTATGCCGGTGCGATTCGGCCGCACAAAAATGTGGTGCGCATCATCGAGGCGTTTTCGGCGCTGAAGAGCGAACTGCAGAAGGAGGAGCAGTTCCCCGATTTGAAGCTCATCATCATCGGAGACGATCTTTCAAGTCATCCGCGGCTGCGACGCACGGTGGTACGCAGCGGCGTGCAGAACGACGTGCGTTTCCTCGGATTCGTGCCTATCGAAGTGCTGCGCATTTTCTATGACGTCGCTAAGATTTTCGTGTTTCCATCGCTCTACGAAGGATTTGGCCTACCACCACTCGAAGCCATGGCCCACGGAACTCCGGTGGTTACGTCGAACACTTCGAGCCTGCCGGAGGTGGCAGGCAACGCGGCCTTGCTGGTGAATCCGGAAAACGTGTTTGAGATTCGGCGAGCGTTGCAGCGGGCTCTGCTCGATCCGGCGCTGCGCGCGCAGATGAAACAGCGCGGCTATGAGCAAGCGCAGCGATTTTCCTGGACCACTTCCGTGTCGAGACTCCTTGAGATTTACCGCGAGGTGGCGGGCGCCCACGTTTCTCGCGGGGTCGCCGCGGACTGAGGCGTTCCTAATCTCGTATAATGAAGAATTCCGCGATGAATCCTAGCGCCGCACGCCATCTCGAACCGCCGACAATTGAGCGCATGATCCATCCGACAATGGTACGTCCGACAACACCTCGTCCGAACCGGTTGCTTTCGGACTGGCGGATTTCCTTGCTGGTGTTGATGGGGCTATGGGCGGTCATCTACATGGTGGGGCTCTCGCGTCCCGCCTTGCTTGACGATGCCGATACCGTGCATGCCGAGGCGGCGAAGGAAATGCTGCAGCGTCACGACTGGGTGACGCTGTACGCGAACGGCATCCGCTATCTGGAAAAAGCTCCGCTGATGTATTGGGGCGTAGCGACGAGCTACAAGCTTTTCGGTGTGAGCGAGTGGAGCACGCGCTTGCCGCTCATGCTGGGCGTGCTGGCGATGATTCTCTCCACTTACGGATTGGGACGCTGGGCGTTGGGCAGCGAAGGCGGAATCGATTCGGGCCTGGTGCTGGTGACCGCGCTCGGGCCGTATCTTTTTACGCGCTTTTTGATTCCCGACGTGGCGGTGGGCCTCTGGCTGACCCTGACGTTCTGGCTTTTTCTGGTGTCGTTGGAGCAAACGAAAGCGGAGCAACCGAAGCCCGCGCGCTGGACCTGCTGGGGACTCGCCGCCGTGTGCGCGCTCAACGTGCTCACCAAGGGGCTGATCGGACTGGTATTTCCGGCGGGAGCGATCGGGCTTTATCTGCTGCTGACGGGAAATTTGCGGCACTTGCTCAAGTTGCGTCTGGCTTCGAGCTCGCTGGTGTTTTTCGCGATCGCTGCGCCGTGGCACATTCTGGCGGCGTTGCGAAATCCGGCGCAGGGCCAGGTGCGAGGATTTCTGTGGTTCTATTTCGTCAATGAGCACATTCTGCGTTTTCTGAACCGGCGAGTTCCACGCGACTACGACACGGTTCCGCTGCTGCTGTTCTGGGCGCTGCTGGTTTTGTGGCTGCTTCCGTGGACAGTGTTTCTTCCGCAGTCGCTGCAGGAAGTGCCGCGGCGATGGCGCGAGTTCCGCGCGCAGATGACGCGGCGTCAGCGTGCGTATCTTCTATTTTTCTTGTGGAACATGGTGATCGTGGGTTTCTTCAGCCTCTCGACGCGGCAGGAATACTACACCATCCCGGCGATTCCGGGGATGGCATTGCTGGTCGGCGGATGGCTGCAACGGGAGCGCGGATCCGCTGCGGATAGCCGCGAACGGCGCGCCGGGCGAATTTCGTCGGCGGTGTTGCTGGCGGTCGGCGTCATCGCCGCTGTGATTGGCTTTGCATTGTTCTTCTTTTCGAAGGCGCCTGCTCCGGGCACGGACCTGTCGGACCTCCTGCGGAAAAATCCGCAGGACTACGCGCTCTCGTTCGGGCACTTTCTCGATTTGACCCCGCAGGCGATGGGGGCGTTCCGCGTGCCGTTGTTTGGCTTTTCGCTCGCGTTTCTTGCGGGAACCCTCGCCAACTGGCTACTGCGCCGTCGCGGGCGGGCGGGAGCTGGCAATATAACGCTGGCGGCGATGATGGTGGTTTTGCTGGCGTGCGTGCGGACTGCGTTCGGCATTTTTTCTCCGATTCTTTCGTCGAAGGATTTGGCGCTGGCGATTCGCGAGCAGTACCGGCCGGGCGATCAGATCGTGGTGATAGGGCTATACGAGAATGCCTCCTCGTTGAATTTCTACACAGGGATCCCGTTGCACAGCTTGCGCGCGCCGGGCGGAAACATGTGGTACGGCACGCAGTTTCCGGGAGCGCCGCGCGTCTTTGAGACACAGGCATCGTTTGTCGATATGTGGCATGGCCCGCAGCGCGTTTTTTTGTGGGCCGAGGAGGATGATCCGCCGGCGTTGCGCGGATTAACGAGCTATGTGGTCGCGCGCGGCGGGGGCAAGATTATTTTTTCAAACCAGCCGATGGCGCAGGCTTCACGATAGTCAGGCGGCCATCCTTCAGATCGAAAACATCGCCTCGCCAGTGGATGCGGTTGCCCATAAAACTTGCGACCCAGACGAACGGCGCAATCACGTCTCGCAAGAGAACATTGCGGAGTGCATCGTGGCGGAAAATCTGACGGTCGTGCAGTACAAACACTGCGGCAACGCCCCCGGTTGCCAGCCGCGCGGCGAACGTCAGCACAAATAACGCGCACGCCCACGGCGCTCCATGAGCCGCCACCAGCGTGGCCAATGCCCACGGCAATCCGAAGGTGAAAAGCAATCCGGCATATCCCCAGCCGCGGACATCGCGAATGGTCCGCGACCAGCGCAGTTGATGGCGAAAAAACTGCCCCAGTGTGTAGGCCGGCAGAAATGTGGTGACGGTTGCGGCGCTGAGTTCGACTTTCTTTCCCGTCGATGCGATGCGGCGGCCCAGTTCATAGTCGTCGGCCAGATAGTCCAGCAATTCCTCGAAGCCGCCGATGGATTCGAGGTCGCGGCGGCGAAACGCCAGCGTTGAGCCTAGTCCGAAGTGCAATCCTCTCTCAAGAAACCTCGCGCTCAGAACGCCCGGCACAAAGTCGATACCGATGCCCAATGCTTCCAGCCTGGAGCCGAGAGTCAGGCTGGCGACACCGCGGTACAGGCAGGTCACCAGTCCCACCGAATCCTCGGCGAGAGGCGCGATCACCTTCCGCAAGTAATCCGCAGGCACCCGAATGTCGCTATCGTTCACCAAAATGTGTTCGTGGCGCGCCGCGGGTAGCATCTGTACTAGATTGCTGACTTTGATATTTGTTCCCAGAACGCGATCGCACACGATCAGTTCGATCGGAAGGTTGGGATACTCTGCCTGAAGCTTGCGCACAACTTCGATGGCGGGATCGCCGGGATCGCTGACACCAAAAATCAATTGAAATTCGGGATACTCCTGCTCACAGTAACTGCAAAAGTTCTCCCATATCGCGGGATCGATACCCTTCAGGGGCTTGAGGATGGAAACGGGAGGCAGCTGCCTTTCCGGCAGCGGCGCCTGCTTGAGTTCCTTGCGCCTGTCCTTCTTTCGCCGATCAGTGAGGAAACTGGCCAGCGAGAGCGCGGACAGGAAATAGAAAGACAAACAACAGACGGTTCCGAGCGCGGCCGCAGCTTCGAGCAGGAATCTCGCCGTCAATGGTGGCATCGGTAGATGTTACTCGTAGCGCAGCGACTCGATCGGGTCGAGGTTGGCCGCTTTCCACGCGGGATAGATGCCGAAGATCAGTCCGACCGCAGCCGAAGCGGCAAAAGCGAATATCGACCAATCCACCGACATGGTGGCCGGAAGCGACGGAAACGCCACCGGGACGATCGCGGTGATGAGGGCTCCGAGCGCCAACCCGATCACTCCGCCGACGGCCGTGAGCATGATGGCTTCGAGAGTGAACTGCACCAGGATGTCGCGCTTGCGGGCTCCCATAGCTTTGCGCACTCCGATTTCGCGCGTGCGCTCGGTCACCGACACCAGCATGATGTTCATCACGCCCACGCCGCCCACGATCAAGCCGACACTTGAAACCGCGAACATGAAAATGAAAATCATACTCGTGATCTGATTCCACACGTCGGAAATCGAATCTTGGGTAAAGATGGCGAAGTTATCCGGTTTATCGGGCGGAACCTTCCGGTGGCGGCGCAGCAACTCGCGCATTTCGTCCATGGCTTTGGGCATGTCGGCGTGCGAGGTGGCCTTGACGCTGATCCAGTATTGCTTCAGTTCGGGGTGCAGCTTGCGGAACGTGGTCAGTGGGAATGAGACTTTATTGTCATCGGGATTTTTTCCTCCGCCAAACACACTCTTGCGGATTTTCTCGACACCGATCACGGTAAACAGCTGCCCCTCGATGTCCAGTTCTTTGCCCAGCGGCTGTTCACTCGGAAAGAGTTCCGCCGTAGTATCGTGGCCGATGACAATCACCGGAGCGCGGCGCTCTTCATCGATATCGCTGAACCAGCGTCCGGAGTCCAGCGCAACGTCAATGACATCTTTGTAGGAACTGGTGTCGCCTTCCAGAATGGTCCGTTTGGCCTTGCGATCTTTGTATTTGACGGTGTAGGTGCCGGTGCCAAGTTCCTGCCGGACATATTGCACGCCGACGGTGACCGCTTTCACGTGCGGCAGATCCTGCATCGCCATGGCGTCGTCGAGGGTCAGTTCCTTGCGGGTGCGCATCTCTTCTGTTGGACGCCCGAAGGTGAAGGGCTCCAGGTGAAAAGCGAAAATGATATTTGAGCCCAGGCTGGTGATGACCTGGCTAACGTTGTCGTTCAAGCCGCGCACGATCGACGAAATCCCGATGACGACGGCCACCCCAATCACGATGCCCAGCACAGTCAGCGACGAGCGCATTTTGTTGCTGCGGATCGTGTCGACCGCCATTTTCAAGCCTTCGCCGAATTCGCCTTTGACTAGCATCTGAAGTCAACACCCTTTAACCGCAGAGTACGCGGAGGGCGCAGAGAAAACTCTCTTTCTTCAAGAAGAGTTTGCTCCGTGCCTTGGGTTTTCCCCTGTGAACCTCTGTGTCCCCTGTAGTTTCAGGTTTTTCACGTTTCAAAGCGCAGTGCCGTGATGGGGTCCAACACAGCTGCTCGTCTTGCCGGGTACACGCCGAAAAAGATACCCACGCTCGCCGCCACCAACACACCCGCTCCCACTGCCCAGATTTTGATTACTGAGGGCATGCCGATGGCGAGCGTCACGCTCTTGGCGATGGCAATGCCGAACAGCACGCCAATCGCTCCGCCGAGCAGCGCCAGCGTGACGGACTCAATCAGAAACTGCAGCAAGATGTCACTGCGACGCGCGCCCATGGCCTTGCGGATGCCGATCTCCCGCGTCCGTTCCGTTACCGAAACCAGCATGATGTTCATGATCACGATGCCGCCGACTACCAGCGAGATGGCGGCGATTCCGATCATGGCGTAAAAGAACGTGCCACTAAAGTTCGACCAGATACTCAGCAGGCTGTCATTGGTCTCAATGTCGAAATTGTCTTCATCGCCGGGATGCACGTGGCGACGGGCGCGCAGGACGGCACGCGTTTCGTCCATCGCTTCATCGAACCCCGCGCCGCTGGCCGCCGCCTTGCCCGAAATGCGGACACTTTCGTGGGTACCATTCTGTTTCTGAAACGCGGTAATCGGCATAATCGCATAGTTGTCCATGCTCTGGCCGAGCGTCTTGCCTTTGCGTTTGCCGACGCCGACCACACGATAGACCCAGCCATCGACGCGAATCTCCTTGTTAATGGGATCCGTGCCGGGCATCAGGTTATCCACGATGTCCGGCCCGACGACGACGACGGCGGAGTCGTTCCTCACATCGATATCGTTGATCATGCGCCCGGCGGTGAGATCAATATCGAGAATCGGCACCATTGACGGCGTCAGGCCGCGCACAATCGTATCGCTGATGGATTGCTCGCCGTACTTGACGTGTCCGATATCGTTGCGCAGCGAGGCTCCCACCCATTCGCAATGCTTGCAGGCTGAGAGAACTGCTTCGTAGTCCTCCATGGTGAGGTCTTTGCGCTTTTCGCCCTCAAGAAATTTATCGATGTTGGTAACGGCGGGAGAATTCTTGAAGACGATAAAAACGTCGGCCCCTAGATTGAAAATCTTCGTTGCCACGTAGCCATTGATGCCGTTGACGAAAGTGACCACGGCAATCACCGCAGCCACGCCGATGACCACGCCGAGCAGGGTGAGCGCAGAGCGTAGTTTGTTCGCCCACAACGACAGGAATGCGATCTTGATGGCCTCGGCAATGTTCATGAGATCAGGTCTAAGGCTTCAGGGTATCAACGTCTCGCCCGGGCTCAGTTTAACAGCCAGCTGCTGGACTCCTGACACGTGGCACCTAAAACCTTGGCTGCCGCCTCATCCCCTGCCGGACGCAAGACGCATTGAGAGTTTTACCGATACAAACGTGACCAGCAGCGCTAGCACGGTCCAGCTCGCCGCAGACTCCATGGTCCGCTGGAAAACGGTCGTTAGTACGGACGTCAAGGATATGGACAACTGCGCGGTCGTTGACGCTCTCCCTAACTGCACGATGGCCATAACCCCCGTAACCAGACCCAATATCAGTGTCAAGCCCCCAACCACCAGGCCGGGCAAAGCGCGCTTCCACGGGAACGGGATTGGCGGCGGTGCTGCAGCCTCGCGCCGAACCGCATCCATGACGGAGACGGCGAAGCCCGACGACGGGAGAATTTCATCCTCACGGGAGAGAATGCGATTAATCTCGTCCTCGTCGTGTCTAATCAAGCGTCTCATTATGCCTCCTTCAGGCGCGGCACAGCCAACATCTGCGGAAGTTTACTGCGCAAGATCTCGCGCCCGCGAAACAATCTCGCCTTAACCGTGCCCTCGGGCAGGCCGAGGCTGCGCGCCGCATTGGTTACGTCCATGTCGTGAAAGTAAAAGAGAATCATTGCCTCACGATACTTCGCCGGCAGAGCACCGACGGCGCGCCGCACCGCCAAATTGCGGTCCTGTTCTTCGAGGCCGCCGTCAGAAGCGTGCGTGTCCGCAGGTTCGGCAATATCGTCGAGCGACACAATTCGTAGCGGGATGCGGCGCAGTTCCGAACGATAAAGGTTCGTCGCCAGCGCGAAAAGCCAGGTGGAAAAGACCGCGTCCTTGCGCCACTGGCCGAGCCCGCGGTACGCGCGCAGAAACGCTTCTTGGGCCATCTCTTCGGCGCGGCCGCGGTCGTGGCAGAAGCGGTAGGCCAGGTTGATCAGTGGCCCTTGCCAGCGGCGGACAATCCCCTCAAAAGCGGAAATGTCGCCCGCCAGGACTCTTTCCACATCGGCTTGGTCATCGTTCGGGCTCACGCTGCACTCTGCCTCATAAGGTACGACACGACATCGCGGCCCCCGGTTGCACTATTTTCGTGCAGTTATTGCCCGAAAACGCACAAAAAAATATGCAACCGCGAAAGGACCTGAGCGGTCTTACCGGACGAAAGCACAAGAACTTCAAGGAGCTGACAAATGGCATTCGAAGTGGACAACAACACCGTCGGGGTCGTAGCAATCGCGATACCCGTCGTAGGAAGTATTGCCCTATTCTCTTTTCTGGCTGTCGCCGCATGGTCCGATGCGCGCCGCAAAGAGAGAGAAGAATACTACAGGAGCGAAACGCTGAAAAAAATCGCGGAGAGCTCAGGAGAAGGTGCCAAGGCCGCGATCGAACTGATGCGTGAACAGAATAAGAGCGCTACAAAACGCCGCCTCGAAGGCATGAAGCTGGGCGGATTGATCACCGCTGTCGTCGGCATCGGCGTCATGGCGCTTCTGCATGGGCTAGTGACCGACGAGCCGGTTTATCTCGCCGGACTGATTCCATTGTTGATCGGCCTAGCCATGCTGACGTACACGTTCGTCCTCGCACCCAAAGAAGTAGAGTAGAGAGAACTCGTTCCGGCATGCGCCGTGATGGCGTGCACTATAATGAATCGTTGCAGCCGGACCGGACGGTCGCTCGTCGCGAGACGGGAGGAAAGTCCGAACTCCGCAGAGCAGTGTGCCGGATAACGTCCGGGAGGGCCCCCGCGCTTGTCGGGGCGGGATCGCTCGACGGAAAGTGCCACAGAAAACATACCGCCCGGGCCGCAAGGCTCAGGTAAGGGTGAAAAGGTGCGGTAAGAGCGCACCGCCGGCGCAGTAATGCGGCGGGCAGGGCAAACCCCACACGGAGCAAGACCAAATAGGGAGGGATTTCCTGGCA
>JBEKQC010000047.1:0-37290 GCA_049520095.1 Terriglobales bacterium
GGCGATACGCAGCGCCGCCGCACCCAGGGATTCGCCGATGGCGAATCCGATGAAGCACGGGCCGGCATAGTCGCCCGGCACGAACAGCAGGATGAAGAGCATGATCAGCAGTTCGACCGAGATCAGCATCATGCCGATCGACATTCCTGCCTCAAGCGGAATCTGATAAACGGGATAAGGCTTGCCGGGCAGAGAAGCGAAGGCCGTCCGCGAATTCGCGAAGGTGTTGACGCGAATCCCAAACCACGCCACCCCGTAGCTGCCCGCGATTCCCACCAGACTGAATACCAGGATGATCACGACGCGAGGAATTTCGAAGTGCCGCAGCACGCCAAAGTAGAGCACGATGACGACCGCAATGAAGGCCCACAACAGCATCAGGAATTTGCCCTGCGTGATCAGGTAGGTCTTGCAGGTTTCGTAAATCAGTTCCGAGATTTCGCGCATCGAGCGGTGCACGGGCAGGTTCTTGAGCCGCATAAAGATGACCATGCCGAAGCCGAGGCCGAAGACACAGAACAGCAGCCCGATCATCAGCAGGCGATGCCCGTCGATGCCGAGGAACGAAACCGTAGAAAGGTCAGGCAGTTTCAGTGCGGCCTCGCCGCCCGCTTCGTCAGTGGCGGGTTGCGCCAGCGCGTAGCCGGCAGTCAGAAGCAGCAGAGTTGCAAGGGTTGCCGAAATTCTAGTAAACCGGCGTCCCACGGACGCAAAATTGGCTTTCCAAGTGCGCATCAAAATCCTCCTAATAAATCCTATTCAGGGGTCACGACGTGTGTTTTTTCTCCGGCTCATGACAACCCGCCGGAGGATTCAATCCGCCGCGCTACGGTTGCCGCCGGAGTTCCCAACACGCTCCCAACACGCTTCCACCGCCAGGCATAATAAAAATGAGGATTGCGGATTTGGCCGCGTCGGAAAACTTGTGCCGTCAGGCGACAGCCCTAAAGTGAGACCACACACCTCGGCACAAAGCATCCGTTTATAGCACCTTGCCGGAAGTCGGGTCAATGATGGGCGTCACAGGATGATTGGCCCATAATGGTGTAGGATAACTGGCTTCCTGTCCCCCTTGGGTCCACCTTGAATTTTCGCTGCTTCCGTATAATTGACCATCGGCCATGCCCGCCTCTCTTGATTCGATCGTCGCCGCCACGCGCCAGCGCCTATCAAGCAGACGGCGAAACTCCGACCGGCGCGCGCTGGAACGCTCAGCCGCTGCGCACTCTCCGCGCGGATTTCGGAATCAGTTGCGCCGGGTCGCGCACGACGGAATCGCGGTGATCGCCGAACTAAAAAAAGCCTCGCCCTCAAAGGGTTTGATCCGCGCCGATTTCAGGCCATCCGAACTCGCCCGGGTACTCGAGCAGGCGGGCGCCGCCGCTCTGTCGGTGTTGACCGACGAACAATTCTTTCAAGGTTCGCTCGACTATTTGCGCGCAGCCTCGTCCAACAGTTCCCTTCCCTGCTTGCGTAAGGATTTCATCGTCGATGAATTCCAGATCGTCGAAGCCAGAGCAAATTGCGCCGACGCCATCCTGCTGATTGTGGCCGCACTCGATCAAAAAGAACTAAAATCGCTGGCCGAAATCGCGCGCTTTCACGGCCTCGACGTTTTGTGCGAAGCTCATGACGAGGAGGAGCTCCAACGGGCGCTCGATGCCGGTTGTGACCTGATCGGCGTCAATAGCCGCGATCTGCGCACGTTTGAAGTTAATCTCGAAACCGCATTCCGGCTCGCCGAAAGAATGCCCGCCGCATGCGTCCGCGTGGCCGAAAGCGGCATCCAATGCGGCGCCGATTTGGCTCGTCTGCGATCCGCCGGCTACGAAGCATTTCTGATCGGCGAATGGTTGATGAAAGCCAAGCGCCCAGGCGAGGCGCTAACGAAGTTGATGGAAGAAGCAAGAATAGTGGTCAGTGGATAGCGATTTTACTGATAACCGACAACCGATAGCCGACAAATGCTGCTATGACTTGGATTAAAGTGTGCGGGATCACGAATCTCGACGACGCGCTTGCCGCCACCGATGCGGGCGCGAACGCGCTAGGGTTCGTCTTCTATAAGAAGAGCCCGCGCCACGTCACCTTAGAAACCGCGCGGTCGATTATTGCCAAGCTACCGCAGCGAATCGAAAGAGTCGGCGTTTTCGTCAACGATACCGCGGATCACGTCCGTGACGCCGTTAAACACGCAGATCTCACGGCCGTGCAATTGCATGGCGACGAGAGTCCGGAGTTCAGCCGCGCGCTCTTCCATCAACTCGCAAACGGAGCCAGCCGCCCCACGATTTTCCGCAGCTATCCGGCGAAGATTTTCGACGCGCCTGCCGAACAAACTGTCGGATGGGATCCGGTCGCGGCCGGGTTGGTCGAGCCCGACGAAGCCTACAAGGGCAAACGCGTACACAAAATCCACGTCGCCAAGAATGGCGACCTCTTCCTCGAAACCCACGGCTTTCGCCCCGGCGTAGTCTCGGGCGTCCTGCTCGATTCCTCAACCGCGGAAAAGCGCGGCGGTACAGGGCAGGCTTTCGACTGGGAACGCGTGCAGCCTTGGGCTGGAATCATCAACAGCATCAGCAAGCTGATCGTCGCCGGCGGCTTGCGTCCCGGCAATGTGCAGGAGGCAATCCACCTTCTCCATCCTTGGGGCGTGGACGTTTCCACGGGCGTCGAATACGAACCGGGAAAGAAAGATCCTCGAAGAGTCCGCGCCTTTGTCCGAGCCGTCCGGGCAATGGAAGAGGCAAGTTGACGATGGCAACCGCACCCGCAGCCAAAAAGACCCGTAGCCAAATACCTCCAAGAGCCGCCATTGCCGGCCGTTTCGGCGCTTACGGCGGCCGCTACGTTCCGGAAACACTGATGGCCGCGCTCGAGGAACTGGAGCGCGAATACGAAAAAGCCAAGCATGATCGCAAATTCCAGCAACGCCTCGACCACCTGCTGAAGACATATGCCGGACGCCCCACCCCGCTGTTCTTCGCGCGCCGCCTGACCGCAAAACTTGGTGGCGCGAAAATCTATCTCAAGCGCGAAGATCTGCTCCACACCGGCGCGCACAAAATCAACAATTGCCTCGGGCAGGGCTTGCTGGTCGAACGCATGGGCAAGCACCGCGTCATCGCGGAAACTGGCGCCGGTCAGCACGGTGTCGCCACTGCCACCGTCTGCGCCCTGCTCGGCTTCGAGTGCGTGGTGTACATGGGCACCGAAGACATGCGCCGCCAGGAGCTCAACGTCTTCCGCATGAGGCTGCTCGGAGCGGAAGTTCGCGGCGTCGATTCCGGTTCACGCACCCTCAAAGACGCCATCAACGAAGCCATGCGCGACTGGGTCACCAACGTGCGCACCACGCACTACCTGCTCGGCAGCGTGCTCGGAGCGCATCCCTATCCGACCATGGTCCGCAACTTTCATCGCGTCATCGGACGCGAGGCACGCGCTCAGATCCGCAAAGCCGAAGGCAAACTGCCCAACGCCATCATCGCCTGCGTTGGCGGAGGATCGAACTCCATCGGCATCTTCTACGACTTCCTGAAAGATAAAAGAGTCGAACTAATCGGAGTAGAAGCCGGCGGGCGCGGCGAATCCTTGGGCGACCACGCAGCCCGTTTCCGCGGCGGCGCGCCCGGCGTTCTGCAGGGGACTTACTCCTACGTGCTCCAGGATGCGTCCGGCCAGATCGCAACCACCCACTCCATCTCTGCCGGTTTGGATTACCCGTCGATAGGCCCCGAGCACGCCATGCTGAAAGATACGGGCCGCGCCCAATACGTTCCCGCATCCGATGCCGAAGCGCTTGAGGCAACCGTGGTGCTCGCTCGCACCGAAGGCATTATTCCTGCGCTCGAATCCGCGCACGCCGTAGCCGAAGTCATCAAACGCACCCCGAAAATGAAGAGGTCGGACGTGGTGATCGTCAACATCTCCGGGCGGGGCGATAAGGACGTCGGCATTATGCGTGAGAACCTGAAATTGGACTGAGGCGAGGAGAATCTCCACAGCGTGGCCCGTTCTGCAAAGCCGGGGTTGAGTAGGCGACCAGCGAATGCCTCAATGGTTCTTAGCAGTAGGGTCGTACTCTTGAGGCGGCTTTTCTTCGTCCTCAGCGAAGTGCCTGGCGCGCTTCTTTCGTTCTTCTTTGAAATTCTCTACGCCTGAATACTTCTCATCGGGTCCGTACTCGACGACATACTTAGTCCATTTCAAATCCATTCCCGGCCCTTGTTGAATCATCAACCTTCCTTCCTCCAACATGAACGTGGGGTCGAGATTTGCACGCACCTCGTCACACACGCGGTTTGCCGCCCGCGTGAGTTCGAGAGCTAAGTCTTCCACGAGATAGACGTGATAGTCATACTTGCGCTCAAGGTAGTGCAAGCGGTCAAGGTCAAACTCCGGCCTCCCGTAAGCGCGCTTGTAAAACTTTTCCGTGATCAACTGCTCGCCCCATTCTTCCGCATGCTCACGAAAAAGCATGTGAAAGTCCTCAAGGACCCATCGGAACTGCATCAGCGCGTTTTCTAATGCGGGATAGCGATGTGGCCAAATACGGTTCAGCAGCCAAGTGCGCGCTTCCTCGAGGCTCGCATCCATTTCTTTCGAAATTTCGGGCTGGCCGCTGTAAAAAATGCCCCCGGTCCACAGAATCCAGTCCCGCAGCTTCACCAACTCCGCCCAACGGTCAACGTAGTCCGCGTACAACTCATCGTCGCGCTGCTTCGCCGGGTCGAACGTAACCAACGAGTCGCGGACCCATGCCTCATGGCTCTCCTTGATTCCCAGAAGCTTCGCAACGGGGAAGGCCGAGGGCTGATCGTCCACCTGCTTGTGGTGGTTCTTGCAGAGAACCACCAGGTTGACGTACTTGTTGCGGTTGTTAATCAGAAGCGCGTAGCGTTCCCGTTCTTCTGGCGAGAGGGAAGTAACGGATCGCGGTCCGGCCTCGCCGTCTTCGTCTCGGGCAATGATATGAGCAATATCACCGACGACTGATTCGTCGTCGCTGTGGTGCGCTCCATAACGAGTTCCATCCGGCAGATCGCACAGCGACTGGCCGCACGGCCCCACAACATTTTCACAGTCTTTTCGGAATAGCTCATTTTGTTCTTGGCCGCTTTGCGGGGCCAATTCTTACCCATTCTAGATCTTTCATTCTGCCCGCCCGGCTCCCCAGATTTCGGCGGGTGGCCCGGCCTCGCGCCTTCTAGATCACTCACGGGAGTGCCCCGTCCAGCTTCCCTTGGGCGGGGATTTTCATCATGCGCGAACGAGGTCGCGCCGTTCGAGTCTGGGAAGAGCCTGGATGGACTTTCCTGCCTTCTTCTGCGCGAGCCGCAACTCATACAGGCTCTGGAGATTCAGCCAGAATTCTGCACTCGTGCCAAAAAAATGAGCGAGGCGCAGGGCAGTGTCGCCGGTGATAGCACGTGTTCCGTTCAGGATTTGGGTAACCCGATTGGTCGGAACGTCGATCTTGCGTGCCAGCTCAGCCGCGCTCATATGGAGCGCTTTGAGTTCTTCGGCAAGGTGTTCGCCGGGATGGATAGCGGTCAATGCCATAGCGATGCTCCTCAGTGATAATCGACAATTTCTACGTTAGACGGCCCAACAGCCCCGTCCGCCCATTCAAAACAGACTCGCCATTGATCGTTAATGCGAATGCTGTACTCGCCCTTGCGATCCCCCGCCAGGGCTTCAAAGCGGTTACCGGGGAGTGCAGCAAGATCCCGAATCGAGGTAACAGCCTCAAGACGGTCGAGCTTCAACCGCGCAGATCGTTTGAACCCCGAGAAAGCCTTGACGCGCTTCCCGGAAGCGAAGTCCCGGGGTCCTCTTGTCCCGATAGTTGAGAATCACCGGTGACTACATTACAATAAATTATGCGTTACGTCAAGCATAACGACTCGACGCATCCTTGGGGGTCGAGCACACTTTCAAACAGTTCTAACTTCTGCAATCTGACTTCTGCAATCTACAATTAATCCTTCATGCCTTTTCACTTCGAAAGCAAGCCATCGCTAGTCGCCTACGTAACCTGCGGCGACCCCGACCTAGCAACCACCCGCGAGGTCATCCTCGCAGCTATCGACGCTGGTGCGAGCGTGATTGAGCTAGGCGTCCCCTTCAGCGATCCGCTAGCCGACGGCCCAGTCATCCAGCGCGCCAGCGAGCGGGCACTCAAACATGGAACCTCGCTGCACCACGTGCTCACGCTCGCCTCGGAAATTCGCGAACATTCGCAATCCGTCGGCCTGGTGATTTTCTCCTACCTCAATCCCATCCTGCGCATGGGCCTGGTAAAATTTTGCCAGGTGGCGCGCTTGGCCGGGATCGACGGAACACTGATCACCGATCTGCCCGTAGAAGAATCGGCCGAGTATTTGCGCGAGGCACGCAAGAATGATCTCGCAACCATTTTTCTGGCTGCGCCCACCTCGACCGATCTGCGCCTGAAGTTGATCGCGCAGGTTTCGACCGGCTTCATTTACGCCATCTCCCGCACCGGAGTCACCGGCGCGCGCCAGCAAATGACCGGAGACGCCAAAGCTCTGGTCAAGCGCATCCACCATTTCACCCGCCTTCCAATAGCCGTCGGTTTCGGAATCTCAACCCCGGCGCAGTTCGCAGCCGTCGGCAAATTTGCAGAGGGCGCGGTTGTCGGCAGCGCCATCGTCCACGCCATTGAACAAAATCCCGGACGAGAAGCCGCAACTGTGGCAGAATTTGTAAGATTGCTCGTAGCTCGCAGCTCGTAGCTCGCAACTCGAGCTCGCAACTCTATGGACATCTCCGATTGGCGCAAGAAAGTCGACGACCTGGATCGCAAGCTGGCGGCGCTGCTCAACGAGCGCGCGGCCGCTGCCGTCGAAATTGGTCAGTTGAAACGCAACACCAACCTGCCCATTTACGAGCCCGAACGTGAGCGCGAGGTGATCGCCAATGTGCAGCGCAGCAATACCGGTCCCTTAGCCGAACGCGATCTCGCGCAGATCTACGAACGAATCATGGACGTGATGCGCAGCATCCAGAAGCACGAAATCGTTCCCGAGCCCGAGCCTTCGGCTCGCGACTCCGAGATCGATTCGCAATTGAACGACTAGAACGGGTTTCATACACTCATGATCGTAGCAATGCAAGATTCGGCCAGTGAAGATCAGATCCAGCAAGTGATCGATCAACTGGTCCACTTCGGCTTTGAAGTTCATCGCTCCACCGGAGCGCGCCAGACCGTCCTCGGCGGCGTCGGAGTTCCCCGCGATTTTGACACCCGCGAAGTCGAGATGATGCCCGGGGTGCAGGAAGTCCATCGCATCACTTCTCCCTACCACCTGGCCGGACGCAATTTCCGCCCCGAAGGCACGGTAGTCAAGTTTGCCAACGGCATTGAAATCGGCGGAAAGAAGATCGTCGTCATGGCCGGGCCCTGCTCGGTCGAATCTCATTACCAACTCTTCACCGTCGCCGACCTGATCGCCAAAGCAGGAGCCCGCGTCCTCCGCGGTGGCGCCTTCAAGCCGCGCTCCTCTCCTTATTCATTTCAAGGACTCGGCCTCGACGGCTTGAAGTTGCTACGCGAAGCGGGTGACCATTTCAAACTGCTCGTGATCAGCGAAGTGATGGAGATATCCCAGATCGAGCTGATGTTGCCGTATATCGACATCTTCCAGGTAGGAGCGCGCAACATGCAGAACTTCAATCTGCTGCGCGAACTGGGCAAGGTTCGCAAGCCGGTGCTCCTAAAGCGCGGCATCGCCGCCACGATCGAAGAACTTCTGTGCTCGGCGGAATACCTGCTCGCCGGCGGCAACTACGAGATCATTCTCTGCGAGCGCGGCATCCGCACGTTTGAAACTTACACTCGCAACACCATGGATATTTCCGCGATCCCCATCATTCATAAACTCTCGCACCTGCCCATGACCGCCGATCCCTCGCATGGCACCGGACGCCGCGACAAGGTGGCTCCCATGGCGCTTGCATCCGCCGCCGCTGGCGCCGATGCCATGCTCATCGAGGTTCATCACCAGCCGGACAAAGCGCTCTCCGACGGTGCGCAGTCGCTCTACCCGGAACAGTTTGCCAAGTTGATGGACCAGCTTCGCATGATCGCGCCTGCGGTGGGACGTGAGATCGCGTAGACTTCCCAGAGTTGTCATCCCGAGCGGAGCGAGGGATCTGTAGTTCGCCGCAAAATGCAGATCCCTGGCTCCGCGCGGGATGACAAACTTCTAGCGATCCTATGGCCTTCAAGCAAGTGACCATTATCGGAACCGGCTTGATCGGCGGCTCGCTGGGCCTCGCCCTAAAGAAGCGTCATCTCGCCGGGCGAATCATCGGGTGCGATCGCGCCCCAGTTTTGGAGAAAGCTGAGCACTGCGGTGCCATTGAAGCCGGAACCGCCAATCCCGCCGATGCTGTGCGCGGCAGCGATCTGGTGGTGTTAGCAACACCCGTGATCCCGATCCTAGATTTGGTCGGGCGGCTCGGTCCAGCATTGCCGCCTAAAACGCTCGTAACTGACGTCGGCAGCACCAAGGCGGAAATTGTGCAACGCGCCGCAAAATCGTTCGGGCGCAACGCTGGACACAGATTCCTGGCCGGGCATCCCATGGCGGGTAAAGAAAACGCCGGCGTGGAGTTTGCCGATGCCGATCTTTTTGAAGGCGCGGCTTGGCTGTTCACGCCCCTGCCCGGACAGAACGTTCATGCCGGACAATGTGGAAAATTCATCCACTGCGCGGAAAGGATGGGCGCGAAAATAGCCGTCGTCGATTCTTCCGATCACGATCGCTTCTGCGCCTGGATCAGCCACCTGCCGCAGATGATCTCGACCGCCTTGGCAGCCGCGCTGGTCGACGAATTCGGTCCCGACGCGCCCGTGCTTGACATCGGCGGACGAGCCCTGCGCGAGATGACCCGCATCTCCGGCAGTCCCTACTCGATGTGGCGCGATATCGCCATCACCAATCGCAAGAACCTGCGCGAAGCGCTGCAGAAGCTGGAACAACGCCTCGCGCACATCCGCGAGAACCTGGACTCGCGAGAACTGGGAGCCGAATTCGAGCGCGCGCATCAGTTGAGAAAAACCCCGCCACGAAGGGAAAAACGCACCCGATCATAGCGGAATGTTGAGCATCCGCCCAGAAACGTGGCACTGATCTAGGATTTTGATTAGCGCCAGAAAACAGATCTTTCTTGAAAACTCGCGGTCCTCCTGGTATCAGCGGGGACTGGACTGAATGGGGCAAACTGCATGGAATTGAAAAGCGGCGTTTTGACGCTGATGGGCGTGATGCTGGCGGCGACGACCGTGCTTCATGGCCAGCCGGGTCAGGGGCAGACGGGCAATGTCGTCCACTACACCACCACCCTCGACAACGTGAAATATCTGTTCGCCACGGCCGACCCGGTGGCGCATCTGAAGTCGGGCGACATCCTCGACACCAACACGTTGGACTGTTTTGGAAACGCGCTCCGGAAGCCCGGTGACACGCTCAGCATGTCCAAAGGCGATAATCCGCTGGCTGGGCCATTTTTCGTCGAGGGTGCGGAGCCCGGCGACACGCTCGCCGTCAAGATTCTCGATCTCGAAGTCGATGGCGACACGGGCGTAGGCGCGTTCGCTCCCGGATTTGGCGCCATCAACGAAACCAACTACACGCCCATGCTGCATCCGCCGCTACCCGAGCGCGTCTGGTTCTATCACATCGATCATGCCGCGAACACGGCTCTATTCAAGGCGCTCGATTCCGATTTCTCGGTCAAGATTCCCATGCATCCTTTCTTCGGCTGCATCGGAGTCGCGCCGGCCAATGGCGAGGCGCGCAGTTCCGTCGTCCCCGCAGAATTCGGCGGCAACATGGACTCGCCCGAGGCCAGCGTGGGCAACACCGTGTACTTTCCGGTGAATGTCAAGGGAGGGCTCTTCTACATCGGCGACGGTCACGCCGCTATGGGCGATGGAGAAATCGCCGGCACCGCTATTGAGGTTCCGCTGAAGGCGCGCGTGCAGTTGAGTGTGATCAAGGGCCGCACCATCGCCTGGCCTCAATTCGAGAACGAGGACGCGATCATGACGGTTGGCGCTTATCGTCCTCTGGATGACGCGGTGCGCATCGCTTTCACTGAACTTGTGCACTGGATCCACAAGGA
Organism: Terriglobales bacterium; assembly: GCA_049520095.1. Taxonomy (GTDB): domain Bacteria; phylum Acidobacteriota; class Terriglobia; order Terriglobales; family Acidobacteriaceae; genus Acidiflorens. Next base: position 10,162 of record JBEKQC010000047.1, read on the forward strand.
CTACGGCTTGTCGGAACTCGATGCTTATGAGCTGCTGTCGAAGGTCGCGAGGATTCACCTTAACGAAATGGTGGATCCGAACTACGTAGTGGTCGCTTCTATAGAGAAGAAATACTTACCCGCGAAAAAGAAGTAGGGTTTGAAGTATAGATCTGGCGCGGCTCAAATGTTACGGAATCCGCCTACTTCGCAGTCCGTCCGCCCGGCCGGCGCGTGATCTCGATCGGCGCGGTGTCGTCATCATGGAGCGTCGTATGCCTCTCTTCGACTGGAGCATGCCCCAATTTCTCCAGCAGCCGGGCGCATCGGTTCCAGCGCAGCATGGCGTCGTCATTGTGTGGTGGACGGATCTTCTCGGCTTCCTCGAAGCAGCGCATAGCCTCATGCAAGGAACCAACGAGTATCTGTGCCCTTACCCCACCCTTGATCTGAGCCTTAGCCCGCCGCTCGAGCAGAAGCCCCCGGTAGTAGAGCAGGTCATACGGATCCGTCAGGCTCTGGAAGATCTTTTCCGCCTCGGCATAGCGATCGGAGTGCCGCCCCTCGAACTGGTCGGTCAGCGTCAAACCCAACAATCGGATCGCCAACTGGTTGTCCGGGTCGGCCGCCAGGATGTCGTGGCAGATCGATTCTGCTTCCTCCGGTTCGTTCAGATAGCGATACAACTCGACCTTGGAAATGGCTTCCGGAATACCGTCCTTCGAAATGGTCTTTAATTTGAGTTCCAAGTTGACCTCCGTGAAGCGGAATCTCTAAACATACAAGCATGTCAGTACTAGATACTCCAGAGCAGATACGCAGCTAGTACCGTGCCGAGCAGCGCCCCGCCGTAGCAAAACGCAAAAATCACTTCGTTCAGATGTTTCACCTGCAGCCCATCGTAGAGTGTGAACCTAAAACGATGGGCCCAATGAAACAGCGGCAGCGAACACATGACAAGCAAATAGAGCCGCGCCAACGGCGAGTACAGCAACGCCATCAGATGCTCGTAGCTCGGCTGAGGAAGCCAGCCCAGTGGAAAGGCCAATCCAAACAAGAACAGTTGAATCGGGATCAGAACCGCCGCCACGACTCCGCCCGCGCTGAACAGAAGCCAGAGAAAAGCTTCATTGGATGGTTTGGTGGTCGATTCTCCCATCATGGCGTCCTCAACAGTAACCAGCCGACAAACACCGAAACTGCAATCCAAAGCACGTAATTCGGAGCGGCCACCAGAAATTCGGGAACGCGCTTTCCGCCCATACGCACCGGCATCGCGCGCGGCGCAAGATTGAACCAGGTTATCGCGTGAAACATCACAAAGCAGAACGCGATCAGGTTGAGCGCAATCATCGCCGGTGATTGTAGCCGGCCGGTAAAGCGCGCGTAAGTCTCCGGCCCGTGCCACAAGGCTCGCAACTGGAACAGCGTCAGCACGACAAACCACGCCACCGAAATACTGGTGAGCTCCCGCAAAATGAACTTCAGATAGTGCCACTCTCCCAACCACCACCACGTGGATACCCGCTCCCGATACCAGCGCGGATGGAATTCTGAACGAGCCGCCTGGTCAGTCACGCCCTGATTAGTCATGACCTCGTCAGTCATGAGCGGCCTCCTGCGGCTTATCTTCGTGAGTCTTAACGTCGTGCCCGCGCGGCAATATAAATGACTTCACCCAATCGAGCGCGGCGGTAAGTTTGTACTGCTGGATCGCTCCGGCGGGATCCACGTGCTTGGGGCAAACGCGCGTGCACTCGCCGACAAAGGTGCACCCCCAAATGCCGTCCGGATGAGCCAGGGTCGCTAAGCGCTCAGCCGATCCCTGATCGCGATTGTCCAGGTTATAGCGCTGCGCCAGTGCCAGCGCTGCCGGCCCTACAAACTCCTGATCGAGGCCCACCACCGGACAAGCCGCATAGCACAGCGTGCAGTTAATGCACATACTGAACTGTTTGTAGAGATCGAGTTGCTCGGGCGTCTGCAGAAATTCGCCCGCGCTCAGCGGCGGCTGATCTTTTCGGATCAGCCAGGGCTTCACCTTTTGCAGCTTCGCCAGGAAATCGCTGAGCGCGGTGACTAGGTCGCGCACTACTGGGAAATAGCGCAACGGTTCCACTCGCACGGTGGCGTTGTTGCCATACGAATTCAGGAAGGTCGCGCATGTGAGTTTGGGCTCACCGTTGACCATCATCCCGCAGCTGCCGCAAATCCCCATGCGGCACGACCAGCGATAAGTCAGCGTGCCATCCACTTTGTCCTTGATGTGATTCAGCGCATCAAGCACCACCCATTCCTTGCGGAGCGGAACTTCGAAGCTCTGGAACGACGGTGCCTCATCCCGATCCGGAGCATAACGCGCGATTTCCAGCACGATGTTGTCAGCCATTCAACTCACCTTGGCTTGCTTGGGCACTGCCGCATGCGAAGCCTCGCCATACTTGCGCTCGCCTGGGGGCCAGCGTGTGATCTTCACCGGCAGATAGTCCACCTGCAAAGAACCGTCCGCTTTCCGCCCTACCAGCGAATGCGACAGAAACTTCTGGTCGTCGCGCTTGGGGAAGTCTGTCCGTTGATGCGCTCCGCGGGATTCGGCGCGGTGCAGCGCGCACTCCACGATCGATTCCGCAACGTCCAGCATGAAGCCCAGTTCGAGCGCCGAGGTCAGCTCTGTATTGAAGGTTCGGCCGTGGTCATCGAGCCCGACGTTTTGAAACCGTACCTGCAGCTCGTGAAGCTTCTGACTCGCCTGCTGGAGAGATGATTCCTGACGATAAATTCCGGCTCCACTCTCGATTGTCTTTTGCATCTCTTCGCGCAGCGTGGCAATGCGTTCCCGGCCACCGGTCTTGAAGAGATACTGCTTTTCCAATCTCAGCAGCTCATCGGTAGCCTGCGCCAGCACGCTGCCGTTCGGCTCTTTTTGCCCGGCAGCGAATTCGGCTGCCGCTCGTCCCGCCCGCGCGCCAAACACCAGACACTCCGGGAGTGAATTCGATCCCAGCCGGTTGGCACCATTGATGCTCACGCAAGCCACCTCGCCCGCCGCATAAAGACCGGCTATAGGAGTTGCACCATGAATGTCGGTGCTAACGCCGCCCATCATGTAGTGCACCACCGGCCGCACCGGAATCAGTTCCGTGACCGGATCGATGTTTTGATACTTCACGCACAGCTCGCGTACGAACGGCAACTTGGCATTGATCAGCTTCTCGCCCAGATGCCGCAGGTCCAGATGCACCACCGAGCCATACTCGGTTGGGATCGTGCGTCCCTTTTGATCTTCTTTCACGAACGCTTGCGATAGCCGGTCGCGTGGACCAAGCTCCATCGAGCGTAGCACCGGCTTCGGTTGCGGAGTGCCCAGGTCGTAATCTTGAAGATAGCGGTAACCATCCTTATTCAGCATGTAGCCACCCTCGGACCGTGCCGCTTCGGTGATCAGGATGCCGGTAAACGGCAGGCCGGTGGGATGGTACTGCACGAACTCCATGTCTTTCAGAGGCGCTCCAGCGCGCTGCGCCAATGCCATGCCGTCGCCATTCTTGATGTTGGCGTTGGTGGTGAACGGGAAAACGCGGCCGCAGCCCCCGGTACAAAGAATCACAGCCTTCGCGGTGATGGCCTGAATTCTTCCCGACATGATCTCAATCGCCACCACGCCTTGGACCCGCCCGTCATCCACCAGCAACCGCGTTACAAAGTATTCGTCGTAGCGTGTGATGGGCTGATACTTGAGAGTGGTCTGAAACAGGGTGTGCAGCATGTGGAAGCCGGTCTTGTCGGCGGCAAACCAGGTGCGCCGTTTGGTCATCCCGCCAAAGGCGCGCACCGCGATGTGTCCATCCGGCTCTCGGTTCCAGGGACAGCCCCATCGTTCCAGCTGCAGCAATTCCAGGGGCGCTTCCTTGACGAAGGCTTCGACCGCGTCCTGGTCGCACATCCAGTCGCCGCCGGAGATGGTGTCATAGGCGTGTTCGTCGAGGCTATCGTCCGGCTTGGCCACGCCCGCGGCTCCGCCTTCAGCCGAAACCGTATGGCTGCGCATCGGATAGACCTTCGACACCACGGCGATGCTAAGTTTTGGATTGACTTCGGCGGCGGCGATGGCGGCGCGTAAACCTGCGCCTCCGCCGCCTACAAGAAGAACGTCGTGCGACCGGATCTCCATGGTTGGTCACTATGGTTGGTCACTGGCGGCCGCAATTCAGAAGAGAATAGCCACCTTCAACTCTACATACCCACAAGCGTCCGATATTTTCCTCCGAATCGCCCGCCGATGCAAATGGAATTATCGAGCGCGGCACGCGGTTCGACCGTACATTCAATACGGAATCTTGCCGGGGTTTTCCTCCCACGCTCGAAATGCCGCCAATGCTTCTTCGCGCATCATCTGAATCATGGGAATCTCCCGCTCCAAGTGTGGCTCAGTAAGTTCGCCGTAGATCGCAGAATCGTCAAACCCGATTTTGGCAGCGTCCTCGGCGAGATTGCCAAAGTAGACTTTGCCGATCCGAGCCCAGTAGATTGCGCCCAGGCACATGGGACATGGTTCGCAGGACGCGTAGATATCACAGCCCCGGAGTTCGAAGGAGCGAAGTTTCTGGCAAGCCAGCCGGATGGCCAGCACTTCAGCGTGTGCCGTGGGATCGTTGGTCGCGGTGACTTGATTTACGCCTTCGGCGACGATGTCGCCGTTTTTCACGACGACGGCGCCGAACGGCCCACCGCGTCCGGAACGAACATTTTCGATCGAGAGTTGAATGGCGCGGGCCATGAAAGCGTTGCCCATGTGGATTGGTTCCGTCATCGCGTAATCGTCAAGGGCGGGCCGATCTAAGCTACCCGTGAATCTGCGCGCAAATTGGTCGTGATGGACTCTTCCGCGGCCGCTGGTTCAGAAAGCAAGTATAAGTGCAGCTGAGAAGTACGCAAAGTTTTTCTCGCAGCTCGCTGATCGCTATTCGCTGTTCGCCGGTCGCTCTCTCTGGTTCTGCGAACAGCGAACGACAAATAGTGACCAGCTGTTATCCCCGGATCGCAGCCGTGAAAAGGTTGAAAAACTCGGGAAGGCGCGATAGGCTCGGGCCTGAAGGCGGACAGATTTTGTCGACAGGAACGGGAAGCGTGCAGGCTTTTGTTTCGCATCGGGTCGCAACCCCGGATGGAATACGGCCGGGAGCGGTCTTGGTACGCGATGGAAGAATTGCAGGCTTCGTTCGTGTCAACGAAGCGCCGGCCGATGCCGAGGTGCGCGACTTTGGCGAGTCAGCGATTCTCCCGGGACTGGTCGATTCTCATGTCCACATCAACGACCCCGGGCGAACCGACTGGGAAGGATTCGAGACGGCAACGAGAGCGGCGGCGGCAGGAGGTTACACGACGCTAGTGGACATGCCTCTGAACTCTCTGCCGGCAACCGCTACCGTCGCGGCGCTCGCTTCGAAGCGCAAAGCAGCGCAGGAGCGATGCTGGGTGGATTGGTTAGCCTGGGGCGGCGTAGTCAGCAACAACCAGGCGGATATTGAAGCGCTGGCAGCTGCGGGGGTGCCTGGTTTCAAGTGCTTTTTGGTTCATCCCGGAATCGACGGCTTTACCATGGTCACTGAGCCCGAGCTGCGCGAAGCGTTGCCTCATGTAGCCCGGACGGGACTGCCGCTGCTGGTCCACGCGGAACTTCCCGGCCCACTCGATGAAGCTGCACGACATCTGCGGGACGCGGATTGGAGCCGCTACTCGACTTACCTGCAATCGCGGCCCGAGGAAGCAGAACTCGCGGCGATTCGGTTGCTGCTGTCGCTGTGCCGGGAGTACAGGTTCCGATTGCACATTGTTCATCTCTCGGCGAGCCAGGCGCTTTCAGAGTTATGCGCGGCGCGGGCGGAGGGGCTTCCGGTCAGCGTCGAAACCTGCCCACACTATTTGCATTTCTGCGCGGAAGAAATTCCAGAAGGGGCCACATTGTGCAAGTGCGCGCCACCAATTCGCTCTCGCGAAAATCGCGAAAGATTGTGGCAGGGGCTAAGAGACGGAATCATCGATCTGGTGGCGACCGATCACTCACCCTGTCCCCCTACGATGAAGCGGCTCGACGAAGGAAGCTTCAAGACTGCTTGGGGCGGCATTTCGAGTCTCTCGGTGGCGCTGTCCGTAACGTGGACGGAGGCCAGCCGACGCGGATTCACCCTGACCGATCTAACCCGGTGGATGTCTGAGCAGCCGGCGCGACTCGCTGGGTGCTCCGCACGCAAAGGCCGCATCGCCGAAGGATGCGATGCCGACTTCGTGATCTTCGAACCCGATGCGGAGTTCGTCGTGACCGGAGATCGGCTGCATTATCTTCATCGCGTCTCACCGTATTTGGGAAAAAGGCTGCGGGGTGCGGTGAAAGCGACGTATCTGCGCGGGCAACCCGTGTTCAACGACGGCCAATTTTTTGGAGGAGCAAGAGGACGGGAGGTTGAGTTCAGCTCTTGAACTCCCGCTTCGCTAGACTTTGTCATCCGGGGCAAGGGAAAGGATCTGCATTTTGCGGCAAACGGCAGATCCCTAGCTTCGCTCGGGATGACAAGATGTCAAAGGATAGGCATGACCGCAGAGCAGATCGTCGGCAAGTCGGTGCCACGCAAGGAAGGCCGCGACAAGGTGACCGGCGCGGCGCGGTACATCGATGACATGACCTTGCCGGGAATGCTTTACGGCGCTACCATTCGCAGCCAGATTCCGCGCGGCGTAATCAAGAAAGTCGTGTTTGACCCGCAGTCCGACTGGAGCCGATTTGTAACCGTTACGGCGAAAGACATTCCTGGCAAAAATTGTATCGCTCTGATCGGGGACGATCAGCCCTGCCTGGCGGATGGCACGGTCAATCATCCTGAGGAGCCGATACTGCTATTGGCGCATGCGGACCCACATCTTCTGCGGCAGGCAGCGGACGCGGTTTCGATCGAATACGAAACCCTGCCGGCAATTTTCACCATGGAAGAGAGCGAACGGCACTCCCAAATCATCTGGGGAACGGACAACACATTCAGGACTTTCTTGATTGCGAAGGGCGATGTCGATGACGTCTGGGCAATGGCCGACTACATCGTCGAAGGCGAATACACCACCGGCGCGCAGGAGCAGCTTTACATCGAAAACAACGGGGTGATCGCGATCTTCGATGCCGAGCATGGAATCACGGTATGGGGTTCGCTGCAATGTCCGTACTACGTGCACAAGGCGCTGATGGCATTGTGCAATCTGCCGGCGGAAAAAGTCCGAGTCGTGCAAATGGAGACGGGAGGCGCGTTCGGCGGCAAGGAGGATTATCCGTCGATGATCGCGGGCCACGCGGCGCTCTTGGCCATGAAGTCTGGACGGCCGGTGAAAATAATTTATGACCGCCTCGAAGACATGACGGCAACCACGAAGCGTCATCCCTCGCGCACGCGTCATCGCACCGCGGTGAGCAAAGACGGCAAAATCCTGGGCGGGGAAATCGACTTCACCATTGATGGCGGCGCGTACACGACATTATCTTCTGTGGTTCTCTCGCGTGGCACTATCCACGCCGGCGGCCCATACTACTGGCCGAATGTCCGCATTCGCGGGAAGGCTGTCGCCACAAACGCTCCGCCGCATGGGGCTTTTCGAGGCTTCGGTGCGCCACAAAGTCTGTTCGCGATGGAGCGGCACATGGATCGTATCGCGCAAGCCGTGGGGCTCTCTCCGGTAGAGATCCGCCGCCGGAATTTCCTGAGGACGGGACAAACCACGACTACCGAACAAATGATCCGCGAAGAAATTGATCTGGGAAAGCTTCTCGACCGGGCGCTGGAACTCTCCTACTACAGCGAAAAGAAGGTGCGGTTCGCACAAGAGAACGCGGAGGGACCAATCAAGAAAGGAATGGGAATCGCCGCCTTCCTGCATGGTGCAGGATTTACCGGTTCCGGCGAAAGATACCTGGCTTCCGTGGTTGGAGTCGAAGGCTGCGCCGACGGCAGCGTGCGCGTGCTGGTTTCGAGCACCGAGTTCGGCCAGGGAACCAACACTGTGCTCTGCCAAATTACGGCCGAAGCGTTGGGCGTGCCCTATGAGGATGTTCAAATCGCGCAACCGGATACAAATCAAGTACCGAACAGCGGCCCGACCGTTGCTTCGCGCACAGCCATGGTCATCGGAAATCTTGTCCGGTCAGCTGCTATAGGAATCAAGCAAACACTGACTGCCGGCGGTACACTCGGCAGTTCATATTCAGCGGAAGAATTTCGCGCCGCCTGCCGGCGCCATATAGCCGAGCACGGCGAGCTCCGGTCGTTCGCGCGCTATGACCCCCCAGAGGGCGTTTTCTGGGATGATCAAGAATATCGCGGCGAAGCCTATGCGGCCTTTGCCTGGGCAGTTTACGTTGCCGAAATTGCCGTGGACCTCACGACCTACAGCGTGAGGGTCGAGGATTTCGTGGCCCTGCAGGAAGTCGGCAGAGTTCTTCATCCCGTTCTAGCGAAGGGCCAAATAGTTGGCGGCGTTGCCCAGGGAATCGGATTTGCAGTGTATGAGAAAGTCGTTTGGCAAAATGGACGCATGCAGAACGGTCAGATGACAAACTACATCATGCCGACTTCATCTGACTTGCCGCGGATTCGGGTATTCTTCGAAGAAATGGGCAATGTTCACGGCGCCTACGGCGCAAAGGGAATTGGCGAACTTCCGATGGATGGTCCAGCGCCGGCCATCGTCAACGCGATCGAAGATGCGCTCGGCATGCACTTCGATTCCGTTCCACTCTTGCCGGAAGACATTTTCGAAGCAGTCTACGGCAACGGAAAACGATGATCAACTCTTCCGAGAAACGCGGCAAATGCGAGATTTCCTTTACCGTAAATGGCAAGGCGAAAACGGTTCGCGTCTATCCCATGGAGAGATTGTTGGACGTTCTGCGGCTCGAACTTGGGTTGACGGGCACGAAGGAAGGTTGCGGAGAGGGCGAGTGCGGTTCTTGCTCCGTCTTGATAAATGGAGAGTTGGTGAATAGTTGCCTCATCCCCGCTCTTCAAGCGGCGGACGCAAATCTCACCACGATCGAAGGCCTCGCCGAGGGTCCGCAACTGAGTGCGCTGCAGGCTGCGTTTTTAGAATGCGGTGGCGCACAGTGCGGCATCTGCACCCCTGGAATGATTCTGGCCAGCTGTCATCTGCTAGAAAATAAGCCCGAGCCTACCCTGGACGACATCCGCGAAGGATTATCGGGCAATCTCTGCCGCTGTACGGGTTACATACAAATTTTCGATGCCGTGGCGCAGGCGGCCCGCCGCAGGAATCCCGCATGAGATCCGATCCGGCTGATTACGAACTGACCGCACCGGGCAAACTGCATGCGGTCGTGCGACTCTTGGCGAATGAACCGGGCCAGTGGCTCCCTATTGCCGGCGGCACCGATGTGATGGTGCAATATGCGGCCGGAAAACTTCCGGCCCGAAAGCTGGTCAGCATCTGGAATTTGCCGGAACTGCGCGCCATCGAGATTTTGCCGGACGAAGTCAGGATTGGGGCGGGATGCACTTACTCCGATCTGCGTGAGCGCGAAATCATCGCGCGCGAATTCCCGCTGTTGGCGAGAGCCGCTAGCTGGACTGGCGGAATCGCTAACCAGAATCGCGGAACGCTCGGAGGCAATATCGTCAATGCATCGCCCGCTGCGGATTCCCTGCCCGCACTGTTGGCCTACGAGGCTGAGTTGGTTCTAGTGTCGGTCCGCGGCGAGCGCCGGGTTCCGTACCTCGGGTTCCACACGGGATATAAGAAGATGAAGCTGGCGCCCGATGAGCTGATTCAAGCCATCTGTCTTGGGCGAGGCTTTTCGGAGTATCTTCATTATGCGCGAAAAGTGGGAGCTCGCAACGCACAGGCCATCTCGAAAGTATGCGTTGCCGCATTGGGCCGGATTCGCGGCGGTGCGATCGAGGATGTGCGCATCGCGCTGGGCAGCGTGGCGCCGGTTCCACTTCGTTTGACGGAGGTGGAACGGATCGTGAAGGGCAAGTCTGTCGACCGAGAGCTTGGGCATCTGGCAAGAAGGGCGGTAGCCGACGCGATCCAGCCCATCGATGACATTCGATCCACGGCGAGATACCGCTCGGCGGTGGCGGGCAACCTAGTGGCGGAGTTCGTTGAACAACTGGGAGGCCGGGTGGCAGCAGGAAGCCTGGCATGAGTGATGTGCTGGCACGCTGGAATTCTCTTCCCCTTGTGGCAGCAGTGAATGAGATACTACCGTGCTGCGGCTCGCGGGCGTGGACGGATGAAATGGTGGCACGGCGACCTCTGCCGAACGAAGTGACGCTCCTGTCTGCATCGGACGAGATTTGGCGCGGTTTGGCCGAATCGGACTGGCTGGAGGCATTTCGCGGCCATCCTCGAATCGGCGAATCGCGCATTGATGAATCGAAAGTGCCGAGAGCGGCGTGGACTCAGTCCGCTGCCTGGTCCGAACAGGAGCAACAGAGCATCGCGTATGCCGGCGATTCTACAAAGATCGCGCTCGCAGAAGCGAATCGCGAATACGAGTGCCGGTTCAACCGTATCTTCATCGTGTGCGCGACCGGCAAGTCGCTGGCGGATATTTTGAAGATTTTGCAGCGCCGGCTGGAAAATGATGAGCACACCGAACTTCAGGAAACAGTGGAGCAGCAGCGACAGATCACGCAGATTCGTCTGAGAAAGTGGCTGCAAGGAGAAAGATAAAGGATGAAGCGCATTTCGACTCACGTTCTCGACATCGCTCAAGGGCAGCCAGCGAAGGATGTTCCGGTACGTCTGGAGCGGCGAGATGCTTCCGGCATCTGGCGGCTGCTGGCAGCGGCACGCACTGATCACGACGGCCGGTGCGCTGAGCTACTACCCAAGAAGGAAACGCTGACTCCCGGGCTTTATCGTCTAGGTTTCGAGACCGCGACTTATTTTGCCGCGCGTAAACTCGACGGCCGGTATCCGTTGGTGGAGGTTACATTCTACGTTCGCGATGGTGAACAACATTTTCATATCCCGCTGCTGCTGAGTCCAAATGGCTACACCACGTATCGAGGAAGCTGAAACATGATTGCAGTGGCCGAAAACAGATATGGAAAGTCGAGCGTCCGTCTGGTCCAGGTGAAGCGCAGGGCCGGCTGGCATGACCTTCGCGAGTGGACCGTGGAAGTGTTGCTGCAGGGAGATTTTGATTCGTGTTTTGTGGAAGGTGACAACAGCAAAATTCTTCCTACGGACACGATGAAAAATACTGTCTATTCTCTGGCGCGAAATTCTGCTGCTGAATGTATGGAGGAGTTCGGCAAGGAATTGATTGATTTTCTTCTTCGCTGCAATCCTCAGGTGTCAGGCGCAGAGGTGTCCATATCCGAGAAAGCATGGGAGCATGTTCCGAGCAGCGGAAAACCTCATCCCACAACATTTATCCAGGCGAGCGGGGAAATCCAGATAACCAGAGTGACGCGAACTCCGGCGAGCGAGTTTTCCGTGAGTTCGGGATTTGAGAACCTGGTCATCATGAAGACGTCGGGGTCCGCTTTTGAAGGCTACATTCAGGATTCGCTAACGACGCTGCCGCCAGCAAAAGATCGGCTGTTGGGCACCGCTGTTCGCGCGAATTGGAAATATGCGTGGGCTGATGTGGCATTCGGTTCTTTGCGTGCGAAAGTCCACGAAATTCTGCTGGCTCAGTTTGCCGGACACGAGAGCAAGTCCGTACAGCACACGCTGTATGCGATGGGCAAAGCTGTGTTGGAAGACGTAGCCGAAATTGAGGACATCGAGTTGGCTATGCCGAACAAGCACTGTCTATTGGTGGATCTTTCGCGTTTCGGACAGGACAATCCAAATGAAATTTTTGTGCCGGTTGACGAGCCGCACGGCAACATTCAGGCGCGCCTTCGTCGCCAAGAGTGAGATTGTTTGCTCGACGGAATATGCACGACAGCGAAACCCTAGCGCGCGAGGTCATTGCACGTTGTCGGACGCTTGCCGGTTTCAGTGAAGATGCGGGCAGCATCCGCCGCACATTTCTATCGCCGCCAATGCGTGAGTGCCATCGCGAAATTGCCAGGTGGCTTGTTCCTCTCGGAGCCACGTCAAGAGTGGATGCAGTCGGTAACCTGTGCATGGTCTATCCCGCGGCAGACGTTGAAGTCGGCGCGCCGCGGTTGCTCATTGGCTCGCATCTGGATACCGTACCTAACGCCGGAGCTTACGACGGCGTTCTCGGCGTGGTCCTTGCCGTTGCGCTCCTCAGCGCGATCGACGGCCGCAAGCTTCCCTTTGCTGTCGAAGTGGTCGGTTTCTCGGAAGAGGAAGGCGTGCGCTTCGCCACGCCTTTTATCGGCAGCCGCGCGCTTGTGGGCAGGCTGGACGAAGAACTGCTCAGCCGCCAGGATGCGCAAGGAATTTCGATTCGTCAGGCGATTAAAGACTTTGGTTTGAATCCAGCGGAAATTGCGCAGGCCACCATGCAAAACGATGTCGTTGGCTATGTGGAGTTCCACATCGAGCAAGGGCCTGTGCTGGAAAATGTCGGCCGCCCGCTGGGAGTTGTCGAAGCGATTGCTGGCCAAAGCCGGCTGGAGTTCACATTCGAGGGCAATGCCAATCATGCGGGAACGACACCGATGAATCTTCGCCATGATGCCCTCGCCGCCGCTGCCGAGTGGATCAGTGCAGTCGAGCGCGGGGCACAGGATACTTCCGGATTGGTAGCCACGGTCGGCGCGATTCAAGCCAAACCCGGTGCGGTCAACGTCATTGCCGGGGAGACGCGATTGAGTCTGGACGTGCGTCACCAAAGCGACAAAGCACGAAGCGCGGCGGTAGATTATCTTATTCGACAGGCGGAGGATATCGCCAAGCGTCGCGGGTTAAAGGTGCGGTGGAATATGCTGATGGACCAGCGGGCCGTGCCGATGGATCCATTTCTCGTCCGCCAAGTAGAACAAGCTGTCGCTAGGGCGGGGTGCGAGCCGTACCGCATGGTGAGCGGCGCCGGTCATGACGCCATGATATTGGCGGAAAAATTTCCATCCGCCATGATTTTTCTGCGCACGCCCGGCGGGATCAGCCACGATCCGGCGGAATCGGTGGACGCCAGGGATGTGGCGAAAGCAATCGATTGCGGAGTACACCTTCTCGATCAGCTGGCGTCGTTGTCCGATTTTCAAGGAAAGACACAACATGCATAATCTCGGCCATACTCGAAGCGCCCACCAGCCGAATCATCTTCTGTTGACACCCGACACATTTGTGCGCATCACGCTGCCAGGGATGAAGGGTTGCGCGGCGATTGTGCACACAGGGCCGGCATTGGGCGCGAGATTTACCGAGTACACGGCGGAATTTGACACGGCCGGCGAAATGGTCGGCGCGCGGGCGCAGCGTTTTATTTTCGTTATGGAAGGCGAGGTCAAACTGGAAACGCCGGATAAACAATTCAAGCTCGGCGCGCGCGGTTATGCCTACGCGCCGGAGGCCCTAGCGCATCGGATTACGGCAACCGAGAAGAGCCGCGTCGTAGTCATTGAAAAATCGTATGAATCGTTGGCAGGGGCCGCACTGCCGAAATTAATAGTCTCGCACGAAGACAAAGTTGCCTCGCATCCACTCGGAGATGATCCCGATGTGCAGGTCAAGTGTCTTTTGCCGGATGAGATGAGCTTTGATTTTGCGGTCAACACCATGGTCTACCAGCCCGGCGCCGCGCTCAGCATGGTTGAAATGCATGTGATGGAACACGGGCTCATCATGCTCGAAGGCGGAGGCATCTACCGGCTTGGCGATTCCTGGTATCCGGTCACGGCCGGAGATTTCATATGGATGGCGCCCTGGTGCCCGCAGTGGTTCGGAGCGATCGGAAAAGTACCGGCTAAGTATCTTGTCTACAAAGATTGGAACCGGCATCCGCTCGCTGGCATGCGAACATGAAAATCGACATTGACGGGCCCAGGCTGGTATCTGAAATTGAAGCACTCGCTGCGATTTCCGATGCGGAAGCGCCTGCGGTTACGAGAGTTGTTTTTACTGCCGCTGACCTAAGAGCCCGCGTCTGGCTCCGAGCGCGGTGTGAAGAAGTCGGTCTTTCTCTTCGGCAGGATGCAATCGGAAATACATTCGCACGCTGGACTGGTTCCGATCCCACGCTTCCCGCAGTCGGTACCGGCTCCCACATCGATGCGATTCCCAACGCCGGTAAATACGATGGCGTCGTTGGAGTTCTCGGAGGTCTCGAGGCGATTCGAGCTCTGCAGCGCAGCGGATTTCGTCCCACGCATTCCATCGAGCTGTTAGTGTTCACTTCGGAAGAGCCAACGCGCTTCGGGGTCGGATGCATCGGCAGCCGAATGCTCTCGGGAACTCTTTCTCCCGAGACCGCGCGACAGTTGAAGGACAGCGAGGGCGCGTCACTCGACGAAGTTCGCGAAAGTGCGAACCTGCGCGGAGAACTCGAAACAGTAAAACTGCCGACCGCGTACTACAAGGCTTTTGTTGAATTGCACATCGAGCAGGGTCCCCTGCTCGAGCGCCAGCGAATTCCGCTGGGGATCGTGACCAGCATCGCGGCGCCGGCCAGCCTGCGTATTTCCATCGAAGGGTCAGGCGGGCACGCGGGCGGGGTTCTGATGCCGGATCGGCGCGACGCCCTGTGCGCCGCGGCGGAATTAATCCTGGCCATCGAGAACGGCGCGCGAACCAGCGGCGCCGTCGACAGTGTGGCTACGGTCGGCATCTGCGAGGTTTTTCCAGGTGCTGTCAACAGCATTCCCAGCCGGGTTCTCCTCAGCGCCGACATTCGTGACACCGATCTAAGACGGCGCGACGGTGTGATGCGGAAGATGGAGAGTGCCCGTCAGGCGATCGCGGCGCAGCGGCAGGTTTCGATTCATACTGAGTTGTTGAACGCGGATGCGCCGGCCGATTGCACTCCCGCGGTAGTTGAAGCCCTTTCTCAATCCTGCAGGAAACACAATTTGAGTTTTCTTCCCATAGTAAGTCGCGCTTACCACGATTCACTCTTCATGTCGCGCATTGCTCCCACCGCTATGCTGTTTATCCCCTGCCGCAACGGATACAGTCATCGTCCGGACGAGTATGCGTCCCCGGAAGATGTCGCCCGGGGAACGCTGGTCCTCGCAGAGACTTTGGCGGCACTTTCCCGGTAATGCTTATCGCTGAGGGTAGGTCGGCGCGGCCACGGATTTACGGATCTTGGCATACCCGGGCTTGATGATCGAGTAGATGAAATCGCAGCGCTGGTCATAAGGCAAAAAAGCGCTCTTCATCGCATTGATGGTGATTTTCTCGAAATCATTCAGGGACAGGCCAAAGGTTTCCGCCGCGGCCTCGAACTCCTGCGTCATTGTGGTGCTGCTCATCAACCGGTTGTCGGTATTGAGCGTGACGCGGAATTTTTCCTGATAAAGAATTTTAAACGGATGTTCCGCCAAACTCGGAGTGGCTCCCGTATGCACGTTGCTCAGCAAGCAGATTTCCAGAGGAATGCGTTTATCGAGCACGTATTGGGCAAGGTCGCCCAAGTTCACAGCCTTGCCGTCCACGACCGCGATGTCGTCGATCAGCCGCGTTCCGTGTCCGATTCGATGTGCCCCGCAGTACTGAATCGCCTGCCAAATCGATTCCTTGCCATAGCCTTCTCCGGCGTGAATCGTAATGTTGAAATTCTCCCGTTGGATGTAGTGAAAAGCCGCGACGTGTTTCTTGGGAGGATAACCGCCTTCTTCTCCGGCCAGATCGAAGCCGACAACTCCACGCGCGCGAAAATCGACGGCCAGCTCCGCCATTTCGAGCGATACGTCCATGTTGCGCATCGCGCAGATGATCAACCCCGAAGAAATTTCGAAATCCTTGCGGCCTCGTTCCAGTCCCTTCAAGACGGCCGAGACCACCTGTTGATGGGTCAGTCCTTTCTTGGTGTGAAAGATTGGCGCAAAGCGAGTTTCAAAGTAAACCACGCCATCTTTGCTCAGATCCTGGGCCTGTTCATAGGCGGCGCGTTCAAGAGCCTCCTCCGTTTGCATCACCGCGATGGTGTGGTTGAAGCCCTCCAGGTATTTGGCGAGGCTCCCCTGATTCGCGCCGCGATGAAACCATTGCGCTAATTCTTCGGGATTGGCGGTCGGCAATTCTCCGTATCCAGCATCTCGTGCCAACTCAACCACAGTCCGCGGCCGCAGCACACCATCCAGATGTTCGTGCAAAAGGACTTTGGGCAGACTCCGAAATAACTCGTTATCAGGTTTCATCGAATGCTTTTCCTGCCGACAGCAACTGCCAGTCGTCACTCTTCTCCAATGTCCTCGTTCCACACCTCGGGATTTCGCCGGATGTATTCGCCCAACAACGAGGCACACTCGGAAGAATCGAGATCAAAGACTCGCACTCCAAGCGAGCGGAGCCACTCGATGCCGCCCTGAAAGGTGCGGCTCTCTCCGACCACCAGCGAACCAAAACGAAACTGCCGGACAAGTCCGCTGCAATACCAGCACGGCGCGAGCGTGGTAACCATGGTCAATTTGCGATAGCTGCGCTGGCGTCCCGCATTGCGGAAGGCGTCGGTCTCTCCATGCATGGAAGGATCGCCGTTCTGCACACGACGATTGTGACCCGAGCCAACGAGTCTGCCCTCGGCATCAAAGATCGCAGCTCCGATAGGGATACCGCCCTCGGCCAGCCCTTTGCGAGCTTCCGCCAAGGCTACCGCCAGCATTGCACCATGATCGAGTTCGGCCATAACCCATTTATGTCAAGTTCTGACGGGAATCGCGTGGCCCGACGTCCCTCCAGTCCAGAATTACCTTGCCGGTATTGCCCGTGCGCATGACGGCGAATGCCTGCTCGTGTTCCCGCCAGGAGAAGTGATGCGTAATGACGGGCGCGATGTCGAGGCCGCTCTCCAGCATCACCGTCATCTTGTACCAGGTTTCGTACATCTCGCGGCCATAGATGCCTTTGATAGTCAGCATATTGAATATGACGCGATGCCAGTCGATCGATATCTCTCCCACAGGTATGCCCAGCAGCGCGATTTTGCCTCCGTGGCTCATGTTCGCGAGCATGTCTCGGAAGGCGGATGCGTTCCCCGACATTTCGAGACCTACATCGAATCCCTCGCGCATGCCGAGCTTCTGCTGCACTTCCTGAAGGCTGGTCGTTCGCGGGTCGATGGCCATGGTGACACCAACCTTCGCGGCCAACTCCAGCCGGTACGGGTTCACGTCGGTAATTACCACGTAGCGGGCTCCCGCGTGTTTTGCAACCGCGGCCGCCATGATTCCGATGGGCCCCGCACCAGTGACTAGCACGTCTTCCCCAAGCACGGGAAAAGAAAGAGCGGTGTGAACGGCGTTGCCAAAAGGATCGAAGATGGCGGCAATGTCAGGTTTGATTGCGTCGCTGTGCTTCCATATGTTCGACATGGGGAGCACGATGAACTCCGCAAAGGCTCCCGGGCGGTTTACGCCGACGCCTTGGGTGTGAGCACAAAGGTGGCGCCGTCCGGCCAGGCAGTTGCGGCAGCGGCCACACACCACATGACCCTCGCCGCTGACCAGTTCTCCGACTCGGAAGTCGGCTACGTTCGAGCCAACCGCGACGATCTCGCCCACAAATTCGTGACCGATGACCAGCGGGACATTAATGGTCGATTGGGCCCAGGCATCCCATTCGTAAATATGAAGGTCGGTGCCGCAGATTCCGGTCAGAAGAACGCGGACTTTGACGTCATTGATGCCAATTTCCGGTTCGGGAACCTCTTCGAGCCAAAGGCCGCAACTCCGCTTACTTTTTACAAGAGCTTTCATTTTTTTTGACCTTATGCGATTCGTGTGTGCTGCAGAATTTAACGGATTCTGAACCCCATTACTCTACAGCGCGGCAGAACGCCAGACAACACGCAAGCATCTGTCGTAATAATCTTCAGCATTCGATTAGGTCAGAGCGCAAGGATTGGCCGGCCTGGGCAGACGATTGTCGAGCTTTCTTGGAACAGGTCGCTTAAACTGGTTCACCGTGGACGATCGCAGGCGTCCAGCCTTGATCTGTTCTCCAATACCTGATCTGAAGGAACCTGCAGTTTACCTGATACCGGAGTGCGATACTAACGAGTGATCGTTGCTTCGCTCGTCCCACGAGCTGAGGGTTCTGTCGTCCGCGATCAACCGCTCTAGCAAAGGGGCGGGTTCCCAGAGTTGTCCGTGCGCTTCTCGGAACTGCTGGATGCGAGTGGAAATCGCACGCAGTCCGACCGTATCGGCGTACCACATGGGACCGCCGCGATAGTTCGGGAATCCGTATCCGTTGAGGTAGATGGTGTCGATATCGCCCGCCCGCAGAGCGTAGCCTTCGTCCAGAATGCGGACCCCTTCATTGATCATGGCGAAGATCGTTCGTTCAACGATCTCTTGGTTACCGATCTTGCGGCGCGGAATGCCCGCCTCACGC
Organism: Terriglobales bacterium; assembly: GCA_049520095.1. Classification (GTDB taxonomy): domain Bacteria; phylum Acidobacteriota; class Terriglobia; order Terriglobales; family Acidobacteriaceae; genus Acidiflorens. The sequence continues at coordinate 28,627 of JBEKQC010000047.1, forward strand.
GCCGTTCTTTCGATCAGAGAGTGAACTTCAGGGTCGGGAATGGGTTTGCGGTCATCGCCATTGCCGTAGCGATACCAGCCTTTACCGGTCTTTTGCCCCAGGCGGTTCATGGCGTATAGCTGGTCGGCGACGAGTGGCTTTCTCACGCCGGGCAGATCGAGATGCGGGAATTCCTGGCGGACGCGCCAGGCCACATCGATCCCGGCCATGTCATCGACTGCGAAGATTCCCATGGCCATGCCGAAGTCGGTCAAGGCGGCATCAACCTGCTCCGGAGTTGCGCCTTCCTCGACCAGGAATTGCGCCTCGCGCATATAGGGAAACATCATGCGATTGCCCACGAAGCCGAAACAACTTCCTACGAGGACACCGACTTTGCCCAGTCTTTTGGCCAGCGCCATGGCGGCGGCGATCACATCAGCGCTGGTCGTTCGGCCGCGAACGACTTCGACGAGGCGCATCACGTTCGCGGGGCTGAAGAAGTGGAGACCGATGACGCTTGCCGGGCGCGACACAGCTGAAGCGATTTCGTCGATGCTAAGCGTGGAGGTGTTGGACGCGAGGACGCAGTCCGCTTTTGCCATGGCCTCGAGCGCGGCGAAAACCTGCTTCTTCAAAGCGAGGTTTTCGAACACGGCTTCGACAATGATGTCGGCGTCCTCAAAACCTTCATACCCGAGTTGCGGACTGATTAGCCTTTGTCGCCGATCGCTGACATCGACAGAAATACGCCCGCGCTTCACGGAACTATCGTAGTTCTGCCGGATGTTTTTCATACCGCGTTCGAGCGCCTCCGGAGACTGGTCCGTGAGCCGTACTGGAATACCGGCATTGGCGAAACACATGGCGATCCCTGCTCCCATGGTGCCCGCGCCAACGATGACGGCTAGCCGGACCGCGGCAACCGGCGCTGCCTTTTCGAGCCCCGGAATTCTGCTGACAGCGCGCTCCGCGAAGAAGGCGTGAATCAGGGCTCTCGCTTCGGATGAGAAAAGACACTGGTCGAAAATCCTGCGCTCGTTACGGCAACCTTCGTCGAACGGCAGCACAGCCGCTGCTTCGACGGCATCGATGGCGACCAGCGGTGCGTTCAGGTTCTTCCGGCTCTTCCGCACTTCACCACGAAGAACAGCCAGCGCCGGAGTGTGGTCTGAGGCTGAACCAAGCTTGTCGTTGAGCTCTCGCGTTTTGCGATGAGAACCGCCTTGGCTCGCTCTCTTCCTCGCGAATGCGATCGCGCCCGCGAGCAAGTCTCCGGTGACGATCTCGTCGAGGATCCCCGATTCGAACGCTGCGGACGCCTTCAGCGGCGAACCCAGAGCGCACATTTCCGCGGCTTTGACGACGCCCACCAGTCGCGGCAGGCGCTGCGTTCCTCCTGCGCCCGGGATAATTCCGAGGCGAGTCTCCGGCTGGCCGACTTGAGCGTCCTGCGTGGCCACACGGTAGTGAGCCGCCATCGCCAATTCAAGACCTCCGCCGAGAGCGCTGCCATGGATTGCTGCCACGATGGGCTTCGGGCAGTCCTCCATCCGCGCCAGAAACGGATGCAGATTGGCCAGGGCACGCCGCCCGGCGAGGACTTCAAGGAATTCATTGATATCAGCGCCCGCGATGAACGTGCGCCCGCCCCCGATTAGAATCAAAGCCCGCATTGCGGGATCTTTTTCGCCCGCAAGCAGACAGGTTTCGAGTTGGCTCAGCACCGCGGAACTCAATGCGTTGACGGGTGGGTTCTCCACTGTGATGACCCCAACGCCGTCATGGTTGGCAAGCGTAACCAGTTCGCTCATCCGCGTTCCCTCGCACTAACAACGGTTTCTCGAAGATTCTAGCAGCCTGGGAGAAACTCCGATTTAGCGTCTCGCTGCCTGAAGGCGCCTTCACAACGTGGTTACTTTCGGCACACCAAGGCACGTCTGATGCGAACCGCACATGCACCACCTCTACTAGTTGACACAGACTTCTCCCTTGCATACAGTCTGTGAGTTCAAGAACGGCGGCCAGGACAAAGAACCATGAAACGGGTTGCAGTTTATCGCGCGCCATATCCGGGGACCCAACCGAATCATCTCCATCCCCCGTATGTGTCCTCGGTCAAGCGTGCGCCCATAAAACCGCTGGTGCCGATTCCCTACACTCTTTCCGAGGTCACGGGACCATCATTTGGACCCGAGATGGTCGCGCCAAAGGCTAGCGATTTGACGCGAGCGCACTCCGGTGAGCCGCTTGGCGAGCGGATCATTGTGAGCGGGCGCGTGCTCGACGAAAACAGTCGTCCCCTGACAAACACCGTTGTGGAAATCTGGCAGGCGAATGCGGCGGGCCGATACCGCCACGATGTCGATCAACATAATGCGCCGCTGGACCCGAACTTCACCGGATCCGGACAAGCCGTTACCGACTCCGAGGGCCGCTATCGCTTCGTTACGATTCGTCCAGGCGAGTATCCGTGGCGCAATCATTACAATGCCTGGCGAGCGGCGCACATTCACTTTTCTCTATTCGGCCCCGCGTTTGCCACGCGCCTGGTAACGCAAATGTTCTTTCCCGGCGATCCATTGCTTCCGTTTGACCCTATTTTCAACTGCACGGCGGACGAAAAGGCCCGCAACCGGCTGATCTCCGCTTTCGATTGGGAAACTACCATGCCGGAACACGCGCTGGGCTACCGTTTCGATATCATCTTGCGGGGACGTGAAGCCACGCCGATGGAGGACTAAATGAGTTTGATGACGACCACGTCACAGACGGTCGGGCCATTTTTCAAGATTGGCCTCGAGTGGCTAAACCGTGACAACCTGGTTAACGAAGGTGTCTCCGGCGAGCGCGTTACCATTCAGGGGCGAGTTTTCGACGGTGATGGAGTTCCGGTGCCGGATGCGATTCTAGAAATCTGGCAGGCCAATGCTCACGGGAAATATGACCATCCCGAAGACACGCAGAACAAGCCTCTGGAGCCTGGTTTCAAAGGATATGGTCGCGTGCCGGTGAGCGCTGAGGGCGTGTTTCGTTTTGTCACAATCAAACCCGGCCCGGTGCCCGGACCGAATGGAAAGGAACAGGCGCCCCACCTGGCGATTTCAATCTTCATGCGCGGACTCCTGAAGCGACTGGTCACCAGGATGTACTTCCCCGACGACACGAGGAACGCTGACGATTCAATCCTCAATCTGGTGGAACCGGCGCGTCGACCGACTTTAATCGCAAAGAAAACGGCTGGCAGTCCCGGTACGCTGGAATGGAATGTTGTTTTGCAAGGACCGGACGAAACGGTATTCTTCGACGTGGGATTGTGACCGACCTGCTGTAACCGACTTGGTGTACCCGAACTTCGTGTAAACCGACTTCGATGGCCTTGCTCGATCCACTCTTCGGCTCAGCGGCAATGGCCGAAGTCTTCTCCGACGCCGCACGCATCCAGCGCATGCTGGACTTCGAGGCCGCGCTCGCGCGAGCTGAAGCCCGCCGTGGTGTAGTCCCCGCAGTCGCAGCCCCAGCGATCGCTTCAAAGTGCAAGGCGGGACTGATCGACGCAAACGCGCTCGCCACTGCGACCTCCGCTTCGCTTAATCCCGCGATACCGCTGGTCAAGCAGCTCACCGCGCTGGTCGCGAAAGACGATCCCGAGGCAGCGCGGTTCGTTCACTGGGGCGCAACCAGCCAGGATGCGAACGATACCGGCCTCGTGCTGCAGATGCGGGACGCTCTCGACATCCTTGAAGCGGATCTGGATGCCCTGCGCACTGGCCTAACCGAAATGGCTAGGAAGCACCGTTCCACGCCAATCGCTGGCCGCACGCTCATGCAGCATGCTCTGCCTACGACTTTCGGTGTCAAGGTTGCCGGGTGGCTGGACGCCATGAATCGCCACCGCGACCGCTTCGCGGAAACCAGGGCACGTGTGCTGGTCTTGCAGTTTGGCGGCGCAGTTGGAACGTTCGCGGCTCTGCGGGAAAAGGGATTGCTGGTAGCGGAGGCGTTGGCTGCAGAACTTCATCTCGGGCTTCCCACCATGCCTTGGCATGCCCAGCGCGACCGGGTGGCGGAAGCAGCCACTACGCTTGGCCTTTGTACCGGCACACTAGGCAAGATCGCTCGCGACATTTCTCTCCACATGCAAACCGAGATCGCGGAAGTGTTCGAACCCTCGGGCGAGGGACGCGGGGGTTCCTCGACGATGCCGCACAAGCGCAACCCGGTCACTGCCGCGGTAGTCTTATCGGCAGCGACGCGGGTTCCCGGCCTCGTCAGTACCATGCTGAGCGCGATGGTACAGGAGGATGAGCGCGGCCTCGGCGATTGGCACGCTGAATGGGAGACGCTTCCGGAAATCTTCCGTCTGACCGCCGGAGCGCTTCATCAAATGGCGACGATTGTCCCGCATCTCGAAGTCGACGCGGCCCGCATGAGACGCAATCTGGACGCAACCCAAGGGCTGATTTATGCCGAAGCTGTCACCATGGCGATGGCAGCTCACATCGGAAAATCTGCCGCTCATACATTGGTGGAAATAGCGGGTCGGCAGGCGCGCGAATCGGGAAAGCATTTTCACGAGGTGCTGGCTCAAAACCCAGCTGTAACCGAGCGTCTGAGTTCAGCGGAACTGGATCGCCTGTTCGCTCCGGAGAACTACCTGGGCGTCGCCGAAGTGTTGGTGGATCAAGTCATCGATGCCAGTCACAAGCGTTGATAGTCATCACTAGAAAGTGCACGGCTAGAAAGGGCAAGCCATGCCGTTTGTCGAGGTCGGAGAACTGCGGACACATTACGCGCTCACGGGCGACAAAGAGCCCGTGCTGGTATTCTCCAATTCTCTTGGCACCGATTTTTCCATGTGGGATCCGCAAGTGCCGGAACTGCAATCACGCTTCCGCATCCTGCGTTACGACACTCGTGGGCACGGACAGTCTTCAGTAACGCCGGTCGACTACACTATCGAGCAGTTGGGCCGCGATGTCCTGGGTCTGTTGGATTCGCTTCACCTCGACCGTGTGCATTTCTGCGGGCTTTCAATGGGCGGCATGATCGGCATGTGGCTGGGAATTCACGAGCCCGAACGCCTGCATCGTCTGGTGCTCTCGAACACTGCGGCTCGCATCGGCACAAAAGAGTTGTGGAACGCGCGCATCGCAACCGTACGCAAGGATGGAATGAGGTCCGTAGCCGCTGCGGTCATTGAGCGCTGGTTTACCCCAGAGTTTCGCGCGTCTTTTCCGGAAAAGGTTGCCCGCGCGCAGCGCATGCTCGAGAACTCGCCGCCAGAGGGCTATGCCGCTTCCTGCGCTGCAATCCGCGATATGGATCAGCGCGAAGCGGTTGCGCAGATCAAGACACCGACGCTCGTGATCTACGGCGGGAGGGACCCGGTCACACCTGCCTCCGAGGCTCATTTCCTCACCGAGCAAATCCGGGGAGCTGTAGAAGTTGAGCTCGCCGCAGCTCACCTCTCGAATGTGGAGCAGCCCGGCGCGTTCACTGCGGCAGTGAGTTCTTTCCTTTGAGGCGACGCACTATGGACGATATCAATGGATGACACCAAACGCTACCAGCATGGCATGAAAATCCGGCGAGCTGTCCTGGGAGATGAACACGTGGACCGAGTCGTGGCCACGACCACGGACTTCAACCGCGATTTCCAGGACTTCATCACCCGCAACGCTTGGGGCGAGATATGGACGCGCCCCGGCCTTCCGCGCCATACTCGCAGCCTGCTGACACTAGCGATGATGGTTGCTTTGAATCGTGGGGAGGAATTCCGGATGCACGTAAAAGCCGCCTTTAACAACGGCGTCACCCGCGACCAGATCAAGGAAGTCCTGCTTCAATCCGCCGTCTATTGCGGCGTGCCGGCGGCGAACTCTGCTTTTCATATCGCCGCCGACGTTTTTGAAGAAATGGACGGCACACCTAAGACAAATTCCAAGAAGCGGAGGAGACGGTCATGACTGAGGTACAACTTCTCATCGGTGACCTTGATGCCGCAGCAGCAAGTGCGGCAACCTTTGTCCGGCAGAACCCGATCTCGGGTGAAGTTGCCACACGCGCCGCAGCTGCTGGCGCCGACGACGCCATCGCAGCCGCCGAAGCCGCCGCTGAGGCCTTCCCTGCCTGGTCCGCGCTCGGCCCGCACGAACGGCGCAAGAAGCTCTTGCGCGCCGCTGACTTGCTCGAAGCCCGTACGCCCGATTTTATTTCCGTCATGATGGAGGAGATCGGCGCCACCGCCGGATGGGCCGGTTTCAACGTTTACCTCGCGGCCCAAATGCTGCGCGAAGCGGCGGCGATGACAACCCAAGTCTCCGGCGAAGTCATCCCCTCCGAGATTCCCGGGAGTCTGGCCTTTTCCATTCGACAGCCCGTGGGCGTTGTGCTCGGTATTGCGCCCTGGAACGCTCCCGTCATTCTCGGTGTGCGTGCGATTGCTGTGCCGCTGGCCTGCGGAAATACAGTCGTTCTGAAGGCGTCGGAAGTCTGTCCTGCGACCCATCGTCTGATTGGAACCGTCCTCCGCGAAGCGGGGCTGGGTCACGGAGTGGTTAACATCTTGACTCACGATGCTGCCAGCGCATCGACGATTGTCGAAACCCTGATCGCGCACCGCGCCGTGCGCCGCATAAACTTCACCGGTTCCACGCGTGTGGGAAGGATTCTTGCCATTACTGCGGCGAAGCATCTAAAGCCGATTCTCCTCGAACTGGGAGGCAAAGCTCCCCTCATCATTCTCGACGATGCCGACCTCGATGCCGCCGTTGATGCTGCTGCCTTCGGAGCATTCATGAACCAGGGCCAGATCTGTATGTCCACCGAGCGCATCATCATCGATGAAAAAGTGGCGGACGGCTTCGCACAGAAATTCGTCGCCAAAGTGAAGACTCTGCCTTGCGGCGATCCACGGAAAGGTGATGTCGTGCTCGGCGCTGTCGTCGGCATGTCCACGGTAGATCGTGTGCGCGCCCTCGTGAAAGACGCCGTGTCTCGCGGCGCGAAGGTTCTTCTAACCGGCGAAGCGCAGGGCACGATCATGCCAGCCGTGATCGTCGACCATGTCACTCCCGAAATGCAGATTTTCCGCGAAGAGTCCTTCGGGCCGTCGGTTTCCATCACCCGCTTCAAAACCGTCGAAGAAGCAATCAGCCTGGCGAACGACACCGAGTACGGACTTTCGGCTGCGGTCTTTGGCCGCGACATTGCTCGCGCCGTAGAGGTTGCCAAGCGCATCGACTCAGGAATGTGCCACGTGAACGGACCGACCGTGCATGACGAAGCGCAGATGCCGTTTGGAGGCGTGAAGGCCAGCGGCTATGGCCGTTTTGGAGGAAAAGCGGCAGTGAACGAATTCACCGAGCTGCGCTGGATCACCATCCAGACTACTCCTCGGCATTATCCTTTCTAGAGTTTTGGGTTTTCAATTCAGTGCCGATTTCATTGCGAACCCAAGTCGGAATCGTCGGCGCGGGGCCAGCCGGTCTCGTGCTCTCTCACCTTTTGTATCTGCAGGGGATCGACTCCGTTGTAGTCGAGAATCGCAGCCGCCAATATTCAGAGCAGCGCGTCCGCGCTGGCGTGCTGGAGCAAGGAACCGTTGACCTGCTCACAGAAATGGGAGTTGGCGAGCGGATGAAAAACGAAGGCTTGATCCACCATGGAATCGAGTTGCGCTTCGGAGGCCGCGGTCATCGTATTGATTTTCAGGATCTCACAGGGGGAAAAGGAATCACGATTTACGCGCAGCACGAGGTTCTGAAAGACCTGAACAACGCTCGCGTCGCGGCCGGCGGCCAAGTCTTTTTTGAGGTTGAAAATGTCAGCGCGCGTGACTTCGATAGCTCCAAGCCGAAGATCCAATATCAGAAAGATGGGAACGCCTGCGAATTGGCCTGCGACTTCATTGCCGGATGCGACGGCTTTCACGGCATCTGCCGCCCCAGCATTCCATCAGGAGTGCTCACCGAGTATGTGCGGGGGTATCCCTTCGGATGGCTTGGCATCCTCGCCGAAGCACCTCCGTCTTCGGACGAGCTGATTTATACCTACCATGATCGGGGCTTTGCGCTGCTCAGTATGCGAACGCCACACATCAGCCGCTTATACCTGCAATGCAAGCCCGATGAAAACATCGATCTCTGGAGTGACGAGAAGATCTGGCAGGAACTTCAAATCCGTCTGGCTTCGAATGGATGGAAACTTACCGAAGGCCAGATTTTGCAAAAAGGCGTGACCGGCATGCGCAGTTTCGTAGTCGAGCCCATGCAATACGGCAATCTCTTCCTGGCTGGGGACTCGGCCCACATCGTTCCGCCGACTGGAGCGAAAGGATTGAACCTCGCGGTCGCCGATGTTCAGATACTTGCGCGAGGCCTGAAGTATTTTTATGCCACTGGAAGTCGCGAGATGCTCGACAACTATTCTGAGGTCTGCTTGCGGCGCGTCTGGAAAGTGCAACGGTTCTCCTGGTGGATGACTTCCATGCTCCATCGCTTTCCGGATGAAAGTCCCTTCGACCAGCGCCGCCAACTCGCCGAACTCGATTATGTGACCAGTTCTCGATCTGCAGCCCAGGCCCTCGCAGAAAACTACGTTGGGCTTCCGATGGAGTGAACGCGCAAAAGGCCGGGCCCCCCCTCCCCCCTATTTTTCGCAAAGTATTGCGCTTAAAGGAGT
>JBEKQC010000048.1:0-35961 GCA_049520095.1 Terriglobales bacterium
CCGCAGAGTAAGGAAAAGAACAGGAAGAAGCTCCCACCGTATCGCTCATAGATGTTCGATGCGGCCACGATGTCAGGGATACAAGCCAGCGAGAAACACAAATAGACAACGCAAAGTACGACCGAAGCCAAGCGCGCGGTGCGCGCGTACTGTATCCCAATCCCACCCGCAATTTGAGCGGTCATGAGACACCCGCCAATTATGGTGCCGAAAGGCAGGCTCCAGATGTATTGTAAGTTTTGCCAGGTATCAGCGTCGTGCCACATCAGTGCGATGACGCTGAACAACACCGCCGCCGCGCCAAAGACGATCCGCCCGTACAACGCCGTCTTCATACACAAAAAGTAACAGACATCTCGGAAAGCGGGGGATCAACCTGATCCGGATATTTACTCGCAATACAAACGTTAAGCCTGGAGCAATGCTCTGTGACGCTCCCAGATGCGCCAGGGGTCAATGAGTGTAATCGGGATATTACGTCAACTGCCGCGACACGAACTGGTAGCGCCAAACAAAGCAATAATCCTATAATGCGTTCCAACTGAGCGGTCTCGACATCCCGAGTCCGAGAGAGTTCTTGATGACCTTCCGTCTTTCACACAAACCTTTCGTCTTTCGATCAGCTCCGCTTTTATTGCCGTTCATTTTAGGTTCCATCTCATCTCTAGCAAGTCAATCACAGCAAGTGGTGGACGCAGCGCCGCTTTATCAACAATTGCAGAACTCATCTGTCCTAGAGAAAAGCGTCCACCTAGAGAATCTGGTGCTCCAGCGGGATCGTGTGACCATAACCTTTACAAACGGAATCGCGTATTTGTCTCCTCCAGTTGCAGGGAAAGTTCGCTCGGCGGTGTTCATTGGCTCTGGAAAACTTCAAGCTACGCCGCCTCCGCTCTCGTTCGAGGAGGATAACGTCCGGCGGCTGTTGAAGGCCGACGATGTATCGTCAGACTTCAAAACCGCAGTGCTGCGATTTACCGACGACACGGCTAGCGAGCTTCTCAAGTCGGGTTTTCTTCAGGGTGGGGCCGTTTCGGAACCAGGCGCTCATCTCGCAACCGAGCTGTCGCCACGCCTGCTGAAAGAAACCGGTATGAATATTTCAGCCCGGCAATTGGAATCCATTCTCAATCAGGAGACGCCTGGTGTCTTTCTGATTCAGTTGGACGGGGGAAAACTCGGACGTTTTACCTATCTGTTCGACCCGCAGTCGCGCATTCCAACGAGTTGTTTCGGCATCAATGCGGGCGAGAAAGGGCTCATTTTTGCCTACGACGAGACCATTCTTTCCAACGACGTCTGGATGGCATTTCACAGCAATGGGGATTACGGGGCAGGAACAGCGCCGTATTCCGACTCTTACAATTTGGTCGATACCGAGAAATACACTCTGACGCTGGACTTGCTGGAGCCGAAGAAAGTACTCGGGCTCACGGCGAACCTGGATCTTATCTCTCGTGCCGAAGGCTTGCGATTGATTTCCTTCGCGGTGGGTGAAGAGCTGAGCATTTACGACGACGAGCGTCGCAAAAAACAGCTGCATCTTCTTGCCGCGCGTCTTTCCGATGGCACGGCGCTCACTTTCTTTCAGGAGCCGTGGGAGGGCGGCTTCAGCATCGTTCTACCCAAAACGGCGGCCGCCGGCCGACATATTGCGGTGAGCCTGGAATTGAAAGGTGACTTCATCATGGAGTCGTCCATTATGGAAGGGACATATTTTCCGCGCAGCACGGAAACGTGGTATCCGCGTCACGGTTACCTGGCCCGCTCTCGGTTTGATATCTCCATGATTCACCGCAAGAAAGACCGTGTGGTGAGCATTGGAGAACTGGTCAAGGAGGGCGCTGCCGACGGGGCAAAGGATGAGGTGCTTACGGAATTTCGCATGGAGCAACCTGTCGGACTCGCGTCATTTGCCGTCGGCCCGTACGAGATTCATAAAGATATCGCCAAGGAAGACAACGGCAAGCAGTTACCGATTGAGTTTTATTCCATGCCCGGCAGGCGGGCAGTGATCAAGGAAGATTTCATCCTGGCTGAGATGAACAACAGCGTTCGCTTCTTCAGCAAGATGTTTGGGGAGTATCCGTACCCGGTGTTTCGCGGAGTCTACCATCCCTTCAACTTCGGGCAAGGTTTTGCAACCACCATCATGATCCCGAACGCCGACCGGGCCGATAAGCGTACGTTCTCCTTCATCGCCCACGAGACTTCGCACCAGTGGTGGGGCGACATGGTGCTCTGGCGTTCCTATCGTGACCAGTGGCTCAGCGAAGGTTTTGCGGAATATTCCGGAATGCTCTACGTGCAACTCCGCGACAAAACGCACTCCGAAAAAGAGTTGATCGAACGAGCCCGAGAGGAACTGAAAATGCCACCTCGCACCCTCACCGGGGTCGGGCGCGGCCGGTTGGTGGATGTCGGGCCGCTGGTCATGGGCCATCGCGTGGAAAGCCGCGAGACACGCGGGGCATACTCTGCGCTCATTTATAAAAAGGGCGCGCTGGTGCTGCGCATGATGCATTTCCTGTTCACCAACCCGCAGACCGGCGACGGCCAGCCCTTCTTTGACTTAATGAGCGATTTCGTCAAGCGTTATAAGGACAACACCGCATCCACCGAGCAGTTCTTCGCGGTTGCAAATGAGCGCGTCAAGAGCACACAGCTTGCTCAAACGTATGGTTACAACGACCTGAACTGGTTCTATCGGCAGTGGGTGACGGAGACTTATCTGCCGTCTTATCAACTTGAGTATCACGTCGAGAACAACGCAGGCGGTTTGATTCTCAAGGGAGAGTTATCCCAGACTGGGCTTCCCGAAAAAGAGAACTGGTTTATGCCGATTCCGTTGATCGTGTATTTTCATGGGGGCAAGATCGCTCGTGCCACGGTGGCTGTTCATGGGGCACATTCACCAGTCAACATCAAGCTGCCGGAACTGCCAGAAAAAGTGGAACTGGATCCAGAGTTGTGGGTACTCTCCGAGAAGACGACGGCGGTAAAACGATAGGCTTATCCCTCAGGGATTCCCGTCCAGGCTGTCCTTAGCCAGTGCGCCCTCAGGGCGCTGAAGCCCGTGTCTTTTGGGGGCATACGCCAACCAAACAATCATGGGTTATTTTTTCAGGCTTCATGTTCTCTAGGTCTCAAAGTATAGTTGACGAAATCAGGCGTTAGCGCTCAGAACCCCCAGTCAATGAGCGCTATCGGGATGTTACGCCAGTGGCGGAGCGGGCCGTCATTCCGTGATGACACCAAAGGCCACCAAGGCACGCTCCGCTTCTGGGATCCCCTTTACTTGTGCTAGCACCGAGGACGTTAAGATGGTTGTCGTCGAGGAAGAGCACCTCTTCAGGCTCACAACCTAAAGCATCCGTGACGTAGCGGAAGGCCTCTTCGTCGGGCTTGATCTTACCGATGAGGTGCGAAGCGAAGTGGTGTTCGAAGGCGTTGATCAGTCGTTCGTTCTGCGTGAGATATGACCAATGGATGGGGTTCGAATTGCAGAGAGTTGCCCGTTGGTAGCGTGAGGGGACGCGCTCGATCAGCTCGATAGCGCCAGGAAACAGTGTAACGGACCAACGAGTCATCTCGCGCAAAAACTCCGAGCCCAGAATGGGCAGGCTAAAGTCGGCGATGATGCGGTCGGCGAAGTCCTCCGTCGACATCTTGCCCGTTTCGAATGAGCGGACAGTCGGAGAGGTAAGCCACATTTGCCATAGCTCTTCGGTCGAAACGCGGTTGTCCATCCATGTCAGCATGGTCGCGACGCCAGAGGGCTCGACGAGAACCCCGCCAACATCGAAGAGGACGACGCTGATCGCGGTGTTCATTCATACCTGAGTTGGGATAACATAGCCGTCCGAAAACGAGCTGGCTGACCCACCGTCATGGTTCCATAGATTCTCACCCGACGAATGGTTGCTGTAAACAGCGATTTCACTCATTGAGAACTGGCCGATCCGGGTCAATGAGTGCTATCGAGATGTTACGCCAACTACGACGAACAGGCGGGCTATTTTGGAGGAACGGGAAATGACGCCGTGACCAGAATCATGAAAATAAAGGCGCTCCCAAGGGAGCAGACTGCCAGCAGCCTCCAAGGACTTCCATTAATTCTAGCGCCTAACTGTTGTAATCAGGCGTTAGCGCTCATTGACCCTGTGACCGGGGTTCTGAGTGTAATCGGGATTTTTCGCAACTGACCTGAAACGAGTTACTATCGCTGCATGGAATATCGGAGAATTTGGATTGTTTTTCTGATGCTGTGGTTTCTACTCGGCGCTGCTGTTCTGTCTTTGTATGGCAACACAACGAGTCGTACTGCACTCTTGAGGGAGGTCCAAGAAACGATAGCAACGGTACAGACGACCAGCGGACCCTCAATGGCCCGGACAAACGCTGCTGAGCACCTTGCAGACCTGACGCGCAAAATGCACTCCAAGGATGTTGATGATAAGACCATGGCTGATTTGGTATCTCTTCTGGACACTCCCGACGACTCCGTGCGGTTATGGGTGGCCGGAGCCATAGGATTCCTCGGATCACGTGCGAGAACGGCAGGTCCCACGCTTCTAAAGTTATTGCCCGAGGTAGATCGTCTTCAAGGAGATTTGACTTCAGCAGAAGGGTAGTGTCTGAAATGTGCGTTTACTCACCTGCGGGACAATCGAGGGATGGAAGGATAATTGCGGCATGGCGTTTCTTGTCGCTATTCACCGTATTATCGGTTGTCGCATGTACCGCGTGGGGGAACCCAGCGATGGCCTGTTCTTTTGATAATCAAAACATCGATCGGACCGCCAACGTGGTCCGGTTTATCCTTGATTTCGGCTTCAATCAAAGTTCTCACGAGACCGGAATAATCGCTAGTCGGCCATGTGGTATGGCTGTTTACAAAAGCATTTGCAGCTTCGTGTTCTCCGCTGAGAGCGATATTTCCACCACTGGCGTCAGGAACATAAGTTACCCGTTCATGAAGCCTATCTTTGTTGTCCAACTCGAAAGATTTGGCAGCAACAATTGGCCTATTGGCCTCAAATCCCATGAACATGACTTCCAATACGGGCTTCCCTCGGTAGTCCCGCTTATAGACAACCGAATCATGCAGCCGGGAATATCTGAGAGATCGCTTGAGTTCGGACCTAATATCGTTCCCAAAGGCCATAGCAGATTCTCTTATGCTAGGTACAGTCTCGCACGCTCTACTGGCAAACCTAGCAGGGTCGAAATTGGTTTCTGGCTTGGCTCGCAGTCCAACGATAATGTAAGTACAGTTGTTTCGTTCAATGTAGATTTTGCATCCGAGAGCGGTACTGCCGTCGGACCATCTCCAAAGGGAATCGGTGCCAACAATAATGGCGTCCCGATCAACAATCGCAACCGCACTTGTCGCGCGACAAAATGGCGTGCACGATATCCAAGCTATATACGCCGTAATGGCGGTACGGTGACAGTATTTGGAGAATCGTCCCAAAACATTGCGGGGCAGGATGTGGACGTTAGCTATGATGGACACAAGTGGTTTCATCTCTTCGGCCCATATTGTCTGAAAGGAGCGCCGAAGTTTCAGTTTCAGAGGTGACCGATTATTGTAGCAACTCGCAGATAGTCCATACGTGATCGGTCAAGCCCGCTTCCATCGCCGGAGTAACGCGGAGCGATTTGTGGACACGGCAGAAGTTGTAATAGGCGAAGTGCAATGCGACGGCTGCTTTAAGGTTGCCCAATTTTTTGCTGAAAGCGTTCGTCAACCGCGTGAATCTACGGATCGCCATCCGCATGGTGAGGTTGTGGCGTTCTACAAAACTAGTCGAGATGTGATCAGGGTCAGGGCGTCCGTCAACGATCTTGGATATAACCTCGCTGATTCGTGGTGGGGAGTACCTCGCTTCGGGCGTATCGAACTGCCCGTAGTCGCCAAATAGTTTCACGAGTTGAGCGAAGTCTGCCTGCCCCGCGAAGATGCCTTGTATCGAGCGGTAAAAGTGCCATCCATCCGTGGTGACCTGAAAGCGTTCTTCGCTCAAGCACTTTTTCAGCCCGTGCAGAAAGCTAATCGTGTTGTCTCTGGTGCGCTTGCAAACCTCAAAGTACGGCACCAGCTTGGTTGTTTCGTCTAGAGCCACAAACACCCACTGATCGCCAACTTCAGGAGAGTCACCCTTGCGAACGTGGCGAGCTTTCTTTCCGACATAAGTCCAGATTTCATCGCACTGCAAATGCTTGAGAGTCAGGTTCCGCATCTTGGAATCCATGAGCGACTGGCAGCGCTCGCCAGCGCGAACGAGCAGCGACATGAGGGTATTTATGTCCAGCCCGGTGATGCGTTGCGTGGATCGCAGGGAGTTGCCCTCAATGAGCAGTTGAAGGGCGAGCGCGGCCTTGTCTTGGGAGATGTACATCGAATCCAGCGTCCGGGTGTGCGCTTCGGTGTAGGTCTTTTTGCAGTTCGGGCAGCGGAAACGGAGTAGGCCATTTCGATGTTTTCCGAAGCGTTGACAATGAACTCCGCAAGGCTCGCAAGTCATTGTTTTAGCGGATTTTGTCGCGTTCATCATAGTTAGAATATACAGCGAGCGCTCGCTGTTTGTCAAGGGGAAAATGCAAGAAAATACGGGAAAATGCTAGAATCAGGGAGCACGGTCAAGTGCTCCCCTGATTACTAGCTTTAGTTAAGTGGTGGTCCTCGTATCGTAGTCATCTCGCCCCCCCTGAAATCAGGGTCATTTGTCTCCGTGGAAGCATGTCAAGGGGGAGAAAAATAATTTCCTACCACTGGTAGAAACGTGTTCCTACCACTGTAAGAAACAGTCAAGTGGGATAGACATTAGTTTCTACCGTGGTAGAAACCTTAGTCTTTGGCTTTGCGGGGAATCGGAGGTTTCTTTTCGCGTAGGAATTGCTCGAATTTTCGGGCCGTCACTGAATGACGTGGTAGTTTACCCTTCTTCCAGTCATAGAATTCTGGTTTGTGAATTCCGGCATTCTTTGCATTGTAGATTTGGTAGTCAGGTATATTACCAGTGGCTTCTTTATATTCTTCCAGCAATTTGCTTCGACGTTTTATTTCCGTCATGCTTTGATCTGTGGGCTCTGGCGAATCACTCTGCTTAGGTGCAGTCGTCGGAGCGAGAGGCTTCGCTTCTTTTACGCCTTCATTGGTGCCAGACGGCAATGGCACTCCAAGGCGGTTCTCTATCAGTTCTCTCAAAGTTTCCTTAGCGGCATCGCGCATTTGCTCTTGTGTCAAACCGTGATGAGCCAAACTCAACCTACGTTCCCGACCGGATTCTTCTACGTCCTTCACGGTTCCCATTATTTCTTCGAGGATTCGATCTGCCAGATTGTTTAACCAGCGCTCAATACGCGGATCATCCCCCGGATAGTACGTACCTTCGGTTTGGAAAAGAGACCATGCGTAAGACTCAATAATCTGACGCAATCGACTCGGCATTTTTGGTATCGGAGACTGTGGGATGGTTGGATATGCTTTCCGCATCATCTCGGCATAGAACGGCGTTGCAACCAGCATCCCTTGCAGCTGGTTCCAATAATTTTGTTTGTGTTGATTCCATACACTTTCGATTGATATCTCAAGACTCAGATCGAAATTGGGGCGGTCAGAATCGCTCATCACACACTTGCACTTGTGCGCGATTGCGAGGTAGGATGAGAGTGTCTAGGTCTCATCGAATCGCCCCGGCCATCGCGCCGGGCTTTTCGTTTTAGAGATCAATTGTACAGGGAAGCTAGTCGGATTCTTTGCGAGGTCTGCCTGTGCCGCGCCCGTGAGTCTTGCGCTTTGCGGCCAACTGGCGGAAGTAGTCGCTACCACGCTTGGCCATCACGGAGCCGCCCTTGCGTCCTAGAGCGGCAGCAGCAGGCAGTTTGGTTTGCTTGAGAAGATCGTCGGTGAGGGCCAGAGCAGAACCGAGCAATTCACGGCACCGAGCGGTGCGATTCTCTGGGAGTTCTGGTATGGTGGCGAGAATCTGGTCAGTTTCAGAGAGCAGGTTTTTGAGCGCTGCGAGTTCTTTCCGCTGTGACATGAGTCAACAATAAAGCGGAAAACAACGCAGCGCAAACGCTCGCTGTTTTTCTTAAACGCACATTTCAGACACTACCCAGCAGAAGCCATTCATCTCGCCTTAAAGAGAATTGGCGTAAAGGCTCCGCCACCTCCAAACTGCGCGGCTCCGTCCAGACCGAACTAGTTGCTGAAATCAGGCGTTTACACTCATTGAGAATTGGCCGCGCCGGGTCAATGAGTGAAATCGAGATGTTACGCCAACTGCGAAAAACCCAAGCTGCCGCCAAACTAAATGCCGGATCGTGGAAACCGCTCTTCGATCAATTGGCAACGAACAACGATTGTTCGTCCGTGGATCGACTCGAAACTCCCGTCGTAGTCCTCGCAATCCAACAAGTTGTCCTTCGATGATCTTCGTCCCGAGCTAACGTTGGTGAGAATGTGCGGGCCTTGCGAGTCAATCCGAGCTAATGCATCGGGGTTCAGATTTAATTCGTTAAATATCGCAATCTCGCCGGGGTGAATCTCCTGCTCCACATCTCCTAAAATGACATCCCCGGATTTGATGTCTAGATACCGTGCTTCCGTTCCCTGCCTCGGGTGACCTGTGAAGTATCCGGCAACGATAATCGTTTCTTTGCTGTCGAGGAGCTCTTCCGGGCTGCCTCAGAAAGTCGTACATTCACGCTGAATTGCGATGAGGCGGGGACATGCGGAGCGCTATTATTCTGCTCGCGTTCTAGATGGCGCTCTGATTGTGAAGATGGTGCTGTGCGCTTATCGCTACATCCGAACAGCAGGAGCAGCAAGGCTAGCGGCAACATGGAATTTCGCATGATGGATCAAGTATAGGACGCATGGTTGACGAAATCAGGCGTTTACACTCATTGAGAATTGGCCGGTCCGGGTCAATGAGTGTTATGGGGATGTTATGCCAACTATGGTGGCGCGGCATCAGTGGGCAGGGGACGTACTGCGCGAAACCCATTTGGGGTTGCCTGAAATTCATTAAAGCCGAATCGGGCGAGTTCGCCCTTGATTCTCTCGCTGACATCAGCTCCAACCACTTCAAGAACAGTGTAGGGTGGATCTGCTGAGTATGCGCCATGGTGCTCGTCGATCGTGTCCAGCTCCTTGATCAGAGTCTCTTCACGGGAGCAATCGTCAGCGGCCTTGAATGTGGTCACGCCATCCAGACGACTGCGGCTGGGGTGTGCCGCCCACAGTTTCTGTGCTTCCGCACGGTTTTCTGGGGCATCCACAATCCACACAGGCCCCTTCGCAGCGAGTTCGGAAAGGCGTTCCCCGTATTCTCGATCAAGCACGACAAAGACGCGATAGGGAGCGGGCATAGGCAAATGATAACTGTCGAAATCAGGCGAGTTCACTCACGATCCGTACTTGTGGTCGGTCCCGTAGGGTGCGAGCCGCCACACGATCACCTGCCTGCCGCCCGCTTTTTTTCATCTGCCTCTAGTTGGCGCAACGCAGCCATGGTGGCCGCGGAGGGGTCTTTGCGGTTGCTATTTTTTGGACGTCGTTTGGTCTTGGTAGTGTAATGATTTTGAGCCATGTTGCCTCCTGGTTGATCGGCGGTTCGGGACGCCTGCCCTGATTCGTGTGAGAAAGATGAGCGAAGGTCACGTTAATTTCTCACTCACCATCATATTACGGGGGATTGGTAAGAAGCGTTGCCTCGGCAGTGGAGCGACGGCCGTCGCGCCGGCTACGCTTGTAGCCCAACAGCATCGAGGCCAGGCGATGACGCCCAGCGCTCCACCTAGCTCGCAAGCTGAGCTTTAGCGGCTGTACTGGTTCCGTTTCTTGTCCTCGTGGCGCTCGATCCCTAACTGAATGAGCCTATCAATCAACTCGGGATACGACACGCCCGATGCCACCCACATCTTCGGATACATGCTGATCGCGGTGAAGCCTGGCATGGTGTTGATCTCGTTGACGAAGATTTTGCGCGATTTGGGGTTCATCAGAAAATCGACGCGCGCCAGGCCGGTACAATCGACGGCTTGAAATGCCGCGATGGCGAGCTTCTGCACAGTTTTCATTTCCGCTTTCGTGAGCTGCGCGGGGATCACCGCTTCTGAGCCTTCGACCAGATACTTCGCGTCGTAGTCGTAGAACTCCTTGCAGGGAATGATTTCTCCCGCAACCGATGCTAGGGGATTGTCGTTGCCGAGCACTGCGCACTCGATCTCGCGCGCCTTATTCTTTTTCCCACCGACGCCTTCTTCAATCACAATCTTGCGATCGAACTTGGCGGCTTCTGCGATGGCGGGACCCAGTTCCTTGCCAGCGTGCGCTTTCGAGATTCCCACCGACGATCCCAAATTTGCCGGCTTCACGAAGACGGGATACTTCAGTTTGCTCTCGACCAGCTTCCGCACTTTTTTAGGCGCGCGTTCGAATTCGCCGCGCAACACGGTCACGTGTTTTACGATCGGCAATCCCGCTGCGCGAAACAGGGACTTCATGATGTCTTTATCCATGCCCGCAGAAGAGCCGAGCACGCCGGCGCCGACGTAGGCGATATCGGCCAATTCGAGCAGGCCTTGGATGGTGCCGTCTTCGCCGAAGGTTCCGTGCAGCACGGGGAAAATGACATCCACATTAATGGCTCGATCCGCAGCGCGGCGCAAATTCGCATCGGTCTTTGTATCGATATGGGCGTCGGTTTGGAACGGTGCCAGTCCAGCTTCGCGCCGCGCCGGTTCCGGAGGAACCACCACCGACTCACCTGCAGCCAGCAGCGCCGCCCCCGGAGTAGCCTCCGGATCGCCCGCCCGAAGCTGCGTCGCTGGCGTGGCGCGGACGCTCTTGTCCGTCTGCCCTTCGCCTTTCAATAATCTCTCGGCGTGTTCCGCCGTGAGCCAGCGTCCATCTTTCGTGATGCCGATGGGAACCACTGCATATTTCGTTTTATCAATTGCATTCAGAACCGACGCGGCCGACAACAGCGACACTTCATGCTCGCCGCTGCGTCCGCCAAAGAGGATGCCAACTCGTATCTTAGCCATGACGTTTCAGTCTGGCGCTCGGCGTGTTTCTCGTCAATCGCAGCTGTGGTTCGGGAGTGGAAGCGGGCTAGGCGCGCTTGGACGGGGCCCTTCGGCTCCGCTCAGGGCAGGCTCCGCCCTGTCCCCACATTATTCCCGATTTCATTCCCGGTTTCGCAGCGCCATCGAAGTGTCCACCGCCTGATGCGACGAGTCGTTGAGCCGATCCTCGATGTGCTTCTGAATGCGTTCCCATTCCGAGCGGAGCGTCATTTCCTTGATGGCGAACTTGGATTCTTTGCGAGCGTCATCCATGCGCACCGCCAATTCTTTGTTCACGAGACGGAAATCGATGACTTCCGCCAGCGGCACCAATTGATTCGATGACTTACCCACAATGAGGAACACGACCTTGTCAGTCACCAGCGTGTATTCCGGGCAGCTTTCCTCGACCGCAGCCGCTTGTGGCGGCCCGAACTGGTTCATGAATCCTCGGTGCATGAGCATGCAATCGCCCATGCGCATGCGAACCACGGTTCCATGTTGATAAATACCAATCGGCGCGGCCAAAGCCATTGAAATGCTCGTCAACACAAGCGCTAACTGCAATGTGGATTTCATAAGTCTCCCATCAGCGGTCTCCCATCTGTGATCTCCAAATCAGTGACCGCTGGGTTCGTAGTCGTAACCGGTCCGGCTATGGAATGTCAGCTTGAGGTTGTGAGTGGGCAAAAGGCGAAGCGAATGAAACCCAGGTTGATGGCTGGGCAGATCGTAGGTCACTACATAGGAGGCGCGCAGATCCTCGATCACAGCGTTCAGCACCGAGGCGGCGCCGTCTGGCCGGGAGGACCCCAGGGAAAAAAAGAAATAGCGCCCACCCGTGGCATCCGAAACCCGCCGCAAGAACATGCTGCCCGAAGCCTGGTTCCCCCAGGGCTCGTTCGACGACTGATTCTCCGGTTTCCCCATATCAACGGAGTAGATCAGCGCGCCCTCGTCCAGCACCGCCTGCAGCGCCTCGCGCGCAGAGTGCAGGCTAATGGTGTCGTAGCCGTCGGAGAAGAGAATCAGGACAGGCCGTGCGTCGCCGCGGCCACCGGCGTGGCGATGTTGCGAGATGAAATCGGCAGCGAATATAAGGGCATCGAACAGCGGCGTTGTGCCGCCGCTCTTCATTGCCAGAAGTTTGCTCATGGAGTCGGGAGCACGGCAACCGCTTGTGCAGAGGACGGCAGGCCGGAAGCTGCTAGACGCTCCTCCAACTGTCCCACCGAGTGTCCCTCCAAAAGACAGCACGGAGATGTTGTCATTCGGGATCGACTGCTCCTGCGCCACCAGTTGCAGCATATCGCTCATGGCAGCGCGAAGGCGCGGCGCGACCGACTCACTCAGGTCAACCAACGCAACCACGTCGAGAGAGGTTTCGTTCGAATGTGTGAAACTCCGGAAATTGCGTACCACACGTTCGTTGTCGACGACCGCAAAGTCCGACTTGGTCAAGCTTGCAAGCGGATGATTGCTTTCGTCAGTGGCGAAGAATGTGACCCGTACCTCAGAGACGGTGCTGCGATACGTAGTCAGGCCAGAGGAGCCGTTCGTGTCGTCGGCAGCCGCCGTGCAAGCCAAGACAGAAGTCAAGACCGATAGAGCCAGGAGTGCAGACCGAATTTGCCAATGCGCGAACATTGCAGTCCATTAGCTCCATCGGCGAACGACGGAACACTCCCCAATTACTGTGGTTACTCTTGGAGGTGACCGCCGAAGCAGGTCCTTCAATTGGTTCAATATGTAAATGTGGATGGGCTTTGCTTGACACCGTGGTGAAACGGGTGTGAAATTGTCGGGACTTCGAAGGCCGGTGTCCGGACTCCCCCATGGCACGCGGACCGAGAAGCTCTCATCGAAGAAATCCATAAGCGGGATCGAATGCTGGAGCGCCGAATACTGGATTGCCGGATAGCCAAAGATGAAATTTATCCAGTCCGCGCGTCCTTCCCGCTGGTGGATTTATAAGGAACGAGCTTCGCATCTCACAGGAGTGGCTATGAATTCGAGCAACCGAGGAAAGAACGTCCTGCCGAAATGGTCCGTATTGCTGGTTCTTCTAACCGTAACCGCATTTGCATCGGCGCAGAACAAGAAGCCGAGTGCGCCTGCACCCCACGCGGCCGCTCCGAGCAAGCCGGCTGCGAGCGCGCCGCACGCGGCACCGGCTCAGCGCCCTGGCGGAAGTCCCAATGGCGCCCAGCGACCTGGAGCGACGGGCGGCGCAAACAATCGCGGCAACACAAGTACTCGTCCTGGCGGCAATGCTGCCAACACTCGGCCAGGTGGCAACACAAGCACTCGTCCGGGCGGCAACACTGCCAACACTCGACCAGGTGGCAATACGAGCACTCGGCCAGGTGGCAACACTGCCAACACTCGGCCAGGCGGGAACACGAGCACTCGTCCGAGCGGCAATACTGCCAATACTCGACCCGGTGGCAATACGAGCACTCGGTCAGGTGGTAACGCCGCCAATCGGCATCAGCCGGCAGGAAGTAAGACTGTCGCCATGAAGAATGGCGGCAGCGCGACTTTCCGCAAGAATGGCCAGGTCCGCTCGATTCAGACTCACGGGATGACGATCAATCACGGGATGCACGGCGGGCGGCAAGTCACGAGCATGCACAACGGACGCACGGTGGTGGGCTACGGAAGACACGGCGGATACAGCCAGCGTGCCTACTTCAACCGTGGCGGCAGGTCCTATTACCAGCGCACCTACTTTAGGGGCGGACATTACTACGCGTATGGGTATCGCGGCTACGGCTGGGGCGGCCGTTCTTATTACGGCTACGCTCCCCCCTATTACTGGGGCCCCGGATACTACGGATGGGCCTACAATCCATGGCCCGCACCGGTTTACTGGGGCGTCGGAGCTTGGGGTTGGGGTGGGGCGCCGTGGTATGGCTTCTATGGTCCTTACTTCGCGCCGTATCCGGTGTATCCGATGGCGGCATTCTGGCTGACGGATTATTTGATTGCGGCGAACTTGCAAGCTGCGTATGCGGCGCAACAGGAGGCGGCTGCCGATCAAGGCGACAACAACGGCGAAGTCATTCCACCGGCGATTCGAAATGCGTCGGCGGATGAAATCGCTGCGTTGTGGTCGACCGATCCACTGGTTGCCGCAAAACTCCAGGCCACCTATGGTGCCTACATGTTGGGCGGAGGAGCACCTCCGGCAAGTGGCGCTACCCAACTCAGTCCGGAGGTGAAGCAGGCGATTACCGACGAGATGAAGTACGAGATCGCGGCGGAAAAGGCTGCGGCAGCGGCTGGTCAGAATGCTCCCGCTCCGAGTGGAGACCAGGTGCCACCGGCGCTCGATCCCAAGATTCGCATCTTCGTGGTGTCCAGCAACGAGGATTTGACCACGTCGGATGGCACGGAATGCGCACTGACTGCCGGCGACGTGATCTACCGTGTCACCGACCAACCGGATAGTGACAACATGGTCGACGCCACCGTCAAGAGCAGCAAGAAAGATGAGTGTGCCGTCGGCGCCACCGTCGGAGTATCCGCGGACGATATCCAGGAAATGCACAATCAACTGCGGATAACCATGGATGCCGGGCTTAAGGAGTTGGCTGACAAGCAGGGAAAGAACGGACTACCGGCCGCTCCCGATACTAAAACCACGGCTGGTGAAGTCCCCGCACCCACGCCAGACACGAGCGTAAGCAGCGATCTGGCACAGCAACAGAAGGACGCTGACGCGGCGGAAGCGGAAGCCAAACAGCCGCAGTGAAGCGGGCGAGTAAGTGCTGAGAATCGTTGGAGCCGGGGGCATCGTGCAAACAAGGCGACGCTTCCCGCTTCTTCCCGCAAACGAGAGAACCACAGACGACGCTCCCGCCCACTGGGAACGGGAGCGGCAGCTTCACAGGAGGAAGGTTGCAATGCGGCAGAAAATCGAGATGGGCGTCCTGATTGTCGCTTTGATTCTGGTCGGGATCACACCCCGCTTGGTGGTGGCGCAAGATGCTCCCACAATTTCGCTGGAAGATCAGCTTAAGGCGCAATATACGCTGGTGAAGATGGGTGCGGATTCGGGCGGAGCTGCCGTGGTAGAGCAGGGCACCATCCTGGTCATCAAAAAGGGCGGGATTCTCGGTGTGCCTTATTCCGACCAGAGCATTCTTTCCACCAAGTATGAAGGTGGGACGGTTCACTCTCCCAATCCCCTGGCGTCAAAGGCCATCGGCTTCGGATTGGGAAAATTAGGGAGGCCGGCGCCCACGACCCAGTTTTTCCAGGCGAACACAAAAGTATATCCCGCCAAGATCGCCGTCAATTTGCCGAAAGACCAGGTTGTCATCGGTATCATCGATTGCGATTCCTGTAACAACGTCAGTCCCACTACGTTCTTCAAGGCCGATGTGGTTTTCCAGTTTCCCAAAGGAACGCTGGCGAATACCAGCCCGTCACAGGTGGAAGACACCATTGCTGGACTCCTCGCTCTCGATGACAGCGCCCAAGATCAGGGTAACAACGGACAGCAAGGCGGCAATGGAAATACCAACGACCAGCAGGGTAATAACCAGGGTGGTGGTGGAGGACAAGCGCAACAGCAACCGCCGCAGCAGCCTCAGCAAATCGAAAAAGGACAAACCCCCGACCAAGTGGTAGCCGCCATCGGCCAGCCTGACAAGATCGTCAATCTAGGCGCCAAGCAGATTTATGTCTACAAAGACATCAAGGTCACGTTTATTAACGGAAAAGTGGCCGATGTACAGTGAACGGAAGTTTCGCCAGCTCGCTGGCAGTTGCTAGCGTCCCAGAATCTCGATTTGCCTTCTGATGGGATGAGGCCTGGGATCACTGCACTTGGTAAGGGCGGCGTCTTCACATTCGCGCTCGATTGTGTCCACTGGGTTGTCTAGAGTGCCCGACAGTATCTCTCCATCCACCAGACTCACTTTTATTTCCACGTCGAACGTCTCCTTGCCGACCGCTGCCAGATATTTCCCGTTTTTGGTTTTCCGCACCTGAACCCAGTTGTTAGCAGTATCGGCCACAGGTTTGTGCATCCAGTCTGCGGTGAACCTCATTTCAGGCTTCTCGGGCGGCACATGACGGACAACCAACGTGGCTGTGTTGGCAGACCGGCTGACGTCCTTGAGCGTGAGATCAAAATCGATCGCGTCTTCACCAACCAGGACTCGAGTGCCATCCGCCCACGAGTTAGGGGCACTGCGCTTGAAATAGAAGTGATCGCCCGGATGAGCTAGCTTGCCTGACCGTACGGCGAGCCGCAAATCGACGTAGAAGTTCATGAGATCAGTGATGGGGCCGATGAGCCTGGGGTCAACCTGGCTGAGGTTGGGGAATGCGGAATTGTGATTGGGATCGAGCGTAAGCTGCTGGCGAAAATCCAGGCTCGCTGGGGAAAGAACGGTTTTCTGATTGTCGGAGATCAAATTTGACCAGCGATACTCCTCAAAATAAGTTCCGGCGGAGTCTTTTTTTACGATTCCGTCAGCCTGAATTTCATAGCGCCAGTCTTCGTTGATGCCTTTCATATGGTAGGTCAGCTTCTCCCCTTCGCGATAATGGCGCAGCAACACACTGTTGCCAGCAGGGGGAGCTTGCGCGACAAGCAGGCTGGAGCCAACGCAAGTGAGAAGGATCACTGCCAGCGTCTTGACCATGCTCTCGTCCTCAGTCTTTTGCAAAAAAAAAAGTCCAGGTCGAGCCCGGCTCGGGCAGGATTTGCGAAGGAGCACGCTTCAGCCGCTGCAGAAGTGGTCATGCTTCGTATCAGGGCATCGTTTTAGCGATGCCGCACTCTCTTCGAAATCCAACGTCCTTCTAGGGGCTGGGCATCGAGCGTCGGCCTGCTAGAGGATCTTCTTCCCAAATGCCGAAAGCGCCAGCTCGACGGCTAAGTCGGCGGTCTGGTTGTGCTCATCGATGACCGGATTCACTTCCACGATTTCGAAGCTCAGCATGCGTCCATGGTCGGCGATGATTTCCATGGCGAGATGCGCTTCGCGATAGGTAGCGCCGCCCCAGACAGGAGTGCCGACGCCGGGTGCGTCTTCGGGGTCGATCCAATCCATGTCGAGCGAGACGTGATAACCCGCGGTGCCGCGTCCCGCCATCCGAAGCGCTTCCTCCATGACGGCGCGCATACCGCGTTCGTCGATATCGCGCATGGTGAAGACTTCGACGCCGGATTTGCGTATGTTTTCTTTTTCGAAGTTGTCGACGTCGCGGATGCCGATGAGCACGCAATTCTCCGGCTGCACCTTGGGCGAGAAATCGTAGATTTTTCCAAGCTCGACGGGAGGAAGGCCCATCAGCGCGGCGAGCGGCATGCCGTGCACGTTGCCGCTGGGCGAAGAATCAGGCGTGTTCATGTCGGTGTGCGCGTCAATCCAGAGGAGCCCGATTTTCTGGTTCTTGCGGCGGTAGAATTCGGCCACGCCCGACACCGTACCCGCCGCAACGGAATGATCGCCGCCGAGGATGAGCGGAACTTTGCCGGCTTCGAGCGTCTTCAACACTAGGTCGGCGCTCTTGGCGCAGGTGGCGGTGATTTCCTTGAGGTATTTGGAATTGGCGGCGCCTTCTTTCTTCTGTTCGGGGATGGCGACGGAAATGTTGCCTGCGTCCTCGACAATATGCCCGATGGCTTCGAGGCGCGCTTCGAGTCCGGCAACGCGGACAGCGGAAGGACCCATGTCAACGCCGCGTCGGGATTGGCCGAGATCGAGAGGAACACCGATCACTCGGATCTGACGCGGGGTGATGTTGCTGTAGGTCGTGCTTCGTAGAGGCATGAGTCAGTTCTCAGTTCCCAGTTCTCAGTTAGACCCAGTTCGTAGATCTTACTGAGAACTGGGAACAGAGAACTGAACTACGGGTACAGACGATGCAACATACGCGGGAAGGGAATGGTCTCGCGCACGTGCTCCAAGCCGCAGATCCAGGCTACGGCTCGCTCGATGCCCATGCCGAAACCGGAGTGAGGAACGCTGCCATACTTGCGGAGATCAAGATACCACTTGAAGGCTTCTTCGGGCAGATTGTGCTCGTGAATACGCTGCAGGAGTAAGTCGTGCGAGGCCATGCGCTGCGATCCGCCGATGATTTCGCCGTACCCTTCGGGGGCTAACACATCCACGCACAGCGCGAGTTCGGGGCGCTGAGGGTCGGGTTCCATGTAGAACGCCTTTACGCTGGCGGGATAGCGATGGACCATGACGGGGCGGTCGTAGAGCGATGAAAGATAGGTTTCATCGGGCGAGCCGAGATCTCCGCCCCACTCGAATTTATTTTCGAGCTTGCCCTGCGCGTGGCCTTCCTGCAATTTCTGGACGGCTTCGTCGTAGGTGATGCGCGGGAACGGCGCGTCGATGTTCTCGAGCTTGCTGAGGTCGCGCCCGATAGTTTGCAGGTCCGGGCGGCGGCGTTCTAGACATCGTTTAACCAAGAAGATCAGCAGGCCTTGGGCGAGTTCCATCAAGTCGTCGAGCGTGCCATAAGCGATTTCAGGTTCCACCATCCAGAATTCGGTGAGGTGGCGGCGGGTCTTCGATTTTTCCGCGCGGAAGGTGGGACCGAACGAGTAGACCTTGCCGAGCGCCATCGCGGTTGCTTCGATGTAGAGCTGGCCGGATTGGGTGAGATAGGCCTGCTCCTCGAAATAGTCGACGGGGAAGAGTGTGGAGGTTCCTTCGCAGGCAGCGGGTGTAATGATGGGCGGATCGGTGAGAGTGAATCCGCTGCTGTCAAAAAAATCCCGGGCAGCACGAATGATTTCGGCGCGGACACGCAAAACGGCGGCCTGGCGCTGCGAGCGCAGCCAAAGATGGCGGTGGTCCATTAAGAAGTCGACGCCGTGTTCTTTGGGAGTGATGGGATAGGGGTCGGTTTCGGGCACGCGTTGCACGACCTGGACGTTCGAGACGTCGAGTTCATAGCCGCCGGGAGCGCGCTTATCGGCGCGGACTTTGCCTTCGACGATGACGCTGGATTCCTGAGTCAGGCCCTTGATGGCGTCGAAGACTTCGGGCGGGACGGCGTTCTTCGGAACCACTCCTTGAATGACGCCGGAGCCGTCGCGAAATTGGGGGAAAAGAAGCTTGCCGCTCTCGCGAAGATTGTAGAGCCAGCCGCGGATGGTAACGGACTGGCCTTCGTGTTTGCCGATTTCTGCGATGGTGCTGACGGGTGCTAGCATAATTCAAAACCTTCAACCGCGGAGGACGCTGAGGGCGCAGAGAAAAACCAGCTAAAACTTTTTCGAACCCGGTGGTTTCAGAACATTTTCAGATTAAACCTTTTAACCACTGGGGACACAGAAGCGCACAGGCGAGAATCATTCAGAAAAAACTCTGCGAGCTCTGCGTTCTCTAAGGTTGAATTCCTACGAATCTTCCAGCTTTTGGAAGGTTTCGCTCACTTCTACGCTGGGGCTCTTTTTTTCTTCGCCCTCGATTTCGAGCAACAGGGGTGGCTTCTGGGGTGCCGTGCGCAGCAATTCCATAGTCTGTTTCCAGTCGATCGACCCGTTGCCCGGCCAGAGGTGCGAATCTTTGTCTCTGTTGTTGTCGTGCACGTGGGTTGAGCAGATGTGGTTCTTCAGGATGGCGAAGCTTTCGGGAATGCCGCCCATCATGTGCGCATGACCGCAATCGAAACAAACGCCGATGTCGTCGAAATGCATGGTTTTGACGAACTCGACGAGGCGATCGGGC
The DNA here is from genome assembly GCA_049520095.1 of Terriglobales bacterium. Taxonomy (GTDB): domain Bacteria; phylum Acidobacteriota; class Terriglobia; order Terriglobales; family Acidobacteriaceae; genus Acidiflorens. The sequence continues at coordinate 19,800 of JBEKQC010000048.1, forward strand.
GTGGAAAGTTCGTTGGGAATATTTTCAATGAGCACTCTGACGCCCAGCGGTTTGGCGAAGGCACGAAGATGCTCGACGCAGGTCATAGCCGCTTCGAATTTCTTTTCGTCAAAGGCGTCGTTGGGATTGCCAATGTGCTGGACCAGAAAGTGGTATGGGATGTGCTCGGCAATTTCGAGTGCGCGCTTGATTTCATCCATGGCGTCGATGCGGTGGGCGCGATCGGTGGACGCGATGTTGACGGGCGGTGAGCCGGTGCGTCCCCACTCGTAGTCGGAGTACAGCGGCGCGTGCACGGAATTAAGAGGGATGCCGGTGGAGCGGAACCAGTCGGCAATTTCACGGACGTGCTGCTTGCGATTGGCGTAGTCGAAGTGCTGGCGAGCGGCGAAGATTTCGATCGACTGGGCTCCCGCCTTGACGAGCTCGTCCAGCAAACCCGGATGGAGCCGTTCCTTCACATAGACGTACGTCGATACCGCCCTCAGCATCAGTAACCTACCGCCTTCCCATTGTTGCGTCCGTCGCTGGCGCCGAGGCGCTCGCCGGTTTTCAGGTCAATCATGATGCACTCGCCGTCTCCCCAGTCTCCCAAGGAAAGATCGAGTTTCAGCTTGTGTCCTTTATAACCGAGAACATTCATTGTATCGGGAGAGAGGCGGTCTTCCACGAAAATCTCATCGGGGAGCCACTGATGATGAAACCTGGGTGCGTTGACGGCTTCCTGAATATCGAGGGAGAAATCGACGACGCCGATCAGAATGTTGGCAACAATTGTGATGATCCTGGGGCCGCCGGGTGAGCCGAGAACCAGAAAGAGCTTGCCGTCTTTGAGCACGATGGTCGGGGTCATGGCGGAGAGCGGACGCTTGCCCGGGCCGATGGCGTTGGCGGGGCCCTGGATGAGTCCATAAGCGTTGGGAACGCCTTGTTTGGCGGCAAAGTCGTCCATTTCGTCGTTTAGCAGGAAACCCAGGCCTTCGGCGGTGACGCGGGAACCGAAGGAGTCATTGAGCGTCGTGGTGACCGCGACGGCGTCACCCTGAGCATCGACTACGGAATAGTGGGTGGTGTTTCCAGGTTCCCGAATCGCCGAGGGCCGAGACTGGGCGACGCGCTCCAGTTCGTCGAATGACGGGCGTTTCAAGTCTTTGCTCGCGCTGGCGTGATTGAGGTCGATTGAGTCGCGCCATGCCGCAGCGTACTTTTTGTCGATGAGCGGTGCCACGGGGACTTTGGCGAAGTCGGGATCGCCCATGAAATCGGCGCGGTCGTAGAAGGCGCGGCGGAAGGCTTCAGCCTCCAGGTGAATGGCGCCAGCCGAGCGGTTGCCGAATTTCGCGAGGTCGAAGCCTTCGAGGATATTGAGGATTTCGATCAGCGCAACTCCGCCGGAAGATGGCGGCGGAGCGCTGATGATGTCATAGCCGCGATAGGAGCCGCGAATGGGCTCGCGTTCTTTCACTTCGTAGGCGGCGAGATCATCGGCGGTAACCAAGCCTCCGCCTTTGTGGATGGCCGCGGCCAGTTCACGAGCCATGGCGCCGTGGTAGAACTCGTCGGGATCCTTAGCGAGGCGTTCCAGGGTGTGCGCGAGTTCAGGCTGCTTGAATAGTTCGCCGGGCTGGTAGTAATTTCCGTTGCGCAGGAAAATGCGTTTTGATTCTGGAAACTCGGCGAGATGCTCATCGTTTTTCAGATCCTGCGCGTCTTCGTAGGCGAGCGGAAAGCCCTCGCGGGCGAGCCTGATGGCGGGAGCGATTACTTTTTCTATCGACAGCTTGCCGTATTGTTTTTCCGCGTAGACGAAACCGGCCACGGTGCCGGGGACGCCGATGGACTTGTATCCGACGACGCTGGAGTCTTTGCTGGATTCTGGGATGACGTTGCCTTGGGCGTCGAGATACATGTTTTCGGTGGCTGCGGCAGGAGCTTTTTCGCGAAAGTCGATGAAGTGAGTTTTCCCGTTGGCGTTGCGGAGAAGCAAGAAGCCGCCTCCGCCGAGGTTTCCGGCCTGGGGATGGACAACGGCGAGCGCGAAGCCCGTGGCGACGGCAGCATCGACGGCATTGCCGCCCGCGCGCAGTATCTCGACGCCGGCCCGAGATGCGAGCTCGTGGACGCTGGTGACGATGGCGTGCTGAGCGTGCGTGGGGCGCAGAGGCGCGGCCGCGACTGTGACGGCGAATAAAGCATACAGACTGCAGAGGATAAGAAGACTACGTCGAATGCACATGGATTGTGGGAACGAATCTACGAGGCTAGCTTAGCGGGTCGAGGGGAGTCAAACCGGGTTCACCGCCGAGATGCGAACCACGCCGAGAAAGGCTTTAACCACAGGGGGCACCCTTCGACTGCGCTCAGGGCAGGCTCCGTTGCACAGAAGAAAACAGGTTACCTCGCTCTGCGTTTGCGTGGCGCCTTCTTGTGCGCAGGCTTCTGCTTCGGCGCTTTCGCTGCGACCAGTTCATACGACTGACGAATGAGGGCTTCGAGTTCGCCGGAGGGCAGGACGTTGGAGTTGGCGAGCATTACCCACTTGTAGCGTCCGACGTAGGGCGCGGGGGAAATGCCTTCGATCTCCAGCAACTCGTGGAACTTTTCCGGAGCGCATTTAAGAGTAATGCGCGGGAACCGGCCGTCAGAGAGGACCATGCCGGTGAAGATTTTGCCGCGGACTTTGAAGCAGAGATCGTCGCCCCACGGCATGTCCTCAGTTACGTCGGCGAAGGAGAGACAGAGTTTGCGGATCCAGTCGACGTCGGGCATGGGGGAGATGATAGCGCGAGAGGCGACTCTCCATCAGAAGCAAGAAAGTGCGCACGGGCAGGCCGCGCCACACAACTACACCTGGTCTCTGGCTTCGCCCAGCACTACCGATACTTCCATCTGCTTCTTCCCGCGGAAGACGGTTACTTTCACCGTGTCTCCGGCGCGGTGTTTGTTCATGATCTGGGCGAGGGTCTGCTGGCTTTCGATTTTTTCTCCGTTGATGGCGACGATTAAATCTCCACCGATGGTGATGGGAATGTTGCCGAGGTAGGCGCGTTCGGAACCGCCACGCAATCCGGCGCGATCGGCGGAGCCTCCGGGAACGGCCTGAACAATCAGGAGTCCGTAGTCGGCGGCAAGACCAAGCTCTTCGGCGATTTCGGAATCGATGGGGATGGTGCGCACGCCGAGTGCGGGACGACGCACGCGTCCGAGGGTGACCAGATCGCTGACCACGGCTTTGGCGGTGTTGATGGGAATGGCGAAGCCGATGCCGGCGCTTTGTCCGACGCTGGAGGCGATCATCGTATTAATGCCGATGACTTCTCCGTGCCAGTTGAGGAGCGGACCGCCGGAGTTGCCGGGGTTGATGGCGGCGTCAGTCTGAATTGCTTCGTCGATGACCAAGCCGTCCGGCTCCTGCACCTGGCGGATGGAACTGACGATGCCACGCGTGAGCGTTCCGGCTAGACCGAAGGGATTGCCGATGGCATAGACTTTTTGACCGACCTGCAGATTGGTCGAGTCGCCCAGAGTCATCGGCTGCAGGTCGGGAGCCTTGATCTGGACTATGGCCAAGTCATGAGACTTGTCGGTGCCAACGATGGTCGCCTTATATTTCTTGCGGTTGTGGAGCGTCACTTCAACTTGGCGCGCTTCGGCGATGACGTGATAGTTGGTGAGGATGTGTCCTTCTTTGTCGATGACAAAGCCCGAGCCCTGGCCTTCCTGCGGCACCAGGCCGTAGAAAAAGTCGAAGGTCATGACGCGCGATGTGATGTTGACGACCGATGCGATGTTCTTGCGGTAGACGCTGATGTTGTTTTGCTCTTCGGCGTCGAGCGACTCGCTGCCCGCAGCCTCGGTGATTTCAACGCGCTGCGGGCGACTGATCCAGTTGGCGGGTTCGAGACGCCCATTGCGATAGGTGGTGAAGTAGAAGAAAGCGGACGCTAGAACAATTGCGAAGATAAGAGAGCGCAAGAATCTCATCGTGGTTAGTCCTGGAAAGCCTCATGTTGATTCTAGCGAAAAAGGCTCCTTACCGCAGAGGACGCGGAGTGCGCGGAGAAAATCCTTTACCACAGGGGACACAGAGGAACGCAGGGGAAGACCACAGGGGAACCCCATCTACAAAACTCTCTGCGGGCTCGGCGATTCAGCGGTTTGATTTTCCCCAGCCACCGCCGCCTGGGGATTCTATGCGGACTCTTTCTCCGGAACGCAGGCGAACGCTGGTCTTGCCGGGGATTTCTTCCTCGGACCCGTCACGCCGGATGATCGTGGTGCGGCCGGGAGCGCCGTCGGTTCCTCCACCCAGGCCGTAGGGTCCGCGGGAACGGCGGTCCGCGAGCAGAGTGACCTGAGCATCGGTCAAAACTTCGATTTCGCGCACGATTCCGTCGCCACCTGTATGGAGGCCCACGCCTCCGCTGTTGGAGCGAAGAGAATACTGCCGGAGGCGAATCGGGTAGGCGTGTTCGAGGGCCTCGGCGGGGGTGTTGAGGGAGTTGGTCATGTGGGTGTGAACGCCGGAGACACCGTCTTTAGTAGAGCGCGCGCCCATGCCGCCGGCGATGGTTTCGTAATAAGCGAAGGGCTCCCCGGAGCGTGGATCAATGCCGCCGATGGTGAGGTTGTTCATGGTGCCTGAAGCAGCGGCGGGGATGCGGTCGGGAATCGCCTGCGCCAGCGCTTTCAGAAGGACATCGACAATTCGCTGCGAAGTCTCAACGTTCCCGCCAGCGACAGCGGCGGGAGGCCTTGCATTGACGACGGTTCCCGATGGCGCGATGACACGGATGGGGCGCATGAGGCCGGAGGTGGCGGGCACGTCTTCGCGGAGCAGGCAGCGGAAGACGTAGAAACAGGCGGAGTAGGTGATGGCTTCGACGGCGTTAACGGCGCCCTGGACTTGGGGATCGCTGCCGGTGAAGTCGACGGTGACTTGCGCAGGCTTCCTGCTCGACGCGGAGAGAGACGCGGCAAGCCGCGTCTCTACGGGGGAAGACTTCTTGGCGGATGACGCCTTGACGTGTATGGCCACGGCGATGCGCACGGGTTTGTCTTCTACACCATCGTCATCGAGGAAGTCTTCGGCCTGGTAGAGGCCGGGCGTTATGGTCCGCAGGAACGCGCGCATCATTTCCTCGGAATAGACGAGCAGATCGGCGGCGGCTTTCTTGGTGCGGGCGATTCCGTAGCGGCTGCAGATTTCACGAAGGCGCTGGCCGCCGGTCTGGCAGGCGGCGATCTGCGCTCCGAGGTCGCCTTCGCGTTCTTCTGGCGTGCGGACATTGTTGAGGAGGAGCGCCAACACATCGGCGACAAGCTTTCCGCCGCGCATGATTTTGACTGGCGGAATGCGCAGGCCTTCCTGGTAGATTTCGCGGCAAGGGCCCATGGAGCCGGGGTAAGTTCCGCCGACATCGGCGTGATGGGCGCGGGAGGCGACGTAGAAATCCGGTGTTGTGTGGAGCGGACGTCCTCGGCCTAGGCTCTTGGTTTCTCTGAGGTACACGGGCATAACCAGCGTTATATCCGGGAGGTGGGTGCCGCCGCGGAACGGGTCGTTGAGCATGACGACGTCGCCGGGTTCGAGAGCGCAATGTTCCACGGCTGCAGCAACCGACATCGGCATGGAGCCCAGATGCACCGGCATGTGATCGCCCATGGCGATGACCTGGCCGGCGGAATCGAAGACGGCGCAGGAGTAGTCGCGGCGCTCCTTGATGTTGGGAGAGAAGGAAGTGCGGCGCAGGGCGGCTCCCATCTCTTCAGCAATGGAGTGGTAAAGGTTCTTGAAGACCTCGAGTTCGACGGGGTCGCACATGCGCGGGATGAGTGTACGTCAAGACGGAATTGGGGGCTATACTGAAGAGCTCCCGTAATTTAAGGAAGTGTGGAATAGGAGGGTAAGATGCGATTCCTCGCGGTGTTTGTTGCCCTGGTGAGTATGGTATCGGTTAGTGCAGCCAAAGACGAATCTAAAGTCACTGAATTCGTCAATCTACATTTGAATTCGATCGGGACCGAGCAGGCGCGAGCGGCGGTGAAGAACTGCGTGGCCCAAGGGACGGTGAAGTTCCAGATCTTGAACCGCGGGCCGCAAGTATGGGAGGGCCCGGCGACTTTGGTCTCGGAAGGCGACAAGTTGGCCGCATTGATGAAGTTTCCACCTACCGTTTACCGCACCGAGTGGTTTGTGAGGGACGGGCAAAGGACTTCTGTCGCGCCGGTGAGGCCTGGCGGTGGTCCAAGAACTGGCGGTTGGTCCGAGTTTGGCGATTTTATCAAGACGCATAATGAGATTCTTACGGAAGGCTTGTGGGGAGGCACACTCTCGACCGGATGGGCGCTGTCCCATCTCGACGAACGTCGTGCGAAACTGGAGGATCGCGGGGTGAAGAAGGTGGATGGAATCGAACTTCATCGCATCGACTACGTCCCGAAGAAAAGCAGCGATCTGGAAATCCAACTCTATTTTGAACCGGACACCTTTCGGCACGTCATGACCGTTTATTTAATGAGCGTCGCCGCGCACTTGGGCCGTACCCAGGCTGATTCCAGGAATGAACAGGAAACCCATTACCGGCTGGAAGAACGGTTCGGGGATTTCAAAGGCGTTGACAATCTCACGCTACCCGAGCGGTGGATTATCCGGTTCACTTACGGGGCACCTTCGGAAGGTCTTATCGACCAATATGACGTAACCGAGCAAAAAGTATCGCACAATATGTCAGTCGATCCGAAGAACTTTGAGGTTAAGTGAAATCGCCGCCCTGCGGGATTGAAACACCCGGTGCTAAACTCGTCTGATTATGACTGAAGGGCGTTCGCGGATTTGGGTATGGTTTTTGGTGGGCGGCGGGCTGTTTGTGCTGTTCGTGGTTGCGGTGTTTACGCTGGTCTACCTGAGTTTTGGCGGGCAGGATGAAGAAGCGTTTTCCGGATTCGGGCCCAAGATTGGCGTCGTCGAACTCGATGGCATAATTTTGTCTCCCAAGCAGATTGTTCCCCAGCTCAAGAAGTTTGCCGATGACGATTCCATCAAAGCCATCATTATCCATGTGAATTCCACGGGAGGCGGTGTGGCCGCATCCGAGGAGACCTATCGCGAGGTGAAACGGATCCGCGACGAAAAGAAAAAGCGGATAGTGGCTTCGATTGAGACGGTGGGTGCGAGCGGAGCTTACTACATAGCTGCGGCCACCAACAAGATTTATGCGGACAAGGGCAGCATCGTGGGATCGATCGGCGTAATTGCTCAATGGGTGAACTACGGAGATCTTCTGCGCTGGGCCAAACTGAACCCGATCACGATGAAGGCGGGCGAGTTCAAAGACACGGGCAGTCCGACGCGCGAAATGACGCCCGCAGAGCGCGCGTACATGCAGGGCTTGATTGACAACATGCATACGCAGTTCATTCAGGCCGTGGCCGAGGGGAGGCATGCGAAGGAAGAAGATATCCGCGCGATTGCGGATGGAAAAGTCTGGACCGGCGAGCAGGCTGCTTCGCTGAAACTGGTGGATCAGATTGCGGATTTCGAAGGGGCGGTGAAGGATACGGCCCGGGCGGTAAATATCTCCGGCGAACCGAATCTGGTCTGGCCGCCGAAGGAAAAGCGGTCAGGGCTGGATCTGCTGTTTGGCGATGTTTCCGATTATTTGCCGACGCGGGAGAAGTTGCTGGAGCAGCAGGTCGGCTTTTACTATCTTTGGAAGTAGCCAGTTCTCAGTTCCCCCAGAAAGAGGCCGAGGTCCTGCACTCAGAACCGGGAACTGAGAACTTTTCCAGGTGCCCGTTTCCCCACTTGCACAGAACCCCTTAAATTTGAGAAGGTTATAGGCAGGCGGGGGCGGCAAAGCCCTCCGGCCGCGCGGATCCTTGAAAGGGACGCGGCCCCCAAGGGAGCGAAGAGGCTTATGACGAAGGCTGACCTGATCGAAGAAGTTTCCCGGCTGGCGGAACTAACCCGCAAAGATAGCGAAGTGATTGTGGACACGATCTTTGATAGCGTGGTGCGTTCGCTGCGAGTGGGCGACAAGATCGAAATACGCGGCTTTGGCAGCTTCCGCACGCGCCAGCGCAAGCCGCGTGTCGGCCGCAACCCGAAGACGGGTGACCGGGTGGAAGTTCCCGCCAAGAAGATTCCGTTCTTCAAGCCCAGCAAGGAATTAAAGGATCTGGTGAACAACAGCCCGACAGCGGAAGCTGTTCCCGCGCCGCCCATGCCGCCCGCTGCACCAAGCACTCACTAGAGGGGCCACGAGAGCGGGGGTCTGCGTCGCTGCGTCGCTCAAGGGGTCCCGTTAACTAAGCCGCCATTAAGAAATGCCCGAACTCGGTATCAAGCTATCCGAGCGGCGGCCGCCAGCGTTTCTTCGGGAGAAGCCATGTCCCAGCAAGCGACTCTAAGACCACTGATTCTCATCGCCACACCGTGTTTTGGTGGAATGGTTTCGCAGAGTTACATGTTGTCGGTGATACGGCTCATCAGTTACGCGAAATCCGCGGCGTTCGACGTGTCACTATCGATGCTGGGCTACGACGCTCTGATCTCACGAGCACGCAGCACCCTAGTCGCTGCCTTTTTGGACAATCCGGCGGCCACGCATCTGCTGTTCGTCGATGCCGACATTAGCTTCGAGCCGCAGCAGGTCGAGCGGCTTCTGCGGTTTGACAAGGACTTTAAGGGAGCGCTGTATCCACTCAAGTCAATCGATTGGGATTTCATCCCACAGCGTTGCGTCCAGCGCGGCGAGAGCATACAACAAGCTGCCCTGTCCTATGTGGGAACCTTTTGCACCGAGGCGGAGCGCAAGCAAGAGGGAGATTTTGTCACGGGAATTTATGCCGGCGGAGGTTTTCAGATGATCCGCCGCAGCGCGTTGGAGCGGATGATTGCCGCTTATCCCGAAACTCATTTCAGCCGCGTGCATAGCATGCCGCTATCCGGTTCGCGGCGTGAAACGGTGCAGAGTTCCAATCTTTTTGCGCTCTTCGATTGCATCATCGATCCCGACACTGGCGCCTATTTGAGTGAGGATTATTCCTTTTGTCTGCGCTGGCGGCGGATCGGCGGCGAGATCTGGATTGATGCCGCCAGCAAACTGACCCACTCTGGCCCCTACGAATTCGTTGGTGACCATGCCTCGCGCTTCTTTGAAGCGACGCGATCGAAGTGATCGACGCGGAAGCCGATAAATCCCCACTAGATTTCAGCCCCAACCTACCAACTCTGGTGTGCCCGTTTTTTGATTCTATTGCGGGCCGGAAATGCCTAAATAGCTATTCACAGTATCGACAGTCAGGCTGAGACTGGAAGCGATCTGAGAGACTTGCTGGCCCTGCTGATAGAGTTGAACGACTTGTTGTGACTCAGACAGGTTGACCGTATCCGCTGAGTCGTTCGTGGGTTGCTGGATCCTTTGAGCGGCCGCCGAATTCGAGTAAGAGTTCGCAGCGGCGAACGACGTGGGCGAGAACGAGTTGGATATTGAAATACTCATGAGACGCTTCCTTATCCTCTTACACATGGAAAGATCGGCACGCCTGAGTCAGCACATGAGTCGAATCGTACCGACCTCCTGAGGAGTCGGCCCTGCGGTTCCAAAGTGGAACGACGGAAAGCATCGTTATCTTAATCCGCTCTAATCGAATCGACTACCCGAAGCGTATTAGCCAAGCATCGTCAATTGTGTAGGACGACTTCTTGAGCCGGACGCGCATTGGCACGAGACTTGCTCTCCTGACTAAGATGCCGGGGGAGAAAAGATGGTCAAGGTCCAGGCCAGCGTTCAGGCAAAAGAAGCGATCTTCCTGCACTCGAGTTGGCGCGCGGCGAGCACCTACGTCTGGGCGAAGTTCCGGCAGCGGCCCGATACTTGCTGTTATTTCGAACCGCTCAACGAACATCTGTTCACCTTGACGGCAGAAATTGTCGATCGTTTTGTCCCCTGGTCCTTTGCCAATCACCCAGCGCTCGAAGCGCCCTATCTGGAGGAATACCGTCCCCTGATCGGTCCGGTCAGCGGCATACCGGGTTTTGGCATAAAAGGTTTTACCGCTCATCTCACCTTCGGGCGATACTGCGCCGCGAGTGATGACTCTTTGCCGGAACTCGAAGCCTATTTGGCCGACTTGGCAAGGCTTGCCACGCGCCTCGGCCGGCGCCCGGTGTACGGCTTCGTGCGTACCGATTTGAGGGTCGGCTGGTTCCGCGCCCGGATGCCGGGCACGCATATCTTTATCCGCCGCGAGCCGCGCCGGCAGTTTCTGTCGATGTTGCGCCAAGCCGTGCAGGGCAATCCCTATTTCCTGCAACGCGGCGTGGTCATTCTCCGTCACAATATGGAAGAGCCTGCCTTCGCGCCGCTGCTGGCAGCCCTGGAGTTTCCGGCAGTCGAGTTGCCGCCCTTGCTCGATTCGTCCATGCTGCGCGAGGCCTTCCGGGGCAAGCTCGTCGACGAGACAGTTTTGCGACGGCTTTACTTCATCTTCTATTTCATGTGGCTTCGAGCGCGGCAGCTCGGCGAACCGCAATGCCATCTGGTCATCGACATCGACCGCCTCAGCCTCAATGATGACGATTCCTATCGCCGCGAGATCGAAAGTCATCTTGGCGATCTTGTTGGTATGGCCATCTCATTCGCCGACTGCCGAGCCGAGCGCTATGATCAGAATCTCGGTTGGAGCGCTACCCAATTCGACGCGTTCGAACGGGAGATTGAAAGTCTGGCAAGCCGAGGCTCACCACCGGCAAAGTCTCGCGGCGAATGTGTAAGATCTATGATATGGAGACGGGGCCCGTAGCTCAACGGTTAGAGCAGCAGACTCATAATCTGTTGGTTCCTGGTTCGAATCCAGGCGGGCCCACCAGGATTGTCCACTAAGCCCCTCAAACCCTCAGCCCATGGGCAAACTGAAGTAAAAAACCGACCCGTGCCCCAGCTGGCTGGTGACACCAAGCCGCCCGCCATGGGCTTCTACGATGGCTTTGCAGATCGCCAATCCCATGCCGGTTCCGTGGACTTGTACGCGCTGATTTCGTCCGCGATAGAATTTTTCGAAAACAAGGGATTGCTCAAAATCATCGATGCCAGGCCCGCGATCGGCAATGTTGATGTCGAGCATCTGGCCCTTGGCTTCTGCCGTAATGCGGATCGGAGCGCCGGCGGGCGAATACTTGGCGGCGTTCTCGATCAGGTGCACCAGCACTTCCTTGACGTGAGCGGAGTCCATGCGCGCGTTGGGAAGGCCGGCTGGAATTCTGACTTCCACGGGATGCTGGACCAGGAGTTGCTTGAGTTCGTCGAGTGCTTCCTCGACCACGGGACCGACGGGCGCCGGTGCGAAGCGGAATTCCACTTTGTTGGCATCCAACTGCGCCATCTCGGCGGCTTCTCCGATTAGCCGGTTCAGCCGATCGCTTTCCTCGTTGATGATGGTCAGCAACTCCTGTCTTTCCTCCGGCGAATGATTCGAGCCGCCGAGCAGTGAGGTCACGGAAGCTTTGATGGCGGTGAGCGGACTGCGAAACTCATGCGTGACCGAATCGAGCAGTACGGAGCGCAACTGCTCGCTTTCGCGGGCGGCCTCAGCGCGGCTGAGTTTTTCGACGGCGCCCGCGCGCTCGATGGAGATGGCCACCAGGCTGCCGATGGCCTCCAGCGTCTGCCGCGAAAGCAACGACCCGGAAACGCCCATGCCGCCCACCACCCGCGTGCCCATACGGAGCGGCATGAACGCTATTTGATGGACGGAGTCAAATCGTGGTTCACCGCGCACGCAAATCAATTGGAGATCGCGCGATTCCAATCCGTCGATGGCTGGGCCGGAGCGATATATGTCACCGCGGCTGGAAAGCGAAATTGCCGCTGATCTTATGCCGAATGACTCTACGATGTAGCGCGGAATCAGATTCAACAGCTCGGCCGGATTGTCGCTCGAAAGCAACAACTGGCTGAAGGCGTAGAGGCGTTCCAGTTCTTGCCGCCGCTCGACGGCCGAGCGTGCCCCGCTGCGGGCGCGTTCCGACAGTTGGCTGACCGCCAGCGCGGTGACCATGAAGGCGAAGAGTGCGATCCAGTTCTGCGGGTCGGCGATGGCCAAAGCGCCAACTGGAGGCAGAAAAAAGTAATCAAGAGCGAGGGTGGCAACCACCGACATGAAAACGGCTTGCCGCCACCCCCAGGTAGCGGAGATTCCAAGGACGCCCAGCAAGAAAACGAGCGCGATCGTGGTCGGATTCAGATGCAGCCAGCGGTAGCCGATGAGAGTAATTCCGGCCACCGACAGCGCCGCGATCAGGTATCCGGGTCCGAATCTGGCGGCAGCTTTCACGAGGCGATTGTATGACAAAGACAAGGTTTCAAGGTTTCAAAGTTTCAAGGACAGGCGCATAGGGAATGTCGTAGCCGACCTTAAAACCCTGAAACTTTGGAACCTTTGAAACCCTGAAACCTTTTTCCACACATCGACAAAGTCGAACGTCTCAACGACAATAATCGCGATGCCCAAGACGCCCGACCAGTGGCTGGAGGAATGTTCGCCGAGCAAGACGGGCGGTAGGTTCAAGCTCTTTCTTGGATATGCTCCCGGCGTGGGCAAAACGCACACCATGCTTACCGAGGCGATCCGGCGGCACACCCGCGGCGAAGATGTGGTGATCGGAGTTGTGGAAACCCACGGACGCAAAGCGGTGGCGGACCTGGTTACGAACCTGGAAGTGGTGCCGCGCAAGGCCATCGAGTACAAGGGCGCGCTCTTTGAAGAAATGGACGTGGACGCCATTCTCGCGCGCAAGCCCTGCGTCGTACTGGTCGACGAACTGGCGCATACCAACATCGAGGGCAGTAAGCATCGCAAGCGCTATGAAGACGTGCTCGAGCTGTTGGATGCGGGGATCGACGTACTCTCCACCATGAACATTCAGCATCTGGAGAGCGTGACCCCAACAGTGCAGGGAGTCACCGGGATCCAGGTGCGGGAAACGGTTCCGGACTGGGTCCTGCAAAGAGTCAACGAAGTGGTGATGATCGATCTGACTCCGGAGGCGCTCCAGAACCGGATGCGGCGCGGCGACGTCTATCCGCAGGAACGCGTGGGCCGGGCGCTGGGGAATTTTTTTCGCGAGACGAACCTGATTGCACTGCGAGAGCTGGCGTTGCGCCAGGTCGCGCAACAGGTGGATCAAAGCCTGGAACAGCACCGCGGAGAGGAGGAGAAAGACCGGGGAGCGGTTGCCATCCGCGAAAGCATTGCGGTGTGCATCAGCTCGAACCCGGCAGCACAGTATCTGATTGCGCGCGGCGCCCGCATGGCTCAGGCGATGAATGCCGAACTCTATGTCGTCTATATCGACCTTGGCCAGGATGCCAGCGAAGCCAATCGGCGGACCCTTGCCGCGAACTTGCGCTTCGCGGAAAACGTCGGAGCATCCATTGTGCGGCTGAAGGGGAAGAGCGTGGCCGCGGCGGTCGCGGAATTCGTCAACGAGAAACGCATCACCCAAGTTGTTTTCGGACGCTCCGCGACCCGCGGCTGGAAACGGTACTTCTATCTTTCCGCGATTCATCAATTTTTGCGCGACGCCCCCGCGGTCGACGTGCACATCGTGACCCAGGAACCGGGATGATAGGGCCGGCTGGAGTGTAAAACGTTGGATCATAAACACATTCTCGTGGTGGACGACGAATCTCAGATCACGCGGGTGCTGCGAACTTCTTTATCCAGTCACGGATATGACATTCGTGTCGCCAACGACGGCGAAACTGCGCTCGAGATCATGAAGGATTGGTCGCCGGATCTGGTCATCACCGATCTGTCCATGCCTAACATGGACGGACTGGAGTTGTGCCGGCGGTTGCGGACGAAGACGCAAATTCCGATCATCGTGCTCTCGGTACGCGGTGAGGAACGAACCAAGGTCCAGGCTCTCGATGCCGGCGCCGACGACTATGTGACCAAGCCCTTCGGTATGGAGGAGCTGCTGGCGCGCGTTCGCGCCAATCTTCGCCGCGCGCGGCAGGAAGAGTCTGAACTGGTGCCGATGGTAGCGGGCGACTTCAAGATCGATCCCGGAGCCCGCACCGTTTTTGTAAAAGACCGTGCGGTCCATCTAACGCCGAAAGAATTTGACTTGCTCGCGTATTTGGCTCGTCACACCGGCAAAGTGGTAACGCACCGCGCCTTATTAGGCGCGGTCTGGGGCGGTGAAAGCACGGAACAGGTCGAATACCTGCGAGTGTTCGTGGCACAACTCCGCAAGAAGCTTGAGCCCGCGCCCAATTCTCCGCGCTACATAGTGACCGATCCGTGGGTGGGTTATCGCTTCGAGCCGGGAGATGATCGGTTAGGCTGAGGCCGCTGTCGCTGGTGCCTGGTCTCGGATACGGTGTCTCGGCTCCAATCTAGGCTCCAAGATGTGCCTGCGAGATCTATGGCTGCTAGATCGCTGTGAAAGTTTCCAGCGTGGCCTGGCGAGCGCGCAAGGCTCTCAGTTCCTCTTCGCCGAGCTTTTCGGCGCAGCCTGCTACGGTCCGCATTCCTTGTTCCACGAGCATCCGGCGGAACTCCGGATCGGGCGTCGAGGCGGCGATGTCACCGAGGGCTCGCAGCAACCGCAAGCTGACGGCCACGTCCGTCTTTGCATACATGCGGATCTGCTCCAAGGCTGCCTCCAACAGGCGCTCGAAGCCGATCCATCCAATACTGGCGCGAACGATGCCCGGTGGATCGTAGAGCAACTCCTCGGGCGGCTCTCGGGATGCGAAGCGGATCAGAATGCGGCTCAACTGATCGACGCAGTTGATGGCCGTAGTGGGGTCGTTGACGGCGGGCGAGATCGCCTTCAACGCAACATCGACAATCTGCAGGACACCAAATTCCACGTCCTGCTGTAACGTTCTGGTCGGGCCGCAGTCGAATGCGGCCAGCAATTCGGCGGTTCCTTCGGGAGGAAGGCGGTTCCCCTTGGAGACCATCATTAACGGAATTCCCGCCGGAACGAAATGGCCGACCCGGCGCAGAACACGGATTGTGACGTGGTAGTGCTTCGCAAGGGCGACGAGGCGCCGCGTATCGATGAAGCGAATGTAGCCGGAATCATAGCTCAAGACCGCGACCTCGCTTGGGTTGGGCCGGAGCGGTTCAGCATCCTTTACATGGTGATCCAGCAGGTGCGGCCAGGGCATAATCTCGTCGATCATGGCTTCCGTTTCTTCCGCGATTCTGTCGACAATGTGATTCACGCTGATGGCCTGCGAGATGTGGTGAATGAAGAAGAGCAGCAAACCGACGCAGACCAGCGCCAGCAGCATCGCTCCCAGGACGGTGGCTACTGGCGCGAAGGGCCGAGGGAGCGAGCGCGCCGCTGGAAGCGCCGCCATGCAGTACAAGAAAGTGCCGAGGAAGATACCGAGCGTCCATTGCGTCACGCGGTCCCGCGAAAAGCTGACGATGATGCGCGGGGAGAACTGCATCGATGCCAAGGTGAGGGTCATCAGCAGGATGGCGAACACGATCGACACCACCGTCATGATGGAGGCCGCGATGCCCGCCAGAATCACCTGGGCGACTTGCGGGTCGGCGTGCGAGGGAAATAGGACGGTGGGCACCCAGGCGCTGGCGACCGGAAACTCCTCTTCCAGCCACGACAGGAAAGCGCCCGCGCAACCCAGCGCCAGCGCGATGGTGAGTGGGCGAATCAAAAAGCCGCCACGCAGGTTATACATAGCGTGGCGAAGCATCAATGTCAGGCTCTTCCGCATGGCTCTAATGTGTTCAAGTGTAGTGGGTTAGACCCGCGCGTACAAAGAAAACCGAGGAGGCCGCCACGTTGCCCTGTGGCGGTTTCATATCTGGCGCCCCCAGCTACGAAGTAGCCGGAGGCGCCTTCTTCTTTATGACTTCTTTACGAACTGCTTACTTCACTTTTATGGGGAAACCTGTTTAATCGACGATGTCGGAAGACACCTGTCAGTTCGCCCCTGTTCACTCGTGCAAAGTTAGTCCGCACTTGTAAGGAGGTTGTGTGCAAGACCTGATTTTTGTTGCGGTTGCGATAGCGTTCTTCGCGCTATCGCTGGGTTATGTGCAATTCTGCGATCGAATTCGCTGAGGACAAATCGCCTGAGGCCAAATCCATATGAATGCTGAATCGATC
>JBEKQC010000049.1:0-35441 GCA_049520095.1 Terriglobales bacterium
CGCCGCTGCCGGGCATGCGGAAGCGCTCGGCCAACAGCGCAGGGTCCCTGGAGCGAAGCCACAAGAGAATGGCGGCAAAGAAGGATACCCACCAGACACCGAAGATCCAGCCCTCCACCCAGCGCCAATCGCCCGATAGCCATAGCAGCAGTCCTAGAAAGACAACGGGGAGAGCCGCCAACTGGAGCCCGGTGATAATCGGCGTCGGGCGCATCGGGATCTGAGAACATCCTACTCCCGAGACGTGCTTGCCCTCTACTGTCGGAGCGGATTGCCGCGTGGGTTTGACAGGACGGCAAGACTCCTTCGGGCGGATCACGGGCAAACTGGAAGTTGAGACCGCCGGACAGCGTGCAGCTACAATGAGTCCAGCAGCGCAGCCCCGACCACGTCCCCGGCATCTGCTTCTTGAACAAAAGCAATCAGCCGCAAATTCCTCAGATCAGGTGGAGCTTTGACCTTCACCAGAACATCGCGATCAAAGTTCTTCCCCTTCTCCACCGTCCCAACTTTGCTGATACTCTCCGCCACCGCGACATGACGGATGTCGCGCCCCTTGTTCTCGCCGGCCGAAACGTGCGATTCCGCGTGATCGAGCGCCACCGCAACGAAGATGTCGGCCTTGCGCGCTTTGAAGTCTCCCGGCAACGCCTCCACCGCCAGGTGAACGCGAATCGTTTTCGGATCGGCTAAAGAAAAGGAAGAAATCCGAACCGGAATCTTGGCATGGCTGCGCGCACTTTCAATCGCGCGGCCTACGGCGAACGCATCGGTCCCGTTCAGTTGCGCCGCTCCATCGATAACCATCTGCGGCGTGTAAGGCTCTCTTACTCCAAGGCGGCGCACATACTCGCCCTGCCGTTCGGTGAAAAAACTCGACGAGTAAGCATCTTTCCACCCATCGTGGTTCCAGTAGTCCACATGTTCGCTAAGAACAATCACCTGTGCTCCCGAGATCGGCTGCGACCCATCCAGCTTCCCCAGCAAGGCATCGGCAGGAGGACAACTAGAACACCCTTCGGAAGTGAACAACTCAACCAGCACCGGCGCATCGCTGCGAGGAGCATCCAGAGCAACCGCGCGACGCAAGCCCATCGGCGTTATCAGAACCAGCAGAGCAAGAATAAGCCAAGTCTTATTCACGGAATCTCCATAACAGACAGAGATGCGCAAGGCCTGGAAAAGGAACCGGGAAACCACACTTCCGCCGTCACTCCCGCTAGAATCTCTCGAGGGACTAGGGGGGGCTGACCACTGCCCACCGCCACTGTTCTCCATGGACACCGCCCGCATCGCCGCTCTCCTCGAACCTTTCCTGGAGCAATCGCTAGAATCATCCCAGCTCGATCAAATATCGATATACATCGATCTGTTAAAACGCTGGAATGCCCGCATCAATCTCACTGCCATCCGCAAAGAAGAAGAAATCGTACCCCGCCACTTCGGCGAGTCCTTCTTCCTCGCTCACCACCTCTTTCCCGAGGGCGAGTCCATCCAAGCTCTGGAGGGTGCCCCGTCCAAGCTCCGCTTGGGCGGGCATGTTCACGTCCTGGACATCGGCTCCGGCGCCGGATTCCCCGCCCTGCCCCTGAAAATCTGGGCCCCAAACATCCACCTGACGCTGATCGAATCGAATCAAAAGAAGGCCGCCTTCCTCCGCGAAGTGGCCCGCGCGCTTACATTGACCAACATCGATGTAATCACCGACCGAGCCGAAACTCTGGCTGCGCGTCCAGACTTCTCACGAGCCGATGTAGTAACCCTTCGAGCCGTCGAGCGCTTCGACACCATCCTCCCCCAAGCCGTAGCCTTCTTGGCCCTGCACGCAAGCCTAGCCCTACTAATAGGAGCCGCCCAGATCCCCCAGTTGACCGCCCTGACCACCCTGAAATGGCACTCGCCAATACCAGTCCCCCAGTCACATGAGAGGGTGTTGTCGATTGGTGTACGCTGTTGAAGTGGGATAGGAGCGACATTATTAAGCAAATAGTGGAAAGCTGGACCAAATAATATATATATTACGAATAAGCAGTGGTCTTAACATCCAATGGTCTCACAATGAGACGTACAAAATAAAAGTGTTTCACGTGAAACACTTTCAAGATGCGGCCGCTCCTGCTGTCGACAAGTCATCAGTGTTTCACGTGAAACACATCAGCTGCCAACAAAATGGGATTCTTTCTCACGTCCGCTAGGGGGTACTCCGGAAAAAATTGATGCTCCGAGTGTTTCACGTGAAACACTCCGTTGCGGTTGCACAAAAATCTGGCATTGATTTCGCGGATGGGTTCACATATTCTGACGCGCAAACGCAGAAAATAAAACCATGGGACGCGTCATCGCAGTTGCCAACCAGAAGGGTGGCGTCGGCAAGACTACGACTGCCATCAACCTTGCCGCTTCACTCGCCGCCGCCGAGGTCAACACGCTGCTGGTGGACTGCGATCCGCAGTCGAACTCAACCAGCGGGCTGGGTCTGGTGAAGGATCCCGAGCGCATCAGCATCTATGACGTGATGATGGGGGCCGCCTCCGCCGAGGAGGCGCTGCAGCTCACCGCGCTCGAACAGCTATGGCTGATTCCATCGCACAAGAATCTGATCGGCGCGAACCTCGAACTGGTGTCGGCGGAGCGGCGCGAGTATCGTCTGCGGGATGCGCTTGCCAGTTTGCTTGATCGCTTTCAGTTCATCGTGCTGGACTGTCCGCCGGCGCTTGACCTGCTTACGTTGAACGCGCTGGTTGCTGCGGATGGGGTGTTGATCCCGATGCAGGCGGAATACTTTGCGCTTGAGGGAGTGTCGGAGCTGCTTGACACCATCGAGAGGATACGAGTGGGGCTGAATCCCGCTCTGGTGGTTGAGGGCGTGGTGATCACGATGTTCGATGAACGGACAAACCTGGCGCAGCAGGTGGCGGAGGAGCTGAGGAAATATTTTGGAGAGCAGCTGTGCACGACGACGATCCCGCGAAACATACGGCTGGCCGAGGCCCCCAGCCACGGGCTGCCGGCGCTGATGTATGACGTGCGGTCGCGGGGAGCGGAGAGTTACATACGGCTGGCGAAGGAGATCCTGGACCGGCATGCGGCGCGAGCGGTGAGCGGGCCGGGAGAAGCGGCTTAGATCGATGGATGTAAATATTCATATCCATCGATATATATGGGGACGGAAGAGTTTCTCATTCCCCTGCGGCGGGCGCGGACGGATCCTTCGCTTCGGTCAGGATGACAAATCCTTATAGGGGAATGGGAAAACAGGGGAGATTGCTTGATGACGACATCGAATGCGGCGGCGGTCGACAAGACGGCGCAGAAAACTGGGCCGGAGAAGGCCAGCGAGAAGTTGGCGGAGAAGCGGCGGGCTTTGGGGCGGGGGTTGGAGTCTCTGCTGCCGGGGCCACGAGTGGTGCCGACGGCTCCTACCCTTCCGCAAAGTGCGCGGAAGGATGGGGTACCCGATGGAGCGAGTTCTCAGGTCTCGGATCCCAGTTCTCAGGGAGGCGGAAGGTCGCTTTCTTCTTCTCTTCCTTCCTCGGGCGTTGACGGTGGACGTGCGGGGACGCCCGTCGCTCCACCGGCAAAGTCCGATGGATCGGCGGTTCCTGGGACTTTGGAGACGTTGCAGGCTTCGGGACAGACTCCGGAAGGGGACACGATTTATGTTCTGCCGATCGAGCAGATTGACCACAATCCGCACCAGACTCGGAGGGAATTCGATCAGAACACTCTTGAGGAACTGGCGAATTCGATTGCGGTGCAGGGAGTGTTGCAGCCGATTGTGGTGCGTCCGGGGAACGACGGACGGTTCACCCTGATTTTGGGCGAGCGGCGGTTGCGCGCTTCGGCGAGGCTGGGGAACACGACGATCCCGGCGATCGTGAAGCGGGTCTCGGAGCAGCAGGCGGCGGAGATGACGCTGGTGGAGAACCTGCAGCGTCAGGACCTGAATTGCGTGGAGCAGGCAGAGGCGTTCTCGAACTTGAGCAAGCAGTTCAAGCTTACGCAGGAGGAGATTGGGAAGCGGGCTGGCGTGTCGCGGGAGCAGGTATCGAATTACATGCGGCTGCTGGTGCTGCCGGAGGGCGTGATCGGGGCGTTGCAGAAGGGGAGGTTGACGTACAGCCACGCGCGGACGCTGTTGCATCTGCGGGATAACGTCGAGATCTGGAAGTTCGCGCAAAAGGCGATGGACGAAAAGATGTCGGTGGCGCAACTGGAGGATCTGGTACTTGGCAAAATTTCGCCGACTGGGCCGAGTGAGCCGAAAATGGGAGGCGGGGCGCGGTGGGTGGATCCGAATGTGAAGGCGGCGCAGCGGTCGCTGGAGACGGTGCTGGGAATGAGGGTGCGGATCCGGGATCGGAATGGGAGGGGGAAGATTGTGATTGAGTATGGGACGCTGGAGGATTTTGATCGGGTGGTGCGGATGTTGAAGGGGAAGTGAGGGCGGAAGTTTAGCCGGTATCGGAGTTCCTCGTGGCTGCGGGTGCGCCTGCCCGGGATTTCAAGGGCATATTTTCTTTGTGGCCCAAGTGCCGTTGGGAAGCTTATAAGTGACCCACTGCGGCTCGCTGCCGTCTGGACATAGATCGTTATCGGGATCATCCGACGCCACGGCTTGCAAATTGACCGGCTTCTTTGTCAGGCCAATCGGCTGTCCTGACCAGTTGTGTTTCTCAAAGACTTTGGCCAGGTCATTGACCATTTCGGGTGTGGGATGCTTTTTTGCCATTTATTTGTCTCCTTTGTTGCTCCAGTCAGTTTGGGTGATGTGCAGTTGGCGAGTGCCGAGAAGCTGAGCGCCAGCGTGGAAGGCGATGTCGACGGTGCCCGGCTTGGAGGTGAGCTCGCGAGTAATTTCCACTTTGATGGACTTGATCGGCGGCGGTGTTTTCTTGGTTTTGTCTGCGGCACCAGCCTTGGCGTCGGCGGATGCTGTCTTTTCCTCCGGCGGAAGCACAAAGGCCAAGGGCTTGCCGTTGGCTTCGACTAAGGTGACTTTTCTGAAATCGGGTCCGCTCTTTGCGTTGGCTGCCGGGGCGGCGCCGGTGGCTGGGGCGGAGCTGGTTGTGAGATCCGTGGACTTGATCTCGATCCACTCGGCGTCGTACTGCTTAAGCTCGATGGGGCCGGCTTTGTCGTCTTTTGCTTTGAGTGCGGGGATTGTCAGGTTGTAGATGGAGCCGCTGGGTGCGACGAGTACAACTTTGTCGGGCAGGCTATCTACGGTGGCGGTTACAACGTAGTCGGAAAACGCGGGCAGGGGTGTCGCCGGGGTCTTTGTTTTAGTTTTGTCTTTCTTGGATGGAACTGGCTGGGATGGGTCTGGGTTGGGAGCCGGCTTCGGCGGGCATCCTGCCGTCAGCGGTAGTTCCTCGTCGCCGGCGATCAGATGCCAGCAGGTTGACTTATCAGTATTTTCCGGTCCGTTCTTGAAGCTCGGGCCATCGATGCGATGGATGAGGATGCTTTTTGGGCTCACGCGCGTAACTTCGAAAGCTTTGTCGGGATCATAAAAGGGCAATGAATCCGTCCATTTATCGGGGTAAAAGGGCCACGAGACTTCTACCAACCCGCCGCCATCAGCGAGGTCGGCGTCGGGAACGTCCGCCTGTATTTCCGCCACGCCACCCTTCCCAGTTGATCGATGATAGGGTGGTTCCAGAGCCTTACCATTAACCGAGATCACTGGGGTGCTACGACTGAGAACCTCCGCGCCGGGTATTCCTTGAATCTGAATTTGAATTCGGTGATGGCCAGCAAGGGCCGGGTTTATCGAAGCGCCAAGAATTTTAACTCCGTTCTCGCCAAAACCGTCCGGAGGCGTGCGTTGGATTAGCGGTACGCCGACACCGTATCGGCCGATAATTGTCCCCGGCCCATTTACAAAAGCATCAACCGGCGCAGTCAAGTCAAATCCTTGATTTGACTTGAGAATGAGCCCGTCTTCGGGTTTGGCATATATCTTGTCACCGATTGCAACCTGCGTACTTGTGAAGAAGTTATTGCCCTTTACCGAAACGATCACATTTTTGGCGCCGATTGGTCGCCACTCAACGGAATCTACTCTGGGCGTGAGGTCCAATTGGTAAGTCGCGCTCGACTGCACAACCAGCGATGAGTAGTCTGCCGTGTTTTCATACTTGTGGTCGTCGAATATTTGGGGTCTAGCGAGGCCGAGGGAGAGCCCGTACCAGAAACGGCTAGCGAGGTTGGCGTCCTGAGATTCGAAGGAGGTGAGGGTGGCGCGGTCATATTTCTTCCAGTAGGTTCGGACCGTCGGAAGAAGAATGGCAGTGCAAGGGTTGCCGTCTTTGTCTTTTTCAGCGCCGGCGATGGTGCAGTCGACGTTGGGCAAGGCCATGATGGCGAAGAGTTGCCGTAAGCCTGGGGAGATGGAGCGCCTTCCGAGGACGGGGCGGAACATCCAGCCGAAGACGATCATCTTGGGATCACCGGTCATGCGCTCGTAGGAAACCGTGTCGGTATCGCGATACAAATAGAAGATCTGGCTGCGCTTGCGCGTGCTGAGTCCGATTTGAAATGCGCTCACTGCGGCGGACCCGGCAAAGGCATTCGATTTGCTGCTCAGGGCGGCTGCATTGTAGGTTTTTTCCTGCGGCATTAATGAGACCAGCGATAGATCCCTGCCGTCCTGGCTCTTCAATGTGATCTCGACCACAGCGACGGCATCGTTGGCGGTTCGGGGCGGATCGATGGTGACGTTGAATCCGAGCACTGCCTGAAGGCGTGTGTTGCCGCTGAACGCCAAGCGGTCGGAGAGGGAGCGTTCGAGGATCATGCGCAGGTTAAAGATCTGGTAGGTGAGGTTGACCTGATCGTTGAGAAGGTCGGAGGCGCTGGAGCCGTAAGTCGGGTTAAATCCCTGAAAGGCGGGCGTGGTGTCGAGCGTGGGGGCCTGCGGCGTAACGCTGGCGTTCGTGACATTGGTCTGACGCTGGGTGGTGTTGGGCAAGGGATTGCCATTGGCGTCGACGAGACCAGTATTGACGGTGTTCTGCACGCTGGTGGCGGGAGTCGGCGATCCGGTGATGCTGAGGTTCGTGGTGGTATCGGTCTGGCTGAAACCCTGAATGTTGGAGAGAGCGGCGAGTACGCTCTTCTTATCGATGTAGCTTTGCTGCTGAGCGAGCAGTGTCTGGCTGAGGGACTCAAGCATTAAAGTCAGGGTGCGATTGTCGAACACTTTCGGAGCGCCCACGCTGATGCCATTGCAGTGATGGGGCTTGCCATCCTTCGCATTGTCCTTCGGCGGGCAGACATCGCCGGGATTGCCCTGTCCGTGTGCGGGGATTGTGCAGACGAAGAGGGCGGCTACCAGTGCGATGATGACTCGTGCTCTGAGACTTGCCGGCATTCTTTTCTCCACCTTATTCTCCATCAGAAGAATATGGTGCCTAGGCCTGCTTATTCACAAGTTGCAATTTCTGGTTGCCAACCGCCGCTTGCTTGTCGGCGGCGTCGGCTTTGCTGGCTTCCTTCTTGTAGTTCGCGAATTTTAGCAGGGTATTGAAACCTTCTGTTCCGGCGCTGATAAATATACCGCTTAAAAGGACATCCTCCCATCCACTCACACTCGCTCCAATCGGAGCGAACACTCGAATTCCGGAGCTTGCCAACCACAATCCTATGGCCAACGAAACGAGTCCCATTACCACTTTCTTGCGATTGGGCTTCTGCACCGAATCCGGGAAGAGCGGGTCCAAGATCTCCAAGAATCGTTGCACAACAAAACCAGCGGCAAACGGTACGGTTAGCGTTTGAGCAAGATTGACTGCCTGGTTTGCGTCAACCATTTGTGTCCTCCCTGGACAACCATCACCACTAACATAGAACGACAGGGGCCAGCATTTCCCTTCACTAGCCTCTGGGCATGGTTTGTCTATACTGACGATTGGGCACCAGGAATGAGTTATGGCGATACGGATTCGGTTGGCAGAGGCTTGCGATATTCCGGTGCTTCGGGAGTTGATTGAGGCTTCGGTGCGGGGGTTGCAGGCGGGGGATTATTCTCCGGCGCAATTGGAGGGCGCGCTGCGGACGGTGTATGGAGTGGACACGCAACTGATTTCCGATGGAACTTATTTTGCTGCTGAGGAGACGGATGATTCGGCAGCGGAGGCTTCCGAAGCAGAGTCTCGGGGAGCGCTGCTGGTGGGATGCGGCGGGTGGAGCAAGCGGAAAACTTTGTTTGGCGGCGATCGTTGGAAGGAACTCGTTGCGGGGCGCGAGGATTCGTTGCTTGATCCGGCGCGGGATGCGGCTAAGATCCGGGCATTTTTTGTGCATCCGGCTTGGGCGCGACGCGGGATTGGCGGGATGATTCTGGAAGCTTGTGAGGCGGCGGCTCGTGCGGCGGGGTTCCGGCGGCTGGAGATGGGCGCTACGCTGACGGGGGTTCCTTTTTATCGGACGAAAGGGTATGTGGAGTTGGAGTCCGTCGAGGCGCCGCTGGGGGATGGGTTGACGCTGCCGATTGTGCGGATGGGGAAGGGATTCAGTGGATAGTGGGCAGTGGTTCGGCGGGCAGTGGTCGATGGTCAGTGGGCAGCAGATCGTGTGAGCGGACTTTGGCCAGCTCTTTTGTTTGGGGGGAATCTGGAGAGTAACAAGTGGGATGGAAGAGCTGTTTTGGACATGCGGATTGGTGAGTTTGTTCGTAATCTGTAGGTGATACTACTTCGCGATGCCGTCCAGGTATCGTGTCAGCAGGGCTTCTCCCTGACCTTCAAAATCCACGAACATGATGCCGTTGCCGAATTCGGGATGGCGGGTGACGATGAGTCCTCGGATGACGAGGGGATAACCGTCGAGCCAAAGGGTGGCATGAAGGCGGATGCCGACTGGGAGGGCGCCGACCAACCGGATGTAACAGCCGCCGCGACTGAGGTCGGTGGTTTCGCAGCGCAAGGGGATCTCGCTGTCCTCCCGGAGAATTTCGATTTGGACGTGGACGGTGTAGCGAGCATGGAGGCGGCGATCGGGTTCGTGCAGAGCGGAGGTGGAGTGCTGGGCGTCGGGCGAATTCGGCGAATGCTTCGGCGAATGCATGGATCGGCTCCGGGGTTCGGTGGGAGTGGATTGCTTGGCCCCTGCGATGATCATCGGCGTTAAGGTTCGGCGAGATTAGGGCGGGGCTGTGTTCTTCCCGAATGAGGAGTTTTTCCGCGAGCCTAGGGCGTCACTCCCAGTTCGGTGTAGAGCTCGGCGGGGTTGTAGAGGACTCCGTCTTTTACTACGACGACGGTCTTTCGGATGTCGCTGATGTTGACGGCGGGATTGCCGTCGACCAGGATCAGGTCGGCCAGTTTGCCGGGGGTGATCGAGCCCAGATCCTTATCGAGGCTCATGATGCGAGCAGCGTTCAGCGTGGCATTTTGCAGAACCTGGCTGGGCGGAATGCCAGCCTGGACGTCGAGTTCCAGTTCGCGATGGAGGGCGAATCCGGCCATGGAGTCGGTGCCGGCTTCGATGGGAATTCCGGAGCGATAGAGGAGGCCGGCGAAATCCATCATTTTGGCGAACGACTTTCGGTAGGTTTCGTCCATGCCGGGTGGCGGAACTAGGCCGGTCGAGAGCAGGCCGCGGCGAACCTGCGCGGGCAGGCGGCTAGCGATGGGCTGGAACCCGATGGGTATGTGGCCGGCGCGATTAAGGTATTGATCTTCGAAGATGCTGAGCGTTAGGTCTAGCTTGGTGTGGTGATCCTGCAGCAACTTGATGAAGGACTGCACTTGGGGCGAGGTTAGGTCGAGACCGGCTCCTCTTTTCGCGGGTTCGACCAGACGCGCGATGGTATTGGTGTTTTTGACTTCGGGAAAGAAATTCAGGATGAGGAAATTGATGTGTTGGATTTCGTCGTAGCCTAGCTCTACACATTGCGCGGCGGTCATTTCGGCGGGGATGTGTCCGCTGACGCGGAGGCCGTTTTTGTGGGCTTCGTCAATGATGGCGGGGACTAGCTCGGGCTTGACGGAGCTATAGATTTTGATTTGCACGTAGCCGAGGCGCTTGTAGTTGTCTACGGCGGCTCGGGCTTCGGCTTCGGTTGAGACCAGGACTTTGGTCGGTCCTTGATAGGGGCCACGGCCGTCGATGATTCCGGCGATTACTATGCGGGTGCCGATTTCTTTGCCATCGATGATGCGCTGGCGTCGGGCCATGAGCGATTCGGTGTCGTTGGCCAGGTCGCGGACGGTGGTGACTCCGGCGGCTAGGTTTAGCAGGCCGTCGTTATCGGTTACGTGGGCGTGCATGTCCCAGAGGCCGGGGAGTAGGGTCTTGCCGGTGGCGTCGATGAGAACGGGCATGACGGAGCCGGCCGTCACTTTCTTGCCGACACTCGTGATCCGGTTGTCGTTAACGACAACAAGTTGGTCAGGGACAATCTTCCCGGTTTCTGAATCGAAAACATTGGCGTGGAGAAACCAGATCCCTCCGGGCGCAGGATGAGCGAGTTTGGTGGCGAGGTCGGCGGCTCTCGACTCTTTGACTTTATTTTGGGCGTCGAGGAGGGTTTGGACGGAGGATTCCCATCCCTCGGGAACGATGGAGCCCCAGGTGTCGACGCTGGCGAAGAACTTGCCGGGGTCCCCGAGCCAGACATAGGTGGGCGAGAAATCCAGTCCGCTGATGGCGTAGAGGGAGACGTGTTCTTTGTGACCGGCGGCGGCATTTCCTGTCGATTCTTTTTCAGTAGAAGTCAGATCGAGTTGGGCCATGCGTTGGACGCGTGCCTCGCCTTCAGGGAGCAGAGTAATTTTTCCTCTGTTGTGGAGAGCGGCCTGGGCGAGGAGTGCGATTTCCAATGGCGCGCCGTTGAGGGATGAATAAAATGCCGGGGCCGAGATTTTCTTTTCGCCTTGTTCGTCGTCGTTCTTCCAGCGCGCAGTGCCGGTTTCGAGCGAATACGTTTCGTTGACCGGCGACTTGAGATAATCGTTGCCGGTGATGACCTCCGAAACCGGGATGCCGTCGGGGGCGAGTTTGAGGATGCTGGTGGTTTTGGGACCGCGTCCGCGGTCGTTGAACTGAAAGAAAATGTGGAGCGTGCCGTCGGAGGCGGTCCAGACGGCTTGTTGTCCGGCGAGATTTCCCATCAGCAGGAAGGAATAGCGGGCGGCGGTGACGGGAATGTCGGCGGGGAGGGTGGGGACGGCGGATTGCGGGGGCGTTTGGGCATTGGCTGCCGGCTGCTGCGACCAGAGGATTGACGTGAGCAGCATCGGAAGAATAAAGATGATGACATTTTGCAGCGGAGATTTGTTGGGGCTCATCGGGATCCTTTTGTTTCCATTCGCAAGCAAGCTCATACTAACGTGCGCTACAGTATAATCTTCGCCTCGAAACAAACGGCATGACTGACACGAACCAGACTACCGAAGTGGCGGCAACCGAAACGTCCGTACCGGCGAAAACCGCGATGGAAATAGGCGACATTTTCGCGATACTGCCCCATCGCTATCCATTTCTTTTGATCGACCGGGTGATTGAGCTGGTGCGGATGAAGAGTATTGTCGCGCTGAAAAACGTGACCATCACCGAACCTTTTTTTCAGGGACATTTTCCCGGGAAGCCGATCATGCCGGGGGTGCTGATTGTGGAAGCGATTGCGCAGGCGGGTGGGCTGTTGCTGCTGACCGAGGTTCCGAATCGCGAAGAGATGCTAATGGTGTTTACCGGGATCGAGAAAGCGCGTTTCCGGCGTCCGGTGGTGCCGGGAGATCAGTTGCGGATTGAAGTGGTGGTCCGGGCTTGGCGAATGACGGCGGCTCGTCTGGAAGGCAAGGCGTATGTGGACGGCAAGGTGGCGGCCGAGGCTACGGTGACTTGCCGACTGGTGCCGCGTGCAATGAGCGCGGGAATCGCGGAGTCTGAAGAGAATTTGTAATTTCTGATTTGTAATTGGTAATTGAAAGCTCAAGTTGTTCGATCGCCGATCCAAATTACAAATCACCAATTACAAATTTCGCGATGTCTACGCATCCTACGGCGATCCATCCTATGGTGATCCATTCCACGACGATCATTGATCCGAAAAGCAAGATTCATCCTTCGTGCACGATTGGGCCTTATTGCGTGATCGGGCCAGAGGTGGAACTGGGCGAGGGCTGTTGTCTGGTTTCGCACGTCGCCATCGAAGGGCCAACGAAAATTGGCGCGGACAACCGCTTCTTCCCTTTCACTTCAATTGGCATGGCGCCGCAGGATATCGGCTATGCGGGCGAACCGACGCGGCTGGAAATCGGTGACCATAACGTGATTCGCGAGTTTGCGACGATTAACCGCGGCACGGTGAAGGGCGGAGGATGCACGCGAGTCGGCGACCATAACTTGATCATGGCCTATACGCACATTGCGCATGATTGCCAGATCGGGAGTCACATCATCATGGCGAATGCGGCCACGCTGGGCGGACACGTCACGGTAGGAGACTGGGCAACTGTTGGAGCGCTGTGCCCGGTGCACCACTTCGTGCGGATTGGGACGCATGCCTTCATTGGCGGAGGCACGACCATCACTCGCGATGTGCTGCCATTTTCGAAGACTTCCGCCGAGCGTGGGACGCACGCCTATGGACTAAATGCCGTGGGCCTGGAGCGGCGCGGCTTCACCAAAGAACGAATCAGGAAAATTCATCATGCCTACCGTGTACTGCTCACGTCAAAGTTGAACACGTCGCAGGCACTGGAGAAGCTGCGCGCTGAGGAAGATCGCGGGGATGACATCGAAATGCTCATTCGATTCATCGAGGCCTCGGAACGGGGGATCATCAAGTAGCAACCAGCACTACTCGCAGAAGATTCTTACCTTTTTCCCGTTTCCTTTTTCGATATCGACGTTCATGTTCTCGATGGCTTCCGCCCACTCCTTTTCATTCATCGCGCCGCGAGCCGAGAAGTCCACCCCAAGTTCGGCTAGCTTTTCATTGATTCTTGCCGGAAGCACGGCCAGCAGACCAGCTCCGCTGCGCATGAACGACAAGGGCATGCGAACGTTGACTTGCTCCTGACCCGGCTTGTCAATCACAATTCGCATGAAGCGCGGCTTGCCGGGCTCGGACGCGGAATGCCCCTCTGCTCTTGCTTCAGCAGAGGCTGGCTCCCCGATTTTCTCCAGAAGCCTCTCGGCGTCGGCGACGGAGATTGTGCCCTTCGCCAGCATTTCCAGCACTTTCTTTCGTTCTTCTGACATGACTTCCTCCTTATCGTGTTGCTTGTTTTCAGCTCAGTTTTTCCAAGGCTTCTTCGACGGTGAGTTCTCCGCGAGATAGCTGTTCCAGGACATAAAGGTTCGGCGACGGCGCCGCAAAATTCTGGTCGAGCGCTGCCCCAATTGCGTTCAAACGATTCTTTACGGTCGGATAGCTGATATTGAACAGGCTCTCCATCTTCTTGAGCGAACCATGGTGGCGGATGAACGCGATCACAAAGGCCTGATCGTCAACGCTGAGTCGAGCCAGCGGAGAGACTTCAAAGCTGCCTTCAAGGACGAGGTCGCAGGATGGGCACGCCATCCGCGCCACCTTCAAGGGCCGATTGCAATCCGAACAAGTTGCCTTAGATATATCCATTTAGACTCACTAATATCAATATATTTACAATTAATGATTAAGTTTGTCAATATAAATATTAAGTTTCTTGATTTACGCGAAATCCGGCCTCCACGGATGTCGCAAGTGACTGAGTCGTTTACACTTGTCTTCTGCATGGCCTCCATTCAGAAACTCGGTCTCATCGCCGGCAATGGCAAGTTCCCGTTCCTTGTGCTGGACGCAGCGCGGGCGCAAGGGTACGACGTCGTTGTTGCTGCCATTAAAGAAGAAGCTTTTCCTGAGCTCGAGTCGAAGGGCGCGGCTTCCGTTCACTGGGTTTCTCTGGGTGAGCTGTCGAAGCTGATCGACACTTTTAAAGCCGAGGGCGTCACCCGCGCCATCATGGCGGGGCAGGTGAAGCATAAGCAGATTTTTTCCGCCATCAAGCCGGACTGGCGGCTGGCGAAGCTGCTGCTCTCGCTGGGCACACGCAATACGGATTCGCTATTGGGCGCGGTAGCTAAGGTTCTGGCAGATGAGGGCATCATGCTGGAGAATTCGACCGCGCTGTTGGAACCGCTGCTGGCGAAAACGGGCGTGCTCACGAAGCGAACTCCGAGCGAACTGGAACGCAAGAACATGGAATATGGACGCGCGGTGGGGCGGCGGCTGGCGGAATACGACATTGGGCAGACAGTGGTGATCGCGGAAGCGGCGTGCGTGGCGGTCGAGGCGATGGAAGGCACGGATGCGACGATCGAACGGGCGGGCGAACTGATGCGGTCGTTATACATAGAATCGCAACCCGTCGGCGAGGCTTCGACGTTGAGCCGGGCGCTGACGGTGGTCAAAATTGCGAAGCCGAAACAGGATATGCGCTTCGACGTTCCGGTGGTTGGGGTGAAGACGATTGAGACGATGGTGCGCGCCGGGGCGAGTTGTCTGGCGGTAGACGCGGGGCGATGTCTGTTGCTGGATGGCGAGGCGGTAATCCGCGCGGCGGATGCGGCGGGGATTGCGGTGTGCGCGGAATAAGCTGAGATGATTGGGAGGAATTCAATGTCTGAAGAGGCTCGGTCTGAAGCAGCTCGCATCGCCGACCAACTTCGCCGCGCGTTTGATGGCGAGGCTTGGCATGGCGGTTCTTTGTTTGAAATTCTGGACGGCGTCACGGCGGCGCGGGCGGCGGCTCGTCCGATTGCGGGCGCGCACACGATCTGGGAGCTGGTGCTCCACATTGCGGCTTGGGACGGTGCGGTGCTGCGGCGGCTGGGCGGGGTTGCGGTAGAGCTCTCCGATGCGGAGAATTTTCCGCCGGTTACGGACGCGAGCGAGGCTGCCTGGCACAAGGCGCTGTTGGAGGTGCGGCGGGTTCACGAGGGGCTGGCCGCGGCCGTTGCGGCTCTCCCGGACTCACGGCTTAGCGATATGGTTCCCGGTAAAGAAGGAGCGCACTACACTTTTTATTACATGCTGCATGGCGTGGTGCAGCACGAGCTTTATCATGCGGGGCAGATCGCGCTGATCAAGAAGATGTGAAGTGAACGTCCGAAGTATTAAGGTTGAGTTCTGTTGAGAATGCAGGACGGCCGAGGGCGGCCGTCCCTACGTGGTTTCTGGTTTTGCACTTTCCTATCGGGGTCTGGAACTGCGACAATAGCGCGTTATTTCTTCGTTCCGGAGCACTTATCTGAGCCAGGAATTTTCGAGCAAGGAATTTCCGATCAATGTGGCGGTGATTGGCGTGGGCGCTTTCGGGCGCAATCACGCTCGTGTCTATCGGCAACTGCAGGAGGCGGGCAGCGTGCGGCTGGTGGGAGTGGTCGATCCGAATACAGCGCGGGCCGACGCGGTTGCGCGCGAGTTCGGCTGCCGAGCGTTCGGGTCGATCGAACAGATGCTGACTACGCACAGTGAGGTGCAGGCGGCGTCGGTCGCGGTGCCGACCGTTCTGCATCTGGAGGTCGCGCGCACGCTGATGGAAGCTGGAGTTGACGTCCTCATCGAAAAGCCGTTGGCGGCGACGCTGGGCGAGGCCGACGAGCTGCTGCGGATTGCTTCCGAGCACCAGCGGGTGGCGCAGGTGGGGCATCTCGAGCGTTTCAATCCGGCGGTGCGGGCTACGCTGCCGCTGATCAACCGTCCGATGTTTTTTGAAGTGCACCGGCTGAGCGTGTTCTCTCCGCGGGCGCTGGATGTGGACGTGGTGCTGGACTTGATGATCCACGACCTCGATATTGTGCTTACATTCGTGAAGTCGGGAGTGAAGGAAATCCGGGCGGTGGGGTTGCCGATTCTTTCGGGCAAGGTGGATATCGCGAACGTGCGCATCGAGTTTGAATCGGGGTGCGTGGCCAACTTTACGGCCAGCCGGGTTTCGACGGAGCGCGTGCGCAAGCTGCGTTTCTTTCAGGCGGGGCAATATATTTCGATCGATTATGGACGGCAGGACGTGCTGGTGTTCTCGGTTGGTAGTGCGGCGGGAAGTACAGTGGGAATGGCAGCCGAGCCTAGTGTGAATCCTCAGATCCAGATGGCGAAGCCGCCGATTACGGCGGAGGAGCCGCTGCTGGCGGAGATCAAGGCGTTTCTACAGTCGGTACGGGAGCGGTCGCGTCCGGTGGTTTCGCTGGAGGATGGTCGGCGAGGGCTGGAGCTTGGACTGGCGATTCTCGGCGAGATTGGACGGCACGCGGGACGGATCGGGGTGGGGGGATTGCCGAGGTGAGAGGTCAGATTGCTGACGTTGAACCTCAGCAATCTGACCTCTCACCTCAAACCTCGTTTTAGAGTTGAGGTGGCGGGCTCTGCTGGTCGCCGTTGCCGTGGTGATGGCCTTGTCCCCATTCCTCACGCTTGGCCTGCATTTCGTCCCACTTCTTCTGCTGGGCAGAATCGAGGAGCGCGCGGATCTGCGTGTCGGTGGTCTGGCGGATTTCCATCATCTTGGTGCGGCGATCCTGCTGGGACATAGAGCTGTCCTGGTGCAGAGCCTCCATCTGGGAGTGTTCGGACTGGAGGATGTCCTGCACTTTGGTTTGCTGGTCCGAAGTGAGCTTGAGTTTCTTGGTCAGCTCGGCGGTGCGCTGGGCGGGATCAGGTGGACCGTGGTGCCAGCCAGCGTTGCCCTGCGCGGGTTGCTGATTGTTAGGTTGGCTATCCTGGGCCACCGCAAAAGACGCGCCCATCAAGATGAGGCTGGCGGCGAGAAGAATGAGAAGGTGCTTCCTGAGCATAGGTATCTCCTTTTTTCAGACGAGTGTCTACATCTATGAATGGAATTATGAACTGGAAGTTGCGCGAGAAAGCGGAATTTGCGCAATCTTTGCACAACTTTACAAAGCGTGGTTTTGATTGGCGGGCTATCTCGATCAGCTATCTTCAGCTATCTCTTAATCTATCTATGGCGCTGATGCTCGCTGGGCGGACAGGGGCTGTTTGAGTTGGGCGGCAAACTGCGTTGCCTGCTCGTCGGAGAACTGTAGCTGACTGTCGAGAACCAGGCTCAACTGGTCGGCGCCGTCATCCCGGAATTGTGCCTTCTGGAGGGTGGCACACTCGTGTGCTACGGGGGGGAGTGTGGTTTTGAGGTCTGCGCCCTTTTGCACGGCGGAGAGGATCGATGCGGCGATTTTCTCCCGCAGCGTAACGCCGAGGTCACCGGAGCGGAGCAAGTTGCGGAGTAATCCGTCGGCTTGGACGCGGGTAATTTCGGAGGTGAGAATCAAGCCACTCTTTGCTTCGAGTGAGGGTTCGATCGACGGAGTGAGCCTGACCTCGAGAGTGGCATCGCCGCCGGCGACTTCCATGGGGCTTGGCTGGCCCGGCTGGCAGACCCAGCGCTCGAAGTGCAAGGTCGCTACCACAAGGCTGGCGGGCTCCAGCGGGGTGAGCGTTGCCTGTTGAACCTCAATGCGCTCGCCGCAACGGGGGTAGCGGGTGAGTTCGGAGCGGAGAATGCGGGTGATGTTTTGTTGCAGGTCAGAGAGATCGGCGACGACTGTGAGACGGAAGACGTTGTGGCCATTTTCGGCGGACGTCTCAGGAACCGGCGTCTCAGAAACGACACGGGAGACGGCGCCCGACAATGGGAAAGAGATGGACTGGCCGGAGCTGTTGATCGAGTTTGTCACCGGCGGAAGACTAAAGGTAACGTTCTGGCCGGCGGTGGGAAAGAGGATGCTCATTTCTCCGCCGAGCGCGAGTTGCTCGTTTTGGAAGCTGGCGAGGGCCTTGTCGAGGCTGGCGGCGGAGTTGGAAATCTGTTCGCTCTCGGGTTTGAGAGTCTGGACGATTTGATCCAGAGCCTTTGTTTGCTTGTCGAGTTCGGAATCGGCTTTGGCTAGTTTGGCGCTGATGTCCTTCAAGCCTGACTTTTGAGCGTCAGAAAACGAGGCCAAGAAATTCTGGGTGCCGGCGCGAACCTTGGCAATGGCCTGATCCAAGGCGGCAGTGCGATCGGCCAACGGCGAAGAAGCGGAGGCTTTCTGTAGTGATTCGTGAAAATCCTTCATCTGATCGCCGGCAGCCTGCGTGTATTGCGAAATCTTGGCGAATGCGGCGCGCTGCTCGGCGGTGGCTTGCACGGCAATGGAGCGGCGAAAGTTTTTGAGATCATCCTCTATGTTGAGCTGTTTGCGCGGGTCGGTGCAGTCGTGCACGCAGATGATGGGCATCGTGTTGTGTCCGCTGTTAAGGCCGGCACCGCCGCCCCCACCCCCACCGCCGCGCTGCGCGAGCAAGGTGCGCGGACTGGTGAGCAGAGCGACTCCGACGATCAGTACAGCTACACTGGACATGGACATACCAAGCGAAGATACACGAGGGGCGGATACGCTAGAAAGCCGAGTTCCTTGGTAAAACATACGCCGGGCCACAATGAACATTGTAGCGGTTGAAAGAGAACACAGGATTAGGCGAAGCAACAAAAAGTTCTGATGCCGACGGATGGAAATTGGTGATCTGACCTCTCTGCTCAATGGGCCAAATGCAGCCATTACTCAGGTACTCCCTCGGTTGGCGCAAAAAATGCGACAATAGAATTGGCGGTCGCAACTCCGTACTTTACGTAACTTTACGAAGGAATAGTGCGCGTAATCGTTTGCCCGTAAGGTTGCGCAACATGTTACGCAACCCAGGAGTCGGCCCGCGGCTCTAAGCTTTATAGTCTCTGCCGGATGCCAGTCACCCAAATTCCGTCTCGCGATCCCTTGTCTGGCGGACCATCGTCTGGCGAACCGTCATCTGGCGAACCATCGTCCCGCGAACCAGTGACTCCTGCATCCGACCAACCAGAGCAGCGCGACCTGTTCGAAGCGCAGCATTGGGAAACAGCTTACCGCGGCTTCAATCCCGACGATGTTCCGCATCTTCTCATTCAGCTGCAGGACGATCTCTCGCGGGCGCGCAAGCGCGAAGCGCTGTGGTTGTCGGTCATCCTGCATTTAATGGTGATCATTCTGTTGTGGAACAGCGAGAAGTTGATGGACCTTTTGCCGCACCGGACGCTGAATCTGGCGATTTCGGCGAATCCAGACCAGTCGAAAGATGCGACGTTTTTGGAGTTGCCGCCCGATGAGCAGAAACTGACGCGGCGTCCCGACGCGAAAGTGATTTCGGATAAGGACCGCATCGCGACCAGCAAAGCGCCGCAGATCAATCGAGAAGACTTGAAGAAGATTCTGCAAAGCATGCATCCGGGACAGCCGGGCGCGAACGTGCCACAGCCACCGGCGCAGGGCCAACCGCCGCAGAACCAAGTTGCGCAGAATCAACAACCAACCGCGCCGCAGGAAAATTCGCAGGGGTTCATACCGCCGTCGCAGAGCGATCAGACGGCGCGTCTACAGACACCTCCGCAGAACCGCCCGATGCCGAATTTTAATACTCAGATGACGCCGGGCTCAGCCATCGAACAAGCGGAGCAAGCCGCAGCCGCCAATCGCGGGCGTTCCGGTGGCGGCGTAGCGGGCGACTACGGGATGAGCCAGGGCCGGGGCGGGTACAAGGCGCTGGCTCCAGCGGAAATCCTTACCGACACGATGGGCGTGGACTTCGGGCCCTACATGACGCGGATCGTGCAGATTGTGAAACAGAACTGGTATAGCATCATGCCGCCGTCGGTGTATCCGCCGATTTTTAAACAGGGCAAGCTGGCGATTGAATTCGTCATCATGAAGGATGGCACAGTGCGAGGCTTGGTCTACGACACTTCGTCCGGCGACGTGGGGCTCGACCGGGCTGCGTATGGAAGCATCACCGCATCGACCCCGTTCCCGCCGCTGCCGAAAGAATTTCCCGGCAAACTCCTCGGCCTGCGTTTCTATTATTTTTACAACCTCGAACCCGGCGCCGAATTAAAATGAGCGTCGCAGATGCCCAGCCCATGAATGGGTGGATTTCGCTCTATTTACGGTATCGCTAAAGCGATACCCTGATACGAAACCTAAGCGCCGCTGTTACTTCACATACTTGGGCTCCTCACCCTTCGACCAGGGATCGTAGGTTGCCGCAAAATGCACTCGCTCCGGCCGGGTCGGATGATCGAAGAACCATATTTTGATAAAGGTACTCGGGTCGGGGTCGGCCAAGTTCAGCTCGCCACTTTTTTCGAAGAAGTGGGCGGCGACCTGGTTCTCGTTGGGCACAATGCCGTGGATCACCTCGAGGCCATAGCGGTCCGCCTCGTGCTCAAAATGGCGGCTGACGGCGTTGAAGGCGGGGGTCGCGAGAAAAGCGAGCGCCGTAATCACAAACAGTAAGACCGGCAGGGATGCCCAATCCTGCAAGTCACGAATGCCCCACTGCGCGCCCCATTGCGCCAACATCCAGTTCGACAGCCGGTAGCCTATATACAAGAGGAAGAGAAGGATGGCAGCGTCGATGGAGATTTCTTTGGGAATGTGCAGCAAGACGTAGTGCCCCATCTCGTGTCCGAAGACGGCCAGCGTCTCGGGGATGGTTGCGTGGGCGATTGTGTTGTCCCAAACGACAACGCGCTTGGACGCGCCAAGGCCAGTGACATAAGCATTCAGACCGGTCTGCTTGGAGCTGGCGTTCATCACAAACATGCGGTCGGCGGGAATCTCCATGCCGCCGCGATGAACGACTTTCTGCATCTCCGACAGCAGAACGGGTTGCACGGTCTGCAGAGGCGTGAATTTATAGAAGAGTGGATCGATGACGATGGGCTCCAGAAAGAAGAGCGCCAGCAGGATAGGAATGGAAGCGAGCCAGAAATAGAACCACCAGCGGCGCGGGCTGCGCCGGATCGCGAAATAAAGGATCCCGACCAGCAGTGTTTCCACAATTAGCGTAATGACCTGGTTCAAGATCCAGTCACGCGTCCACGCTCCCCAGGTTTGCACTGAAAGCCCGTAAGCGCGCGACAGCGACTCATCCCAAATGTCGGACGCAATTTCGAGGACCGCGATCGTCAGCAGGATTAGGGGCGCGAAAACAACCAGCTGCACGAAACGGTGCGACGAGGCGCGTTCGGCCAAGTCGCGAAACGCGGGTGCCACTCGCCATCGCAAAATGACCAGCAACACGAGGAATCCGTAAAGCGCACCGATGAAGATCTGCCGATAGCGGGCGTTCGAATAGGCCTTGGCGCGGGCGTATTCCGCTGGAGGCGGCGCGTATTCGACGATCGTGTCCGGCGCCGGCTCCGCCGCTTGGGATGCCGCCGCCCGGGACGAACCGCCGGTTGCTGTGGAGGCCGGCACCGCGGAATTGGCGGGATTGGGTTGCCCGTCGTTAGTTTGCCGATCATTAGTTTGCCCATCACTTGTTTGCCCCGCAATGATTGCGGGCTGCATGCTCGCAAGAAGAAACAACAGAACAAGGAATCGCAGTTGTTTCATATGGCCAAGCCTCCAGGAGCCTGATTATTTCAGAACCTCCGAAAGAGAGGCGGAAAAGAAACAGTACAGCCGCGTAGTGTGTCGAACGCACGCGGAATTTGGGTTGGCTGAGTGGCCGCCACGGGTTACCCTTCCGTACGGCGCGACGCAATGCGACATTACTTCGGAGAGGCTGCTCAGGTGCGCGAATCGGCTGAATTCGCTACCATAAGAATATTCTGAGTTCGATGTGCATCCAAAATAAAACTATGAAGATTCAACGACCGTTGTCGCGGGTAATGCTGTTGTCACTGGTTCTGGCTTGTCTCGTTCCGCTTTGCTTGCCGGCTCTTGCGCAGGATGTGCCGGAGGCGCTCCGTCCCCCGAAAGGCGCGCCGATTGCGATCGTCGTTTTCGAAGACCTGCAATGTCCGCAATGCGGCCGGGTTGCGCCGCTGCTGACGCAGGCCTCACGGACCTATAAGATCCCGCTGGTGCAGCACGATTTCCCATTGCCGTTGCACAACTGGTCGTTTGACGCTGCCGTGCTGGCTCGCTATTTCGACACACATTCCAAGGAGATTGGGAATGAGTTCAGGGAAACTGTGTTCGCGCACCAACTTGAGATCAACCCGCAGAATTTGCGGGGATTTGCGGAAAAATTTGCCGCCGATCACAAAATCGGAGTGCCCTTCGTGGTGGATCCTGATGGCAAGCTGGCGGGACTGGTGAGGGCGGACAAAGACTTGGGCATGAGTTTGCACGTCGAGCACACGCCGACGATCTGGGTGGTCAGCAACAAACGCACCGGCAAGCCCTACGTGGAGGTGACGGACACGTCGCAGCTCTACGTGATGATTGACGCTATGAAGAAGGAGTAGAGACAAGCGGGAGACGGGGCAAACCCCATCGCTACCGATTCGCTTATTCGGACCACCTGCGGAAGAGCAACGCGCCATTGGTGCCACCGAAGCCGAAGGAGTTCGACATGGCGTATTCGAAATCCGTTTTGCGGGCGTGGTTCGGAACGAAATCCATGCCCTCCGTCTCGGGGTCCTGATTGTCGAGGTTGATGGTCGGCGGCAGAATCTGATCGCGCAACGCCAGTACCGTCACACCCGCCTCTAATCCACCCGCTCCGCCGAGCAGATGGCCGGTCATCGATTTCGTGGAACTGACCGGAACTTTCTTTCCAAATAAATTTCGAATGGCGTGTGCTTCGAGCGTGTCGCCGATGGGCGTCGAGGTGCCGTGGGCGTTGAGGTAGCCGACGACGCTGGGATCGAGTTTCGCGTCGCGCAGCGCGTTACGCATGACGCGGAATCCGCCTTCGTGCTCGGGCGCGGGCTGCGTCATGTGATAGGCGTCGGCGGACATACCGTAGCCTACGATTTCGGCGAGGATGGGAGCGTCTCGGCGGCGGGCATGCTCGAGTTCTTCGAGAACCATGATGCCGGCGCCTTCGCCCATCACGAAGCCATCGCGGTCTTTATCCCAGGGACGGCTGGCGCGCGCCGGGTCATCATTGCGGGTGGAAAGCGCGCGCATGGCGGCGAATCCGCCGACGCCCATGGGAGTAATCGCGGCCTCGGCGCCTCCAGCTATCATTACGTCGGCATCGCTGTGCTGGATGATGCGGAAGGAATCGCCGATGGAATGGGCGCTGGTGGTGCAGGCCGTGGCCGTCGCTTCATTCGGCCCCTTGGCGCCGAAGCGCATGGAAACGTGTCCGGCGGCGAGGTTGATGATGGCGGCGGGAATAAAGAAAGGCGAGATCTTACGCGGCCCACCCTCGATGAGCGCGTTATGTTCACGCTCGATCACGTCGAATCCTCCGATGCCGGAGCCAATATGCACTCCAACGTTCTCGGCGATTTCAGGCGTGACCGTGAGCTGCGACATTTTCATCGCTTCATCGGCGGCGGCGATGGCGAAGTGGATGAAGCGGCCCATCTTCTTGACTTCCTTTTTCTCGATGAATTGGAAGGGATCGAAGTTGCGGACTTCGGCTGCGATCTGGCAGGCAAACGCGGAGGCGTCGAATCCGGCAATGCGGTCGACGCCGCTCTTGCCCGCGAGCAGCGCCTGCCACACTGAGTCGGTCGTGTTGCCCAAGGAGCAGATCAGGCCGATGCCGGTAATGACGACCCGTCTTCCCAGATTACTCTCCAAATCACTTGCCAAATTACTTGCCCGCCTTGGCGTGCTTGCCGATGTAGTCGACGGCATCCGACACGGTGCGAATCTTCTCCGCGTCCTCGTCGGGAATTTCGATATCGAAGGCCTCTTCGAAGGCCATCACGAGTTCGACGGTGTCGAGCGAATCGGCGCCCAGGTCGTCCACGAATGAAGCGCTGGGCGTAACCTCGCCCTCGTCCACACCCAACTGCTCGACGATAATC
Organism: Terriglobales bacterium; assembly: GCA_049520095.1. Classification (GTDB taxonomy): domain Bacteria; phylum Acidobacteriota; class Terriglobia; order Terriglobales; family Acidobacteriaceae; genus Acidiflorens. Next base: position 23,802 of record JBEKQC010000049.1, read on the forward strand.
TGTTTCACTTTTTCATCAACGGCTGCCATGTTTCTCCTCGTTTCTGATTCTGTGGAATCGCGGTCCGGGTTGCGGACCGGCGTTTGCTGAATTACGACTGCATGCTGCTCATTGCATCGTATGAAGTCGAAACCAGTAGTCTAAAAGGGATCGGAAAAGTATGCAAAGGAAGTGACGAAAGAAAACCTGTCGAGATCACAACGGAATCCTAACTGGCAGCGCCGCGAACGGTCAAACTCCGCCAGTGGAGCGACGGAGTCTCGCCCGTCAAGTTGGCCAGGGCCGGGCGGGGACGCCCGGCGCTCCACCGACAGGTTCGCGTCGTCACTTCGAATACTCGTCCCTCAACTGGGTCTGCCGGTCGGTCATCGGGATGGCGCGTCCTTGGATGAAGACCTGCTTCACATCGGTTTTCACGTCCAGCGGATCACCGTTCGCGACGACGACGTTGGCGGTCTTGCCGACGTCGAGCGAGCCGAGTCTATCGGCCACGCCCCAGATTTCGGCGGCATTGAGGGTGATTGCCTTAAGCGCTTCGTCATAGGGAAGGCCGAAGGCGGTGGCGAATCCGGCTTGATCGGGAAGGTTGCGCACGTTGTGCGCTGAGTACGAGGCAAAAACAATCTTCACGCCACGCTTGTAGAGTTGTGCCGGAAGGCTGTAGACCGTGTCGTAACGTTCGTCCTCCTTGGGTGCTTCGTAGATGGGACCGACGATCACGGGCACCTTGAGGCTGGCCACGTAGTCGAGGACGGGCTGCGAGTGGCTGATGTGGTTGAGCACGAACTTCAGCTTGAACTCGTTAGCGAGATTGACGGCAGTTTCCAGATCGCTCGGGCTCTCGGCCGCTAGCACGATGGTTTTCTTGCCTTCCAGATAGGGGATCAGGGCTTCCAGTTTGAGATCGCGCTTGGGAGCGAGGGGCTCGGCTTTTTTGTCCTTATCCTTGTCTTTGTTCTGGGCATTCTGGGCAGCGTCGCCTTTCTTCCGTTCATAGTCGGCCCACTTCGCTTTGTAGTCCTGCGCATCGATGAAGGCTTGGCGTAGTTGCGCCGCCAGCCCCATGCGCGTCGATGGGAACTTGCGCTTGTCGAAACCGCCTTTGTTGCGGCGCTGATCGCCGGTGAAGTTCAGAGGCATGGCGTTATCGCGGATCAGGAGCATCTCGCTGGCGTTGGCTCCGGCGAGCTGAATGAAAGAATCCTGGCCGGGCAGTGTGTCCGCACCTTCGGGAGCGACGATGGCATTGGTGATGCCGTTCATTCGCGCCACCGGGATCAGGGCCGACTCCGCGTGGAAAGCCTCCGCGGTATGCATGTGCGGCATGATCTCGTCGCTTAGTTCAACGAGATCGTTGGTCGTGGCTTCGGCCGAGATTTCGGTGAGGCCGAGTTGGGTCTCAGAATCGATGAGACCGGGATAGATGGTCATTCCGGTTGCGTCGATGACCTGCGCGTTGCTGGGGATATTGACGGAATTCGCCGCACTGACGGCAGTGATCTTTCCGCCTTGCATGACGACCACGCCGTCCTCAATCACGCCGTGAGTGACGGTTAGCAGCTTGCCGCCTTTGAGGATGACGGGCTTGTCTTGGGTGAAGGCTGGCGTCGACAGGATCAACATCAAGATCAAGATCAACGGCCGCGGACAGGAGTGTCCGCGCCACACGGGCTGGTTTGCTGACGGCTGCATTATTCTCCCTCCTTGTAATGCGTCGTTCCCAGGCCAGGTTGCGAGCGGTCGAAATAGACGTCGCCATCGATCAGAACTTTTTCGGGCACGCCGTAACTCGACAGCGGATATCCATCCCAGATCACGAGGTCCGCATCTTTGCCGACATCAATGGAACCGACGCGATCATCCACACCGACGATCCAGGCGGGATTGAGCGTGATCATCTTCAAGGCTTCTTCTTCGGTGGCTCCGCCGTAGCGTATGGTCTTGGCGGCTTCCTGATTGAGGCGGCGGGTGTAGTCCTCGGAGTCGCTTTTGATCGCCACGCGCACGCCTTTGCGCATGGACATCACAGCGTTCCATGGGATCGCGTCCCAAGCCTCTTGCTTATAGCCCCACCAATCGGAGAACGTGGCAATGGCGATATTGCTGGCGGCGAGCTGGTCGGCGACCTTGTAGGCTTCGAGCGCATGATGAAAGGCGCGGATCTTGTAGCCGAACTCCTTGGCCATCGCGATTTCGGTCAGCATTTCATCGGCGCGATAGATGTGGATCTGCACCATGAGCTTGCCGCGCAGAACGTCAGCGAGAGCTTCGAGCTTCAGGTCATGCTTGGGCGGGCTGGCGTCTTTGGCATCTTTATCGCCGCGCTTGACCTTCTCGTTATAGTTGTCCCACTCACGCATGTAGTCCTGCGCCTGGACGAGGGCTTCTCTTTGAACAGCAAAATTACCCATGCGGGTCGACGGCATCTGTTCGCGGCCGCCATAGACGCGCTTGGGATTCTCCCCGCTCGCGAACTTGATCGACTGGGGCGCATTGGGGAACAGCATTTCATCGCGGGAGGCGCCGTACTTGTGCTTGATTACGACTGCCTGCCCACCGATCATGTTGGCCGATCCATGCAGCAGCAGCGACGTGGTCACGCCGCCGGCCAGGGCGCGGTAGATGGCCTTGTCCTGATAATTGAAGGCATCTTTCATCATCATTTGCGGCGTGATCGGGCTGGTCGCTTCGTTGACGTCGTCATCGAGAGCGATGTGCGAGTGCGAATCTACGATGCCCGGAGTCAGGTATTTTCCTCCGGCATCAATGACGGTGGCGCTCGCGGGCGCATTCACGTTTTCGCCGACTGCGGCGATCTTGCCGTCCTTGATGTAGACGGCGCCGTTTTTAATATTGCCGTGGGTCACGGTCATCACCGTGGCGTTCTTGATCACGACATCGTGATGGCCGGTGCTCGCGGATTGCCCGAACGCAACGGATGCCAGTGTCATCGCCAGGCAGACGAGAGCAAGTTTTCTTGCCGACGTTAGTCGCATGTGTGAAACTCCCTAACTTTGAGTTCGTTTGCAGGGAAACTTGGATTGTAGGAGCCGCGGCAAAGAGGGTCAACGCGAAATCGCCCCGTCCCCACACTTGCTCATTGCGCGAGACTCATGTCACGATTTGGGCGTGAAAATTCTAAGTCTGGTTGTCATTTCGCTGGCGCTCACATTGTCCGCACTGGCCGCGGATTGCCCTAAGAATCAGCCGAAGACCGAGGCCACGCTCATCGCACTCGAACAAAACTGGGCCGCGGCGCTTAGCCGCAAGGACGCTGACACCGTTGCCTGCATGCTGGCCGATGAATTCGAAGATGCCGATGTCGACGGCTCGCTGCATACTCGCAGCCAGACACTGGAACACATCCCGAACAAGAAGCCGGGCGTGAACCACCTCGCAGAAATGCGCGCGCACGTCGAGGGGAACTCGGGATTTACGCGCGGGCTTGCCACGCTGGTGGACAGTTCCGGCAAGGTTGTGGCCCGCGTCCGCTTCACCGACGTCTTCACCTACCGCGACGGCCGCTGGCAGGCGCTCGCGGGACAGGAATCGCTGCTCGTTCTCCCTGAGGCCAAACGTTAAATGCGCGCCGTAGTGCAGCGCGTGAGCCGTGCCCGAGTGACTGTGGGCGGCGAGATCACCGGCGAGATCCACCGCGGCCTGCTGGTGCTCCTGGGCGTGGGAGCGGGAGATACGCGCGCCGACGCGGACTACCTTGCCGAGAAGACAATCGGCCTGCGCATTTTTGAAGATGCTGGCGGCAAGATGAATCGGTCAGTCGCCGAGGTTGGCGGTGCGCTGCTGGTGGTTTCGCAGTTCACTCTCTACGGAGACGCGCGCCGCGGCAAGCGTCCATCGTTCGATGCGGCCGCTCCTCCCGAACAGGCGCGCGAACTCTACGAATATTTTCTGGAGAAAATCCACGCCGCCGGCCTGCGCGCGGAAACCGGACGCTTCCAAGAAACCATGCAGGTGGAACTGGTCAACGAAGGGCCGGTTACGATTCTGCTGGATTCTGCAAAAGCGTTCTGAGAGAAAAATCCCCGTTCACTCTTTGACTTTGCCGGTGACGCTGGGCGTCCCCGCCCGGCCCGAACCCATTTGCTGTTGACAACACTATACCGTGTAATGCATAGTATTCGCATGAAGGGGCGCGACGGCGAACAAGAATCCGGAGACAAGTGGGAGGTACAGCTCCGCAAAGGATGTCTTGAGTTGGCGATCCTGGCTGCCTTGTGGGACGGCAGACGTTATGGGCTTGAGATTCTGCGACGGTTGGAGAGCGATTCCGATTTGATCGTATCGGAGGGAACCGTTTATCCGCTGCTCAGCCGGTTGAAGGCGCTGGGCCTGGTGCGCAGCGAGTGGGTGGCGTCGGATGCGGGACATCCGCGGAAATACTATGCCCTCACGCCGGCCGGAAAACAGCGAGCCATCGAAATGGCAAAAATCTGGACGCGGTTTTCGTCGAGCATGAGCAAGTTACTCGCTCCGTTCGCGAAGGGAGAATAGATGACCATGCCAGGCGACTCGCAGCAGAGAATCGAAGCGTATCTAGGCAGGTTACGCGGACGATTACGCGGTATGAGAGACGACGAGGTCCGCGAAATCGTCGAAGAGTTGCGCAGCCACATTATGGATAAATTGGTCGCAGACGGGGAAACAACGGCCGCTGCAGTTGACGCAGCGTTGGATGGCTTGGGCAGTCCCGAAGAGCTGGCGAGCCAATACATAACCGACAGCCTGCTGGCCCGGGCCGAGGTCAGCCGGTCGCCGGTGCAGATCCTCAAGAGCTTGTTCCGTTGGGCCAGCCTGAGCGTCGCCGGCTTTTTTGTGCTGCTCGGCTCCATCGTTGGATATTTCCTCGGAGTTGTTCTCATGCTCGTGGCGGTGGCGAAATTATTCCATCCGCACACGGCGGGATTGTGGGTTTTTCCCAACAGCGCGGGCGACGCCGAAATCTCGTTTCGACTTGGATTTGGGAGTGTTCCCGTGGACGGTAGGGACGTACTGGGGTGGTGGATCGTACCGATCGGCTGGGTGGCAGGCTCCGGGCTCGTGATGTTGACCACCTATATTGCGATCTGGTTTGTAGGTCAATACCGGAAATCGCTGGTACTCCCCTAAAGGCGATCCAGGGCGAGGCAACTGCGGAAGGAGGAGCAAATGAACGGATCGATCAATGCAAGCGGGACGACGGAGCTCGACGCGGTGGATCCCACCTCGTCCCAGCCAAGCCGCCTGACTCCCACGCAGCGCTGGATCTCCCTGGCGGAGTTTGTAGTCGGGGGCGCGATTGTGATCGGCCATAACGTCTATCACGTGATTCCCAACGAAGTGCCTATCTTGTTCGTGATGGGCCTGATTTCTCTGCGCGTGCGAGACGGTGGATGGGGTGTGATTGGCTTGCGCTGGCCCGTCTCGTGGAAGCGAACTGTCTTGTTCGCGCTCGTGGCGGCTGCCGTAAGAATCCTGCTCGGTCAATTCGTGATTGATCCGCTGACGGCCCACTTTTGGCCGGTGGCAAAAGCGCCTAGTGGTTTTGACGAAATCACAGGCCATGCAATGGTCGCACTGCGCTGGTTGCTTATCGTCTGGACCTTTGCCGCATTCGGAGAAGAGATCAGCTATCGCGGCTACCTGGTCACCCGCGCGGCGGACGTGGGCGGCCGATCAAAGGCTGCCTACTGGTTCGGCGTTTTGATGGTGTCCGTGCTCTTCGGATACGGACACTACTACAAGGGTCCATCGGGCATGGTGGACTCAGGCATGGCTGGCCTGATTCTCGGGACGGCTTACTTGATGACTGGACGCAATCTATGGGTGTGCATTCTGGCGCATGGGTTCATTGACACATTCGGAGTGGCTGCGTTGTTCTTCGGATGGGCAAATTAGATTACGAGCACTTCGTCGAGAAGGTTCGCGCGGGCGGAATCTTGCTGGATTCGGCCGAGGTGCTCCGAAAGAGCATTCTCAGAGTATTCTCAGAGAAGCGATCTTAGAAGCGTTTCGGCTGAGGAACTCTGCTTATGGCTGTTGCTGATAGTGCGCAGTCCGGCTCCGCTAACCCGATACAAGATCAGCTAGATCCGGAACGTCGCAGTGCGGCGCTTCCGCCTCTTGCCGTTGCCGTTCTGATTGGCCTCTGTACAGCCAAACTGCTGTTGCACGTCTTCACCAGCGTCCGCCACTACGGCTACTTTCGCGACGAGCTTTATTACCTCGACATGGCCCGTCATCTCGATTGGGGCTATGTCGATGCCGCGCCGCTCATAGCCGTATACGCCAAAATCGCGCTCTGGATGGGCGGTTCGCTGGCGGCGCTGCGCATTCTGCCCGCGCTCGCGGGCACGGCACTCATCGCGCTCACCATGCTCATTGCCCGCGAACTCGGCGGCGGACGTTACGCGCAGTTTCTGGCGGGCCTCGCCATTCTGCTTAGCCCCGCTGTGCTGGTAATGGACAATTTCCTCAGCATGAATGCCTTCGAGCCGCTGTTTTGGATGGGCTGCATTTGGGTTGTCGCTCGCATTTTGCGTACGGGAGACTCGCGGTTGTGGCTGTGGTTTGGCGTGCTCGCCGGACTTGGGCTTGAGAATAAACACTCCACGCTGTCTTTCGGGTTCGCGCTCACCGTTGCTCTGCTCTTAACGCAGCATCGGCGCGAGTTCGCGCGGCCTTGGATATGGATCGCCGGCGCGATCGCGGTCGCGCTCTTTCTGCCGAACATTGTCTGGCAAATCCGGCATCACTTTCCGACCATCGAAGACCTGGCCAACGTCCGCCGTGAAGGCAAGAACGTCGTGCTCGGCCCAGTCGCGTTCGTCAAGCAGCAGATTCTCGCCCTGCAACCGATCCTGTTGCCGGTGTGGCTTTTGGGCCTAGTCTGGTTTCTGCGCGACCGCCGGTGGCGGGTGCTGGGGGTGACCTTTGTCGTCTTCTTCGTTTTGATGGAGGGCACGCACGGCAAAGACTACTACGTGTTCCCGATCTATCCCATGGTCCTGGCTGGTGGCGCCGTCGTGTTTGAAATGTGGCTGGCGAACCGGGCCAACTGGGCACGAGCCGCTGTCGTCGCCATCATCGTGCTAGCGTCGCTTCCCCTCGTCCCGCTGATGACCTGGATGCTGCCGCCCGAGCGCTTTCTCGCCTATCAAACCGCCATCGGTATCAAGCCCGCCAAGTCCGAGGTGCACCACGAGTCGCTGTTGCCGCAAGCGGTCGCCGACCAGTTCGGATGGCCCGAGATGGCGAGTGAGGTCGCGGGCATCTACAACTCGTTGCCACCGGACGAGCGCGCCCAGACCGGCATCTGGGCCGGCAACTACGGCGAAGCGGGGGCGATTGATCTGTTTGGTCCCAAGTTGGGCCTGCCACGCGCTTACTCCCGCCACCAGAATCACTGGTACTGGGGTCCACCGCCGCAGGTCTACAAGAACCTGATCGTGATCGAGTGGAACCTCGACGACGTGCGCGACAACTGCACGTCGTTTCAGGCGTTTGAGCACTTCCAGCGCTTTGGCATGGGCGAGGAAAACACACCCATCTATCTGTGTCGCGGCGTCCTCTTTGACATTCAGAAAATTTGGTGGCACTCGCACCACTGGAATTGACGACTGCGCGGAATCGAGCTAAGCGGAAAGAACTCGCTTCCGTCCAGTTCCGTTTGACCGATTTCCACAGCGCACGATAGACTGGATGAGTTTGCCTGTACTTGCGGACCCGTTCTGGGGCCGCGCCGCGTTTCCGGTCAGAAGCCGCAGCGGGAAAACAGCAAGCATACGTATGGTATCGGTCGAGCTGTGCTCGGCTTGGACGGGGCAAAGGCCCGTTCCCACACGAGGATAAGGAGAGTCTATGTACGCGGTGATCCGCGCAGGTGGAAAGCAGTATCGGGTGGCCCCGGGCGACGTGATCCGGATGGAAACACAGGAAGACAAGGACGGGAAGGTTCAGTTCAGCGACGTGCTGGCGGTTTCGGCCGAGGCGGGCAGCGTTGTGCCTGCGGGGTCGGGGGCGAGTGTAAGTGGCGAAGTTGTCGAGCAGGGACGGGGCGACAAAATCCTCGTCTTCCACTACAAGCGCAAGAAGCAATACAAAAAACTGCGTGGACACCGGCAGGACTACACCGCCGTCCGCATCACCGAGATTGCTTTCGATGGGCAGTCGTTCAAAGCGCCTGAGCTTCCGAAGAAGGAGAAGAAGGTGAAGCACGCGCACGAGGGCGAATCAGAAGTGAAAACTTCGAAGCGGCCGGGGAAAAAGGCGACGAAGCCCGTAGCGCACGCGCACGCGAAGAAATCGCCGGCGAAGAAGGCAGCGGCGAAGAAGAAAAAGAAGTAGCGGATCCTTGCCCTTGCCCTTCGATAAGCTCAGGGTCAGGATGACAATTTAGCTTGCTGTGACGGAAATTGGGATTGGAATTAATGGCAACTGGCCACTGAGAACCGGGAACTGACTTTATGGCGCATAAAAAAGGACAAGGCACTTCACGAAACGGGCGCGACTCAAACGCGCAGCGGCTTGGTTTCAAGGCTTTTGGCGGACAACTGGTGCCGGGCGGCACGATCATCGTCCGCCAGCGCGGCACGCGGGTTAAGCCGGGGTTGAACGTTGGCCGCGGCAAAGACGACACGCTCTTCGCCAAGATCACGGGTCGCATCAAGTTCATCGACAAAGGGTCGATGGGAAAGTTTGTGATGGTCGAGCCCGAAGCGGTTGAAGCGAAATAGGTCGTAGACTTATCGTAGGAACGGAGACCGCCCCATCTGCGGAGATGCGGCAAGCCGTGTTTCTACGGGAAACTTGCCAGCCTCGGCTTCGAGTCGAGGCTTTTTCGTTTCGCGGACAAGAGCGTCCGCGCCACACGTCATGTTCATCGATGAAGCCAAAATTCGAGTGAAGGCGGGCGACGGCGGCAACGGCTGCATGGCCTTCCGGCGGGAGAAGTTCGTTCCGCGAGGCGGGCCTTCGGGCGGCGACGGCGGCAGGGGTGGCGACATCTGGATGGAGTCGAGCGAGCGCCATAATACGCTGGTGCATTTCCGGTTCAATCCTGAATACACGGCCGAGCGCGGACGGCACGGCGAGGGCTCCAAGAAAACGGGCCGCGACGGCGAGGGGATTGTGCTGAAGGTGCCCGTGGGCACGATCGTGTACGACGAAGATACGGGCGAGAAGGTTTACGATTTTTCGCGTCCCGATGAACGGGTCGTAATCGCACGTGGTGGACGCGGCGGTCGCGGAAACGCGCAGTTTGCCACTTCGACGCATCAGGCGCCGCGCGAGCACGAAGAAGGACGTCCGGGGGAAGAACGCAACTTCCGGCTGGAGTTGAAGCTGCTCGCCGATGTCGGCCTCGTGGGCTATCCGAATGTGGGCAAGTCGACGCTGATTTCGCGCATCTCGGCGGCTCGGCCGAAGGTTGCCGATTATCCGTTTACCACGCTGGAACCTAACCTTGGTGTTGTGCTGGCGGGAGACAAGGGGAAGGAAACGAGTTTCGTGGTTGCCGACATTCCGGGCTTGATCGAAGGCGCGCACACCGGATCGGGCCTGGGCACGCAATTTCTGCGGCACATCGAGCGCACGCGTTTGCTGGTGCATATGGTGGATGTCTCGGACAGCAGCGGGCGGGACGATGTGGCGAAAGACGTCGAGGTGATCCGGGGCGAGCTAGCGAGTTTCGGCGCGGGCTTGGAAACGAAGCCGACTCTCATGGTCGCGAACAAGATCGACGTGGCGAATCCGGAGAAGCTCAAGAAACTGAAGCAGTGGGCGACGCGCAAGAAGCTGAAGCTTTATCCGATTTCGGCGGTGACCGGCGAGGGGATTGAGAAGCTGAAGTTTGCTATGGCGGAGGGAGTGGAGGGGGTTAGGAAGGCTCTGGCGGGGGCGCTGGCAGAAGACGTGAAGAGCTCTCGCTTTGGGGCTTAGATTGGCTGGCGGCTCTTAAGAATGCAGTTGTTAGTGAAATCGGGATTTATCGCCAACTGACCCTCAGGCACGGAAGCGCGATTACAATTGAACTCGATTTCCTGACGTAGGGAGCGAGGAAGGTTCTGCGCGATGACCTTCAACGAGGCGAGCAGAGTCATCAAGAGGGGCGACATCGTCCATCTCCGAAAGGAATTGGAGGCGGGGCTGAGTCCTAATCTCTGTAATCAGTATTCTTGGACTCTGCTGATGATCGCTGCAATGGAGGGCGACACAAGCATCGGAAGGCTGCTCATCGAAAAAGGTGCCGACCTTGACAGACGGAACAATCATCGCGACACGGCTCTCTCCCTCGCAGCGCACACCGGCCATCCGTCGTTCGTTAGATTGTTGTTGGAGAGTGGCGCTTCTCTGGAATGCTACCCATTTGGAAACTCCATCGACATTTGGCTAGATTGGCTGGGGCAATATTTCCCAGAGAGAATGACGCACATCCGCGATTTATTTGATACGGAGCGGCAAGTCAGGGCTCGAACGATGAAGTTGACGTAAACACGCGATTTCACGCTGAAGCGATCCCTAACCGACTTCGATTGTGCCGCTGCTCTCCCCCTCCCCACCGTGCTAGAATTTCCACAGCGCTGACCCTATACTTCTGGACCCTTGTCTTGATCGAACTTGCACCCTCGATACTCTCGGCGGATTTCGCCCATCTGGCGGACCAGGTGGGGCGGGCGACGGCGGGCGGCGGTAGCGTGATCCATGTTGACATCATGGACGGGCATTTTGTGCCTAATCTAACGATTGGGCCTCCGGTGGTGAAATCTTTGCGCCGGGCAACTCGGCTCCCGCTGGACTGCCATCTGATGATAGAAAACGCCGACCAGTTCATCCCCGAGTTTGCAGATGCGGGAGCTGATTGGATATCGGTGCATCAGGAGGCGTGCCTGCATTTGAACCGGACGCTGCATCTTATTAAGAGCCATAACTGCCGGGCGGGGGTCGTGATCAATCCGGCGACGCCGGTGGAGACCCTCGGCGAAGTGCTCGACATTGTGGATTACGTGCTGGTGATGAGTGTGAATCCAGGGTTTGGCGGGCAGAAGTTTATCCCGGAAACGTTGCATAAAATGACGAAGTTGGCCGAGATTCGCGCGGCGCGAGGATACCAGTACCGCATCGAAGTAGACGGCGGCGTGGCGATGGATACGGTGGCGGACGTGGTGCGCGCCGGAGCCGAGATTCTGGTGGCGGGGAACGCGGTGTTTGGCAAGGGCGACGCGGCGGTGAATGCGTCGGCTTTGCTCGAAGCGGCGCGGAGCGCTAGTTTGCAGAGGGTGTAGAGTCAATTCCACCACGGAGACACGGAGACACGGAGTCACGGAGAAGATCTATTATCGGTTCTCTCCGTGTCTCAGTGCCTCCGTGGTGAAAGGGTTTGAGGTGTTCTATGCGTCGTAGTCCTATTGTTGTACTTCTCGCATTGCTGCTGGCGTTGACGGTGGCATGCACCAACAAGAAATCGGTGAATCCGCTGGCCAACGTCGGGTCGAAACAGCCCGACAAGGTGCTATTTGATCGCGCCATGGATGCCATGAAGCACAACCGCTTCGACGTGGCGCGGATGACGCTGCAGACGCTGATCAACACCTATCCGGATTCGGAGTTTATCGCGCGGGCGAAGCTGGCGGTGGCGGATTCGTG
>JBEKQC010000050.1:0-35326 GCA_049520095.1 Terriglobales bacterium
AAAGTTGCAGGATACAAGTTAGGACGGACCACTTCGCATCGGCGCGCCATGCTGCGCAACATGGTCACTTCGATCATCATGGAAGAACGCATTGAGACGACCGTGATCAAGGCCAAGGCGGTGCGTCCGCAGGTCGAGAAGATGATCACCCTAGGCAAGCAGGGCGATCTGGCGGCGCGGCGGCAGGCGGCGTCCTATCTGATGACGGACGAAGCTGTCCGCAAGCTGTTCGACACCGTGGCTCCGCGCTTCGGCGACCGCAAGGGCGGATATCTCCGCATCGTACGCACCGCGTGGCGCAAAGGCGATGGCGCCGAAAAGGCGTTCATCGAATTGCTGGGCAGCGAGCAGGTGCTCGATGAAAAACGCCAGAAGCGCGCCGAAATCCGCGCCAAACGTGCCGAGGAAAACCGCAAGGCAATGGAAAGCGCTGATGCCGAAGCCCAGGCGCAGAAGGACATGGCCGCCAATGAGGCTGAGGGTAAGACTGAGGGCAGCGACAAGAAAGAGTAGTTCGCCACGGTCTCGAATTTACTGAAAGAGAACAAAAGGGGGCGTCCGAAATGGACGCCCTTCATTTCTTATAAATGCGCACTGATCTGATCTATTGTCCCAGCGGCCCGCTCACGGTGCCAATGAAGCCGGTCTTGTTATCGAGCACCGCCAGGCGAAGTTCCTTGCCCCCGGCAGGGATTGGCAAGTCAATCGGCACCATCATGCCGTGATCGAGTATCTGCTGATAGGTCGCGGCGTCGAATGATTTGTCCACCTTAATGCCGTTGGTTGCCAGACTCTTGTCGCCCGATCCCCAGATGGTAGCGTAGAGACTCACATTCATTTTCTTGCTGCTGCCCGAATCTTCTGCCGTCAGCGTGTGGGCATCCACCAGAAAAACGACCCGAATTTTGCCCGGATCGGAGGGCTTCGCCTGCGCCTTGAACGAGATCTGGGTGGCGGGAGCGCCGACAGCCAGAGCCGCAACCACATCCTGCTCGTAGTTGTGATCTTTGATCAGCCCGGGTTCAATCGCAAAATAGCCCTTGCGATAGCGGAGTTGAGCTTCGCCCTGCGCCACTTTGATCTTGATGTTGCGCAACTTCCCGTCCCACTTCTTGTTCTCGGGATAGTAACCAAGAGAGTAGGAAGCTTTATCGTCGGATACCGCGAGCGCAATGCCATCCTTGATTTCGTTCTCATTGAAGTAGGCTTTGCCGCCCGTCTGTGCCGCTACTTCTTCCATCGTGCCCTGACTAGCCTGCATGCCGGAAACCCGAGCCAACGCCCTCTCGCTCACTGCGGCCTGGTTGCCGTAGACTTGGCCTCCGCGATTCGCGGAGTTCTCCATCCCGCTGACCAAGCCGCGGAGATCGACCGGATAGATCGCGATGCCGGCGCTCGCGAACTGCGCTTCGGCCTGGCGGATTTCTGGGTTATGCAGCTCGCGCTGCTCCGCCGCCTGAGCACCGGCGGAATTCACCGCCACCGACCTCTGTCTTCCCTGACCGGGCAGCTCTGCCCTTAATTCCGCGTCGCTGATGTTGCGATCTTCCGGAATCAGGTCAAACGGCAAGCTCGCGGTAAGCCAGACCACGTTCTTCCGGCCCTGCAGACCTCCCAGCATGCGCGTCAGGTCGCGCATGGCGTCCAGAGTGATCAGAATGCGCCTTTCAGTGTTGTAGCCGATCTGTATGTTGCTGAAGCTGATCAGCTCCCCGGTTACACTCGATAATAGCGGTTCGGTTGTCTCCAAGATCTGCGCCTGCGGCTTGAAGTTCCTGATGGCCGTCAAAAGAATCTGAGGATCGCTCGTGAAATCCTGAAGGACGCGGAGCCGGTCGGTCAAAGTAACTACCGCCATGGGTTGTCCGGCACGGCTCTGTTCAACGACATACTGCAGCATCTGCGAACGGGCATAAGCCTGGTTACTGAAGGAAGAATTGGTCGCATCCAGAAGCAGCACGGTCGGAACGCCGCTGGGAAGGACATTCTCTGGATGGTTGGAAAGAACGCCAGCAGGGGCAGGTGCGGCGGAAGTGTTGTTGGCTATGCCAGGCGGGACGAACACGGAAATCTTCTGCTTTTTTCCGTTTTCCTCGAGCGCAAAGTCTTCGGGCTTCAAGCCGGTCACGGGCTGACCCTTCTTGTCGGTTACGACCACATCGACCACGACCAGCCGAGTGCTGGCCCGGATCGTGATGGTTGGCACATCAGCCAACGCTTGCTGCGCACTTAGAATTGTCGGGCCAGGTGCAAGGTTCAGAACCAAGACTGAAGCGAGTGCGATCCGAAATGGCAGGTTACACAACATAGAGCCTCCACGGAGCATCCGAACTCGGGGTAATTACTCGAAATGTACAGCGTTTCAGACCCTTTTGGCAAACATGCTTGGAAGCTCCGAGGACCTTCAGACACCGCAAGCATCTTGTACTGTTAGCCTGATCCGGGAGCAACATTTGCCTGATGTCTGGCTGCTCCCTACAATGGATGTTTAATCCGAAATCCTATGATCCATTTCCCGGTCCCCGAAGCCCTCACATTCGACGACGTATTGCTCCTACCGGCGCATTCCGGAGTCGTGCCCGCCCACACCAACACGCAGACTCAGCTCTCGCGCAACATTCGGTTGAATATTCCGATCATCAGCGCCGCCATGGACACGGTGACCGAGTCGCACATGGCGATTGCCCTGGCCCAGCAAGGAGGCCTCGGGATTATTCACCGCAACCTGACGATCGATCAGCAAGCCAATGAAGTAGACAAGGTGAAACGGTCGGAGAGCGGCATGATCGTCGATCCGGTCACCATGTCGCCGGATGCCAAGGTTTCCGACGCGCTCGATGTCATGCAGAAATACAAGATTTCCGGCGTGCCGATCACGCTGAAAGATGGAAAGTTGGTCGGCATTTTGACCAATCGCGATCTGCGCTTCGAAACGCGTTTCGATATTCCGATCAGCAAGGTAATGACCAAAGAGAACCTGATTACAGTCCCGGTCGGGACAACGCTGGAGCAGGCGGAAGAGATTCTGCACGAACACCGCGTGGAAAAGCTGTTAGTGGTGGACGACAAGTACATCCTGAAGGGTTTGATCACGGTCAAAGACATCCAGAAGAAGCTGAAATATCCGGGCGCCGCCAAGGATGATAAGGGGCGATTGCGGGTGAGTGCCGCGATCGGGGCGACGGGTGATTTCCTCGAGCGCGCCCAGGAACTGGCGAAGGCGAAGGTTGACGTGCTGGCAATTGACAGCGCGCATGGACATTCCGCTCTGGTGATCGAAGCTGTCAAGAAGGTGAAAGCGAAGTTGCCGGAGGTGGAGCTGATTGCCGGCAACGTGGCGACCTTCGATGGCGCCTGCGATCTGGTGCGCGCCGGCGTGGACGGGGTTAAGGTCGGCATCGGGCCGGGCTCGATCTGCACTACGCGCATCGTAACCGGCGTCGGAGTTCCGCAGATTACGGCGATCGCCGAGGCAACGCGAGCTACGCGCGACTCGGGCGTTCCTGTGATTGCCGACGGCGGCATCAAGTATTCCGGCGATATCAGCAAAGCCCTGGCAGCGGGTGCTTCCGCGGTGATGATCGGATCGATGTTTGCGGGTACGGATGAAAGTCCAGGCGAACTGATTCTGTATCAAGGCCGCACCTTCAAGGCATATCGCGGCATGGGTTCGCTCGGAGCGATGGCCGCGGGCTCGAGCGAGCGCTACTTCCAGAACTCCGATGGAGATGCGTCGACGGCCATGCCGGTAATGGGCGAGGAGTCGAACCGCCTGGGCAAGTTGGTGCCGGAGGGAATTGAAGGGCGCGTCCCATATCGTGGTTCGGTGTCGATGATCGTGCACCAGATGGTGGGCGGACTGAAGTCGGGCATGGGTTACTGTGGATGCCAGACAGTCGCCGAACTGCAGCAGAAGGCGCGATTCGTGCGCATCAGCGCCGCTGGCCTGCGTGAGAGCCATGTGCACGACGTCATGATCACGCGCGAAGCTCCGAACTACGCGGCGGAATAAGGGACGAGGCCGATTTGACCGCGTCTCGTCCCAATCTTCTGCGCGCCTGGTGGCCAGCTGTGGTCTGGATCGGACTCATTATGTTTGAGTCCACCGATTTCTTCTCGTCAGAACACACCGGCGGCATGTTCTATATGTTGTTGACGCGCCTGTTCGGGCACATAGATTTCTACAGGTTCCTCGTCTTCCATCACTATCTGCGCAAGACCGGACACGTGGTCGGCTATGGCATGTTGAGCCTGCTGCTGCTGCGTGGCTGGCGGGCTACGCTCGGTCGAGTCCCAACTCTGTTGTTGCGCACGGCGCTTTTGTCCTGGCTCGGGACCGCCATCGTTGCCGCGCTCGATGAATGGCACCAAAGCTACATTCCCTCGCGCACGGGAACGATATGGGATGTCGCTCTCGACAGCGTGGCGGGCGTTGCTTTTCTTGTGGTCGCGTATTTCTGGTTGCAACGATCCGCCATCGCCGAGCAAACCACCTGATACCAAGTCGAACTCTCACCAACCGCAAAGGGCCAGATTCCAGAGCCTCCCCGAGCCCCTATCAGCGCGTGCTATGATTTTGCCTCTTGACTAAGACTGCTTGACTAAGTATGACCTCGTCTCGATTGCCAGCGATGTCACCTGGATCCGAACGGACCCCGGTGGTAGTGAATACTGTGGAACTTGCCAATGTCCGCAAGAGTTATGACGACTTTGTCGCCGTCGACAATCTTTCTCTTCGCATCCAGCCCGGCAGAATTTATGGTTTACTCGGTCCAAACGGGGCCGGCAAGACCAGCACGCTGCGCATGATCATCGGCATCATCGTCCCCGATTCAGGCCAGGTTTTTGTTCTTGGAGAACCGCTGAGCCGCACCCACACTGACCGCTTCGGCTATCTGCCCGAAGAGCGCGGCCTTTACAAGAAAATGAAGGTGCTGGCTCACCTGGTGCTTCTCGCTCAACTCAAGGGACTGACGAGCGGCGAGGCCTCAAAACGGGCCCATCATTGGTGCGAGCGTTTTGAATTGACTGCCTGGATAGACAAGAAAGTGGAAGAGCTCTCGAAAGGCATGCAACAGAAAGTGCAGTTTATCGGGGCGATACTGCACGATCCGGAATTGATCGTCATGGACGAGCCTTTCTCCGGGCTCGACCCCGCCAGCGCGCTGGCCTTGAAAGACGCTCTTCTCGAACTGGCCAAAAACGGTAAGACTATCCTGTTATCGACTCACCGCATGGATCAGGCGGAACGTTTGTGCCAGTCGATCTGCCTGATCAATCGCGGGCGCGCCGTCCTCGAAGGCGATTTGGATCAGATCAAGGCCAACTATGGCCATTGCAGCGTCCAGATAAAATACGACGGCGATGCCGGTTTTTTGCACGTGCCGACGCTCGTTCAATCCTTTAACGACTACGGCAACTATGTGGAAGTACGGCTTATGCCCGGTGCCGATACGCAGGAACTTCTTCAGAAGGCGTGTTCGAAAGCCCGGCTGGACCGGTTTGAAGTGATGCAACCCTCGCTCGAAGAAATCTTTATCGAGGCCGTGAGCAAGCCCAATGCGTAACACCTGGTTGATTATCAAGCGCGAATACCTGGAGCGCGTGCGCACGCGTACCTTCTTGGCGCTCACCTTGCTAGCCCCCGCCCTCATGACTGTGCTGATGGTGCTGCCCGTAAAGCTTGCCACCATGGGCGAGAGAATCCAGCATGTCGTAGTTGTAACCTCAACCCCGCAATTCGGCGAGATAGTCCGCCAGCGATTGTTGTCCGCCAATTCAGCCGCCAGCGACAGCGACGACGAGGTTGGCTCCGAAACCAACGCTGACAAACCGGCGTCTGACAAGCAGTACATCATTGACGTGGATTCCAATCCCACCGAAGCGGAGCGCGCCGTCTTACGCGGCAAGGTGGCCTCGCAGGCCATCGACGGCTACCTTTGGCTGAGCGACGACGCGATTGCGGATGGGAAGGTCACTTGGGCCAGCCGCAACATGGCCGGTTTCGCGGAAAGATCGCGTCTGAGCGGAGAATTGAACCGGATTATTCAGTACGCACGTCTTTCCAGGAATGGTTTCACCGGCGATCAAGCTGACCTAGTGCTCAAGCCGGTAAAAGTCGAGGCGATCCGCATTGAACGCGGTCAGGAGACCAAAGATAGCAGCGGGAAGAAGTTACTGGAGGTCGTGGTCATGGTTATGCTGATTTACATGGCCGTGCTCCTCTATGGCATTTCTGTAATGCGTTCCGTGCTGGAGGAAAAGAACTCGCGCGTCATGGAAGTGCTGCTCTCTTCCGCGACTTCAACCGAACTTATGATCGGCAAAATTTTTGGGGTGGGCGCGGTTGGCCTGACGCAGATCGTGGTCTGGGCAGTGATGGCCGGTGTATTCGCTTTGCCTTCCCTGGCCATGAGCGTGGATCTCAGCCAGCTCCAAGTTTCCCCCGGAGTGCTGGTGGCATTTGCGGGTTTCTTCTTGCTTGGGTATCTGCTTTTCAGCGCTCTGTACGCAGCCATCGGAGCGATTACTACGACCGAACAAGAAGGCCAGCAACTCCAATTCATTATCGTGATTCCGCTCGTCATTTCCGTGTTCATGCTGAATTCAGCTGTGAAAACGCCCGACGCCCCGGCGGTCGTCTGGTTGTCGATGGTTCCGTTCCTCTCGCCGGTGTTAATGTATGCGCGCATCGTAATCCAAACGCCGCCCTTGTGGCAGATCGCTCTCTCCCTGTTCTTGTTGATCGCGACCATCGCCGGACTCCTGGCGCTCTGCGCGCGCATTTACCGCGTCGGCATACTCATCTATGGGAAACGCGCAACCCTGCCGGAAATTCTAAAGTGGTTGAAATATGCGAAGACGTAATCGCGAGCCCGGATTTGATATCGTATGGTGCGCGAGCAGCGCCACCGCAGAGAACGCAGCGATTCCTGCCGAAAAATAGAACGGGACCGCCGGCCCATAGGCCTTCCAAAGCGCTCCGGTGATCACGCTCGAGAGCAGCGTCGTTACGCTGGTGAGAAAAGAATAAATTCCCAGCGCCCGGCCCCGGACATCGCCCGCCACGCTTTCGACGACCAGCGCCTTGAGCACGGGGTTGGTCAGCGCATAGAAGAGTCCGTAGAAGGCCATGGTCAGCCAGATTGCCAACTGCGACGGCGCGAGCGCGAAGACAAAATAGACGATGGCGAAAACAAAATATCCGGCGGCGGCGATCGCCGAGCGTGAGAAGCGGTCGCTGAACTTGCCCGCCGGCCAGGACAGCAGCGTGAACATGATGTTGAAGACCAGTCCCAGTAGCGGTGCCCGAGAAGCCGGAATGCCGATGTTTCCGGCCCGCAGCACAAGAAACATGTCACTGGAATTTCCCAGCGAAAACAATGTGACGACTGCCAGCACGTAGTAAAATCTGAGCGGCAATTTCGGGAACCACTCCGATTTGCCAGTGGAGCGACGAGGGCTCTCGCGAGCCGGCGTAGGGACATCCGCTTGCGGCTGCGGCCACTCCGGACTCGCTCCAGTTTCGGTAAGCGGCCTGCCAGCCCGGTGCACCTCGCGAATCCCGACCCAGGCCACGAGTACGCACAAAGCGCCCGGGATCGCCGCCGAGGCGAACACGCCACGCATGCCGAAGCGTCCAATCACTGCCAGCGCCAGCAGCGGGCCGGAGATAGCACCGGCGGAATCCATGGCTTGAATCAGGCCGTAGGCCGAGCCGAGCGCCGATTTGTCCACCGACTCAGCCACCATGACGTCGCGGGCGGTTCCGCGCACGCCTTTGGCAAAGCGATCGCAAAAACGAATCCCGAGAATTTGCCACCACGAAGAAGCCAGTGCCAGCACCGGCTTCACTGCATTGGCCACGAAGTATCCGCCGACCACGATGGGCTTGCGATGCGAAACCTTGTCGGTCACGTAGCCAGAAAAGAGCTTGGCGAAAGAAGCCACACTCTCGGCGATGCCTTCGATGATCCCAAGTTGCGCCGGCCCGGCGCCGAGCGATCCGAGAAAGGCAGGCAGCACCCAGTAAGCCATTTCGCTCGCCGTATCGTTGAGAAACGAAGTCAGGCCGAAAGCGCATATATTTCGCGGTATGGATTGGGAAAACGCTGGAGGCGGCGTGTCCATGTCCGTCCCTTGAAAATAGCATGGGTGCGGAGGGCTGCAACCGGGCTAAAATAACAGTTGACAATTGTTGTGCGCTCAAACGGCGGCAGTTTTCGATGTGGAGGTTGGGTGTTCTGCACTTAGCGAAATGATGACTGATTCCATTGCAGCCGCGACCGGTCATGAGGCAACTGCGCCGCTTGCCCAGAAGCGGCCACATGACCGGATCGATCTTGCCGTCGTAGTCCCCACATATAACGAACGCGGGAACGTAGCGGGACTGATCGCGCGCTTGCAGCGGGTGCTGCACGGTTTCGAATGGGAGTTAATCTTTGTTGACGACGATTCGCCGGATGGCACGGCCGAGTTGATTCGCGATTATGCCGCGCGGGACCGCCGCATTCGATTGCTGCACCGCGTTGGACGTCGAGGACTCTCCTCGGCATGTATAGAAGGCATGCTGGCGACGCCCGCCGAATGCATCGCAATCATGGATGCCGACCTGCAGCACGACGAGAGCATTCTTCCCGAGATGGTCGTCCGGCTGCGTTCGGAGAAACTGGACGTGGTTGTGGCCACCCGAAATAGCGAGGGCGGTTGCATGGGGGACTTTGCTCGTGAGCGGGTATGGCTGAGCAGCCTGGGGAAGAGGCTCAGCCGGCTCGTGTGCCGTTGCCAGGTGAGTGACCCCATGAGCGGATTTTTCGTGGTCAGCCGCGCTTACTTTCACCGGGTTGTTCACCGGTTGCAGGACGGCGGCTTCAAGATCCTGGTGGACATGCTTGCCTCTAGCGATCGTCCCGTCCGTCTCGGAGAGGTCGGCTACCATTTCCGCACCCGGACATGGGGCGAAAGCAAGCTCGACGCAAATGCTGCCGTCGAATGCCTCTTCTTGATCGTCAACAAGCTCCTGGGTGGGCTGGTGCCGCCACGATTTGCCGCTTTCGCGCTGGTCGGCGCCACCGGGCTGGCGGTGCATCTCTCCTGCCTGGCATTCCTGTTCCGGGTGCAGCACCTCGACTTCAGTGCCTCGCAGATAGTGGCCACGTTTGCGGCGATGACGATAAATTTCTTTCTTAATAACCTGATCACCTATTACGACCGGCGTTTGCGTGGTTTCCGCATGTGGGCCGGGCTGGTCACGTTCTGGATCGCCTGCTCCCTTGGTGTGTTGGCGAATGTGAGCTGCGCTCGCTCGCTATTGCAGTTGCACCTGCCCTGGTATGTGGCAGGGTTGGCGGGGGCGGCGGTCAGTTCAGTCTGGAACTACGCCGTCAATCAGTTCTTGACTTGGCAGCGGCGCCATCCGTACAACTCATCGCCCTCCATGCGCGGAGGATTTCAGTCCAACGAACTCCTGATAGAAAACGAAACACCTCCGGACCAGATCGAGACGCTTCCGGACGGAAGCGGAGCAAAGATCGTCGCATAGGAAATTGGCTGGTTAGGCTGGAAAAGGGGACGAGTCTTTTTGTCACAACCTTCGCGACCCAGTTCGTATCAGCGCAGCATTCTTCGTTTTGTCTGGTTGGCCTCGTTCATCTCCCTTGGCGGGATGACCCTTTACACACCCGGTCGAGGCTGGGACGTAGGTACTTACTACCGGGCGATGCAAACCCTACGTGCTGGGCTGGATCCCTATGCAGTGGGATTGGCCCGGCAATATGCGGCGCAAGCCGCCGGGCAGCACGCCTTCGCTTACGTTTACCCGCCGCTGACGCTGCTGGCGCTGCGTGCGTTCAATCTCCTCCCCCTATCGATGGCTGCGGTCCTGTATTGGACAATCTATAGCGCGGGTTTTGTGGGACAGGTGTGGGCTGGAACACAATGCTTCCGCCCTCAGGACCGTGCTGTAATGCAGTACGCTGTCCCCCTCGCGATTTTTTTTCCGGGGCTCATGACGGGCGACGTTATCCTGAGCGGAAATGTTGCCTGCATCTTCTATGGATCGATTTTCACCGCAGCCGTACTTGGTTGGAAGCGGGGTATTTGGCGCTGGTTCTACCTGGCGGTACTGCTCGCCGGCTGCTTCAAGCTCCCTTTGCTGACACTGCTGGCAATTCCGCTGCTTTCGGGAGAGCGGCAGTGGCTCAAGGCGAGTGGCGTGGCAGCCGCTGGCCTCAGCCTCCTGGCCTTGCAAAGCTGGCTCTGGCCAGCCCAGTTTCGCGAGTACCTGACGAGTGTCGGCCTGCAGTTCCAGTTCAACAGTGATTTCGGATTAAGCCCCGCGGGAGTTCTTGGGCGCGTCTTGTACCGGCACCGATTGCCCTATTCGACGCCGACCACGGTGGCGTTCTTGATCTATGGCGGCGCTCTCTTCGCCGTGCTCTTCTACTTCAGCAATCTTTACCGCGAACGCCGTATTTCCGCCGAGAGCTGGATTCCGGTGCTGCTGGTCGGGACCATCCTGCTGAATCCGCGCATCATGCAATATGATGTCCAGCCGATCGCGTTGCCGATGGCGCTGATCGTTGTGCGCTCGGTAGTATCCCGTTCGAAGGCCGGCATGACGTTGGCCGTCTTCGTGCTGTTTCTAATCGTAATCGATCTGATCGGTGTCAGCCCAACCAGCCTCGACGACCTTCGGAACATGGTAGTCCTCGTGGCGGTAATGGCCCTAGGTCTCCGCTACCTGGCGGTGGAGGCGCGCCGCACTTGCCCCGGGAGTTTGTTCATTTCGAAGTTGCCCGCCCCATCCGAAGCAGCGGCGGCTGGGATGGACGCCTATAATCCCGAGTCTCGGAGTTGAGGATTCGGATCTTTTCGCAGCCAGGTGAAGAAAGACGTAAAGAAGTCCAGTAGAATAGAAGCATGTCCGACCGGACCTTTACCCTAGATGAAGCGCAGATGCTGCTGCCGATTTTGGAATCGCTGCTCAAGCAGGCAATCCACGGCAAGAAGCTGATTGAAGAGGTGGACGCGGAGCTGCAAGCCACGGCGCACCGCGTTTTTCTCAACGGTGGCACGCTGCTGAATGTGGTCCACCTGGCGCGGCGCAAGGCGGAGCGCGAGAAGGCGATTCGCCGCGTCAAAGACGCCCTCGCCGAAATCGACGCGACCGGCGTGCAAGTGAAAGATCTCGACATCGGATTGCTCGATTTCCCCTGTAAGGTCGAGGGCGAGACCCTCCTGCTGTGCTGGAAACTGGGCGAGCTGGCGATCACACATTGGCACGGGACCAACGAGGGCTTCGTCGGTCGGAAGCCAATCGACCAGCGCATCGCGAACGCCGGGAAAAAGCGCCCAAAGTGAGCAAGAGCTGTCAGTCTGTCAGCTATCAGTTGTCAGCTTTCAGCCAATCTCCCCAGCGTCGTTAACCCGTCAATGTTGTCATCCCCAAATGCTGTCATCTTGAGCGAAGCGAAGGACCTGTGCACTTGTTTGCAGCGTCGAAAAATCCGCGGTCGCCCGCAAACGCTGCGCAAGTTCGGGATCGCGCCCCGTTCTTTATAATCGAGAACGGGCCTGCTGCGAGCAGGGTTCCGAAGTATGACTGAAGTGATACGCTCGGGAACCGAGCGGCCGGGAGTTCTGTTAAAATTGCGGTATTGAGGCGATTCTCTATGTTCACTGGGCGCAAACTGGCGTTGACGATTGCTTTCACAGTTCTGGTTGCACTTGCCTTTGGGATCGGCTGCCAGGGTTTTTTCCAGTCTAACAGTCTCGTGTCGATCGCGGTCCAACCGCCAAGCCCCAACGTCGTTCTTGGCCAGTCGACGACTTTGCAGGCGTGGGGCACCTACCAGGACAATACGAGATCCCAGATCAAGAGCGGCGTGGACTGGTCGAGCGATACTCCCACCGTACTGACGATCAACGAAACCAGCGGTGTAGCCGATGGAGTGGGCTTGGGCACGGCCACGGTGACAGCCTCCGCGCAGGGCCTCAGCGGGACAGCCTCGGCCACTGTGTACATTGTCATCACCAGTCTGACGGTTCTCACCCCGAATACCTGGACCTTCACCGGCTCCAAGGGTGGGACATCCCCGGGATTCGTCGTACAGGCAAATGGCAACACAGACGTTACCACCAGCGCAACATTTACCCCCAGCAATACAACCTATATTACATGCGTGAACGGCACCGACCCCGTGTTTTGTACCGCGATTGCACCCACGCCGCCAGGGCCCTACTCGATTGTGGTGAGCTATACCGGATCGACCATCACGTACACCATTCCAGTGACGGCGAATTAACCTTCAAGAGGCCGGCTGCCCTGGGTCTCGCGCTTTTCGAGACCTGGGATTCCACCGCCGCGCAGAGCTTATTACGTGCCGCTCACTTTCCAGCGCCATCGCGTCGCGCTATAGTAAAAGTTTCATCCGGTGAAGTTCCTCCCTACATCTCTGCCTCGATCGTCGAAATCACGATCGTCGAAGCTACCATCGTTGGCGATCGCACTCTGTTTGGCGATCGCAATATTTTTTGCGGGCTGCAATCGCGGCCGCGGCCGCGTTCTGGAGATCGCTTACGTTTCCGGAGTTCAGGCCATCCTGCGCGACCACGTGGCTGCAGTCTACGAAAAAGCCGGAGTGGTCAAGAACGGCGAACGCGTGGAGGTTCTCGACCACGATCGCCGCTTCGTCAAAGTGCGCACCGCGACCGGCGCGACGGGATGGGTGGAGCAGCGCTACCTCGTCGGTCAGGACGTCTTCGATAAGATCCAGAAGCTGACCGCCGACAATCAGAACGATCCTGTGCAAGCGCAAGGCGCGACCCGCAATGACACGAACCTGCACGTCGAACCGGGACGCGACACCGAACATCTCTATCAGATTTCTTCCGGAGAGAAGTTGGCGCTCTTGAAACGAGGCACAGCCGAGAAGCCTGGCGCGGTTGCGCCGCCGTCGCGCTCTTCCACACCAAGTAGCAACAAGGATGAACAGGACAAGAAGCCTGTTCCGGTGCTCGAGGATTGGTGGCTGGTGCGCGACTCCAACAACCGCGTCGGCTGGGTGCTGGCCCGCATGATCGATCTCGATGTCCCGCTCGACGTTGCGCAATATGCGGAAGGCCAGCGCATTGTCGCGTTTTTCGTGCTGAATCAGGTTCAAGATGGAGACAAGAAAGTGGCGCAGTACTTGACCGTCCTGACCGAGCCCAAGGATGGCCTGCCGTTTGACTTCAACCAGTTTCGCGTCTTCACCTGGAACGTGAAACACCATCGCTATGAGACGGCATATCGCGAGCGCATGGAAGGCGTCCTGCCGGTTACCGTTTCGCAAGAGAACTTCGACAAGGAAGGCATGCTGCCAACGTTCGTGATTCGGGTGCAGGATGAAGGTGGCAAAGTTGCCGAGCGCAAGTACAAGCTCAACACGCCAATTGTGCGTCGGGTGCTCGCACCGGGAGAACAGCCGGTGCGGAATGTGAGTAAGAAAGCCGTGAGTACCAAAGCAAGTAAGAAAGGGAAGCGGCGACGTAAGGACAAGAATCTCTAACCGCAGAGTATGCTGAGCGCGCAGAGCTTTAAGAAGTTCTTTTCTCCGTGATCTCTGCGATCTCCGCGTCCTCTGCGTTAAATCAACTGTAGAAGTCGGCGATGCTCTCGACCACACAACGAATCTCGCCTTCGGTCAGCTCCGGGAACATCGGCAAAGCCAGCACTTCCAGGGCAGCTTGTTCCGAGACCGGCATGTCTCCCGCCTTCAATCCGAGGTAGGAAAAAACGGGTTGCAAGTGCAGCGGCAGCGGGTAGTAGATTTCCGATCCAATTTTTCGATCCGCAAGGAACTTGCGCAGATCATCGCGCCGTTGGGCGCGAATCACATACTGATGAAACACGTGTTTAGCCTGCGGAGTCCGCGAGAGCAAGCGCACCGGCGCGCCGCTTTGGTTCGACGTCTGATTGGAAATCAGTCCGGAGCCGGCAAACAGCCGGTCGTAGGTCGCAGCGTGCTGCTGGCGACTCCGGTTCCAGTCCGCGATGTGGGCCAGCTTCACGCGCAGCACCGCTGCCTGAATGGCGTCCATGCGTCCGTTCCAGCCAAACTCGTAATGGTAGTAGCGCCGCGGGCTGCCATGGTTGCGCAATTGCCGCATGTGCTCGGCCATTCGCGGGCAAGTAGTGGTAACGATGCCCGCATCTCCATAGGCGCTCAGGTTCTTGGTGGGATAGAAACTGAAGGCGGCGGTTACACCGAGCGAGCCCGCGCCGCGTCCGCCCCACTCGGCGCCAATCGCCTGCGCGGCGTCCTCCACAATTGCAACTTCAAACTCTTGCGCGATGCGGTCGAACCGGTCCATGTCAGCGCATTGCCCGTAAAGATGCACGGGGAGAATTGCGCGAATATTTTCGAGTTGCGTCGTGCGGAGCGTTGTGTGGAGCTGCCGATCGCGGAGTTTCCGGCCAACCAGCGTCGCATCCAGATTCAGGGTGCCGGGATCGACGTCCACAAAGACCGGCGTCGCGCCCGCCCGCACAATTGCACTGGCCGAAGCGAAGAAACTGAAGGCGGTGGTGATGACCGAGTCGCCGGGCTTTACGCCCGCAGCGACTAGCGCCAGCCACAGGGCTTCCGTTCCGGACGCGCAACCGACGGCCCAAGCTGCTCCCGTCAGAGCGGCAATTTCCTGCTCGAGCGCCTCGACCTCCGGACCGAGAACGAAGCTCTGCGAATCACACACCCGCGTGATGGCGGCCAGCACTGCTTCGCGGATGCCCTCGTACTGGCGGCGCAGGTCAAGGAATGGAACCGAATCCACCACATCGGTGGCCTGTGCGTATGTCAGATCCGACTTCACTTGTGGGCAGCATTCTATCACGCTCGCCGAACTGGAATGCCTTAAGGTCTGAGGCTCAACTCAGCCGCAGAATACAGTTTTTCATGGGTGCGGGGGTTGCGAAGTTCCATAAACCATATTTTATTCCTCATGCTCCCGTAATTCATTGAAAATAAAGCGACAAATTTCAATTATTTTGGAATTTCGATTGCCTATTGAAAGCGTTGCTCTCGGAGCTCGCCGCACGCTCCAAAGAGTGTTCAACGGAGTTTCTAGTGACGTTTGGCCACTGGAGGGTCAAAATGAAACAGCGATTTTTGGTTCTCAGCCTTCTTTTTGTCTTTGCACTGGTGTGCGCCACACCGGCCGCAGCCGATAACGTATACGCCAGCATCCGCGGCACGGCGGTTGATGCGACGGGAGCTGTGATGGTCGGCGTAAAGATAACCGCGACCAATACGGCCACGGGCATCAATTACGTAACCACGACGAACAAGGATGGCGTCTTTACCTTCCCGCAAGTGCTCATAGGCGACTATAGGGTCCGGGCCGAGCAGACCGGTTTCAAGGCGTACCAGGCTTCGGGCATTCACGTGGATCTGAATCAAACCTACAATCTGGAAGTGAAGCTGGCTGTTGGTGCTGCCTCCCAGGAAATCGTCGTCGAAGCCAATGCCGTCCAAGTGGAAACCACGAGCATGCAGCAGGGGACCGTCATAAGCGGAAACCAAATCGTGGATATACCGTTGAACGGCCGCAACTGGACCCAGTTGCAGCAACTCGAGCCGGGCGTGGTGGCTGCGTCCGATCGCTTCGGATCCTATTCGACGAACGGTTCGGGATCACAGCAGAACGCCTTCCTGATTAATGGCATTGACGCCAACGACGCTTCCTTGAACGACAACCTGCTTGTGCCGAGTCCGGACGCCATCGGCGAGTTCAACATGGTTACGAGCACCATTAACCCAGAGTATGGGCGCAACTCGGGTGCCATTATGAATGCCACCATTAAGTCGGGCGCGAATGCCTTCCATGGCGATGGGTTCGAGTTCTACCGCGACACTTTCCTCGATGGCCGAAACTATTTTGAAGGGCTTGCGGGTCTACCCGCCACTCCCTTTCACCGGAACCAATTTGGTGCAACGATAGGAGGCCCGATCGTCAAGGATAAAGCCTTCTTCTTCTTCTCCTATCAGGGTGAGCGCGAAAGATTGCCACAGACTGGTTACGGCACAACCCCGGTCTACTCCCCGGCCCAAGCCGGCGGCAACTTTGGTCCCTCGGGCGAGATCATCGGTAGCAATCCCAGTCCGACCGCCTTGTACGGTGACAGCGCGTCTCCGTGTCCCGTTAGCGGCGGAGTTCCGTGTGCGCCAGGAACGTTGTTCAGTACTCTTTTCTCCACTGACGCTATCCCGACGCAGGATTTCAACCCGCTGGCGGTGAAGCTGATGACTCAGTTCGTCCCAGCGGCCCAAAATGCTTCCTCCTGTAATAATAACGTCAACCCCGCCACCGCAATTACGTGCAATTATTCGTACAACGCAGCCGAGAAGCTTTCGGACAACCAATATCTCTATCGGATCGACTATAAGTTGCGGCAGAACGATTCGCTCTGGTTCTACAGTATGTACGAGAAGGAACCGTTCTCGAATGACATACCGTTTGTGGGAGCTACGCTGCCCGGCTTCCCCGATACGAACAAGGAGACAACGAATCAATACACGGTAGACTGGAGCCACACTTTCTCACCGACTACTTTGAATGAATTCCGCTTTGGCTATGTTCGTTTCAACTATCAGGCCGTCCTGCCTGTAAATTCCGTGGATCCAACGACCTATGGATTCACCGGCCTTATCCCTCAGACCGCCAAATATAACTCCCTGCCGGTCATGAACGTTACAGGGTTGTTCGACCTGGGGTTCAGCTCCGATGGACCGCAGCCGCGCTACCAGAACACGTATGAACTGCAGGACAACTTCAGCAAGGTTTGGGGACACCATACGTTTAAAGCTGGCTTCACGATGGAACGTCTGGAGATCAACAACCCCTTCTACAATAACCTATATGGTACGTACAATTTCAACGCCTCGGGCCCATATTCAACGGGAGTTCCGGGTGCCGACTTCCTGCTCGGATTGCCCAGCACCTACGCTCAGGGCAGCGGGTCGATCATTGATGGACGTGGACGGGAATACTACTCGTACGTTCAAGACCAATGGCAAATAAGGCCGAATCTTACGCTGACGCTGGGTACGGGGTGGGACATCGAAACGCCGTGGTATAACCTGTATTACGGTGGCGAAGTTAACGTCGGCTGGCGTCCGGGCCAGCAGTCCACTGTGTATCCTTCCATGCCACCGGGGTTTGTCTATCCCGGTGATGCAGGCATGAATAAGTACGGCGGCACCTCTATCCATTATGACAACCTGGCTCCGCGCCTGGGTTTCGCATGGAGCCCGGGGGGGAGTCGCAATTGGAGCATCCGCGGCGGCGTCGGAATGTACTACAACCGCTCCGAAGAAGAGTTGATTCTCCAGGGCTTGGCGAACCCTCCGTTTGCCCTTAACACGAGTGGAGGACAGCTGGTGGGCCAGCCCGTATTCAACTCGCCTATGAATGGCTATGTTGCGGGGAGTCCCGGTACCATCGCAAATCCATTTGGCGCTGGAGTCAACCCCTACCCCTTTGTTGCGCCAGCCAAGGGTGCAAGTTTCAACGCAGCGACGTATTATCCCATTGGTCTTAACTGGAATGCGTACGACCCGCATTTTACTTCGCCGCGGTCCACCAACTTCAACCTCACAGTCCAGCGGCAGATTGATAAATCCACTATCGTTTCCCTCGCCTACGTAGGGAGCATTGGCCGCCACGAGGAAGGCGCTGTCAACGCGAACCAGGCGGGCGTATCTCCTGGAACGAATTTGGCCTCCGCGGCCAGCGGTTGTCCCAGCGGTCTGTTGATGGCCTTTTGCCCTCTCCAGACGCCGCTGGGCGGAACCCAGGTCCCAGGGGCATCGCCGTACAACCTGGCTGTCTATGGCAACCCGGGCATTCAAGCTACGGGATGGAATTCGAACTACAACTCGATGCAGGCGGAGTTCAACCGGCGTTTCAGCAATGGTTTGCAGGTCCTGGCTTCCTATACCTGGTCGCGGTACTTCGACCAGAGCTCAAGTTTGGAGGAAGGTTCATTTAACTTCCCCGGACCTAGTCCCTGGGGCAAAGCGGGCCGGGACTCGATGTATGCCCCTTCGGCGAGCGATGCGCCGCAGCGTTTCGTCCTGAGCTACACTTATACGCTTCCCATCTTCAAGCTCACACACAAATGGAAGAGGCTGACCGACGACTGGAACCTCTCGGGAATTTACACTTTGCAACATGGGTTCCCGGTCCCGGTTTTCGATCTCTGGGGGCACTCGTTGACCTGTGACGCCAGTGTTTCCTTCTATGCGTGTCCGGATCGGCCCAACGTAATCGGCAAAGTGCAAATTGTCAATCCGCGCAGTACGGTGGCCAGCGTGCATGCGCCTTTCTGGTTCACCAATGGCGCATCAGCCTTTACAAACGACTGCAATGCCTCGGGCTGCGGCGGAGTGATCCCTGGTCTTACTGGCACCGGCATCGGGAACGCAAGCCGTAATCCGCTCTATGGTCCCGGTCTCAATTACACGGACATGGCGATCGAGAAGAACATCCACATCGATGAGTCGCGCTATTTCCAACTCCGCCTGGAGACCTTCAACACCTTCAACCACGCCAATTTCTGCCCGCCGGCGAACTATGGTTCCTGCGGCGGCACTCCGTCCAACGATGCTTCGTTCCTGGACGCTGGCACGTTCGGCGAAATCTTTGGTGTAAGGTCGATCAGCACAGGTGGAGAGGGTCGCGTGGTGCAACTAGGTGCGAAGTTCTACTTCTAAAATTGCCCGGTTGGGCTTATCCGAGGGCGTCCCGAAGCATCGGGACGCCCTTCAATTTTTGTGCAAGTCTTGTGCCGCGCTCTTGCGGCATAGCCGCAGCCGGCGCGTCGCCTTCGAACTCAACTGATTTCTGCGATCTCTCTGCAGTCCGCTATTTCTGAGTTTCCTTACTCCGTTCTTTCTTGGCGTCCTCGGCGCGGCCGAGGTGGTCGTAGGCTTGGGCGAGGGCGGCGTGGGCGGGGGCGAAGGCGGGCAGGCGTCCGGTAGCGATTTCAAGGTGAACGATGGCGGTCTTGAAGTCACCGGTCTTTAGCAGGGTTGCGCCGATTTGGTAGTGCGCCCAAGCGGAATCGGGCTGGAGTTCAACTGCTTTATGCAGATGTTTGGCCGCTTCGGCGTATTGCCCTTTTCGGGCTAGCGCCGCACCCAGGTTGTACTGCGCCAGGTAAAGGTCGGGATCGGCGGAGACGACGGGCGTAAGCGCGGCAATGGCACGATCTGGCGTCGACTGGTCGCGAGCGAGCGTTGCTTCGATCACTTTGTTGGCGGTTGCAATCTTGTCTTTTGGATCGGTACCGGTGACCGAGGCGGCGGAGCCCGACGACTTCTGCAGTCCGATATATCCGAGCGATGCAAGTTTTTGCATCTCGGAAGAGCTCAACTCCGCGGAAGACTTGCCGGCTTCGCCGCTGAAACGGCGGTCAAAGTTATCGAGTTGCGCGGCCATTGTGTCGAGCGTCGCTTTCGAACTCTGGGCGAGGTTGTGGGTCGCGCCCGGGTCGGCGGTTACGTCGTAGAGTTCGGGCTTGGGGGCGCGGATATAGAGATATTTGCTCGCGCGCCAGGATTCGAGCGGACTCCAGCCGAATCCGCGCTGGGGCAGGTCGGCGCGGGAATACACGGGCTGATCGCCACCGCTGCCAGCCTTCGCGATACGCAACAGCGACTGTCCAGGCATTTGCGAGGGCACCGGGATCGCGGCGATTTCAAGCAAAGTCGGAGCAATGTCCACGAGCCTGACTTTAGCGGCTACTCTAGCGGTTACTCTGGCGGCTACTCCTACGTTTGCCGCGTTGGCGGCGGGCTGGGCTTCGGGGAGTTTGATGAGCAACGGGACGTGAATTGTCTCGTCATAGAGAAAAATACCGTTTGCTTCTTCGCCGTGCGCGGCGAGGCTTTCACCGTGGTCAGCGACGACGATCACCGCCGTGTTTCCGTAGATTTTCCGCTGTTGCAAGGCGCTGATTAGTTTGCCGACGGCTGAATCGGCGGCGGCGATGGCGGAGTTATAGGAAGTGGCGGGTGAGCGAGCATCGCTGATATGCACCCACAGAAAAAACTGGCTTTGTCCCTGTCCCTGTTCTTGTCCCTGCGCATTGTGGTCGAGCCAGGCGATGGCGCGCGCTACAACCTGGTCTCCGCGGCGGTCAGTTACGGGAGGACGAGCGTCACCGGGTATCGCGGGCCGGAAGCCAGCGTCATAAGCTTGGAAGCCTCGGTCGAAGCCCTGAGCCAGCCCGTTCTGTGGGTCGAGATCAATGGAGCCGACAAAGGCGGCCGTCCGATAGCCCTGCGACTTCAGCAAGTCCGGGAGGTATGGAAGCGACGGCGACAGCGTACCGCCAATCTCGCTCATGCCGGTGCTTTGGGGGTAGGCTCCGGAGAGAATGGTCGCGTGCGAAACGACGCTGGCCGGCGCCTGGGTGTAGGCATGCTCGAAGACAATGCTTTCTTTCTCCCTGGCGAGGCGATCGAGGCTAGGCGTAAATGCTCCCTTGGCGCCGAGGAAGCCCATGCGGTCGGCGCGGGCGGAGTCGAGGGTGATCAGCACGAGGTTGGGTTTAGGTGCGGCTGCGGCGAAGGAGAAACTAAGAAGGACCAGACTCACGCCGGCGGCGACTTTTCGTATCATGACAGCTAGTGTAAAGGCTGCGCCGCCATCGATCAAAAGATGCTCAAGACCTGCAGTCTTGACGTCCCGGCAACTCCTTGTACAATCTATATACCTGCTCCTCGGGAACCCCATTCTCGTGGTGATGTCGTGATCACCACCCATCGTAGGCCAGAAAGCGTTGGCCGGGAAGGCGCGATGGCCCTCCGTGAAGCTGGATCATATTATTTGCAGATTATTTGTAGTGACCGTACCCTTCAGAAAACGTCTTCGCCTAGTGTGCCTGCTGGCTTTGTGCGCCGCGGGTCTGAGCCTATTTCTCTCCTGTCAGCACGTGCGGGGCAGTGCGGTTGGATCCAGGAAGATGATTATCCTGGGGGTTGACGGCCTTGACCCGGATCTGCTCACGAAGTTCATGGCGGAAGGCAAGATGCCGAATTTTGCCCGATTGGCGGAGCAGGGATCGTTCCGGCGGTTGACAACCAGCATCCCGCCGCAAAGCCCCGTGGCGTGGTCGAACCTGATCACGGGAATGAATGCCGGTGGCCACGGAATCTTCGATTTTATTCATCGCGATCCAAAAACCTTTCAGCTTTATTTTTCCACGTCGAAGGTCGAAGGCCCGAAGCACAGCTTTCATATCGGGAGTTGGGTAATTCCACTGGGCAGCGGCTCGGCGGAACAGTTGCGGCACGGCAAGGCTTTCTGGGAGATTCTGGACGAACAAAGTGTGCCCAATTATGTTTACCGCATTCCGGCAAATTTTCCTCCGATCACGGCAAAAGGGAAGACTCTTTCCGGCATGGGCACGCCCGATCTGCGCGGCACCTATGGCACGTTCACCTTCTACACCGATGACCCGACAGCGGCGGTGGGAGCGATTGAGGGCGGGGAAATAGTGCAGGTCGAGGTGAAGAACAATCGGGTCGTGACCAATCTGATTGGACCCGACAATACGTTTCGGAAGAACTCGCCGGCGGCTACGGAGCCTTTTACGGTGGACGTGGATCCTTTGGAATCGGTAGCGCGCATCGGTTTGGAAGATCGGCAGTTCGTTTTGAAAGAAGGTGAATGGAGTGGATGGGTTCCGGTGGAATTTCAGCTCATGCCGCTTATAGGCAATGTGAAGGGGATTTGCCGCTTTTATCTCAAGCAGACGCATCCGCGTTTTCAACTCTACGTATCGCCCATCAATATTGATCCGGAAAATCCTGCTCTCCCCATCTCGACGCCAACGAATTACTCGCGCGATTTGGCGAAACAGATCGGCGAATTCCATACGCAAGGCATTGCCGAAGATACGAAGGCGCTCACCGCCGGCGTACTCGACGATAAGGAATTTCTGGAACAGTCGCACACCGTGCTCGCTGAACATCGGCGCGCGTTCGATGTGGAATTCCCGAAGTTTCATGATGGATTGTTCTTCTTTTACTTTTCGAGCCTCGATCTGAACGGGCACATGCTGTGGCGGCTGACCGATCCTCAGAGTCCGGCGTACGACGCCGCACTCGCAGCTCAGTACGGATCGTCACTGGAGGAGTTTTACGAACAGATTGACCAGGTGCTCGGTGAGGTGATGCCGAAGGTCGATCAGAATACGACGCTGCTCGTGCTGTCCGATCACGGATTTGCTCCCTACCGGCATTCGTTCAATCTGAATACGTGGTTGCTGAACAATGGCTACATCACTCGGAAAGAAGGCGTCAGCGGCGATTCGAGCGAGCCCTTTTCCGATGTGGATTGGAGCCGCACGCGTGCGTATGGGTTGGGGTTAAACGGACTTTATTTGAATGTGCGCGGACGAGAGCGTGAGGGCATTGTTGGTCCTGCTCAGGCCGACGCGCTGCTGCGGGAAATCCGCCAGAAGCTTTTGGAGGTTCGCGATCCGAAGGATGGTTCTCAGGTGATTACGCGAGTCGATCTGGCCAGCGAAGCCTACCAGGGTCCTTACGCGCACTCGGGTCCGGATGCGCTTGTCGGCTACAACCGCGGGTATCGCGCCGGATGGAAGACGATTCTGGGCGCGTTTCCGGCGGACGTGCTCGAGGACAACGCGAATGCGTGGAGCGGCGATCACTGCATGGACTTCACGAAAGTGCCAGGAGTGCTTTTGAGCAACCGCAAGATTGAAGCGCAGACTCCGGCGTTGACCGATATCGCACCGACGATTCTGTCGGAATTCGGAATTGCAAAAACGAAGGATATGATGGGGCAGTCGGTATTTCAGTCGCGCTAGGGCTGCAAGTTAACGAACGGGAGAAATCATGTTCGGTTCACACAAAGTGAAGATCGAAGGCGAACTGCTGGAGAAGGTCAAGCAGTGTTCGGATGCCGCCGGATACGAATCGATCGACGAATTCGTAATCCACATGCTGGAAAAGGAAACGAAGAAAATCCTGCCGGACGAGAGCAGCACGTCGAAAGAAGAGATCCAGAAACGGCTGCGCGGGTTGGGGTACATCGAGTAGCTTGAGCGTTTTCTCCAAACCGATAGCGATCACGAGCCCTGTCGCAGCAATCGCGGTGTTCGATCTCTCTCTGCTGACGAGTCCGCTGGCGATTGTGATTGTCGTGTCGCTGGTGGTTGGAATGCTGATGGTGGTCTTGTTCGGCTACACGTCGGATCAGAAAGCGATTGGCATTGCGAAGGATCAACTGAAGGCCCATCTGTTGGCGGTGCGCCTTTATCGCGATCAGATTCCAGTGGTAATGGGCTCTTATGGCAAGATCTTGCGCGGTACAGGACGTTATCTGAAACTTGCCTTCAAGCCGCTGCTGTACGTGATCATTCCGATTACTTTGCTTATGGTGCAGATCGATCGTTACCTGGGGGCAACGCCGATTCCTCCGGGTGCGCCGTTTCTATTGACTGTCCATCTTGCCGGAGCGTCGTCTGGACAAGCGGCCGGACGCGACGCGCCGAATGACGTGACGCTTGATCTTCCGCCCGAGATCGCAATAACCGCGGCCCCGGTGCACGTTCCGACGGAGAACGAGATTGTCTGGCGGCTGGTGGGCTCAAAAGAGGGAAAATATGAAGTGAGGATTGCCGCCGCCGGTCAGAGCGCGGCGAAGGCCGTTTGCATCGGGAGTGACTTGCCGCGAATTTCGACCGTCCGCTGGCGTGGGCACTTCTGGGAGCGCATGTTCTCTTCGGCAGAGCCGGCGCTGCCGGAGAATAGTCCGATCGAGTCCATTTCGATCAATTATCCGAATCGCAATATCGAAATTGCGGGCTATGGCATGAACTGGATTTGGCTGTTCTTCATCCTCTCGATGATTGCAGGTTTTATTTTCAAGGAACTTTTGGGGATTCAGATATGAAGAAATTGTGTGGGCAGCAGGTCGCGTCGCGGGACGGGCGGGGACGCCCGTCGCTCCATTGGTGTTTCTTCCTGCTGCTTGCGGTCGTTTTGTTTCCGACAGCCAGTCATGCGTACGCCGGGCCGGGTGCGGGATTTGCAGTGCTGTCGTCGTTCTGGGCGATCTTTGTTGCGTTCCTTTATTCGTTCTACGCGCTGATGACGTGGCCGTTTCGCCAGTTGTTCCGTTTTATCCGGCGGCGGAACGCGTATGGGAAGGCGACGTTTGAGCGCGCGGTGATTTTGGGATTCGACGGCATGGATCCGGAACTAGCCGATCGATTTATGAACGAAGGCCGTTTGCCGAATCTTTCGAAGTTGCGGGATAAAGGAACGTTCAGCAAGCTGCGCACGACGTTTCCCGCGATTTCTCCGGTGGCGTGGTCGACGTTCATGACCGGAGTGAATCCGGGCAAGCACAACATTTACGATTTTCTGGCGCGCGATACCAGCAACTATCTGCCATTTCTTTCGTCAGCTGAAATCAAGGGACCGAAGCGGCATATCAAGATTGGCAAGTATTCCATTCCATTCGGCAAGACCGAAATCAAGGCGATGCGCAAGGGCACGCCCTTCTGGCACTGGCTGGGCAATGCGGGAATTTTCAGTTCCGTGATTCGCGTTCCCGTAACGTTTCCGCCGGAGAAGTTTCAGGGCGTGCTGCTCTCCGGGATGTGCGTGCCCGACCTGAAGGGCAGCCAGGGCACGTTTTGCTTGTGTACGACCCGTGCTTCGAACGACAAGTTTCGCGAAGGCGGCGTGCGTGTGCCCATCGAGCGCAAGAACGGTGTTTGCCGTTCGTACATTCCGGGACCTGACAGCCCTTTAGCGGAGAAAGCTGGCACCGAACTGCGCGTGGCTTTCGAAATTCGCCCGGAGCCGGGTTCGACGTCGGCGCGCATCGTGGTTGGTTCTGAGAAGTTCACGTTGAAAGTCGGGGAATACTCGGAGTGGGTTCCGGCGGAATTCAAGGCGGGCATGGGTTTTACGGCGCATGGCATCTGCCGGTTCTATCTCAAGGAGCTATCGCCGGAGGTTGAAGTTTATGTTACGCCGGTGAACATCGATCCCGGACATCCGGATCTGCCGATCTCGCACCCGGTGACATATTCAATTTATTTGGCCAAGCTCTTCGGGCCGTATGCCACGCTCGGCCTGGCGGAGGACACGTGGGCGCTCAACGAGCATGTGCTGGATGACGACGCCTTCCTGGCGCAGGCTTACGGCAATCACGAAGATCGCGAGCGCATGCTCTTCGATGCGCTGGAGAAGACGAAGCAGGGACTTTGCACGTGCGTTTTCGATACGACCGACCGCGTGCAGCACATGTTCTGGCGCTATCTTGAGGAAGACCATCCAGCCGCGCGCGACGTGCCCCACAGCCAGCATCCCAAGGTGATTCAGGATCTGTACGAACGCATGGACCGCCTGATCGGGCGCGTGATGGAAAAGATTGACGACGATACACTTCTGATGATCATCTCCGATCATGGATTCAAGTCGTTCGCGCGCTGCATGAACGTGAATGCGTGGCTGCATCAGAATGGATACCTGGCGCTAAAGGATGGCAAGACCGAGAGCGGCGACTGGTTCGAGGACGTGGATTGGTCGCGCACGCGGGCTTACACCATGGGCCTCAACGGACTTTATCTGAATATCAAAGGCCGCGAGAAGCAGGGAATTGTGGATCCGGCCGAAGCTGACGCGCTGAAAGACGAGCTGCAGAAAGGGCTGAATGGGTTGATTGATCCGGCATCTGGCGCAGTCGGGATCACGGGCGTGTTTATTGCAGACAATGTTTATCGCGGGCCTTATACGGAGAACTCTCCGGACCTGATTGTCGGCTACGGCGCGGGCTATCGCGCCTCGTGGGACTCGGTGTTGGGCAAAGTTACGGGGCAAGTTTTCGAGGACAATACGAAGGCTTGGAGCGGCGACCACTGCATCGACCCGAGGCTGGTTCCCGGAGTTTTATTTTCGAGCCACAAGTTTATCGAAGAGAAACCCGCGATTGTGGATGTCGCGCCAACGATCCTGAAACTGTTTGGGTTGGCGCTTCCTGCGCATTTTGATGGCAAACCGTGGACGCTGGCGGCGAAAGCTCATTGACGGGGTTCTGAGTGTAGGCGCTTGTTAGCGACAGTTGACTTCCGGTTTGCTCGTGGGCCGCCCGCAACCAGCGTACTTTCCCATGAGGCCGTCTTGCAGCGATTGTCGGAGCCGGCACCTGCTTCCTGAGAGTGATTTCGGAACCACCTAGCGTTTCATTACATAACTCCCGCAATTGTCCGGGTAGGTCAGGACCATCACGATGACCAACCCGTGTCGGCACTTCTTCGCCGGTTTTGTTAGGACGATCGAAGACCGAAACTGTCGGAAACCGTCAAAATCTGCAGCCAATTCGTACTTGTCTGATTGCAGTTCACGGAACAGAAATTTGCCATCTGCGTCGGTGCTCACAGTAGCGAACTCTGCCCCTTTTCGATTAAGTCTTACGACGGCACCTGAAACGGGTCCACCGCTCTGATCAATGAGTTTGCCGCAGACACAATGAACTGGCTTGAGCGGATGCTGCTTACCGCAGATGGCTTCGGCCCGCGATGTTTCAGGCAGGAGAACCAGAGGTCCAGCCAATATCGCCACGATCAACCCTCGTCCCGTTCTCATGGATCAAATCCTCCTTAGAATCGCAAGGTCACTTGATGATAAATCACCATTACGCCCATTGGCCTGACGGTACGAATCTCAGTGGATGGCCTATCTAAGGAACCCGGCAGGAACGAGCGACTCAGGGTTGGGATTGCGGTGGACGGGCGTGGGCGCACGTCACTCCACTGTAATTCTTGTTCTCAAGCGTGCCGCCAGCCAGCCGACACAGGCTAGCATCCCACACCAGCCCAGCGTCCGCACGATGGCGGCAATGGTCGTGTCATAGGGCAGGACTCCCAAACTCGAAAAAATCGTGTTCCAGTCGTGCTCAACATAATCGGAGTTTCCGGCGGTCACGAGGGGCAAGGCCATGGCGCGGGCGTCGGCCATGTAGGTGGCGGTGTAGAGCCAGTTCTCAAAGAAGAAGAATAGGCAGAACACGAACGCCGCGGGCTGGCGTTCGTGGAAGAAATAAGCTGCCAGCAGCAGCGGGACCGACCATTGTAGGATGGTTCCTCCCCAGAGGCAGAGCGTTGGGCCAAACCACCGGAAGAGCAGGTGCCCGCCTTCGTGGACGACAAGGTTGGCGGAGTCGATGAACAGATAGCCGCCGTGCAAATTGAATGCGTAGATCAGGAAGAGCACATAGAACACCAGCCACGCGACGACGGCCCAGCGCGAGATGGGACGCCAGTCTTCGCGGGCGCCGGACCATTCCACGATTGCGTTCAGAAGCTCGCGCATACGACCCAATGGCAGTGGCTATTTCCCAGCTGCCAAGTAACTAGAGGTCATCTTCATATGCAGTAAGCTGCTGGCCCTCAGGGGCTAAAGCCCTCGTGTCTATTGGCTCGGGCGGCACGGCTGAAGCCGTGCCCTTCCCGTTCGTGATCGAGCCTGGTTCACGGATGATGCAAGACGGGGCAAGCCCCGTCTCTACACGGGCGCTACTTTCCAAACATGGGGTAGTGACTCGCCGCGCCCATCAGGAACAGCATAGGGAACGAGAGCACGAAGTTCGCGCGCGAGGTAAGAAAACCCTGTCGGGCCAGATACTTTGCTTTGTCGGGAATCGCGGTGCCATTGGCCGCGTTGTCGGCGGTCCAACGGATGATTTTCTTTTGCGCGCGCCAGATTACGCCCCAGACGTTCAGCATCATCACCCAACCCATTCCACCGCCGATGCCGATGGCGAGCAGGCGATTGCTCTCCCAATCATGATCGTTAAAGCGCAAGAACAGCCACGAGGCGACGACCACGATTATGGCGTAAATCACTGCGAGCACTGGTCCTTTGTCGAGCGCGCCTTTACCGGGGATCGTGCAGGCATACATAAGCGCCCAAGCAACTGTCCAGATCCCAAAGAAGGTTCCCATCGGACCACCGGAGGATGCGCCGCCGTTTCTGGCGTCGGAGGCGACAATGCTGCCCCAGTATGCCAGGCCCGTCAGCACGGTGAGCACCGACGCCCAGCGAAACC
This sequence comes from Terriglobales bacterium, assembly GCA_049520095.1. Taxonomy (GTDB): domain Bacteria; phylum Acidobacteriota; class Terriglobia; order Terriglobales; family Acidobacteriaceae; genus Acidiflorens. The sequence continues at coordinate 28,138 of JBEKQC010000050.1, forward strand.
ACCACAGAGCACGCGACATGAGGCTGGGCAGGACTTTGCCTTTGGTGGCGGGATCGAGTTCCTTCATGAAGGGAATATTGACCAGATTAAAGAAATAAAGCAGGCCGAGCCAGGTTATACCACCGACAAAATGCAACCAACGGAACAGCATCAGAAGGTTAGTCTGGATGTCGGTGGGAATGTTGATGTCAGTCAAGTTCAGGCTCCTATTCTGAAACTATGTTCTGGAAGTGACGATTGTAGATGGCCCGCGAGGGAAATGAAAAACCAGTCGATTCTCCGGGGCCAATGGCGCCAAATGCACAGCTCGGAGAATATTAATATTGTTAGGCAGAAGTTGAAAAGCGCGCGACAAGGCCGTATTGTAGGAGCCGATAGGAAGAGAGCTGCCGCCAATTGCCTTCCCTAAGCTTATGGCGCAGCATCGAACCAAAAAGGAGATCGGCAAATGGAAGCTAAGCCGGCACAACAGAACATTCAGGATTCCTTCCTCAACACGGCACGAAAGGAACGGCACAATATTACGATCTATCTGGTCAGCGGCGTGAAGCTGACCGGTCGTATCCGATCGTTCGACAAATACTCGGTGGTCCTCGAAACCAGCAACCAGGAGCAGCTCATTTTCAAACATGCGATTTCGACAGTCGTCATCTCGCGCGGCGCACATATCCACACGGAACCAAAACCGGCGGGGTCCGGGCCGGTGTCCCAAGGGGAGGCGGCGATTCCGAGTTCCGCTTCCGGGACCGAGGGATAGAGTGAGTTTGCTTGCGCCGAGATGACTCCAGATTGAGCCGCCGCGATAGTTCGCGGAATAGTTCGCGGAATGAGCCCAAGGCGGTGCTGAATCCAGCGGAGCAGAAGGAACGCGCGTTCCTGGTTGGGGTGGAGTTTCGTGCCCGAGGCCACGCGGGCCGTGGGGGCCACGCCGGGAAGACAGGTTCCGCAACCATCACTCCGGCCGCACAAGCGGCTCGAGATCATGCCACCGGCGTGGCTGCCTCGTCGTCGTCCGTACCTGTCGATTCTCCGGATTTCAGCTCCGATTTCACCTCCGAAGAATCGCTCGACGAACTGCGGGCCCTGGCTACGAGCGCGGGCGCCGAGATTGCCGGCGAATTCACGCAGCGCAAGGACCGGCCGGATCCTGCCACGCTGATCGGCAAGGGCAAGCTGGAGGAGATTGCGGGCGCAGCAGCCTCGGTTTCCGCGGATGTGATTCTGTTCGATCACGATCTCTCGCCTTCGCAACAACGTAACATTGAGCGTGTCGTCAACACGCGGGTCATCGATCGCACGCAGCTGATTCTCGATATCTTCGCGCGGCACGCCCGCACTCGTGAAGGTCAGTTGCAGGTGGAACTGGCGCAGCTTGAATACATGATGCCGCGGCTGGCGGGGCACGGCGTGGAAATGTCGCAGCTCGGCGGCGGCATCGGCACGCGCGGACCGGGCGAAACTCAGCTGGAGACGGACCGGCGAAGGATTTTCCGCCGTGTCCGGCACGTCAAGCAGCAAATCGAAAATGTGCGCCGCACCCGGGCGCAGCAGAGGCAGCGGCGCGAATCGGTTCCGGTGGCTACGGTAGCGCTGGTGGGCTATACGAATGCGGGCAAGTCCACGCTGTTCAATGCCATCACCAAATCGAACGTAGTGGCGTCGTCGCGCATGTTTGCCACACTCGATCCGACCATTCGAGGCGCTGAACTGCCCTCAAAGCGCAAAGTTCTTTTCTCCGACACGGTGGGTTTCATCCGGCATCTTCCGCATACGCTGGTCTCGGCGTTCCGCGCCACGCTCGAAGAAGTACAACGGGCGACGCTCATCCTGCAGGTCTCTGATGCGAGCAGCCCGATCTCGGCCGAGCAGGATGCGCAAGTGGAAAGCGTCCTCAAGGAACTCGAAGCCGATAAGAAGCCGCGGCTGCGGGTGATGAACAAGATCGATCTATTGCTTCCGAAGCAGCGCGAGTCTCTGCGTGACAGCGATCTGCGTGACCACGATCTGCTTAACCACGATCTGCTTAACCAGGAGCAAACTATCCACGTCTCGGCGGCGAAAGGAATTGGGCTCAGCACGCTGCTTGATCGCATCGATGCCGTCCTCGAAGGAGACCGCCCCGAACGTGTTCGCCTTCGTATCCCGCAAAAAGAGGGCAAGATGCTGGCCCAGTTACAGGCCGGTGCCCGCATCTATTCCCGGCAGTATCAGGACGGGCTGGTGGTACTGGAAGCGGAGGCGCCCGCGTCGCTGCTGCGGCGGATGCGGGAATGGGTGGTGGAGTGAGGATTTTTCTTCCTAAGATTTATGCCTTCCCGAAAGGGTTCTCCAGAGATGGGCTTTGTGGGGTGAATAACTCTGCTCCGCTTTCCGTTATGTGCATGTCGTCCTCCAGGCGGATGCCGAATTCTCCTCGAATGTAAATGCCGGGCTCATCGCTGAACGTCATCTCAGGTTGGAGTTTTGCCGGGTTGCCTCGGACCAGATACGGCCACTCGTGGCCATCCATGCCCATGCCGTGTCCAAGACGATGGGTGAAGTATTCGTAGTCGGGGCCGAAGCCTGCGTCGGTGATGACTTTGCGGGCGGCGGCGTCCACGGAACCGGCTTCTACTCCGGGCTTCGCGGCTGCCAGCGCGGCGCTCTGGGCTCGATGGACGATGTCGAACACCTGTTTCATTTTGTCTTTTGTTTTGTCGGGGGCTTTGCCGAGCACAAACGTGCGCATGATGTCGGATTGATAACCCTCCACTGAGCACCCACCGTCGATCATCACGATGGTGCCTTCACGAATGACTTGCGGTTTGACGGAGCCGTGGGGAAAAGAGGAAAACTCGCCGACCTGTACATCGGCGCCTCCCTCGAATCCTAGTTGGCGGTGCGCCGCTTCCAGCATGTCTTCGACATTGTGCTGCGTCATACCCACTTTCAGCGAACGATACGTCGCCTCGTACGCGGCGAGCGTGATCTTCGCGGCCAGCCGCATCAGGTCGATTTCGTGGCGACTCTTGATCATGCGGCATCCGGCTGTGACCAGCGTCGCACTCGTGAACGTGGCACTGGCCGCGGCTTTTCGCAGGTTGTCGCTGAAGACAAACTTTACTGTCTCCTCGATGCCGATGGTTCCGCTGGCGATGCCGCGGTCGCTGAGGCCCTGAGCTACGCGTGCGTAGGGGCTCTCGTCTTCCTGCCAAATGCGGACGTCAGATCGGACATCAGATCGGACATCGGGTTGGCTGCCATCGGGCGATTGTGCGATCTGCTCGCGTGCCCGGCCTTCCTCGAATGCGGGAGAAACATAAAATGCTTCGCCCTTGGCGGGGAGCACCATGGCAAAGAGGCGTTCTCCGCCCTGCCAGTGTATGCCGGTGAAATACGCCAGGGATGTGCCCTGACCGAGGAGGATCGCGGAGAGATCATTGTCATGCATCAAGCGGCGAGCTTTTTCCTGGCGTTCGGCGCGCTCTTCGACGGTGATGGGCTTGGCTTCTCCGCGGAGCGTGCGCAGAGCGGCTATGGCGGGCGGAAGCGTCTTATCACCTTCGGCTGCTTGGGCCAGCGCGGGCAAAGCTATGCTAGCGCCGGCGGCGAGCGAACCGGTTTGCAGGAAACTACGGCGCGAGACCATGAAGCCTCCACAAAGAGGACCATTATATAGAGAGGCATCTTTGCGGACGGTCTTATGCGGATTCTCGTGAAAAAAATAGATATTACGGTTCTTTAGAATCACGGGGTTGGGCAGAAATCTTTTAGTTTAAAGGACTTAGGTGGAAAATATTCCGGAATAAGGACTTACCTCCAGTTCTCTTGGTTTCTGCGTTGTCGATACTCGGACATAGGAGGTTAGATCGGGGGTTCAGCCTCAGCGGCTGGCTCCGGCTCGGGCCTGGCTTCGGGGCGGGCTTCTGGCCTGTCCAGGAAATTTGGATCGCGGGCCAGGCCTTCGGTTAGTCGCATTATGTGGGCCTCACACTTTCGGCCTTCGTTCTCGGCGTCGTTTTTGTCTGCGGCATTCTCCACGGCATTCTTCTCTGCTTCTATGTCATTTTTCTCTACAAGGTCGTACTCCTGGCCTTCGATGGTGGACCAGGCGGTGGCGCCGAGAGGACGATGCTCGACGCACTTGGGATCGATGACGATGTGGGTTGGCTTCGGCTCCAGGGAAGTGAACTTGACGTTGGCGGCGGCGATGCGAAGGGCGCGCAGGAGCAGAGAGGCGGTGCGGTGATCGATCTGCTGGGTGACGAGCAGGCGCATGACTTCGGCTAGGCCGAACTGGATGGAGTTTGCGTCCTCAAGGGTGGGGAGCTTGATGATGCCGTGCTCGCGGAATTTCATGTTAATTTCGCGGCTCATGAGGCGGCATTGCTCGTGGAAGAAGCAATGCATTTCGTTGCGCTTGGCGGGTGATCCGCATTGAACTCCGTTGACTTTGATGTGCTGGCAGCGGCGGATGGTTACGGGATAGGGTGACATTTTGGGCTCCTTTAGGAACAGGTCTTAGGTCTTAGGCCTTACGTCTCAGGGAAACTCTGGTTAGGCGTCCGCAGAAAAGCTTGAACCACAGAGGACACGGGGCTCCACAGGGGGCCACCGGGTACTTGATCAGAAATGAAAAAGGGTGCGGGAGTGAATCCGCACCCTTTTTCTCTTCTATATTTATTATATCAATTTATAACTACGAGAATTCTCCGGAGGAGCGATGGGCAACTATGCCGTAAATACAGGGCGGATGGTCGCGCATAACATGGTGACCACGCAGTTTGAGCTCGATGGCTTTCGTGTTGTGCGCACGCTCGGCGTAGTCCGCGGAATCACGGTGCGTTCGCGGTCGATCTTCGGAACGATTGGAGCTGGGCTGCAGACGCTGGTCGGAGGCAACATCACCCTGCTGACGAATCTATGCGAGAGGACACGCGCCGAAGCTTTTGACCTGATGCTGCAACACGCGGCGGAGATCGGAGGCAATGCCGTCGTCGGCGCCCGCTATGATGCAACGGAGGTGATGCAGGGCGTCACGGAAGTGCTGGCCTACGGGACGGCCGTGGTGGTGGAAGCCGCAAAATAGAGCCGTAGACGGGGCTTGCCGCGCCTTTTGGGGGGCTGCAAGGAAGACGCGGCAAGCCGCGTCTCTACGGGAACGTCTACTCCTTGTAAATGAAACCGGCGACTAGGGCGGCTAGGATCGAGCCTACCCAGAGGTCGAGCATCCATCCGAGGGGCAACATGCGGGGAATGGGCGACCAGGCCGCTTGTCCGAAGTTGCCCGGCACACCGGCGCAGAATCCAACGATCATCCCGACCTTGAGAGCCGTTTTCGGTCCAGGGCCGGCAGTGGCGCGAGCCCACGCGTAGAGATGCGCGATGAGAATCGACATCACGAATATCAGCACAATCCAAATCGGCGTGAAAAGCGGATAGCGCGGTTCCTTCAGGAATAATCCTTGTTTCTGCATGGCTTCGTAGAGTGGAGCCACTCGCATACCGACGAAGAAGCCCCATGCAGTCCACACCACACCCCCGGCAATGCCTCCCAGCCACACCCGAGTCGTATTCAGCTTCATTGTGCCCCCTGTTTGCAATGGCTTGAATTCGGCACAAGTGTACTCCATCGGGTCAATAGGCTAGGAATACGCGCTGGAAGCGCGCAAAGGCCTTACCTGAATCAAGAATCGCTGTGTTCGTGGACCGCGCTGAAGGCGCTTCTGCGAACTTTTCGGTAAGAGAATGGCTGATGGGCGCGGAATGCAAGCGAATAAATAGCGAAGGCACCTGGAGCGTAAACCCAACCCCTAGTGGTCATCTGGCTGGTTAACCGCAACATTTCGCGTTCTGCACTGTGAGTCGGTTACGGAGGTCGCAACCCAAAACTTTCTTATTGACAACAAACGATTTAGGCGTAGGATGTGGACAAAAGTGGTTGAAAGTGGAGTAAACATTAGAGGTCGTGGGTATAAACGTTAACTTTCGAGGCGCCAGTGGTTTCTGAGACTGACACCGAAAAAAACAGGCCCAACGAACCCGAATCCACTGCATTGGTGACCGCTTCTACCTCCCTCGTGCTTGTGGCTGTGGTAGCAGCCATAAATAACAAACGGACCCCGTCGTTTTCATCAAGAGCGGTGAGCAGGGCACATGTTTCGCGGAAATCATCCAGCGCGCGTCGACGAAAAGGGGCGGTTAAAAGTCCCCGCGGAATTCAAGCGCGTGATCGACGAGAAGTATGCGCAGAAATTCTACATCACAAGCGTGGATGGAACTATTGCTCAAGTGTATCCCTTCGAGGAGTGGGAGCGGATCGAGCAGAAGCTGGCGGCGCTCTCCACTTACAACCCGACCAAGAAAAAGTTTTTGAATCGCACGAATTATTACGGGCAGGTCGTGGAGATGGACGGGCAGGGGCGCCTGCTGATGCCGCAGATCCTGCGTGAGGCGGCGCAGATTCGCGGTGAAGTGGCAGTGCTCGGCAATCTGACCTACCTGGAAGTCCGGAACATGGAAGCGCTCGACAAGGAGATTAAAGAGCCTTTCACGGATGAAGACATCAAGACGCTCGACGACCTGGGCATCTAGTGCGCACCGATTCAACAGACACCCCCGAGGGGGGTGGGCATGGAGCTGGTGGCCATGTCCCGGTTCTTTTAAAAGAAGCGATCGATTTTCTGGCCGTAAAGCGTGGCGGAACTTATCTGGATGCCACGGTGGGCCTGGGCGGGCACAGTTACGAAATCGCAAAACGCCTCGGCGCACCGGGACATTTGATTGGCTTCGATAAGGATGCGGCAGCGCTGGAGATTGCGGCGAAGAGGCTCGCTGTTCGCCCTTCGTCGTTCGCCATTCGCGAAAGCATTCCTGAACAGCCGGCGGCCAACGAACCGCCGGACTGGCCGCTAGTTACGCTTATTCACGGTTCATTTGCGGAACTAGCGAACAGCGAACAGCAAACGGCGTACGACGGCATCCTGGCCGACTTGGGCATGAGCAGTTTGCAGCTCTCGGACCCGGCGCGGGGATTTAGTTTTCAGGCGGAAGGACCGCTGGACATGCGGATGAACCCGATGTCCGGTGAGACCGCCGAACAAGTGGTAAACCACATCGACGAGCGCGAGCTGGCCGATGTGATTTACGAATTCGGTGAGGAAAGGAGGTCGCGGAGAATCGCCAGAGCCATTGTCCGGTCGCGGCCGAT
>JBEKQC010000051.1:0-35075 GCA_049520095.1 Terriglobales bacterium
CCATACTCACGGATTGTTTGCGAGAGATGTTCCCGATTCCCCCGACCAAAGGTTCCTCGAGAACTCCGCTTAGAGCAACCGCCCTAAGACTCAGCCACCTCACCTGGTCTGGTACTTCTACTATGACAATCAGAACTTATCATCCGACCACCTCCTTTCCGGTGTAGAGGCAGAGTACAAAAAAGAGGGGCCGGCGTCAACGGCACGGATGTGGTGTGCCGGAAGAATCAATAGTTCTCAGTTCCTAGTTCTCAGTGAGAAGCGCGAGGTAGTTTACTGAGAACCGAGAACTGGGAACTGAGAACTGATTTTCGCGGTTACACTGGTTCCACTCAACATGCCAGCCGTAAGCGTGGCTTCTACCGTCCTCAATGAGGTCGATGACATCGACGCACTCGTCGAGAGTCTGATGCACCAGACTCTCGCTCCCGCCGAAGTCATCATCGTCGATGGCGGTTCCACCGACGGAACCTGGGAACGTCTCGAGGCGGCGCGGTCAAAATACACGACGCTGGTTCCTATCCGAGATGACAGCTGCAGTCTGCAGCGTTCTCCGGGACCGATCGCCCGCGGCCGCAACGTTGGAATCGCCGCTGCCACGTCCGATGTCGTTGCTTGCGCTGATGCTGGCTGCACATACCATCCCGACTGGCTCGCTAATCTCACAACCCCGATTTTTAAGGGCGATTCCGAGTATTCCGTCGGCGGATCGTATACTGACCCAGCAAACGCCACCGTCTGGGACGTTGCCTCCGCGCCTTTCTTCGGAGTCAAGTTAAACCCCGGCGCCCCCACCAAATCCTGCACCGCACGCTCTATGGCGTTTCGCAAAGATCTCTGGCGACGCGTCGGAGGCTTCCCCGAGACCGTCTTCCTCGGAGAAGACACCATATTCGACTCCAAAGTACGCGAGCTTGTCACTCCCGCCTTCCCAGAACGCGCCAAGGCGGATTACCAGCCGCGGCACACTTTTCGCTCAGCTCTCCGGCAAATGGTCAGCTATTCCGTAACCGACGGCGTTTTGGGCGGACGCTCGGGCCGCTTGTGGCGAAATATGGCTCGTTGCCTCGCCGAGATTCTTGCCGTTCTCGCTGTCGTCTACTCGCCCATTCCGCTGTTGTGCGTGCTCGTGCTCGAAATGTATTTTGCCTTTCGGCTGGACTGGAGCGATGTCCGCAAAGCTCCCCTGCGAACGCTCGCCGCGCGCCTGATATTTTCGCTGATCGTTCCCTGGGTGGTCGCGTGGTATCAGACCGTAGGCAGCATCACCAAAAAGAACCGTCCTAATCGGCAGAACTTTGCCTAGCTGGCGTGATTTCCCTTGCCAGGGTGATAGCCCCTGGATCAAATCACTCACGCTTAAGAATGGCGAGATCCTGGCTAGTATGTGCAATAGTGATGGGGGAGGCTAGCGGCGATCTGCCGGGTATAGCGGAGTTTTGCCTCCTCTACCGCCGATGTTACCGCGGCCCCGGCTTCCGTATTGGGACGCTGCCTATCGATCATCGTTGAGTACCACTCCGGATGCGTTTGGTAGACCGACATCAGCGCCATAGTCTCTAGAAACCCCGGCGACTTACAAGAGTAAAAGTCAGGCGAAAAAAACTTGTGTTCGAGGATGTGCAGCACGGCGGCGCGATTCCTGGCGTTCACCAGCGAAATCTTAAAGGCGTTCCCGCATACCCCTTGTGAGCCACCATAGCGGCGTGCCATGTCGAGCGCGGCGGCCGGCGTACCCAGATACCGCAGCAACGAGCAGCCGTCGTATCCGCGGTAATCGGGGCCAGCGGTACCATCCAGCAGCGCATCGGCGCGAGCCAGTTCGCCGGCCTCCCAGGCTGGGTCATGCGGCAGGAGGGTCAGGGTTACGGTATTCGAGGTCACCGACTTCCCGAAAGCTATGCCGCTCCATGTCAGCGGATAGGTGCCCGGCTTATCGAGCATATAGCGGTAATTCAGGGTCAAGAAATCGACGTAGGGGTGTTCCAATAGATCCGCCTCCCCGCCAAAACCGTGGCCAGTGCAGCCCCCATGACCTTCAAATGGGTGAGCGGCTGACTCTTCCGCACCCCACCCGCTCAGCACCTGGGGCGGAGTGGGAACCCGATACGTCTCCTCCGCTTCGCAGTGTTCCGCGGAGATCCAGTGTTTGGTGTGCGCGGTACTAGTGAAAACCAGCCTTACTTGCACAATTTCGCCGATGTGGTAAGCGGCGTGGGATTCGTCGCCGATACGCAACTCGACGTGTATGACCTCTGGCTCGGTGCTAGTTGCGGGAACACTTTGAGGCGGGGCTTGCGCCAAGGCAAGTTGCGACGTAAGGAGAGCCAGCAGAAGCAACGCGAGATGCGCGGCGTGAAAAACTGGGTTCACCAGGTTGACCTGCCTTGCTTTTGCCGGCTGCTCGGGTTCAATGATCAACTTTCTTGCAGTAGGCCTCATATCTTAGGAACGTGCAGGTTTTCGCAAAATGCGCGAATGTATTGGTTATTCCACGTGAGATTGCAGAAATTTGAAGCAACGCAGCACGTCGTCCCTTGTCATCGCTGCTCCCTGCCCGCCTTACACTTGCAGTACATGCCCGCCAGATACCTACCTTCGTCACCGCCCGTTCTCTAGACTGAAATCAACCCTGCAAAGCAGGAAAGACTTCCCCCAAGTCCCCCAAGTCATCGTTCTTTCGAGAGAGTTCTCGGTTCTGAGAACTGGCAACTGAGAACTAACCTCAGCCGTTCCAGCGGTATGCACCCGGTTGGGCCAGTCCTATATGCGCCAGCACGCGGTTCGCGAATTCCTGCGCCATGGCATCGGCACTCGGCGGGTGGTTATAGAACGTTGGGATCAGCGGGAAGATGGTCGCTCCCGCGTCCGCCGCCAGCGCCATGTTGCGGATGTGAATTTTGTTGAGCGGCGTCTCGCGAACACACAGCACCAGCGGCCGACGCTCCTTAAGGGTGACATCGGCGGCCCGTTCGATCAGGCGCGAGGCGGTGCCGTTGGCAATGCGCCCCAGCGTGCCAACGCTGCACGGGATCACAACCATCGCGTCCGAAGGATACGACCCGCTGGCCACGTTTGCTCCGATATCGCTGTTGGACTGCTGCTGAATCTTTGTCGAAGGCGCGCCGATGATTTGACGTAGGAGCTCAGAACGGCCTTCGACACCGAGTTCCTCGGCCATGACGCGCAGGCCGCTGTCGGAAGCGATGAAGTTTACCGTCTTCACCCGAGGATCGCGTTCGACGGCTAGTAGAAGGTGCTTCAAGAATATCGATCCGCTGGCGCCGGTCGTGGCAACAGTCAAGTTTTCCGGCACCGGAAGGGACAAAGTTGCGCTCCATGAGGCATCCAAGTCGCGGCCTCGAAAGCTGAGGATAGGGACGCGGGAAAGGCAAGTCAAGGCGGCTGAACTGAAATTCGGGATTAGTAATTTCGACATTCAGCGCAGCGGAGGCGAACGACCGGCGACCACCGACTAACGACGCATTTATGGCCACCACCGGAATCTTACGATCGCGGCGCAGCGCCGCCCAACTCCACGCTATCGCCAGCGTTGAGCGTGAGATTCGCGCCATCGATCCTGCCTCCGGACGCAAGTATCTCCGCGATTTTCGTGAAGCCTACCGCTCCTATGAGAAAGTTCTCGCCGCGGGCGACGTCCGCCGCGAAATCGCCAAAGCCGGAATCGTTTTGGTCGGCGACTACCACGCCTTGCCTAACTCGCAGCGCTATCTAGCCTCGCTGCTTTGCGATCTGCGGCGCCGCCATCGCCCGGTGGTGCTGGGAGTGGAAACCATTTTTTCCCGCGACCAGCACATTCTCGACGAATGGTTTCGCGGCGAGATTGACGAAGCCGAACTGCACCAGCGCATTCGTTTCGAGCTCGATTGGGGATACGACTGGACGCCATTTTACGAACTGCTCTCCGCCGCCCGTGACCACGGCGCATCCATCTACGGCCTAGATTGCATGCCTCGCGAAGATCTGCGCAAGATCGGAGCTCGCGACCGCCACGCCGCTGACAAGATTGTCGAAATCCGCCGCTGCCATCCCCACGCGCTTATTCTCGTCCTCTTCGGAGAGTCCCACCTGGCGCCGCAGCACCTGCCAGCCGTTCTGCAGCGGCAACTTCCCGCGGAACCCCTGCTCACCGTCCTGCAAAACGTCGATGCCCTCTACTGGCGCGCCGCCGGAGAGGCTCACGATCGCGTCGAAGCCGTCCAGGTCCGCAAAACCGTCCGCGAAAATGTTTTTTGCGTCTTCAACGCAACACCATTAGAGAAGTATGAGCACTACCGCCTCTGCCTCGACCGCTGGGGACGCAATGCTAAAGACCACAGCGCGCCCGACCTCGGCCCCACGCTCTATAACCTGATCGCCAGCCTGGTGCGCTTTCTCGGCATAAACCAGTACTCCCCGCATAACACCACGCAGCCCCGGCTGCTGGTTGACCTCATGCCTGAAGTCCATTCGCGCAGTTCCGACGCGCTCCTGCACCGGCTGTTATCTCGCAAAGGATTCACTGCCGAACACCGCCGATCCCTGCTTCGCCAGGTCCGCGAGCGTGGCAGCGTTTACCTCACACCGATCAATGCTGTCTATGTGCGCCAGTTCCGTATGACGTCTTCCGCCGAGGACGCCACCCGCTTCCTCCATCAGGCCTGTCGCGGCTTGCCGAATCTTTGCAACGGCAAGGCAACGCCGAACACCTTGCCTGGCGCCCACTTGCTCGACAAGGACGACACCTTTTACATGACCGTCTTCGAACACGCGCTCGCCTTTTTCGGATCGCGCATCCTATACCCCACGCGCCCCGCTCTCCGCGATACTGACATAGCGGACTTGTTCGACGTGACTCGCGAAGACCTGGAACTTCAGACTTCGCTTGCGTTCGCCGACGCGGTCGAAGCTCTTGACTTTTTGACCGAATACCGCCAAATATCCAGCGTCGAATCCCTCGCGCCCGCTCCTGACTTCACCGGGCGCAAGCATGAGTACGTCGCCGAGCAGCTCGGATATCTCGCCGGCAACGACCTTTACGATGCCTATCTCGAAGGCCGCCTGACCACCGCCGCGCTGCGCAAGCTCTTCCTCACCCACATAGAAGCGCCTGGAGTAGCTCGCAAAGCCTATGCCCAATTAAGAACGCGCTTGCGTTCCGGGCAGCGCGCATAAGTTTCTTCCCGTTATATGTTTTTTGATGTCCCCGTGTTTCCTTGTGTCCCCTGTGGTTAAGGTTCTGCCTTTCTCCGCATCCTCTGCGTCTCGGCGGTTCAAGTTTTCGATCCGCTGCGGTATTCTCACTTGTCCGATGCCTGACGAATCTCCACTGCAGTCACAGACGCCCGATGCGCTCATGCTCTTCGGCTTCTGGTACCGCGCGCTCCCGGCGCATCAACTTGGTCGAGCACAGCTGGCCAAATCCATGTTGCTCGAACAGCCGCTGGTAATCGGACGCGACCGCCAAGGTCAGCCCTTTGCCCTGCGCGACGCGTGTCCGCATCGCGGCATGCCGCTTTCCTGCGGACAATTCGATGGCCAGCAAATCGAATGCTCCTACCACGGCTGGAGATTCGACGCACTCTCTGGCCAGTGCAAGCTAATCCCGTCACTCGTCCCCGAGCAAACTTTGAAAATCGACCGCATTTACGCTGGCAGCTATCCTTGCGAAGAGCGCGACGACTTCATCTGGGTCTTCATTCCCGATCCCGGTCCCGCTGGCGCCGGATTCTCGAAACCCGCGCCCGCTCCGACTCCAGCGCCCGAGATTCCGAAATTCAGCGAGCACTACAAACTCGCCTATCTCACCGCCGGCCTGCCTTGCTCCGTCGACCACGGCATCATCGGCTTGATGGATCCCGCGCACGGCCCCTTCGTCCACCAGGCATGGTGGTGGCGCACGCAAAAATCGATTCACGAGAAGCACAAGAACTTCGAACCCATCCCCTACGGATTTCGCATGAGTGCGCACACGCCCAGCTCGAACAGCGCGCCTTACAAACTTCTGCGCCTCTACGCTGACGCCGATTCGATTACCACCACCATCGATTTCGTTCTGCCCAACCTGCGCTCGGAAATCATTCGGGCCGGCAAATACTGGTTCTCCAGCCTGACCACTGTAACTCCCATCACCCGCAACCAATGCCGTATCGACGTAGTCGCAGCATGGAATTTATTTCGCTGGATTCCCTTCGGCCCGCAGTTGCTGAAATTCGTCTTCGCCAAATTCGTGGAACAGGATCGCCGTACCATGGAGCTTCAGTCCGAGGGCCTGAAATACAACCCGCACCTAATGCTAATCGACGACGCCGACCGTCCTGCAAAATGGTATTTCGGTTTGAAGAACGCCATGCTGGAGATGAAGAAAAACGGTGGCGAGTTTAAGCATCCGATGAGCGGGCCGGTGACGTTGAAGTGGAGAAGCTAAAAAGGCAGGTCGCAGGTCTCACGTGTTAGGTCTCAGGGAATCGATCACCAGATGATCTTGAGCCCGGTGTACAGCTTGAATTTGTCGTCCGGCGTCACCACCGCAATCTTCTCGGCCAATGCCTGAGCGATGATCTGCCGGTCAAAAGGGTCGCGATGATGAAGCGGCACTTCAAACAATCGCAGAGCGTGCTCGATCGTGTAACTCATGATGCGAATATCCAAGTCTTGAATCGAATGACGGGTAGTATCGGCAGAGAGTTTCAGCTTGCCCAAAGCCGCCTTAATGGCAATCTCGGTGATGGAGATGGCGCTTAATTCGAGGATGTTTTCAGCGCTTTGCAAAGCGGAATTTGCTCGTTTGCTGAGCCGCTCGGGCGCTTCGACCGCGTAGATAAAGGTCGCGGTGTCGAGCAGCAGGCGCACTTATCCACGCCCTTCGATGAAGTCTTCTACTTCTTCGTCGGTCATCGGCTTCCACCAGTCTGGGTCGAGGATTTGGATTTTGCCCCGCTGCGTTCCCAGCACACGCTTCTTTCCGGTGGGTTTCTTCGTACGCACAATGTCCACCACGGGGACACCCCGGCGGCAGATGGTCACCGGCTTTCCATCCTCGACTGCTTTAATCAATTCCGGCAGTTTGTTCTTGGCGTCGGCTACGCTCACTTGCATGATTTTATTATAGCCATTTTAGATAGCTATGTAAATCGGACGATCTGGGCTCACTGAGAACTCAGAACCGGGAACTGAGAACTCTACTCTTTCACCAGCCAGTCCATCGCTTCTTCCCGCGTCTTGAAGGTCACAATTTCTCGTTGGGAAAAGCTTTGGAAGTTTTCCATGAAAGCGTGCGGGATACTCTCCGTGCCAACCCAAGCCGTCTTTTTCACAAACGGACGGTCGAGCGTCATCACTTCTTTAATCCTGGTGGCAACCGTGTGATCGACTGTGGAGCCGGTGTAGTCGGCGAGCGTAACGATCGACTCGTGGCCGTGCTGCGCCACGGTGACTCGCACATATTCGAGCAGAAGCTGCATTTCGTGAGCATTGGCGTGCGAAAAGTCCAGCAGCAGAATCCGCTTGCCTCGGTGCTCGATGAATCGTATGCGATCGTCCATACTGGGAACCGAAGTGGGAACCGAAGTAGGAACCGAATGGTTTCCCCTGTGGTTCTCTGTGTCCCCTGTGGTTAAGGTTCGTTCACCCCGGGGAACAGAGAAGAACACCAAGGAAATCTAAGTCAATAGCGATTCCACAACACTGTAAGCCTCACTCAGCGCCGCGTCCAGCGCCCCTGCGTCCTTGCCGCCCGCCTCGGCCAGATCCGGACGCCCGCCGCCTTTGCCGCCGACTTTCTGCGCCACTGGACCAATAACTTTTCCCGCCTGAATGCGGCTGGTGAGGTCTTTGGTCACACCGACGATCAGCGACACGTTGCCATTCGACGCCGAGCCCAGCACAACCACGGCGGAGCCGAGCTTGTCGCGCAGTTGATCGACCAGCGTACGCATCTGCGCGCGCTCCAGATTGTCCACGCGATGGGTCAGGACCTTCACGCCGCGAACATCCTTGACTTTTTCGCCGATGTTGGCCGTGCTCGACGATGCGGATTTCATCCGCGCCTGATCGAGTTCGCGCACTAAGCGCTTAATTTCGGCGTCCTTCTTTTCGAGTTCGAGTTTCAAAGCCTCAGCCGGAGAAGTCGTATCTTCCTCGGACGAGGGTGCCCCATCCTTGCGAGTTCTGTGTGCAAGGGTGGGCCCGACGAGGCTAGCCACCACGCCTTCCAGTTCATGGTCCTTGCGGAAATGCCGCAGCGAGCCTTCGCCCGTAACGGCCTCGATGCGCCGCACGCCCGAGGACACGCTGCCCTCTTTCAAGATCTTGATCAATCCAATCTCGCCCGTAGCGCCTGTGTGCGTACCGCCGCAGAGTTCAGTAGAAAAGTCTCCGATTCTGATCACACGCACCTTGTCGCCATATTTCTCGCCAAACAGCGCCATCGCGTGATACTCGTTGACAGCCACATCGATCGGAACGTTCTCGATGATCTCGACCTTTTCATTGCGGAGCACTTCTTTGTTGATGATGTCTTCGATATCTTGCAGCTCTTCTTCGGCGACGCCGGTGAAGTGCGAGAAATCAAAGCGCAGATGATTGGGAGCGACCAGCGATCCAGCCTGCTTCACATGCTTACCCAAAACTTCGCGCAGCCCGGCCTGGAGCAGATGCGTCGCCGTGTGATTGCGCATGGTGGCCTGGCGAATCGCCGTGTCGACCACGGCATCCACTTTCTGCCCAACGCGGAGGGTGCCCCACCCTTCCGCGTTTTTTGCGGAGGGTGGGTTCTTCACCACGACCTGATGCGCCCGCACGCCTTGCACCGGGTAGTAGCACCCAGTCACTTCGGCGACGACGGTATTGTGATCGTCGAAGTAGAGCCATCCACGGTCGCCCACCTGCCCGCCAGATTCGGTGTAGAAGGGCGTGTGATCGAGAATGATTTCGCCGGAGTCTCCAGGCTTGAGTTCCTGCGCTCCTTGGCCGCCTTTGATGATGGCGAGCACTTCGCAGTTTTCCGAGCGTGTCTGACGATAGCCTTCGAATTCCGACTTCGGGAGTTGCTGGTACGCGGGATTGGCGGTTTGCTTGGCCGCACCCTTCCAAGAGGCGCGTGCGCGAGCCTGCTCCTCGGCCAGAGCTTCGTCATAACCGCGGCCGTCGAATTCAACGTCATTGTCTCTACAAAAGTCCTCGATGAAGTCGCGCGGCATCCCGAACGTAGAAGTGAAGTAAAACGCCACATGCCCGTCAAAATGTCGCAGTCGGCTGCCCGTTAGCTTTTGCCACTGCGCCGGGGTTGCTCCCGGATTTCGTTGACTAAGTTCCCTGAATTCGCTAGCCGGGATTAGGTTTTGCCCACGTAAGCCTTCTCGTAGGCCATCTAAGCCGACTCTTAGCGTGTGCCCAAATCGCTCTTCCTCAGCGAGTATAACCTTGGCCACGCGCTCCGCCGATTCGGTCAATTCCGGATACGCATCCTGCATCAAATCACGAACGGCGAAGACCATTTCGTGCAGAAACGGTTTCGTTTGCCCCAACAGACGCCCGTGTGTAATTGCGCGACGGATAATCTTGCGGAGGACGTAGCCTCGGCCTTCGTTTGACGGGATCACTCCATCGGAGATGAGGAATGTTGCGGCGCGTGAGTGGTCTGCGATGACACGCAAAGAGGCCGCTCCGCCTTTTTCGTGAAATTCCTTGCCTAACTCTGCTAGGTAGTCGGCCCGGTTCATTCCTACCAAGTTCGAGGCTCGCGCAATCAGCGGCGTGAACAAATCCGTCTCATAGTTCGAAATCACGCCCTGCAACACCGCCGCCGTGCGCTCCAGCCCCATGCCCGTATCAATCGACGGCTTCGGCAACGGCGTCAGTTTTCCCGAAGCATCGCGGTCAAACTGCATGAACACCAGGTTCCAAAGCTCGACATACCGTCCGCAATCGCAGCCAAACGCGCAGTCTGTGTGACCCTGATCGCTGGCCGCCGCGCCCATATCGTAGTGAATCTCGCTGCACGGACCGCAGGGACCGGTGTCGCCCATCTGCCAGAAATTATCTTTTGCGCCAAACTCGAAGATGCGATCGTTCGGCACGCCCTGCCCGAGCCACAGGTCGTAAGCCTCGGCATCGCGCGGCACGCCGTTTTCGCCCTTAAAGATGGTGGCGTAGAGCTTCTCTTTCTCAATCCCAAACCACTCCGGCGAAGTGATCAGCTCCCACGCATACGCAATCGCGTCTTTCTTGAAGTAGTCGCCAAAGGAAAAATTTCCCAGCATCTCGAAAAACGTGTGGTGCCGATTGGTGAAGCCGACGTTTTCCAGATCGTTGTGCTTCCCGCCCGCGCGCACGCATTTCTGCGAAGTCGTTGCCCGCAAGTAGTCGCGCTTTTCGAGGCCGAGAAAAACGTCCTTGAACTGGTTCATTCCGGCGTTGGTAAAGAGCAGGGTCGGGTCGTTCGCCGGGACGAGCGACGAGGAGTGCACCTCGCGGTGTCCCTTCTGAATGAAGAAGTCGAGGAACTTGCGGCGAATTTCGGAGCCGGTGGGCATGGGGGGATTGGTCAATACTAAATTCTAAACGATAAACGTTGTTCAGCTTGATATGTTCGGCTTGGCTTGTTCGGCAGAAGCTGGCGAAAGATCGACTGAGCAATCTGGGGACAGACAGGGGAATCCAAAATGGTGGCAATGCGAGCTGTACAACTGGACGGGCGGGGCGCCCGTCCCTCCACCGACAAAGCACACTACTTCGCTACGTCTTCGGTTTTCTCGGCGCCTTTTTTCACGCCCTTGCCGACCGCCTTGGTGCCTTTTGCCACGCCCTTCCCGGTATCCTTGGCAGCGGTCTCCGTGGCTTTGCCGGTGTCCTTCGCGGCGGTCTTGGTGGCCTTGCCGGTGTCCTTGGCGGCGGTCTCTGTGGCTTTGCCGGTGTCTTTGGCCGCGGTTTCAGTAGCTTTGCCGGTGTCCTTGGCGGCGGTCTTCGTGGCGTGCCCCGTCTTCTTCGCGGCGGTGTCGGTGGCCTTGCCGGTATCGTCGGCAGCTTTCTTGACGTCGGTTCCGGCCTGGCCATAGGAGTACGCAGTCAGGGCCATTAGGGCTGCCGCGATCATTAGAGACAGCTTCAAAGAAAACTTCGTTTGCATAGTTCCTCCAAAGGAATTGCAGATATATCGTTAGATGCAAAGTTCTATCAGAGTCAGGAGACGGGCGCAACCAGGAAGAGCCCGCTTACGCCTCGGAAGTCTCGTTCTCGAGTTCAGTAAGAGTTTCTTCGTCCACGTCCCATTTCTTCAGGATGGCGAAGATGGTTTTCGATCCGAATCCGGCGCGCGTCAGCTGGCGGAAGATGCGGGCTGCCTGCTTCTGATCTTTGTCTTTGGGCTTTTGCAGACGTTTGCGGCGAAGATAGTCGCGCGCGAGATTTTCTTCTTTCACGTCGTCATAGACGGATGAAACCGCTTTCTCGATGACGTCGCCATGAACTCCCTTCGCCTTGAGGTCGTTGACAACGCGCCTGCGCCCAAATTTCTCGTTGTCGCGGCGATACGACGAGAAGGCCGCCGCGTACTTGGCGTCGTTCAGGTAGCCCTGGTCTTTCAGGCGAACCACAATCAGCTCCACCAACGTCTTGCCGATTTCCGTATCGGCTTCCACACGGTTCCGCAGCAGGCGCTTCAATTCCGCGACCGAGCGCATGCGGCGCGCCAGCGCGCCCACGGCGTAGTCGTAGAGCTCCGCTTCGGTGAAGAGTTTTCTGGGACGGCCAAACGCCATCTCTACACGATAGCGCGAGACTGGGCTTGACGGTTAGCGCTCAAAAGCCGCCCGCAACGCACGGCGAGTTCTCGATATTCTTCAGTGTGCCTATTTTGGCGGCGGCAAGGAACTCGGAAATCCCGGCGCAGGCGGAACGGGCGACACTAGCGGCATGGCTGCCGCTGGCGCGCTCGCCCCGATTGGCGTGACTAGCACCGTTTTTGCCGAAGCTGGCAGTTTGTCGGCATTGGCTACCAGCAGCGCAATTTGCCACACCTGGGTTTCAGAAAGCGATTTGCTGAAGCCGGGCATGCCGCTCAGGCGAATGCCGTTGAAGATCTTCCAGTAGCTCTCGCCGGGCTCATCGTCGGTCACGCCTTTGCCCTCCAGCAGCAGCGGCGGCCGCGGATACATGCCCGCCGCAACCGCCGTCTTCGGCGTCAACGGCAGGCCGTGACAAACGGCGCAGTGCTGCTTGTAAAGCTCGGCGCCGGCCAGGTAGTTGGCCTCCGTTGGTTGGATCGGGACAATCTTCGGCATGTCTTTCGCGATGCGCGCATTCAAAGCCTTCTGGGCGAGGAAATGTTCGAAGGGCATATCGGAGTCAGTGGTGGCAACGGGCGCGCTGCCTCCGGTGAGATACAGATAGAGTCCGAAGGGCACGACGAGGAAACCGAGTATCAGTCCGGCGATGAATTTCACGGGTTGGTCCTGCCTTTTACCAAGATTTTACAAATCTAACATTATCATCCGCATCCAAGTTGTCTTAATCAGGCATACAATTTCGGATACCCCGGCGGCGAGATTTGGCTCCGGGTCTTCCGAGGCGGGAACAAACATGCGAATTGTCAGCGCGGCGAGCGCGTTTCCCCGGCATTACTACTCCCAGGAGATGTTGCTGGCGGCGCTGCAGGAATACTGGGGCGATCAGATCGAAAACCCGCACGTGCTGCGGCGTTTGCATCGTCATGTCAGCGTCGACGGACGCTTCCTGTCTCTTCCCAAAGAGGAGTATCTGAGGATGAAAACCTGGGGCGAAGCCAACCGTCACTGGATTCGTACGGCCAAGGAGTTGGGGGAGAAAGCGATTAGCGGCGCGCTGGCCGGCGCGGGTTTGCATGGCCGAAATCTGGGCGCGTTCTTTTTTGTTTCGGTGACCGGCATTAGCAGTCCGTCGATCGACGCACTGCTGATCAACCGGATGGAATTGTGCAGAAGTATTCGCCGGGTTCCGATTTTCGGGCTGGGCTGTGTGGCGGGCGCAGCGGCCATTTCACGCGCGGCCGATTATGTGCGCGCGTATCCGGATCAGGTCGCGGTGGTGCTGTCGGTTGAACTCTGTTCGCTCACACTGCAGCGCGAGGATGTCTCCATGGCCAACCTGATTTCGGCCGGACTGTTTGGCGATGGCGCGGCCGCGGTGATTGTGGCCGGCGCCGATTGCGGACTTTCTGGCCCCAAAATCCTCGCGACCCGCTCCGTGTTCTATCCCAACACCGAAGAAATGATGGGCTGGGACGTATCGGAAAAGGGCTTTCGCATAGTTCTCTCTCGCGAGATTCCGAACCTGGTTCGAAAACATCTCGCGCACGATCTCGACGATTTTCTTGCCGAGCGTGGATTGACTCGCGCCGACATCGGCAACTGGGTGCTGCATACCGGCGGGCCGAAGATTCTGGAAGCCACCGCCGAGGCGCTCGGCTTGAAGAATGGCGAACTTGACGTCTCTTGGCAATGCTTGCGCAGGACTGGCAATTTGTCGTCCGCCTCGGTGCTGGTGGTGCTCGAAGAAGTCATGAAGAATTGCCGCCCTGAGCCTGGCACGCTGGGCTTACTGGCCGCGATGGGTCCGGGATTTTGCTCGGAATTCGTCTTGCTGGAATGGTAAGCGGCACGGGTAGACAATCGCCCATCACAAGTTCATCGCGCAGAAATTTATGCTGAGCTGTTTCCCGAGTCCGGTGGATGTATTCGTAGTCGGCGGCGGACCTGCGGGTCTGGCTACGGCTATCGCGGCGCGCCGTCACGGTTTGAGCGTGGTGGTAGCGGATGGCGCGGTTCCGCCGATCGACAAGCCCTGCGGCGAGGGACTGATGCCCGACGGAGTCGATGCTCTGCACCATCTCGGCATCACGATTCCCGAGACCGAAGCGTATCCCTTCCGCGGCATTCGTTTCGTGAGCGGCGGCACAAAAGCCGAAGCTAACTTTCCCCGCGGAACCGCGTATGGAATCCGCCGCACGCATTTGCATCGCATCATGTTGGATCACGCGGCAGCCAGCGGAGTTCACATGATGTGGCAGGTGGCGGTCACCGGGCTTCATCCGGAAGGCCCACTGGTGGCTGGAGAATTAGTACGCGCGCGTTGTGTGGTGGGCGCCGACGGAGCCAGGTCGCGCGTCCGCCACTGGGCAAAGCTGGATCAAAGAGGGCTGGATGCAACCTTGGACGCAACCTTGCACCTGCTCCGGGAAAAGAGTCTGCGCTTCGCGTTCCGGCGCCACTACCGCATCGCGCCCTGGACTAACTTCATGGAGCTGCACTGGGGCCGCCACTGCCAGGTCTACGTCACGCCCGTCGGACGCGAAGAAGTTTGTGTGGCGCTAATCTCGTCCAACCCCAAGCTGCGGCTCGAAGACGGACTTGCGGAATTTCCGGAACTTTGCGCACACCTCCAAAATGCGGGACTCGCTTCAAGCGAACGAGGCGCGATCACCGTCACTCGAAGATTGCGGCGCGTGTATCGCGGCCACGCGGCGTTAGTGGGCGACGCCTCGGGCGGAGTGGACGCCATCACCGGAGAAGGTCTCTGCCTCGCCTTTCGGCAAGCCACGCTGCTGGGCGATTGCCTGGCGAATGGAGACCTCGCTCGCTATCAAATGGGTCATCGAATGCTGATGCGCCGCCCCGCCATGATGGCTCGCATGATGCTGTTCATGGCCAAACACCGCCATTTGCGGCAGCGCACCATGCAGGTATTCCAGTCGAGCCCTCGCTCCTTTGCGGGAATGTTGGCCATGCACGTGGGCGAAGGCTCCACACGCGATCACATCTCGAACGGAATCGCCTTGGGGTGGAAACTGCTGAAGGCCTGAAGCGTTGCGGACCGCTCGGAATCCACATCTGCAAGAACCGTATAACCTCCTTCCGCTGGCCGCAAGGAATCCGCGCATCGCCGCAAAATGCCACACGCGCGTGAAATGGAAACCCACGGAATAGAAATGCCAGTCGTGTCGACGAAAACCGCGTGTCACCCCACACACGCCCGCGTTTATGAAGACACGCGAGCCAGCCTGGGCGCGCTATTAACTCCCTTCGTTTCAATTGGCTAGCTCTGGCTGCCCGTTTGCTTTTTCTTCTGGCAAGAGCAGTCAGAAGCGAACCGGAGCAATGCGATGAAGCTGGGGAACGGCAATGCGAATCGGCAGAAAAAAGCGCTCTGGATTCTGGCAGCAGTGATTGGGATGACAACCGTCAGCGCGGCCTTGCAGACATCAGTCCCCGCGTTCTCCGCTGCAACGAGTCCCAAGGCTCCCGAGTTCGCGAAAGCCATGCTCGCCAAGACGACCGCGCGCTGGGTCCTGGTTAGCATTCCTGATCGCAAGCTGGCGCTGTTTGAAAACGGGAAGGTCGTCCGCATCTACCGGGTCGCGGTCGGCAGGACCTCGACTCCGAGTCCGGTGGGCGAATTCAAGATCGTCAACCGCGTCACGAACCCAACGTACTACCACAAAGGTCAGGTTATCGGCGCCGGCAAAAGCAACCCGGTGGGCACGCGCTGGATGGGACTGAGCGCGAAGGGTTATGGAATCCACGGCACCAACCAGCCGAACTCGATCGGCAAAGCGGCATCGACGGGATGCATTCGCATGGACAAGCAGGATCTGGAGGAACTCTTCGCCAGCGTCGACGTAGGCGACGCGGTCGAGATTCGCGCAGAACGCGACGAGCAGATCGCGGCAGTCTTTGGAATGGGAATTGGAACAGAAACTGGAACTGGAGCCAGCGCGGAGAGCCCGACGATCGCGCAGGTCGAGGCCGAGTCGATTTCCGGCGGCGGACAGTAGGCGCCGAAATTTCTTTGGAGACGAGGCTTGCCTCGTCGCCAAGCAGTCAAGGGTTATGGAGGCAATCATGGAAACGATGCTGCAAGGTCTGGTGATCATCGGTGGTCTGACGTTCTCGCTGGCCGCGTCTCTGCTAGTCGAAGAACTCATCTTCGGACAAATCGTCCGCGTGGCGTTTGCCCGCCGCGCGGGAAGTCCTAAACACTTTTCTGAACCCGAGCAAGACAATTGAAAGGAGCACGCCATGCTGCTGCTGAAGTATTTGCTGTTGTATACGGGAATCGCAATGTTCGTGATTGCCGCCGGAATTCTCTCCTACGATGCTTACCTGCTGATTGCCTGGCAGCGCAGACGTTTGCATCCAGATCCCGAGCCTGGCGCGCCCGGCCCCACGCCCGGACTTGCTCCAAATGTCCGCTGGCGCACCTCAGTTGCGCTGGTGATGCTGGCATGGGCCCCGCTGCTAATCTCGGCTGGCATCGTGATCGTCCCCAGCGGAATGGCCGGCGTGCGCGTCAGCCAAACCAAAGGGACGCTTGCTGGAACTCTTTATCCGGGCGTGCACTTCGTTGTCCCGCTAGTCGAGCGGGTCGAACTCTTCAACACCCGCGATCAGTTGTTCACCACCGGCATCAGCGAAGATTCGCTGGCCAAAGGCACGGCCAAAGGCGAAGCGCTGAATGTACAAGCCCTGCATGTCCAAGCAAAAGAAGGACTCACCCTGGGCCTCGCCATCACCGTGCGCTACCAGATTGATCCCAAGCGCCTCGACTACATTGAAGCCAATCTGCCGCAGCCTCTAGAGAAGGAAATTGTGCCGCCCGTGGTTGCCACCGCCTGGCGTGAACTGGTGCCGGGCTACACGGTCCGCGAAGTGTTCTCCGCCAAGCGCGAAGAAGTTCGGCAGCGCTCCGCTGAAATGATTCGCAAACGGCTGGCCGCCGACGGCATCGTAGTGAAGGAAGTCATGCTGCGTGACATCGAACTTCCGCAGGAGTATGCCAAGGGCCTCGAGTCGCTGCTGCTGAAGGAACAAGAGAACGATCGCATGGGTGTCGAGACCGAGATTCACCAGAAACAAGTGAAAATCGCCGAGGCCGACGCCGAAGCGACCAAGGTGCAAGAAGTGAAACAGGCTGAGGGACAGGCTGCCGTCCGTGTGCTGCAAGCCAAGGGTGAGTCCGATGCTATGCAGTACACGCTCCCCCTGAAACAAAAGCAGATTGAGCAATCGAAGCTTGAAGCCGAAGCGCGCAAGGAAGCCACGGTCAAGAATGCCGAGGCCGCCGGCGAAGCTAAGCTCATCGACAGCAAAGCCGAGGGGGAGCGTCGCAAACTCCTGGCGCAGGCCGAGGCCGAACGCATACGCCTGACCGCCTCCGCCGACGCCGAGCGGATGACGAGCGAGGCTGCCATCCTGAAACAGAATCCTTTGCTGATCAACAAAATCGTCGCCGAGCGCCTCTCTGACAAGCTGCAGATCATGATGGTCCCGGCCGACGGCAAGTTTTTCTTCACCAACGACGTGCTGCGCGGCATGGGCGCTCCGAACCACGTGAGCCAGGCGGAAGACGTGGAAGGCGACGGTAAACCTCAACAATAGTCGCGGGGCATGGATTTTCCCTGTGCCCCCCTGTGTCCCCTGTGGTTAAGAAAATCGCCACCGCAGAGGTCACGAGGGGGACACAGGGATAGCATGCCCGCGAGTGACGAAAATGCATAAGCTACGATCAACCGCGCGCTATAATCAGCCCATTCCGCACATGCGAGCGCGCGAGTTGACCCAAAAGTCCAGCGGTCTGCGGCTATGTTGGCTGACTTCGTTCTTGCTCGTGACGGTTTTCCTTCCCGCTCCACTATGTGCTTCGTCTCTGGGAGACACCGCCCGGCAACTGGCACACAAAATCGCTGCCGCTGCCGGGCCGGGCGCCGTCGCACTCGAGGTCACCAACCGTTCGTCGCTCGACGAAAAATCCGTGCGCGAAGTGCGTAGCGCTCTCGAAGCCGCGCTGCACGTCGAAGGCGTGTACACCGCCAAGTCCGAGCAAGCGATGGGAACGGTCGAGGTCGTTCTATCCGAGAGCCTGCGCGAATACGTTTGGACCGCCGAGATTGTGATCGGGTCCGACGAGAAGAAGGTTGCCATTGTATCGTTGCCGCGATCGCCCACCGGAGCCTCATTCAGTCCCGCGTTGCCGATCGTTCTGAAATCAACTCTTCTGTTCGATCGAGAACAACCGATGCTCGACATCGCCCTCGTCGAAATGCCCGGCGGATCTCGCCTGCTGGTACTCGATGACAGTACGGTTGCGATCTATCGTCGTCAGGGAGCGAATCCGTCTGGGCGATGGGACCTCGAAACCTCGTTGCCCATAGCTCACTCGCGCACTTTTCCCCGCGATCTGCGGGGACGCTTGTTGCTGCGCCGCGATCACCTGTTCGATGCTTATCTGCCCGGAACATTGTGCCGGTCGAGCGCAGCCGCGCCGCTTACGCTCACTTGTACCGATAGCGACGATCCCTGGCCGCTCGCGCCGGACGACAGCGTGCGCGCTTTCTACGCGGCCTCGCGCAACTTCTTCACCGGAGCACTTTCGCCTGGCATCGGAAAAGTTTCCAACGTTCCTTCGTTCTATTCGGCGGCCGCGCTTCCGCGAACTAATTACACGCTATGGACGTTCGCCGCGGTGGATGGGCCACTGCATCTCGTGGATGGGATAACGGACCAGACAATCCGCGGCGCAAAATCAAAGTGGGGCAGCGATCTGGCGGTCGTTCACTCCAACTGTGGCACCGGCACACAGTTACTGGTGTCGGAGAGCGGCGATAAGGAGCGCGACGGCCTGCGCGCGTTTGAGATTCCCGATCGCGATCCAGTCGCTGTCAGTGCAGCGGTAGAGTTCAACGGTCGAATCGTCGCGCTGTGGCCGGAAAGCAGCGGCACCGGCGCGGCGGCCATCGTAAAACGAAAAGACACGGGATGGTATGAGGCGTATCGCGTATCGATTTCTTGCGGTAATTAGCCTGCTATGCGCGGCTACCAGCGCGACAACAGCGGCGACCCGTCCGCACTACGGCGGGACCCTCCGCGTCATGCTGCAGTCGGCGCCGGACGCGCTCGAATTTCCCGCGAGCACCGCGAACGCCGCGCCCGCCGACTACTGGGACATGACGCGCGCCCTCTCGCTGGTCGGCGACACTCTTGTAAAACTCGATGCGCAAGGACACCTCCAGCCAGCCCTGGCCGTGGCCTGGCAGAGTGACGCAAGCGCCCGGCATTGGCAATTCACGCTGCGCCGCGGAGCGAAGTTTCACGACGGCAGTGCGGCATCGCCCGCTGCCATCGCACAGATTCTCGGCGCACTCCATCCCGGCTGGAATGTGCGCGCATCGGCGGATCCGGTGTCGATTGATATTGACAGCGAGACGGCTATGCCATCGCTGCTCGCCGAACTCGCGCTGCCGCGCAATCTCCTGCTCAAGCGCAGCATGAAAGACAATCGAATTCCCATCGGCACCGGCCCGTTCCTCGTCGCCGAGTGGCAGCCGGGAAAACTGCTCCGGCTCGCCGCGAGTGAAGAGAGCTGGGCGGGTCGTCCTTTTGTGGATGCGGTCGAGATCGAATTCGGCAAGTCGCTGCGCGACCAGGCTATCGCGCTCGAACTGAACAAAGCCGACATAATCGAAACGGCGCCGGAAGCGGCGAACGGATCGCATGGACACAACGCATCGTCATCGTCGTCGCTGCCCGTGGAGTTGCTGGCGCTGGTTTTCTCCGCAAACTCAAAGGCGCAGGACCCTCGCCTCCGTGAAGCCCTGGCTCTCGCCATCGATCGCAAGCCCATCCAGTCCGTGCTGCTGAAAGGTGCGGGAGAACCGGCCGCCAGCATCCTTCCTAACTGGATGACTGGCTACAGCGCAGTTTTTTCTTCGGAGGCAAATCCGCAACGCGCCCGGGCTGTACTCGCAGACTCGCGGCAACCGGCGCTCAAGGTGAGCTACGGTCTAAGTTATGACCCGAGAGACCCGCAAGCCCAACTGATTGCCGAACGCATCGCGCTCAACGTGCGCGAGGTTGGTATCACTGTGCAAGTATCGTTGTCGGGAGCAGAGGACATCCGCCTGATGCGCGTCGTGCTGCCGAGTCCCGATCCAGCCACATCGCTCGCCGAAGCGGCGCGGCAACTGGGACTGCCGCAGACTGCACTCCCGACACCTCGCGGCAACTCTTTGGACGATCTGTATCAGGCCGAGCGCAGTTTGATCGATGGATACAGCGTCATTCCGCTTTTCCATTTGCCGGTGGCGAGTGAGGCGAGCGCACGGGTGCACGGCTGGACGCCGGATCGGCTGGGGGCATGGAGCGAAGGTGGGTTTTCCCTGGCCGATCTTTGGCTGGCTGATCCCGAGGCGGGCTCGCGATGAGCTTCCGCAAGAAACTCCTTCTGTTGTTTGCGGCGACTGTGCTGCTCTGTGTCGCGGTCATTTCGGCATCCGTTTATAGCACCATCCGCCGCTCGTTCGAGCAGGCGGATCGGGACCGCGCCAATGCGGTCGCGGCTCAGTTTCGATCGGAGTTCCAGCGGCGAGGTTCGGAAGTTGAACGCAAAGTCGAGGCGGTTGCCGCGAGCGAACCGGTGCAGCGCCTCGCGCTTGACATAAATCGTGGCGCCACGGACTCAGGCGAATACGTAGGCGAAGCGCGCACACTTGCCGGTCAGCAGCAGCTCGACTTCCTGGAACTCGTCGACAATCGGGGCATCATCCTCTCCTCTGCGCAGTGGCAGGCAAAGTTCGGATATCCCGAAGCCGCGATTCCCCAAGCAACGATTGTCCAGGCCCCGATTCCCGCTGCCGCTGTCCCGGCCGGAGCGTTCCTGAAACGCGAAGAGCTGCCGGATGGCGCAACCCTCGGCCTGTTTGCCGTGCGGGTCGCTCGTGTCGGAGAACAACCTTTATACGTGATTGGCGGCAAACGGCTCGACCAGGGCTTCCTCTCAACGCTTGACATCCCCGGCGGGACGCGCGTTCTGCTTTATCAAAACCTGGATGCGAAATGGAACCCAAAATCGCTGCTCGATTTGAACGGGCCGGCCGCGGGCGTCGACCAGTTCGCTCCGCTGGTCGCACGCGTGCGCGACACAATGCAGGAGTTTACGGGCGTGATCCATTGGACCTCCGATTCCGCGGATGCCGAGGTTTTTCACGCCATCCCGCTGACGGGGCCGATCTTCAATGCGACGAACCAGAATGTGGCGAGCCCGGACGCGGCAAATCAGAACGGGGCGAATCAGCAACTGATGGGCGTGCTGCTCGTCGGCAGTTCGCGTCGTCCTCTGATCGAATTGCAAAGGCAGGTCATATCCACCGCCATGCTGGTCGGCGGTATCGGAATTCTGGTGGCCGTGCTGGCCAGTCTCTGGTTCGCAGCCCGCGTCACCCGCCCGGTCGTGTCGCTGGCCGAGGCTGCGCGCCGGGTCGCCGCGGGTGATCTTCGCGCCAAGGTCGAGGTCGAATCGAGCGATGAGTTGGGCGAACTGGCTGCGTCGTTCAATCGTATGACGGAGGATCTCGTAGAGCAAAAAGACCGCACTCTGCAGGCCGAACGTGTGGCCGCATGGCGCGAACTGGCGCGGCGGTTGGCACACGAATTGAAGAATCCTCTTTTCCCCTTGCAGGTCACGGTTGAAAATCTGATGCGCGCGAAACAAAAGTCGCCCGAAATGTTTGAAGAGGTTTTTAACGAGGGGACGGCAACCCTGCTGGCGGAAATCGACAATCTGAAAACGATCATCGGCCGCTTCAGCGAATTCTCCAAGATGCCGCGGCCTCAGCGCCGGTCGACGCAGATTAACGATGTGGTGCACTCGGTGCTACGGGTTTTTCATGCGCAATTGCAGGAGAATAATCAGATCGGGGTTCATACCGAACTCGCTGATGCGTTGCCTGAGATTTCAGCCGATCCCGATCTGCTGCATCGTGCGCTGCAAAATCTGGTGCTCAATGCCATCGACGCCATGCCTCAAGGTGGAGAGCTGGCAATCCGCACCTCAACCCTGGGTGATCGAATTGAGTTGTCGGTCTCCGATACCGGCTCCGGCCTGACCCAGGAAGAATGCGGACGGCTGTTTACCCCCTATTACACGACCAAGCAGCATGGCACCGGGCTGGGGCTGGCGATTGTGCAATCGGTGGTGAGCGATCACGGCGGCAAGATTTCCGTTGAGAGCACCAAAGAAAAAGGAACGACGTTTCGCATCGAATTGCCGTGCGATTTCTCGGCGCATTCAGCGTCTCTGCGGTAGATTTGGGGTTGCATTTCAGTTGAGGTAGGAAACTGTGGCGCAAAAAGCGCACTTACTGATCGTGGATGACGAGGCCAACACGCTGGCTTCGCTGTCGCGGGCGTTTCGTCTGGAAGGGCATGAGGCCGCCGTCTGCGACAACGCCAACAAGGCTCTGGAACTGGCCAAATCGCAATCGTTCGACTTAATCCTCTCCGACGTGGTTATGCCCGGCAAAGACGGCCTGACGCTGCTCGAAGAACTCAAAGCGCAAGGCGTGCCGACGCCCGTTGTCATGATGTCGGGCCAGGCGCACATCGAGATGGCCGTGCGTGCCACGCGTCTCGGTGCGCTCGATTTCCTGGAGAAACCTATCTCCACCGAAAAGCTGCTTCTCACTGTAGAGAACGCGCTGAAGCTCGGTCGCCTCGAGCGTGAAAATCGCGACTTGGAGCGCCGCCTCGGCAAACACGAGATCGTTTGGAAAGGCGAGACCATGCGCCGCGTGATCGCACAAGTGGAGCGCGTCGCCGCCAGCGAAACGCGCGTCTGCATTCTCGGCGAGACGGGCACGGGAAAAGAGCTGGTGGCACGCACCCTGCATGAGCGTAGTCCGCGGGCGGGCGCCCCGTTCGTCACGCTGAACTGCGCTGCGGTTCCGGCGGAGCTGATTGAGTCCGAATTATTCGGCCACGAAAAAGGATCGTTCACCGGCGCCGCCGGCCGCCATCTCGGCAAGTTCGAGCAGGCCCAGCACGGCACCATTTTTCTCGACGAAATCGGCGACATGCCGCTCACCATGCAAGCCAAGCTGCTGCGCGTGCTGGAAGAAGGCGAAGTCGAGCGTATCGGCGGTGAGCGCGCCATCGCCGTCGATGTGCGAGTGGTCGTCGCCACGCACCGCGACCTCGAAGCGCAAGTCCGCGACGGCAAATTCCGGCAGGATTTATTTCACCGCGTCTTCGTCTTTCCGCTGCGCCTGCCCCCGTTGCGCGAACGCCGCGAAGACATCCCGTCCCTGATCGAGCACTTTGCTGTTCAGGTGACCGCCGTCAACGGATGGAAGCCCATGTGTTTCACCGCCGACGCGATGGCTGCGCTGCAAGAGCATCCGTGGCCAGGCAATGTCCGCGAACTCAGAAACGCGGTCGAGCGGCTGATGCTGCTGGCAACATCGGATGAAGTCACTTCTGAAACCGTGGCGCTGGCGCTGCCCGTTTCCGTGGCCACACCCGATTCCGTATCCGGCACCGGCCCACTGGCCGACCGCGTGCGCGCCTTCGAGAAACAAACCATCCTGGCGGAGTTGAAACGCAACCATCACCAGATCTCGAACACGGCGCGGGCACTGGGACTGGAACGATCGCATCTTTATAAGAAGGCCGAGCAGGTGGGGATTGATCTGAAGGCGGTTAAGAACGAGGGCGACCACCGATAATGTTTAGCCGCGATTTTGCAGATACGACATCGCGTCCGTTTGCAATTTCCCTCCCTCCCAGACGACAATCGAATCGTGCCCAGCACTAGCTTTTATCAGGAACCACAAGCCGCCAGCCCCTTCCATCAGGGTGCGCTCGTAATCGCGACCTTGACCAACCCGCGCGAAAAGTTCTGGGGTGCGATTCTCCATCTTTCTGGTGAGGGCCTCAGCTTGCGCGGTGTCGATGTCTCTTCTTTCGACGATCTGGCCTCGCAGATCAAGAATGGCGAGCCCTTTACCTCCGGCGTCGTATTCTTCCCCATGCACCGCGTGGAACGCATGGAACTGGATCTTCCCGAAGGAAACATCCTCTCGCTCGCCCAGCGCTTCGCCCAGAAGACCGGACAGGATCCCGCTCCGCTTCTGGTGAGCGAATTTCTCGGGAACGCTGGCCGCGACTCCCGAGGAGAACATGGCGGAGAAAAGCCGCGGTGAACCTCCGGCAGATCCTCACCGCGCCCAACCAGCTCACGCTGTTGCGGATGATTTTCCTGCCGTTCATCGTTATCAATCTGGTTAAGCATGATTTCAAATGGGCGCTGGCGCTGTTTATCCTCGCCGGAATGAGCGACGGCCTCGACGGCCTGCTCGCGCGCACTTTGCATCAGCAAACTTTGCTCGGCCAGTATCTCGACCCGATCGCCGACAAGTTGCTGATGAGCACCATGTTCCTTGTGCTCTCGATCGAACGAATGATTCCCTGGAAATACACGATCCTGGTCTTCAGCCGTGACATCTCCATCCTGCTGATCAGCGGCGTCCTGTTCATGATTGCCGGCCTGCGCGATTTTCGACCCAGCATCTTCGGCAAAGCCAACACCTTCGCGCAAGTAGCCGCCATTTTTTTCGTGCTGCTGTACCTCATCGAGCGCGTGCGCTGGGTCTGGATTGCCCAGATCACTTTCCTGCGCGCCACATTTATCTTCACCATTGTCTCCGCCGTGCACTACGCATTCGTGGTGCAGCATCGCCTGCATCAGCCCGTGCCGCCCTCGGCCATTCAGTCTTAGACATCGGGGCCACGGCAACGCAAGCCATTTGCCCCTTTTCTTCCGCGCCCCTAGAATGAGAGGTTCGTATTCCGCTCGCGAACTCATCCGTGACTCTGCATCCCTATGCCACTGCGCCTCTATAACACTCTCTCAGGAAAGATCGAAGACTTCCATCCGCTGGACGGCAACCGCGTCCGCATGTACGCCTGCGGACCGACCGTTTACGACTACGGCCACGTCGGTAATTTCCGCACATTTGTCGCTGTCGATCTTCTCTATCGCTTTCTGCGCCAGAGCGGATACGACGTTCGCTATGTCATGAACATCACCGACGTGGACGACAAGATCATTCGCAACTCCGCGCGTGACGGCGTCAACGTGCAGCAATACACCGCGAAATTTGCCCAGGCTTTTCTCGAAGATTCGGCCACGTTGAACATTGAGCAGCCGATTCTGGTGCGCGCCACCGAACACATCAACGAGATGGCCGACTTCATTGCCGAATTGGAGAAGAAGGGTTTCGCTTATCGCACCGACGACGGTTCTTACTATTTCCGCATCGCGAAATTCCCCGGGTACGGCAAGCTTTCGAAAAAAGATTTTGCCGGCATGACCGATGGAGCGCGCGTAGACGTCGACGAATACGAAAAGGACAGCGCCCGCGACTTCGCCCTCTGGAAGGCCGCGAAGCCGGGCGAAGCTTCGTGGGAAACCTCGATCGGGCGGGGGCGTCCGGGTTGGCACATCGAGTGC
Source organism: Terriglobales bacterium (assembly GCA_049520095.1). GTDB lineage: Bacteria > Acidobacteriota > Terriglobia > Terriglobales > Acidobacteriaceae > Acidiflorens. The sequence continues at coordinate 25,318 of JBEKQC010000051.1, forward strand.
TCGGTGATGTCGATGGAGCAACTCGGGCCAAGTTTTGATTTGCACGCCGGCGGCGAAGACCTGATTTTTCCGCACCATGAAAACGAAATCGCGCAGTCGGAGGCACTCACCGGAAAGCCATTTGCGCGCTTTTGGTTTCATGTGCGGTTTCTGCTGGTAGAGGGCCAGAAGATGTCCAAGAGTCTCGGGAATTTCTTCACCATCCGGGATCTCGTGCTGCGCGGCCACAAGCCGTCATCGATCCGCTGGCTGCTGACGCAGGTGCCGTATCGCAATCAGTTGAACTTTACCTTCGATGGCTTGCAGTCGGCAGCCAGTTCGGTGGAGAAATTGCGCAACTTCCGCTTCCGTTTAACGAGCACGCAATTCCCCGCCGGTGCGACCCCGCAGATGGCGCAACTGGCGGACGAAACCATCGCGCAAATGAAGAGCGCCCTCGACGACGATTTGAATACCGCCGAGGCGCAAGCCGCCATGTTCGACATGTTGCGCAAAGCCAACACCGCGCTCGATGGAGCGGAAGCTGGCCAGAACAACGTTCTCCAGGACGACGTGAAACCGCTGCTCGCGGCGCTCGACAAGTTCGACGAAATATTCGGCGTGCTGAAAGATGACGACCAGCCCAAGATGAGAGCCATCCTCGACTGGGCAAAAGCCGAAGGCCGCGAAAAGGAAATCAGCCCCGAGTTAATGGAGATCGCCGGCTCCGCTCAGCTCACCGATGAACAGGTCAATCAGAAGGTGGCCAAAATGGAAGCCGCGCGAAAAGCGCGAAACTTTAAAGCCTCTGATGCTCTGCGCGCCGAACTGACCGCTGAGGGCATCATCGTAGAGAACACGAAAGATGGCGTGCGCTGGCGAAGAAAATGAAGTGAACTTGGTAATCTCTGGTTGGCATTTTCTAAGTATTGTCATCCCGAGCGAAGCGAGGGATCTGCAGTTTCTCCCCGCAGAGACGGGAGCCAGGAGCCTGAAACCGTGAGTTCCCTCGACGATTATCTTCGCGAAGCCGAACACGCCCACGGCCACCTCTGCGCCGGGCAGGTGCTCGGCGTGCGCCTGGCCATGTTAGGACTAGAGAAGCTGGGCATCGAAGACCCGCGCGGAAATAAAGAAGATCGCAAACGTCTGGTCACGTTCGTCGAAATCGACCGCTGCGCCACCGACGCCATATCCCTGGTCACCGGATGCCGTCTTGGTAAGCGCGCCCTGAAATTTCGCGACTGGGGAAAAATGGCTGCAACCTTCGTTGACCTTGGTAACAAAGATCTGGGCATAAAAGACGTAAGCACCGGCAAAGCCATCCGCATCGCCGCCAAAGAATCGTCCAAGGCGCTGGCGCGCGCGATGCATCCCGAAATCGAAAACAAGAACCGGCAGCAGATGCTGGCCTATCGCGAAATGGCGGAAGACGACTTATTCACCAAGCAGTGGGTAAAGGTCGAACTCCCCGCGGAAGAGTTCCCCGGATACAAGGGCGAGCGCATCGTCTGCGTCGAGTGCGGCGAAGGCATCAATTTTCGACGCGAGGTTTTGCGGGATGGGCGCGTGCTATGCAGAGCGTGCGCTGGCGAAAAATACTACGACCCCATCTAGTCGCCCGGAAGAAATCCCGGCAAGCCCATCAAGCCGCCGAATATAATGGGGCGTGCCTCTAACTGAGATCGAGAAAGCAGTAACGAAGTCGGTAGCCCAGTTTTTCGCCGTACAAAGGGAGCCTGTATCCCACGAACAGCTGCTCCGTTCGTTTAACGATCCAAGACCAATAATCACGCTGAAAGATCGTTACCGCATCATTAGCGCACAGGGGAGCAGCGGACAACTAACCTACCTCCCGACAATACAGGCATTTCAATATTGCGGAGATGAGAGTCTGCGCCAGAATGCTAAGGCCGCTCTGGAGGTCGTAATCAGTGGTCTAAAACTTCTTCTCAAGGTGGACTACAACGCTAACAGACAACATCCAACTTCTGCTCTAATCGAGCAGCTACGGGCCCCAAACTCCATTCCAATTCCGGATCAGATCTGGCTCGGCCTTTTTCTCGCCAGGCAAATTCCGAGCGCCTTAACCAGTTGCCAGGTAGACGAGAGAAATACGGTGACATCGTTCCGAATAAACGAGCATATCCTGACGCTGGAACCGAAGGATGTATGGGACGATTTCCTCCGCGAGTACAATACTGTCGACGAGAACCCAAGAACCCAGAGTGCGGTTGAAAAACAGACCCCGAACCTAACCCCAAAGAAGGTGTCAGACTGGCCACCGTCCCAATGGAAGATCGAGGGCTCGCTCGGAGAAGGTGGGCAGGGATGGACGTACAAGGCTCGGCGAAAGACCGGCTCAGATCAAAAACCGTACGTTCTCAAACGCTTAAAGAACAAAGAACGTCTCTCCAGATTCAGAAACGAGATCGCAGCACTAACGAAACTCCAACATCCGGGAATCCTCAAAATTGTTGAGACTAGTGAAGAGTCGGAAACCCCGTACTTCGTCGCTGAATACTGCGAGGGCGGTGATCTCGGCAAAGTGAACCTTTCGGGCAAGGACCTATTAACTAGACTGAAGACCTTTCGTCAGGTGTGTGACGCAGTCAAGGCAGCCCACGACGCTGGAATTCTCCACCGTGATCTAAAGCCCCAGAATATCTTAATCCGCAAAGACGACTCGATTGCCGTGGGGGACTTTGGTCTGTGCATCGATTTGAACGACGCTAAGGAGAGAGCCACGCAGACTTTAGAAGCGGTCGGCGCGGAGAGATATATCGCGCCAGAGGTTGCAAAGGGACGCGTGCCTGAACCTCAGCCGACTAGCGATCTCTACTCTCTTGGAAAGGTGCTGTATTTCATCCTCAGCGGGAGGACCCTAGTGAGGGAGGAATACACAGAAGGCGAAGATGACCTACGTACACGAGATGCGGGACCGAATATGCATTTCGTCTACGAGTTGTTCGACAAAACGATCACGGAGCGACCGCAGGACCGTTACCAGAACGTGGCGGACCTGCTTTACGCCCTAGACACGGTAATCGAAAGGGTTCAGCTGAAGGCACACATCTTAAAGCCCTCTGTTCGGCAGCATTGCATGTTCTGCGTGACCGGAGAATATCAGGTATCTAGGGGACCGGGCACCAATGAGTTGCTATTGTTCTGCAGCAACTGCGGAAATATGCAGAGGTTCGCGAGCACAACTCCGAAACCATGGTGGGAGAATAGATGAACCTCGGCCTGCCCCGGCTTAGCCGAGCCACCAAACTGTCGAAACCCTATTGACATCCCCTGTTAGAATAGAAGTAAGTGCTAAGCGCACCGCAGCCGCTTGGTCTTTGACAACTTACTGAGAAGGGATAACCTGGGCTAGGCTGGGTGGCTTTCTGAGAAAGTCACTCCTAACTCTTTTGTTGTCAAGACTTTGCCTCTAACTCCCTCGCGCTCAAGACTTTGGCAGGAAGTTCTCCCTAAAGTCTTGATTCTAATATACCGGGTGGGGAGGGGGGTACCCCAGCCAACGACGGCCAAGGTCCCTAGGGCGAACGACGAACAGCGGGCGGCGAATAGCGAACGACTAACGACGAACGACCAACGACGATCTCTCCCGCTCATACGCATTGAGCCACTCGCAGCAGCGTAGCCTCATCAAAGTGTTTCGCAAACAACTGCAACCCAATCGGCAGTTTTTCGTGATTCTCTCCACACGGAACAGAGATTCCGGGAATGCCCGCCAGGTTCGCAGTTACGGTGTAGATATCGGCGAGATACATGGCCAGCGGATCATTCACCTTCTCGCCCAACCGGAACGCCGGCGTCGGACAAGTCGGCGCCGCGATCACATCCACTTTTTTAAAAGCCTCATCGAAGTCGCGGGTCAGCAGCGTACGCACTTTCTGCGCCTTTAGATAGTAAGCGTCGTAGTATCCGGCGCTCAGCACGTAAGTGCCGAGCATGATGCGGCGCTTTACTTCCATGCCGAATCCGCCATCGCGGGTCAACCGGTACATCTGAGAGAGATTGTCCTGAGAGAGACTGCCCGCCGTGGCCCGGAAGCCGTAGCGCACCCCGTCATAGCGCGCCAAATTCGCCGACGCTTCCGCCGTGGCCACAATGTAATAGGTAGGAATCGCATACTCGGTGTGCGGCAAACTCACCGGCACAACTTCGCATCCGAGCTCAGCCAACTTCTGAATCGCCGCCTCGACCGCCGCGCGCACCTCCGGATCGAGCCCCGAGCCGAAATATTCTTTGGCCACGCCGACTTTCAGACCCCTCACCGGCTTCTCGAGTTCCGCCACATAGTCGGGCACGGGCACTGCTGCGGAAGTCGAATCCATGGGATCGCGCCCCGCAATCGTACGCAGCATCAGCGCGACTTCTTTCACCGTTTTCGCAAACGGACCGATGTGATCGAGAGACGAAGCGAAAGCAATCAGCCCGTAGCGCGACACGCGTCCATACGTCGGCTTCAAACCGACCACGCCGCAGAACGACGCCGGCTGGCGGATCGATCCGCCGGTATCGGAGCCGAGCGTCGCCACCGCCATCTCCGCCGCCACCGCTGCCGCCGATCCACCCGACGATCCGCCCGGCACGCGGCTCTTATCGCGCGGATTGTGCACTGCGCCATACGCCGAGTTCTCCGTGGACGACCCCATGGCAAACTCATCGCAATTGAGCTTGCCCAGAATCACCGCGCCCGCCGCTTCCAGCCGAGCCACCGCTGTGCAGTCGTACGGCGGAATAAAATTGTCGAGAATTTTCGAGCCGGCCGTAGTACGCACGCCTCGCGTCACCATGACGTCTTTGATCGCAACCGGAACTCCCGCCAGCGGCGGCAAAGGCTTGCCCTGAGCGGCCATCCGGTCGATTCGCTCGGCCTGCACCAACGCGCGCTCCTCGCAAAGAGTCAGGAACGCGCCAATCTCGGAGTCCTCTTTCCGGATGCGAGTGTAGAAATCTTGCGCCAGAGCGATCGCGGTCGTCTGCCGCTCAGCAATCACGCTCCGGACTCCGTCAATCGTCAATTCAGACGCCATTTATTTCTGATCGCTATCTCTCAATCACTTTCGGCACTTCGAAAAACGTCCCGTCCGTGTCCGGAGCGTTCTTCATCGCGACATCGTGCGGCAGCGATGCCCGCAGACCGTCCTTTACATCCTCGCGGATGGCGTACGCGAAGCGGTCGCTTCCCTGCCGCGACTCGTCCACCCCGTAGCGGTCGGAGACCTGCGCCATGGGCGCAACTTTGCCGGTCTCCAGTTCGCTGAGCCGCTCGACATATTCAAGAATGGAGTTCAAATCGCGCAGCATGCGAGCGCGCTCTTCCTCGGTCAACTCGAGGTTGGCTAGATCGGCCACGTAAGCGACATCTTTGTCGGTAACTTTCACACTTTCTCTTTCATGCTCTAACCACGAATTCAATTCGCTTCACCGAGGTCGCGGAATACTTGTTGATCAAGGCCAGATAACGCGGCGCCAGGTTGGCGAGTTCCCGCCTCCATCCCGCGTCCGCAACTTCCACTCGCAGAATACCGTCGGCAAAACTGAGCGCCCGAGTCCGGTCGGCCACCGTGCTGCCACACGCGATCGGCCAAGCCAGCAGCGGGCTTTCACCCGCCGGCGCGCGATGAAGTGCCTTGGCGATGATGGTTTCGAGGCCAGCGGAAGCGCGGTTCAAGCCATGACTCCAGCGTCGCGAACGCGGTCAAGATAGCGATTAGCAACCACGATCGGAATGACGATCGGAAACAAATGATTGTAGCATCGGAAAATCTGCGCTTCTTACGAGCCAGCGGAGGCCGCAGCCGCCGCAGCGCGCTTCTTTGCCAGTTTGCGCAGGTGCGTCGCCGAATACAGACTTCTCCGGCAGCGCGCTGCGCCGCATAAACAGGGAGCGTCATCCTCGCCATCGTAGAGGTTGTAGTCGTAGGTCAGCTCTTCTCCAGGCTCAATATCGCGCAGCGCGATGATCCACATCTTGCCGCGAATCTGATCGGTCTCACAATTCGGTTGGCAGGAATGATTGACGAAGGCGGCTACCCCGTAGCCGTCAATGATGCGCTTGCCGCCGTCCAAGCCGAACAAATACGTGTTCGGAAAGTCGTCGTAGAGTTCGTCGGCCTGTTCGTAGGTGAGATGCTCGCCCACGTATTCCACGATCAGGGTCCCTTTGCGAATCGGCCGCGTAGTGTAGCAGCCATAGGAGTGAATGCGAGACTGGCGGATGATGAGCGTCATGATTGTTCTTTATCTTTAGCACAGATGGCGCCGGATCACGCAAGTGCCAAGTTTCAGTTCTCAGCTTGGGGACTCTAGAACTCAGCCGGACCGCGCGAGATTTTACTGAAAGCTAAGAGCTGAGAGCTGCCTGGCAAACCTGCTAATATTTCCACCCGGAGACTTTCATGCCATGGCTCATCAGCATCCACCGCGCTTTCTGAAGATTGTCGACGACGCCAAGCAGCGCGTCCGTGAAACCAACGTTGACGAAGTCAAAGCCCGGCTCGATCGTGGCGACACATTCGTTTTGGTCGATGTCCGCGAAGACCGCGAATATGACGCCGACCACCTGCCCGGAGCCGTCCACCTGGGCAAGGGCGTCATCGAGCGCGACATCGAGGGCAAGTATCCCGACCTGCAAACTGAGCTCGTGCTTTATTGTGGCGGCGGCTTTCGTTCCGCGCTGGCCGCCGATAACCTGCAAAAAATGGGATACACCAACGTCATTTCCATGGATGGCGGAATCCGCGATTGGCGCCAAAGGGGCTACCCGCTGGAGAAGTCGCGGTAAGCCGCGTCTCGCCGGTTTGCATCGCATCCGCATCTCTGAAAAAATACGTAAAGATACCGTGGGGTCCCTTAGATGTCTCAAATTGGAAGCTTTGCGCTGCTGCTGGCGCTCGGCCTGAGTGCGTACTCTTTCCTGGCAGGCTTTCTTGCACTATTCAGTAAGGACGCCGCTTCGGCTCGCCTCGGTGAGACTGCCCGCCGTGCCGGAATCGCCACTTTCGCGGCGGTGCTGCTGGCGGGCATCGTTCTCGTAGTGGCGGCGTTCAACGACGACTTCTCCATCGCCTACATCTTCCATCACAGCAACCGCGACTTGCCCGCCGCCTATAAGTTTGCCGTGCTGTGGTCCGGTCAGGAAGGTTCGCTGCTGTTCTGGTCGCTGCTCTTAGCTGGCTACGGATTCGTTCTCCGCTTGCGCTACAAGACCGATCAGCGGCTGTTCGCTTACGCTTCGGTGATCATCGCATCGGTGCAGGTTTTCTTTCTGCTGATTTTGAATTTTGCCGCGCATCCCTTCGCCATCATGGAGGGCGCGCTTCCGGCCGATGGCACCGGGCTGAATCCGCTTCTGCAATATCCCGAGATGGTCATCCATCCGCCCATGCTCTACCTGGGATACGTCGGCTTCACCGTTCCCTTCGCCTTCGCGCTCGGCGCTCTCATCATGAAGTATCCCGGCGAGAAATGGATTCAGATCACGCGCCGCTGGACCATGGTGACCTGGTGCTTCCTCACCATCGGCGTTTTCCTCGGTGCGCACTGGGCGTACGCTGTCCTCGGATGGGGCGGCTACTGGGGATGGGACCCGGTGGAAAATGCCTCGCTCATGCCCTGGCTCACCGGCACGGCGTTTCTGCATTCCGTCATGATGCAGGAAAAACGCGGCATGTTGAAAGTCTGGAACATGTCGCTGATCTTCGCGACCTTCCTGCTCTCCATGCTCGGCACATTCCTCACGCGTTCAGGAGTGATCAGTTCGGTGCACGCGTTCGCGCAATCCTCGATCGGCACCTGGTTCCTGGTCTTCATTGGATTGACCCTCGCGGTTTGCACTTTCTTCCTGATCGCAAACCGGTCGCACCTCAAGACCGAGCACAAGCTCGAGTCGCTGGTTTCGCGCGAATCCAGTTTCCTGTTCAACAACCTCCTCTTGCTCGTGGTTTGCTTCACAATCTTATGGGGCACATTTTTTCCCATCATTTCTGAATTTGTCCAAGGGCACAAAGTCACAGTCGGTCCGCCATTTTTCAATCGCGTGGCCGTCCCAGTCGCGCTGCTGCTCCTGCTCCTCACCGCGGTTGGGCCGCTGCTGGCCTGGCGTAAGACTTCGATCGAAAGCCTCAAACGGAATTTTCTGTTCCCCGCCATCGGCTCGCTCGCCATCGGCGGCATGATGATCTTGTTCGGCGTGCGTCCCTGGGAAGATCCCTCCTATTTCTATGCCACCATGGCCGCGGTTCTCTCGGCGCTGGTCATCTTTACTGTCATTTCCGAGTTCGTCCGCGGCGGCCGCGTCATCGCCGGCAAGAGCGAGCTGAATTTGTTCTCCGCCATGCTGCGCCTCTACCACAGGAACACGCGCCGCTACGGCGGTTACATCGTCCACTTCGGTGTCGCCCTGGTCATCATTGGAATCCTCGGACAGCCTTTCAACAAAGAAGTGGAAAAAGAAATGGCCTTCGGCGACAAAATTAACATTGGCCCCTACACTCTGGTCTGCCAGTCCTACACGCAGGACGACAATCCTAACTATGCCAACGAGTGGGCGATTATTAACGTATTCCGCGACGGCAAGCAGATCACGACCATGTATCCCGAGCGCCGCTTCTATAAAGCCAGCCAACAACCGCAGACGCTGCCGCGCATTTACCCCAGCTTCCGCGAGGATTTCTTTTTGGTGAGCGACCTTTATCTGGTCTACGAAGGCAAGAACGAGACCAACGGACGGCCGGTCATTAAAGCGCACGTGAATCCTCTGGTGCCCTGGATTTGGATTGGCCTGATCATCATGGTCTTCGGCACCATCACCGCGCTCGTGCCCAATGCCGCTGCAGTGCAGGTAGCCACAACCACGCCGGTTCGCACTCCGGCGCACGTGGGAGCAGGTGACTGAGATGAAATCGTCGACCTCTAGCAGGCTGCGGAAAGACTCGATGTTGCACTTGATCTTGAACGGTGTTTTGGGTGGCGCAGCGCTTCAGCGCTGCGGTAACAACATTGTTTTGAATGCGGCTTCAGCCGCTGAGGTCGCAAACTCTACTCGCCGCTGGCTGCAGGCCGCGGCTCTCGCGTTCGCGGTCGTTGTGTTCATGGGCGCCGGAGACGATTCTGCCCGCTTCAAAGACCTCGGCCATCGCATGATGTGCACCTGCGGATGCGGCCAGGTCTTGCTCGAATGCAATCACGTCGGCTGCCAATCCTCCGACAAGATGCGCGACCAACTGCAAGCCGCGCTCGATAAGGGCAACAACGACGACCTCATCCTGCAAGGCTTCGTGCAGGAATACGGACCAACCGTAATCGCCGCGCCCACCGCCACCGGCTTCAATCGCGTGGCCTGGATCATGCCCTTCTTAGTCTTAGCGCTCGGCATAGCCTTCGCGGTCCACATCGTGCGCTCCTGGAAGAACCGCCCCGAACCGGCCCTAGCCGACGGCATCACCATCCCTCGCGGCAGCGAACTAGAAGAGTTCCGCCAGAGGGCTAGAAAAGAGACCGACCTATGATAATCACGTGTGGCGCGGACACTCCTGTCCGCGAAAAGCTGCGATCTAGGGGTCACGTTTGTTTCAAGGAGACGGCCCAATGACCCTTTTCGTCTGCGCCGTCTTCACCCTAGCCTGCCTCTACTACGTCTTCTTCTTCCCCGGCGAAGTCTACGCCGGAGAAGAAAAAACGCGCCTCGGCTATCTCCGCGAGCGCAAGGAAGCGGTCTACGAAAACCTGCGCGATCTGAATTTCGAATACAAGGCCGGCAA
>JBEKQC010000052.1:0-34606 GCA_049520095.1 Terriglobales bacterium
TTCGGGCCCGCCTGGTCGCAGGCCCGGATGCGCTCCAGATAAGCCTGCACCAACCTTACGGATGTGAGAGCGCCGGACTTGTACGCCGCGTGCACATCGCTGATCGTGGCCTCATCGAGATGGAATGGTTTGACTGAATTCTGCGCGCGAGCATTCTGCACACCAGCGCCGTTCGCCATCAACATGACCGTCCCAAACATCAAAAGGCGCATGAATTTCATATGAACTCCCATCGCGGGTAATTTTTAATCCAACCGGGCTGGATACGCCCTCTCTTCATTTTGCTTAAAGGCGGGTGCGAGAGGCGGGACGATTCCCCGTGCTAACACAGACGCTTACATAGGGGAATCGGAATTGTATGTGTCGGCGACGGCCTTCCAGGTTCCATCGGCCTGCTTGGTGTAAACGGTCAGAAACTTTCCCTTGTCCGTCATGGGCTTCTTGGTCTTCGGGTTGGTCATGATCATGGTGTAGGTGCCCAGCGAATACACCATGTCACCGCCTTTGGAGGCCATCGTCCGCGTGGATTGGAAAGTCAGCGAAAAATTGGGATCAGCCATAAACGGCACCATCGCCGCTTTAACGGCCGCCTTGCCATTCAGTATCCCGGAGCCAGGAAACAGCGTGGAGGCGTCTTCCGCATAGTAGCTGGCCCACTTGTCGGCGTCCTTGGTATTAGCGTCTTTAACCCAGGCCGCCTCGATGTCTTTGATCGCTTGCACATCGGTGGCACGCGTGTCGGGAGGTGGAGGAGCGGGGGCATTCGAGCAGCCGACGGTCACTACGGCGAGCGCCAGGCACACAATCAGCGAAGTATTGCGCAGCATGTTTGTCTCCTTTGGGAATTAAATCGCACCAGTATAGTCGAACTCTTCCTCGATCAAATGGGCCTCTCGCCAGCAGATCCACAACCGCGTCTATCCCATACTTCACTTCGCCGTCACGGCAAGAATCAACATAGCCAGGACTGCCAAAATGACGCTTGCAACCAGCGAAAATAGGGTGTGGTACGGATGTGCGCGGAAATGGCTATCGCGGGACCCGCCAAAATGTACCAGGGCCTTCATGATCAACCTCCTGCAAAGATCAGGTAACAGACCCGTTTTTCTGACGTGCCTATCCTAAGCCTTTTCGATGTGAAGTTGCAGTGATATCGGCTACCTCGGTGACCGCCGTCGCTCTATGCTGTGATGCCGCAACGACTGCCTTTGCCCCGGATGTGAAATGTAAATCAAGATCTTTTCTCTGACCTATCTTTCCGCCGAGAACTTGTAGATAGTTGCCGAGCTGGATCTCGCGCCGACCGCAGAGGGGGCCTCGCTCCGGCGAGAGCATCGACGTTACGGTAACGATTACCCGACGTTCGCTCAGCCTTCCCCCATCAATTGCTGGACTTCACCAAACAGGTGGCCGATGGCCTGATGAAGGTGCGGTGCCAGGGTGCTGTTCCAGAAGCGGGTCTGCGGGCGGGCATCGGGTCCGGCAAAGGTTAACAGGTGATCGAGGTCGCTATCGAGCCGGGCGACGGCGTCGTAGGTTTCCTGGCTATGAAAGAAGAGGCGGTGTGCGAGCAGAATCTCTAATTCCGCGCGAATCTGCGCCAGCAGGCTGCGTTCGTCTTGGCTGAGCGGCTGGCCGTCAGCCAGCGGTTTCAGCTGCTGCTCGCAGGCATGCACGACCTCGTCGGTGCGGCGAAGGTGCCGCAGACACTCGATACGATGGCAGCTCGGATCTTCGGTGTCGGTGACGTAGCCGTCGGCCGGCAGGGCATAGTAACGCTGCAGTTCCCTGAGGTGATCGACGCGCAATTCCTCGGTTTTATGGAACGAGTTGAGGGCTTCGAGAAACGAGTGCAATTCACGGACGTTGCCGGGCCAACGCATGGCGCACAGCTCCTTCAGAACATCGGCGTTAAGGCGGGCTTGATCGCCGCGCAGCTTTTTCCAGTGGGCTTTGGCAAGCAGGCCGATATTGCTGGGATCGCTGCGTAACGGGGGCGCATAGATAACGAGCTGACGCAGCCGATAATAGAGATCTTGGCGGAATTGTCCCGTCTGCATCATGGCGTAGAGATTGCGATTGGTGGCGGCGATGATGCGCGCATGAACCGGAATCTCGTCGGTACCTCCCAGGCGCCGAATCTTCCGCTCCTGTAGAGCGCGCAAAATCTTTACCTGATGATGCGGATTGAGATCGCCAATCTCGTCGAGAAACAGGGTTCCGTTTCCAGCGAATTCCCACAGACCTATTTTGGAGCTGGTCGCACCGGTAAAAGCCCCGGGCATGTGCCCGAACAGTTCGGATTCCAGCAGTTCGCTGGGGATGGCACCACAGTTCACCTCGACAAAGCGTTCCCGTTTCGATTCGACGTCATGAATGGCGCGGGCGATGACGTTCTTTCCCGTTCCGGTATCGCCGAGGATCAACACGGGCAGCTCGCTGACTCTGGCGCGTAAGATCATTTGCCGTACGAACCTGTACTCTAGGGTTTCGCCCAAGAACCGCTTGGAAAGCTCTTCTGGGACAGGCCACTCTTCCAGCCGCAGCGGCAGGGGGGCTGGACCGGGATCGACGGGTCCCTGCGGCTTGCAGGTTTCTGTACTGCCCCCGATCTCGTGGAAGATTTGCTCGGTGACTCCAATGACATAAGCCTTGCATTCGCCAGCGACGGCAGCATTCTCCAGCAGAGTGCGGATCCCTTGCCGCAGCCGCCCAGAGGTGGTGTACCTGCCATCAATCACTGGGATTAATCCATCGTGTCCCAGCAGCATGTCCGCCAGAGACTTCGCCTCGTGCTTTTCGCGACGATCTTTGAACGGAGTGCCGTATTGCCGGAAGACACCCAGTTCGGCATCGGGTACGACCAGAACCGCCGGTGTCTGTGTTGCTGGAATAGACTCCGCCGTGACCGGTGTAGCGATAGAGACTCGCATTGGCTCTGCGGCTTGGGCGAACCATAGCGCTTGAATCGGCATCCAGCAACCTCGTTTGAAGCAGAGAAGGAGATCATTATCCGCAAGCGCTTGCAACGTGTCCAGCCCATGTGTCCGCAGTGCTACGTCTCCTTCTTCTCCTCTTCCAAGTAATCATCCAGCGTAGGGACTCTTCTGATATAGGCCATGGCAATGAGCGTGTCTGCTTCAACCGTGAGATTGATCGCGCTCTGATCATTCAGGCCCGTCACCTCGCCGTCGGATACCCAAACTCTGGGAGTCTTTTGTCGGGATAGCCATTGGAGCGCTGGGCCATCCACCACGTTTCCCGAGTGCGCCCAGTTGTCGATGACCTCTCGGGCCACGTGCATGCCGTTGCGTGCTGCAATCAGCAGGCTTCCCGATTTGCTAGCGGGTCGTCCGGCATAGAGGCCGATGGTGGCGCTCGGGGAACGTGCCAGTACGGCCATGAGCCGGTCGTGGGTGACCTGTTCACTCATCGAGCCCGAGCAGTCGATCAGCAGCGTTCCGCAGTGCGCCGGTCGAGCGCGACGAAGGGTGAAGGCGCGTCCGTCGGACGCGGGCAGCAAAGCCCGGCTGGGGAAACGGAAGGCGCCGCTGTATCCGCAGACGAGTTTCCGCTTGATCATTCCCGGCAGATTCCGGCACGAATGGGTCAGCGGCGGAGCCAGAATATCCAAGGGACCCCAGGAGATGCTGGCTTTGCTGCCGCGCGGTCCTTTTATGCCGATTATGCCCACACTGGTGGGATTGGAAAGACCCGCCCTAACCGGGTAGTCCTCCAGGTTGAGCCCATCGGGTAGAAAGTCAGCCACAATCCGAACCAGCGGATGTTCGGCGTCGGGAGAGTCGGGTCCAAAGCGGCTCTGCAGATTTCTCAGCAGCAACAGAAACTGCCGCGAATTCAGCGGAAGGGACTGCGCACCCCAGCGAGCCAAGCGTTCGGAGGTTTGATCGAGCACCGCCAAGTCGTCGCCTGTTAAGTCCGTTCTTCTTCCCAGCAGAGACATTCGGATCAGGGACCCATACCGCAAGCCTTCCGCCCGTATATAAAGGTTGGCGGCAATCCAACGCGGCAGCTCGGGAGGCAGTCCGTCCTGCCATAGCACCAGTTCAGCGATGTCGCGATTGCCTCGCGCCATCATGAAATGGTTGACCACCACGTCGAGCGTGCCCTGCATCCACAGATTGTGGATGCCCCGCCGGTGAAGGCCTCGCAAGGAACGGAGGGATGGTGACAGCTTCTGCCGCCACAGGCCAAGATGGCCGTATTCGTGCGCCCGGATTCCCAGCGCCAAAGGGGACGAGACGGAAAAGGGGCTCTGGAATAGCCCGGTTGCTTTCCGGCTGGGCGGCGAGCAGCACCCGCCAGCGACTTCCGGGTTGTCGCGAACCAGGAACGGTCCAGCCCCCGCCGCGATGCTGGGCACAGGCGTCAGAAGATGTCGCATGGCAGCCTCACCCCGCGGGCCTGCAAAGCGGCGAGAAAATCCGGAGCTCGCTCCGCCAAAGTCAACAGCGCGGCTTGGCGTGCGGGTACGGCATCACAAACCAGGTTAATGAATGACACCACGCGACGCGGGTCGAGAGCGCGCTCCGGATCCAGATAGCTGTCCGCCAGCGCACCTCCCAGACCTTGGCAGCGCCGGTTCAACTCCTCCACCAGTGCCGCATTGGGAACCGGGAGGTGGATCTCCGCCTCGAAGCGCGAACGTAGCGCGGGATCCAGTTGGTCCGGGCTCGTGTTGCTGGTGCCAACAACCTTGAAGCCCTCGGCCGGAGTGAGGAGTTCGCCATTCGGCAAAGCCAAGGACGCCACGTCGCGGTTGTCGAGAACTCCCAACAAGAAATCCTGCACCGAGCCGCTGGCGCGTCCGATTTCATTCAGCACCAGTACGCGTCCGTCCTGATAAGCGCGGGAGACGGGCCCCAAATGGAAATGCCACTCGACCCGATCGGGAACCCAGTGCCCCATCAATTCCTGCACGGTCAAGTCTTCCGCCAGCGTTACCTGTACGGGCAAACTTCCCGCGCGCGAGGCGAGGTAGCTCTTTCCTACACCCGGCGGTCCCCAGAGAAACACCCGCGAGAGTTTGGCTACCGCTACCTCGGCCAAGACCCAAACCGAAGCCACGCCCGCCCACTCCGAGGGATTCCACTGCTCCTTCTTCTGCGAATTGGTTGAGGTCTTCATTTCTAGTACCTCTCCTCCGGATATAGTTCCTTCACACGCTCGGCTTCGGCATAGGCTTCGGTGGCCTCTTCGGTTCGATCTAACGCGGTTAGCGCGTTGCCCTTGTTCTGCCAGCAAAGGAAGTCAGTAGGGTCCAATTGCAGCGAGCGGAGATAACAGTCGAGTCCTTCCTGGTGTTGGGCGGCGTCCCGGAGCAGCGCACCCTTTGCCCGCCAGGCGAGCGCGCACTCGGGATTCACCTTCAGGGCTTGTTCCACAGCAACCATGGCTTCCTCGCAGCGCCTCGTGTTGCGCAAGAAGCATCCCTTGCGAGTCCAAGCCACGGAATCCTCAGGATCTAATTCCAGAACCTCCTCGATCAGGGTCAGGGCCTCGTCATGCATGCCCTGTTTTCGCAGCAGGAGCGCCTCGCGGTGAAGTTCGTCCGCGCTGACCATGGAAAACGAAGCAACGAGGTAGCGGCCCGGCGCCAGAGCATCGAACTCAATGCGGCACACGTTCCCGCCCAGAGTGGCTTGCCTTGTCGCGGTGCTGTCTTCGAGCGGGACCACCATCACCTTCGATTGACGTTTCTCCGGCAGGGTGTAAAGAACCACGCTGGCGTCACCGGCCCGGTAGAAGAGATAGAGATCCTCGCGGCGGGCGCGGCGCATCACGATTCCCAGAGGCCGTTCTTCCCCGTCAGGTTGAAGCCAGCCCGTGTGAGGTTGCGAAGTAACTGGATGCACTGCGCACGTCGCGACCTCTGGAATTCCCTCCACAATGCTTTCCAGACCGGTGCCGCTGTCCGCGTTTCTGCAGAGCGTGATGCGAAATGCGGCCTCCGGACGAGTGCGGCACCGGGGCGGGCGCTCGTCTGTGGCGATGCTGTCGTCAGCCGGCGACAAGAGTCGGTCGCAATCCGCCAGGATCTCAGGCCAGGTTTTCATCGAGATGCCTCAAAGGACTCGTACATATCGGTACAACACGGTGTTCTGACGCCTCCGAGCCGTAGCCGCTTGGCCGGTGTCTGTTGCGCTGTCCTGCAGCCTCGTAATAGGGCAAGCGAAGTGCCAATTTCTATGTGGGCGAAAACAAAGGGAGAAGACGAAGTCGGGTCGCACAGAAGTTGAGTTATGGAGGAGAATCAGTGAGTTTCAAGTTGACTTTCCGGCCAGAGGGATGGACTCCGAACACTTGTCTTTGTAATTGGGTGTCTGCCGACGGCCCCACCCGGCATTGCGATTCAGGGCAAGAGGGAAATCACTTCCGGATGGTCGGCTATTCGGAGTTATGCGGCGGTTGGCGAAAATCGCGATTGCACGGGCAATCCTTAGTTGGTGCAAAGGCCTGGCTTCGTCGACCAACACAAATATCAAGCGACGAGGAAGGGACGCGGAATCTAGGGTTTTGATTCTTGCAGCAACACTACATCGGAATCGGAATGAGTGCGAAGAATGCCTAAATTCCTGCCCTCCGGCGACCAGTGGAGATCAACAATTTGCTCGGAGTTGAAATTGGTGATCTTTCGTCCAGGGGAACCATCTCGTGGCTGCAGCCAAATGTTGTCCACTCCGTTTTCCCTGACCGCATAGGCCAACGCTTTTCCGTCGGGAGCGAACTGGAAACCGCTGCCAGTGATCCCCGGTTCGACCTTAAGCAGGAGTGGGGCCACCGCCGATTCCAGATTGACGAGTGCGATTTTGTCCTCGGGTTTCATGACCTCCGGATTCAACGCGTTTACGATAACGATTGCCAAAAACTTCCCATCCGGCGACAGGGCGGGGCGCAGGCCAGCAATAATGGTGTTGGGCACAACGGAGCCGGGAACCACTTCGGATTGGCCCGATCCGTCCGCTGGTACACGCCATATCTGACCGGCGCCATCATTTTGGTAATATACCCATTTTCCATCGGGCGAGCATACCGGATAACGCGAGGCCACGTCGGTGAGTTTCACGGGATTGGAGCCATCCGAGTTAGCTCGCCAAATGTTGCCGGCTCGCGCGCCGGCGTGAAATACCCAGGTAAATACCATGTAGCGAGCGCCACAAGCCGCAGGCTCCAGAACCGCCGACGCAGCATCCCCGAGCAGTTGACTCGAGTTGCCACCATCTGGCCCCATGCGCGACAGGTGGCCCGACTCGCCAACCAGAAGATTGCCACTGCCGTCCCAGCCGAAGCCGCTGACGAATTCTCCCTGAGGCAGGAGTGACGGCGGCTCTGGAGCTGCGCTCCCGGTGCCGGATGCCAGATATAAGCTTTGAGACGTTTTCATCTGCACCGTGGCGAGAGTCTTGCCATCGGCGGAAAGAGTCAAAGTTCTGTAGCTATTGGTGTCGCGTGTAATGGGCTGGAGGGCGCCTCCGCTGCTGGGCAGGAAACCGATCTGGGCGCGTTGAAAACTTGGGCCAGCCTGCTGATAGTTGACGATGAGCCCACTGCCGTCGGGCGGCCATTTCAGAACATTAACCGACTTGTCTTCAAAGGCGGCAAGTTGCTCGACCTTATTAGTATTGAAATTAAATATGCCGATTGCGCCTAAGGCAGCATCCGTCGAGGGCTCGGATAAGGCAATCTGCTTGCCGTCTGGGGACCAGGCTAGAAACACCGGCGAATTGTTACCTGGCGCCGGCGCAATCAGCAGAACCTTTTCGTCATTTCCATCCAAGTTCGCAGAGAGCAGCCGGTATTTGCCTACTTCAGGGTCATTGCCCCGAATGTAGGCGATGCGATGGCCATCGGGAGAGAATCCGATACCGCTGTCAATATCCCGAACGAGCACTTGTGGAGTGCCGCCCAGCACTGGTGCGCGATAAAGAAAGAAAGTGGTTTCGAGCGCGTCTTCGGCTTTGCGAAAATAAAAGTAGTTTGCATCCGGCGAGAACTCAAGGCTGCGATAGGAAACTGGAGCCGGTGGAACGACTCGCGTGTCGCTCCCGGTAGCAATGTTGCGCAGCCAGAGGCTTTGCTGTCCCTTATCGTTCAATACGCTGAGCACGTACTTGCCGTCCGGGGAAATGGCTGCTGCCCCGGCCTTGCCTGAGTTGGTGACTTGGGTGATGGTGAAATTCTGGAAAGGCAGAGGGACGGCGCGGTGAAGCATGGAGTACATGCCGAATCCTGCCGCAAGCAGAACCACTACTGCGGCAATCGCGCCCGCAGTGACTCCCACTTTATGTTTTTTCGCGATGTCAACGGCGGAACCACTCGGCGTTTGTCCGGACGCATGCACTGGCTGTGTGGGTATCGTCGCCGCCGAGGCTGGTCCGGATGCAGAATGCTGCGCACTCGATTGAGAGCCGCTTTCCTGTGTGATCGCGATCGCTGCCGAACTTGAGGATGGACGATGGCGCGATTCCGTCTCCCGTTTCAGGCGTTTCAGATCGGCTCGTATCTCCGCCGCGCCTTGATAGCGCAGCTCCCGGTCTTTCTCCAGTGCCTTATTAATGATTCGTTCGAATTCAGCGGGCACGTCGGGATTCAACCGCACGACGGAGGTAGGCTCCGCATCCAGAATCGCTTTGAAAATTACTGCACTGCTGTCGCCTCGGAAAGGCATCGTGCCTGTCGCCATCTCGTACAACACGGCGCCGAAGGAGAACAAATCGCTGCGCGGGTCCAGTTCCTTGGCCTGCGCCTGCTCCGGGGACATGTAGGCAACGGTGCCCAGCGCCGCTCCCCGACTGGTCAGGTTTTCCTCGTGCGTCGCAGCCGTCCGCGTGTTGTCGGCTGCGCCTTGACCGGAAGAACCGGCAGCGGTCACAACCTTCGCCAAACCGAAGTCGAGAATCTTGGCATGACCGCGCTTGGTTACGAAGATGTTGGCCGGTTTGATGTCTCGATGGACGATGCCATGGGAATGCGCGACGTCCAAGCCGTCAGCAATCTCAATGGCGAGCGAGAGGACAGATTCGATCTCTGTCGGCTTTCCCGCAATCAGATGCTTGAGAGTCATGCCGTCCAGAAACTCCATGGCAATGAACGCCTGGCCATTTTCCTCACCGATGTCATAGATCGTGCAGATGTTCGGATGGTTGAGGGCAGATGCTGCTTTAGCCTCACGCCGAAAACGCTCCAGGGCTTGGCGGTCCTGGGCCACGTCTTCCGGTAGGAACTTCAAGGCCACAAAACGGTCGAGGCGGGCGTCCTCGGCCTTGTAGACGACACCCATCCCGCCGCCACCTAGTTTCTCCACGATGCGGTAGTGAGAGATGGTTTGCCCGATCATCAGGGGCAAATCTTACGTGGATGAAACGAGCAAGTCAATGAATGCAGAGCTGGGAGGCGCCGTTCGAAGGAGAAACTGAGCAGGAGCGTCTTTCGGAAGGCGCGCACCAGGAGCGCGGGATTGTTTACTTTCTGCAGCAGCCGGAAACGCACTCATCCCGTCTTTATCACCGACTACACGGAATCGCGCCGGGCTGGTCGAATTGGACGCGAGGCCGGTTGATCGATGTGACTCCTGCATCTGCTCTTGACACTCAAAGACCAGCGGAGCAATATCTAGCCTTGTATTAAACGCATTTAATACAGGCTATTCCCGCGTTCCTTATGTGGTCGTGGAGATTGGCTCAGCACCCCAGCTTCTGAGACAGATCAAACGCTCTCGAAATTTTACTCCGGCTCCCGCTCCAGTTCCGGGCTCGGCACCGTCTCCCCCTCCAGTTCCTTGTGCCGCGCCGCCCGCCGGTCGTTCAGCATCTTGGTGGCCACTGCTAGGTCCTCGCGGCCTTCCTTTTTGTGGCCCATGCGTAGCAGGACTTGTCCGCGAAGATAGCGGGAGCTGGCGTTGTCCTTGTAGAGGCGAATGATTTCATCCAGTTGTGCAAGCGCCGCGGGATACTCTCTCTTTCGTTCTGCGATCTTAGCCAGTCCCATGCGCGATTCCACTAGCAGCGGATCGAGCTTTACCGCGAGGCCAAAGTCCTTCGCCGCTTCTCCCTCGTTTTGCAGCGCGGATTCGACCTTCCCCAACTGCTCGTAGGTGAAGCCGGCATCGGGCTCCAGGGCGAGGTCTTTATGAAATTCCGCACGGGCACGCTCATAGTCCTGCTGGCGGACGTAAGTCATGCCAAGGTAATAGTGCACCAAGGGGAGCTTCGGATCGGCCTGCGCCGCTGCTTCCAGTTCCTTCACCGCGTCGTCATACTCTCCGCGATTCAGATGCGCCTTGCCGATGATCATGCGAAATTCCGGCGCGCCCTGCCCGACCTCGGCCATTCGCGCGTAGGCCTTCTCTTCGAGGGCCGTGTTCTTGGAGATTTCGGCAGCCCTGCCCAGCACATAAAGATAGTTAAGCTGGTCTGCGGCCGATACCTGCTCCCAGAGCGGTTCAAGCATCGTGACCGTATCTGCCCAGCGACTATTGAAAAAGTAGCAAAAACCGAGAAGGTATCTCGCCTGGTAAGACTGCGGCGTTTGCTGCACAACCGACTCGAAAGGCTTGATCGCTGCCAGAAAGTTCTTTTGGCGGTAGTAAACCAGGCCGATGTTCAGCCGGATTCCAGCCATGTCCGGCGCGAGTTTCTCGGCCCTGTGCAGCATTTCGAGAGCTTGCGGCCACTGCCTGCGCCGCATGTGAATCACGCCGAGATTGGCATATGCCCCTGCGATGCCGGGGTTGATCGCCAGCACCTGTCGGAACTCACGCTCGGCTTCATCCAGCTTGCCTGCATGCAGCGCGGCTTCTCCAGCTTCAAACAGCTTCTGCGCATCACGCGGCGCCTGCGCCTCTCCGGGCCCCGTCTTCGCCGGCGCGGCGTTCTGTGCGCCTAAGCTTTTCGAAAGAAAGAGCAACAAGAGAACAACGAAGAGCGCGTGGATGCTTGACACTGGTTTCATCGTCCTGTAGTGTCCGCCAGCAAGAGGCCTGAATTCAAGGAGGGCGTTTTAAGGAGCCCATGGAATCCGCCGATTCGAAGCCTACGCGAAATGCCTCGCTGGCGAAATCCCGCCGGGCGTCAATCTCCGAACCCTCCCGCAAACGGTCGCAGCCGGCCGCGGTCACCATCCGCGACGTGGCCGAGCGCAGCGGGTTTTCTTCGGCCACCGTTTCCATCGTTTTAAACAACGCGCCGCTGGCACGCTACATTCCCGACACTACCAAAGAACGCATCCAGCGCGCCGCCTCGCATCTGGGCTACCGCCCCAACTTGTTTGCGCGCTCGCTGCGTGGACGACGCAGCCACACTGTCGGCGTCATGGTTTTTGACATGACCGACCCTTACTGCACGCTCGTGCTGCGTGGCATTGAGAATACTCTCTACCAGTCGTCGTTTCTCCCTATCCTCACCGACGTCCACAACGAGCGCAGCCGCTTCGAGCGCTATCTCGAAATGCTGCTGGACCGCCGCGTCGAGGGGCTCGTCGTCCTCGCCAACTGGTTGTTCGTCGACATCAATGTGCTTGCCGATCTCGAAAAGAACAATATCCCTACCGCGATTGTGGGGCGCGAATTGAAAAATGACAATATCAGCTCAGTAATCGTCGACAATAATCTGGGCGCTCGCGCCGCTCTCGAACACCTCTATTCGCTGGGCCATCGCAAGATCGCCTTCATCCGCGGTCCACGCCAACTGTCGGACACCGAACCGCGTTGGCGCGGCGTGCGGACGTTGGCCCGGGAGCGCGGCCTGGAACTCGACTCGCGGCTGATCGTCGATTTACCAGAATCGGGAGACCCATTTTCAAGTTTTGAACAGGGATACAAATTAACGGAAGAGCTGCTGCATCGCCGCCGTCCCTTCACCGCGCTGATGGCGTTTGACGACATGACCGCCTTCGGCGCTATTCGAGCGCTTGCCAAAGCGGGGATTCGCGTTCCCGAACAGTGCTCGGTGGTGGGCTTTGACGACGTGTCGCCGGCTGCCATCTATTCTCCCGCGCTGACTACCGTGCGCCAGCCCATGGAAGTTATGGGAACGGCCGCAGCCACCATTGTGCTCGAGGCCATCAACGCCACTCTGGAAAAGAAACCGGTCCGCACCATACACCGCCGAGTTGTTCCCGAGCTGATCGTGCGCGATTCCACCAGCAGCGTGAAGTAGCATCCCGGGGCGGACAGCGTGCGCGCGTTTTTTCTTGACAGGGAGAGACACCTGAAGCAGTATTGATACGTTTTAATAAAGGAATTGTGCCGCTTTTTGGGGAATGGGATGCGGTTGGTCGGGAGCGCGTGGGGCCTGGCAATAAATCAGATTCTTGGTGAAGCCTGGACGACTCTGGCGGTGGAAAGCGTCTTGCTGAAGAGCGTCCGGCATTTGTTCTGCGTCGAATCGGCGAGAGGGAGTCAGATATGACAGTCCGCCTGGTATGTGGGATAGCGGTAGGGGTGCTAGTGTTTTCGGCGGCATTCGTGCACGCCCAGGACACAGCCTCTTTGACGGGAACGGTTCGCGACCCCACCGGTGCCAGCATCGCCGGCGCACAGGTCATGGTTGGCAATGCGGAACACGGCATCAACCGCACAACCGTCACCAATTCCGATGGCGAATACTCAGTCCCCGCATTGCCGGCCCCCAATTCGTACGACATCACGGTCACGGCAGAAGGTTTCAAGAAATACGTGGCCAAGGGCGTTGTTCTGGATGTTGCCCGGAAGGCTCGCGTCGACGTGACCCTCCAAGTCGGCGCCGCCAGTACGGTGGTGACGGTGCAAGGCACGTCCGTTGCCCAGGTCGAAACGGAGTCTTCCGACTTGGGCAGTACGGTCAGCGGCAAGGAGATCACCCAGCTTGAACTGAACGGACGCGATTTTACTTCACTAATTGCGCTCTCCCCGGGCGTCACCAATCAATCTGGCGCTGAGGAGGGGGAGCCCGGTGCTTCTACCGTGGCCTTCAGTATCAACGGGGGCCGCACGGAATATAACAACTTTGAAATCGATGGCGGCGACGCCCTGGACAATGGCAGCGACACAACGCTCAACGTCTATCCCAGCATCGATGCCATCGCGGAGTTCAAGGTGCTGACTTCCAACTACGGCGCACAATATGGCAAGAACGGCTCCGGAACAGTGGAAGTTGAGACCAAGTCAGGCACCAATCAATTCCACGGCGATTTGTACGAGTTTGTGCGCAACGACGATTTTAACGCGGTGCAATTTGGCTCCACTTCCGTTCCGACGTACAAAAAGAACGACTTCGGCTTTACCATCGGCGGTCCGGTGTTTATTCCGGGCCACTACAACACTGGCAAGCAAAAGACGTTTTTCTTCTGGTCGGAGGAATGGCGTAAGGAGCTGACACCGAATCCATTTGGCTTGACCCAAGTTCCAACCGTGGCGGAGCGTGGAGGAAATTTTAGCGACGAATGTCCGGATGCCAGTCTTTCGTATGCCGATTGTCCTTTTGTGCCCGGCTATCCCACGCTGACCGTGCCCGGCACGAACGGCGCCCCTCCCTCTTATTACACGCCGAACCTCAATGTGGTGCCGGCATACACCAATAGCCTGCCGCTGACGACCGCTCTCAACCAACTGATTGAGCAGCCGAATACTGTCACTAATACGGTGGCCGGAGGCGCGCCCGATGCCTGGGCCTTGAGTCCCGCGCTGCAGATGAACTGGCGGCAGGAATTGTTTAAGATCGATCACAACATTACCGACAAAGTTCGCGCCAGCTTTCGTTACATTCACGATTCCTGGCAGGAGGCGTATCCAACTCCCCTGTGGACCGACGGCTTTACATTTCCAACCATTGGAACAAATTTCCGAAATCCCGGCGTCAGTATGGTGGCGCGGGTCACGGCCACCGTTTCCCCCACACTCCTGAATGAGTTTGTTGCCAGCTATACAACCGATCACATCTCCACAAGCTTGACCGGCCCTTGGCAGCGACCCAGCGCCTTCGGTACGCTGGGCTTGTATAACAACGGTTTTGGCTACAACGCCCCCGAGATACCCGGCATCAGCGTCACCGGAGGCGGCCGGTTCAGTAGTGGCTTCGAAGAAGATCCAGGCTACGTTCCCGAAGGTCCCTTGAATTCGAATCCCACAATCACCTTCCGCGACAATATCACTAAGATCGTCGGCCTCCATAACTTGACATTCGGGGGTTATTTTATTGACTCGCACAAGAACGAAGTTCCGCAGCCACCCACGGGCGCGAACGGCATATTAGGCTTCAGTAATTCTGGCAATCCTAGTACGAGTGGCAACCCCTACGCTGATCTGCTTTTGGGGAATATACAGAGCTTTACCCAGCAAGAGCTCCAACTGAAGATGCACAACTTTTACAAAATTTACGAACCGTATTTCCAGGACGATTGGCATGCCACCAAGCGCCTGACGCTCAATCTCGGACTGCGAATGAGTTTCTATGGCACCTTCCGTGAGCTGAACAACCTGGCCTATGATTTTGACCCGAGCTTCTATGTTCCGGGGGCTAGTGGCGTGGATCCCGCAACGGGTCTGGTCACAGGGAATCCCTACAACGGATGGGTGGACTGCGGTGTTACACCTGGCGTTCCCAAAGGCTGCATGAAGAATCATTGGTGGAACCCCGCGCCGCGAGTTGGTTTTGCCTTCGACCCATTTGGCGATGGGAAGTGGGCGATTCGGGGTGGCTACGGCATCTTCTTCGAGCACGAGAACGGCAATGAGGCTAACACGGACTTGCTGGAGCCGTACAACATCAAAACTCAGACGGTCAGCGTGACCACCACCTCGTCGAACTTCCTCAACTATACCAACCTCAATCCCAGCCAGCTTGGTGGAGGCACGCCTCCTCTAATTTTTGGATCGATTCCGAACAAGGCCGTCTGGCCCTATATACAGCAGTGGCACTTTGATATTCAGCACGACATTGCGAAGAACACCGTGGCCACAGTTTCTTACGTCGGCAGCGCAGGCGTTCACCTGACTCGGGCCTACGAATACAACCAAATTCTGCCAGCTGCCCTTCAGCCCGGCGGCAATCCGTACCTGCCCGGCCAGGTTATTTCAGCGTCGGACTGCGCGAATATAACTTCCATGGCTAACGGGGGCACTGGTCTTTACAACCTCGATCCCTACGGCGTTCCAACCAACGCCTTAACCTCCTATGGGACACCGATTCCCTACACCGCCGGAGCGAACGGGGGGCCTCCTTCGGGCGCGGCCGTTAATCTGGCCGTGGCTTGCGGCACGGTCAGCCCCAATGCATTTCGACCCTATCTCGGAATTGGCAGTATTGGGCGCAAGGACCAGACCGCCTCCTCAAACTACAACGCGCTGGAAGTCTCGGTGCGGCGTAGTCTCGGTGGATTGCAACTGAATGCGGCCTACACCTACAGCCACTCGATTGACGATTCTTCTTCCGCCAACGACGTCAGCTTAATTAACGCCTATGCCCTCAACACTTTTCGTTCGAACTCTACCTTCGATCAACGGCACACCTTCACCATTAGTTATGTTTACGATTTGCCATTCTTCAAAGGCCACAGCTTGACGGATAAGCTGCTGGGTGGCTGGCAGTGGTCGGGCATTACCTTGATCCAGAGTGGCACGCCATTCAGTGTCTACAACGTGGGTTGCAATCCTTGCGGTATCGGCAGCACGATCCAGATTCCCTCGGACAATGCGGGTGTGGGTAACGGGAGCGCGCAAATCGATAACCTTGGCGTCCTGGGTGGTGAGTCCTACCCGGACATTGTCAGTAACCCAAAAAGTGGCGTCCAGAACACTCCCCAACCAGGTGTAGGTCCCCTCCTCTACAATCCTTCGGCATTTGTGGCACCGCAAGGCCTGACTTTTGGGGACTCGGGAAGAAATATTCTGCGCAATCCATTTCGGACAAACTTCGACATGGCCTTGATCAAGCACTTCGCCGTCACTGAGAGCAAGTACTTTGAATTCCGGGCCGAAGCCTTCAACGTATTCAATCACACGGAATTTAGCTGGCTGGGCGGTGACGGAGGATCGGCAGGCGACAACTCCGGACAGGGCAACGCCGACAGCGTAATTGGGTGTTACGGAGGAGCCAACAACTCAGCGGGCGATGCTTCCTGCGGTCAAATACCATTGTTCCGTCCCAACGTCGCACACTTTCCGCGCATTCTCCAGTTAGCGGTGAAGTTCATCTTCTAGTCGAGATCGACGGTTGAAGACGGGGTCTCACTTGCGCCATGCGCTGATAGACCATGGCGCGCGCTACAATCACTCTGCATGTGGGCCGGCCAGTTTACGATATTGTCGTTATTTTTCATCGGAGCCTTCACCGGCTTGCTTTCGGCCCAAGCCCCGCCGCAAGGCCCGATGGGACCCGCTGCGAAAGTTCCTCCCGCGCGTGCTGAGAAAAAATCGTCGACGCCCAAACTTACCGCACCCGTTCCAGTGTTTCGCGACATCGCAGCCCAGGCTGGACTGACCGCCTCCCACATCTCCTCGCGCGAAAAATATTACGTCATCGAATCCATGAGCGGCGGCGTGGGTTTGTTTGACTGCGACAATGACGGCAAACTCGATATCGTGATGGTGAACGGCTCGACCGTTGATCGTTATAAGCAGGGCGGCGATCTTCTCGTCACACTCTGGCATCAGGATGCCAACCTCAAATTCACCGACATCACGGAGCAGGCCGGGCTCACACGTAGAGGTTGGGGCATGGGCGTGGCCGTCGCCGACTTCGACAACGATGGCAACCTCGATCTTTTCGTCACTGGCTATGGTGGCAACGCGCTCTACCGCAACAAAGGCGATTGCACTTTCGAAGACGTGACCGACAAGGCTGGAGTGCGTGGAGGCGGTTTCTCCACGGGCGCGGCCTGGGCGGACTACGACCGTGATGGGAACGTCGATTTGTTCGTCTCCCGCTATGTTCACGTGGACATGAACGACCTGCCCGCTTTCGGGTCGACCAAGTTCTGCCAATTCAAAGGAGCGCCGGTGCAGTGCGGACCGTGGGGTATGGAGGGCGAGACCGATCTGCTCTACCACAACCGCGGCGACGGCACATTCGAGGAAGTCTCAAAGAAAGCCGGTGTTGACGATCCCGAAAAATACTACGGACTCGGCGCGACTTGGGGAGACTACGACAATGACGGCTGGCCCGATCTTTTTGTGGCCGATGACGCTACTCCCAATCATCTCTATCGTAATAATCATGATGGCACGTTCACCGACGAGGCCATGGTCGCCGGTATCGCGCTGAACGGTGACGGGCGGGCACTCGGGTCCATGGGCGTGACCTGGGGCGACTACGATCACAGCGGCCGCCTCTCGATGTTCATCACAGAATTTGCCGACCAGCCCAACACGCTTTATCGCAACCTGGGGTCTAACAAATCTGGAACGCAAGGATTCGAGGACGTCGCCATGTCATCCCATCTCGGGCAGGCCAGCTTGCCGCTGGTTGGATGGGGCACGACGTTTTTCGACATGGACAATGACGGCTGGCTCGATCTGTTCGTGGCCAACGGACACGTCTATCCGCAAATGGACAATGTGAAAGGTAGTGCAGCCTACGCCGAGCCTATGTTGTTGCACCGTAACTTGCGCAATGGGACATTCGAAGAGGTGTCGAAGGCGGCTGGGCTAGCGGACATGCCGCTGAAATCCCGGCGGGGCGCCGCGTTCGGCGACATCGCCAACAACGGCAATGTCGACATCGTTGTGCTCAACGTCGGAGAACCGCCGTCCCTGCTGCTCAACACCAATCAAATCCCGAACCACCGCGTGCTCTTCCGCTTGGTGGGAACAAAAAGCAACCGCGCCGCGATCGGCGCACGCGTCACCATTCATGCCGGAGGAATGACGCAGTTCGACGAGGTGCGCGGTGGTGGCAGCTATCTTTCGCAGAACGACTTGCGGCTTCATTTTGGCCTGGGATCGGCGGCAAGAATCGACCTGGTGGAAGTGCGCTGGCCGACCGGCAAGACGGAAAGCTTCAAAGACCTGGCGGCGGACAAGATCTACGCCATCGTCGAAGGGCAGGGAATTAAGGAGGCGGTCGTTTTGCCCAAGCCCGATTCACTTGCATTCTGAGCTCCCAGTTACAAACAGCCAAGGTTGAATTCGTGGGTTTTCACGAAACCTCCGCAAGAATCGTTTTAATATGGGCGTTTTTTCGTTGACAGAATATCTCTTCCGTATAGAATTCGAGAGGATTTTGTGGAACTGCGGGAGGGTAGCCCTGTTGGCCACTCCGCGAACCACGAGTAACCCTTCCCCGAACCCCGTTATCTCCGCAGGATAATGGGGTTTTGTTTTTTGAGGACGTGAATGAGTTCTACTGCCAACCCGCCCGCTAGCGCTCCGCGCCTGAGGCGCTCGCTCACGCTTTGGGACCTGATTCTGTATGGCGTCATCGTGATCCAGCCGGTCGCGCCCATGTCGGTGTTCGGGGTGCTCAGCGACCGCGGGCACGGGCATGTGGTTACGACGATCCTGATTGCCATGGTGGCGATGCTGTTTACGGCAATCAGCTATGGCCGCATGGCGCGGGCTTATCCCAGCGCCGGCTCAGCCTTCACTTATGTCGGCCAGGAAATCAATCCCGCTTCTGGTTACGTCACCGGCTGGAGCATGGTGATGGATTACATGCTCAATCCGATCATCTGCACCATCTGGTGCAGCCAGCAGGCGCACGTGTTTGCGCCGGGCGTGCCGTACTGGGCGTGGGCTGTGTTCTTCGCGTCGGTGTTTACGCTTTTGAACATACAGGGAGTAAAGACTTCGGCTCGCGTAAACTCGGCACTGGCCGCGGGAATGGGCGTGGTGATTGCAATTTTCTTTGTGGTCGCGGCGCGCTACATCTTCGGGCATCCGCACGACGGCGCAGGCTTCTACACGCGGCCCTTCTACGACCCAGCACTGTGGAACACGAAGGCCGTGCTGGGAGGAACATCGATCGCAGTGCTCACCTACATCGGTTTCGACGGCATCTCCACGCTCTCGGAAGAAGCGGAAAACCCGCGCCGCAATATTCTGCTGGCCACGGTGCTGACCTGCCTCGTGATCGGCATTCTCTCTGCGGTTGAGGTCTACGCCGCACAGTTAATCTGGCCGGCGTCGCAGCCTTTTCCAGACGTCGACACAGCCTTTGTGCACGTTGCCGGCCGCGCCTGGAAACCGATGTTTGGCATTATCGGATTCACGCTGTTGGTCGCCAACTTTGGATCGGGCATGGGCGCGCAGATCGGTGCTGCCCGCCTGCTATACGGTATGGGACGAAGCAACGCGCTTCCGAAGTCTTTTTTCGGAGTAGTGGACGCGAAGCATCGTGTGCCGCGGAATAACGTGTTATTTGTTGGTGCAATCGCGTTGATTGGCGCGTTCGTGATGAGTTATGGTCTCGGCGCCGAGATGCTTAATTTCGGCGCGCTCATCGCCTTCATGGGCGTGAACGCCGCGGCCTTCATGCGCTATGTTGTTCGCGAGCGAAAATGGACGCCGTCGTTTGTCCTGCCGCCCGTTCTCGGCTTCGTGATCTGCTTCTTGCTGTGGCTCAACCTCAGCACTCCTGCTAAGATCGCCGGCACCATCTGGATGGCCGCAGGAATCGCCTTCGGCGCTTGGAAAACGCGCGGCTTCCGCGGAGATCTGGTCAACTTCGATCTGCCCGCGGATGAGTGAGGGAGATTTTGTCAACCCGAGCAAAACATCTGCAGTTCGCGGCAAGATGCAGATCCCTCGCTTCGCTCGGGATGACAATTCTTGAAAGGGTTTGCTGGAATCTAATTCGTGCCTCACTTCAATTCGCTCTACAGCGCCGCGGTTTCTGTTAGAAGGAGTGCGTTGCGACATTTCCGCGGATCACCACGACTGACGCCGCCGGCAGATCATAAAGGGTCTCCTTGGCCGCGTTCTGTTGCGAGCGCAAGATAGGCCCGTCAGGATCCGCGGTGCCATTCGTGTAAGCAACAACCGTGGGCGCAGCAGCCATTTCAGCATGCGCCATGAAGCGCATCCGCGGTGGATTCCACTTGTACTGAGCGCTGCCAAAGGTTGCGATCTCAATGGGGCCAGCGAAGCTTGCGGCCGAATCGGCGGCCCCACGAAACTCGATGCGAACACGGTGAGAGTTCTGCTGATCGCGATTGACGATGAGCAGTGACCATTCGCCATCGGGACGCTTCAGGGCGTACGCAGTAACAAGTTCGCGGCCGGCGCCGTCCTCGATATCGGATTTTGCCGAATAGACCTGGTGGTCTCCGCCGCCAGGTTGCGCCCACTCCAAGTTAATGAGTTGAGCGACAAAGAATTGCGCCAGGGGCTGCTGAATCTTGTAGGAAGCGTCAACCGTCAACATACCGAAGGTGCCCGGAGAGCTATTGCACCCGGGCTCCATTTGCAAGGGCAAATAGTGGAAGAAATAAACGCCCTTGGCACCCGCGTCCAGCAGCGATCCGATGTAGTCCGCCAGCCAGAGGCCGGAAAAAATGTCCTGGTAGGTCTCGCTGGCACTCGAGGAGAGATTCCCCTCGGTAACGAACATCGGTAGGTCGGCGGGTACACCATCCTCATGCCACACCTGAATGATGTGGCGGACGAGTTCGGGCTCGTCATAGAGAACGCCCCAAGGAGTTTTGCAGCCATCGTAGGGATAGTGCTCGAACGAGAAAAAGGCGAGATCTTTCATGCGGCCATGCTGCTTAAGATAGTCGATGAAGCGCGCGGTCCAGGAGACTCGGCCGCTGGCGTCGGACCAGACTTCGATGTCCTTGTTGACGCCCTGAAAAGAAGGACCGCCCAGTTTGAGCGTCGGATCCAGGCGATGAAGCGCATTCGCCCACTGCACATAGAGCGCGGCGTAATCCTCGGGGAGCATGTATTGTCCGTCGGCCTCCTCGCCCATCTCAACGTAGGAGATCGGATAGTGTTGGTGCTCCAGGTATGCGATTTCGGCAACCGCATTGTCGGGAGTGTCGTAGAGCAGCGCGACCGGGACCATCGCGGGCAGTCCGCGGGTGACACCGCTAGTGAAGAAAAGGTCAAAGCCCACCTGGGCCTGGCGAGTGGATCCAAGATCCGAGGCAGAATGCCAAGGATCGACGGAAGAGCAATAAGTAGTCGTCTGCTCCTGATCGGCCGCGTGGCGCAAGGAGTCGTGGAAGTCGCCGTCTTCAGTAGTGGTTCCAAGGTAGAGTTCGCGGATGGAGTAGCCAACGCAGTTGCGGGGATCGGCAGGGCCGTCGGCATCGCAGCTGTTAGAAGACTCGGTCATCCAGATGCGAACGAAACGCACAGTAATACTGACCGGAACGGCGACGAGGCGAACCGTTTCGGTGCGCCCCTTGCCAGTGCTGACGCTACCCTGCGGGAAGGTCACCCAGACGCCGTGGGTGGGCGATTTAATGGGATCGTCGCCGGTCCAATACTGGATGACGTAGTGCGTGGCATAGGGCTCGCCCCACGCGATGCGAATGCTGTCAACGGGCTGCGGCTGCGCTAGATCGAGGACGATCCACTGGGGATGAAGAGCGTCACTTTCGCCGGTGAAACGCTCGGTGAGATATGGATTGCTCTTCCAGAAGGTGTTGAGGTCACCGTCAGTGAGGCGTGAGAACCCAGCGTTGTCGGTACCGTCGTTGCGGGTAAAGCCGCGACGGGGCAGAGCATATCCGTAGGAATAGCGAATACTTTCGGTGGGAACCGCAGCACCCGTGAAATAGCCCTTGCCTGCGGGATCACTCCAGTTTCCCTGGGGGTTCCAGTGCCAGGCCTCGACAGCCAGTTCGGTATTCTGGCGGTAGGATACCGTCTGCCATCCCGAGGACAGCGTTGCCTGCAGCGAGGATGGGAGCAGATCCTTATCAATGGCCTCGGCGGGAATTCGGTCAACGCCGGCACCCAAAGTTGCGCTAGGGACGAAGTGGTTGGAGGAGTGCGAGACGTCAACGGTGATGGTTTGGCCAGCGGCGAGGAAACTGAAAATCGTGACGAGGGCAAGAACGGTGGCCGGAATCTTCACGCGAACGCCTCCAAGTGCCAAAAGGATTCGACTATTAAAACGATTGAATTATAGGCGACTAGCCAACCGCTCATCCAGTGAATGTCGTCGAAACGGCCAACTATCCGTAAATGGCGAGGACGACGAATTACTATTTCAAGAAGAATCCCAACTGCTCAGGCGCGGGCAGCGTCTTGGTAGTCCAATACTGACGTTGGGCTTGTTGCACAGCGACGATTTTCGCCTGCACCTCCAACGCCAGATTGTCGTAGCGAACCAGGACGTTGTCCAGCCAGTAAGGATTGTTCTCGCGCGCCCAGCCTTCCGCATACATCTTGCGCGTCTGCGTGATTGAATCGCGCAGGCTCTCTAAGCGCCCGTTGATGTCGACAATTTCGTCCATGTCGTTTTGCACACGAATCTTGTCAGTCTGATTCTGATACGCGTCCCAGTAGAAGCGGCTGATTTCGGATGTGAACTGGATCTTCAAGCCCAGGGTGTCGAGATGCCAGGCGGCAAAGAGCATGTCGTCGAGAGTTCCGGGATGGAGGTGTGCCTTAGCTCGATTGCGCACGAGCGATTCAGCGGCGCGTTCAACGCTGATGCGCAGATCGTGAGTAACAGGCAGCGCCTTGGCGGCGATGTTGGCGCCGCCTTCGCTGAATGGATCGGACCAGAAGAGTTCGTGGCTCGCGTTGTCCAGTTTCACTCCGGCGAGAAGCGTGTGAGAGCGATCGAGATTCTCGATCACGTCCACAAAAGTTTTGTCGTCATTGCTATTGCGATAGAAGGCCCAGTCATAGCTATTTTTGAAATCATCGATGCTCGACTCGCCGGGCTGCCAACCGGCGGCTGCGCCAAAGATCAGGGCGGGCCAGGTCATGTCGAGGAGGGATTCACCGTCGTCGTCCCAAGTGGTGTTAAGCGCACCGATAGCCTGATGCTTCTGGCCGTCGCGAACAAAGTTTCGGATGTTCACGAAAGCGCTTTCGAGGTCAGGCCAGATCACGCCCCAGTTGCCGGCACCGGGCGCGACGACAACGCGCAGCCCGGCGTTAGTGTATGGGGTAATGATGTTTTCATAGCTGGGCTTGGGGGCGTAGTCCCAGGGAACGGCGATCATGTCCTTCGGAAGAATCGTAAGCAGTTCGGGATATTTGACCGCGATGTCGCCCCAGAACATGAGTTGCTTATGATAAGGCTGCATGATCTCGAAGACTTTTTGGAGGTGTTGGAGATAAACGCGGCCGAGGCCCTGCTGGGCAGCGAGACCCTTGGTCTGGCCGAGGCCAAGCTCGACGGTTTCGTCGGCGCCGATGTGGAAGAACGGGCCGGGAAACAAGGGAACGACCTCACCGTAAATCTGGCGAATGAAATCGTAGGTTTTGGGATTGGTGGGAGTGAGGACGTGGCCGTGAGGCGTTTCGGCAAGATCGGAATAGATTTCATACTTCAGAAATTGATGAAGATGCCCAAAGGCCTGCTGCTCGGGCAGGAGGGTGATGTAGTACTTGCTGGCATAGTCGACAAGTTCCTTGATCTCGCCGGGAGTTAATGCCGCTTCTTTGGGCGCAGCTTCTTTAGGCGAGACGAGCGGCTGAGTTTGGAAGTCGAAAACATGCTCCATGTTGAACCCGACGAGGTTAATCTTGTACTCGGCCAACGTGCGGATTTGCATCTTCAAATAGTCGAGCGTAGGGATGGGACCGCGGCTGATGTCGTCGCTCACACCCCGCCATTCTATGCTCGGCCAGTCGCGGATAACCAGAGCGGGAACCATAAGCGTTTTCCCTTCCGTGTGCAGCAACTGGCGAAGCGTCTGCACGCCGTAGAACAGGCCTTGCGCGGTGTGCCCCGCCACTAACACTCCGGAGCCGGTCGCGCAGATCACGTAACCTTGTTTTTCAAGATCAGGTTTTTCAAGATCAGGTTTGTCAAGATCATGTCTGTCAAGATCATGTCTGTCAAAATCAGGGTTGCCAAGTTCGTCTCCGGCTTTCACTCCCTGCGATTCCAGGTAGGATCGCAATCCGCGGTCGGTCAGGCGGCCAAGCGCGATGTGCCCCCTCATTTTCGGCGCGCCGGTCACTGCTTCGATCGACAGCTTCATACCGGTGCGGTCCTGAATCTCCTTTTGCAGCGTATCGGCCGCAGTTCGGTCTTCGGAATTGCCAATGAGGATAGTGGTCGAGGGCTTGATCACGATCTTGCCTTCGGCCATGCGAGCCTCCTTCGGCGCCGGCAAAACTTTGAGCGCGCGGACGGCGTCGTTGACCTGAGCGTGAGAAGCGAGTGGCAAACAGGCAAGGCAGGCGAGAGAGATCCATCTTGTGATTTTCATTGCCTGGGTGAATAGGGAGAGTAGCAGGTGGGGTCGGAAGGCGACAAGTTCCTGGAGCGGCGTTGCGAACGCCGAGGGACAGTATCAAGTCCTTTATGCCTTGCTTGCGGGGACTGGTCTCCGGATCGAATTCCGGCGGGAGCGCAAAGGCTGCTACAATCTTGGGCATAGTCGCCTTCGTAGCTATTAAAACGTTTTTATTATGGCTTTTACTGCTGGAATGCCGTTGATTCCGACTGGCGCCGTCGAGTATCCTCTTGTACTCGTCGAGCAGGGACGCGGCCTCGAAATTTCTGCTCGCAAACAGCCGGCAGGTTCGCGCCGGAGTTTCTGATTCAAGGAGAGTAATGGCGGAGCCGCGCAAATTTCCGCATCATCTGATTCGAGAGATTTTTGAGCAGCCCGATGCCTTGCGGCGAACCATTGAACCTCGCGTCTCGCTGGCCGGTGGACTGGTTCGCCTGGACGAAGTTCATATCTCGCGCGAGGAGCTGCGCGCGCTGCGCCGGATTAACATCGTGGCTTCAGGAACCAGCCGTCATGCGGGGATGACGGGCCAGTACATGATGCAGGAACTGGCCGGTGTGCCGGTCGATGTGGACTACGCGAGTGAATTCGAATACCGCAATCCGATGATTGGGCGGGGCGAACTCAGCATCTTTATTACTCAGTCGGGAGAAACCGCCGACACGACTGCGTCGCAGCGCGAAGCCAGGCGGAAGGGGTCGCGCACCATCGCAATTTCAAATGTCGAAGGATCGACGATCGCGCGCGAAGCCGACGGTTTCATCTACACCCACGCTGGTCCGGAGATCAGCATCGCCTCGACCAAGGCATTCACCGCGCAGATGGCGTGTTTGTTTCTGTTCGCGCTGTATCTTGGCGAAATCAAGGAAAAGGTTTCAAAGGCACTGGCCCAGCATTACATCAGCGAACTTCTCGCGTTGCCCCAAAAGGCGGAAACGATCCTGGCGGCCGCCGATCAAGTGGAGAAGCTGGCCGAGCTTTACTATCGCGTGGACGACTTCATGTTTCTCGGCCGCGCCATTCACTACCCGATTGCGATGGATGGAGCTCTCAAGCTGAAGGAAGTTTCCTACATTCACGCGGAAGGCTACCCCACCGGAGAAGCGAAGCACGGACCGAACGCGCTGATTGATTTCCGCTTGCCGCTGGTAATGATCGCGACCTGCGACCGCAACGATCCCGGTTCCGTGGTGCGCTACAGCAAGAACGTCAGCAACATGGAAGGGTTCAAGAAGCAAGGTGCGACATTGATTGTGCTAGCGACGGAAGGAGACACAACCGTACCGCAGTTAGCGGACCATACCATCTTGATTCCCCAGACGCCGGAGCTGCTGGCGCCGATCCTTGAGATCGTTCCTCTCCAATTGTTTGCTTATTATGTCGCCGCCAAGCGGGGCCTCGATGTGGATCGTCCGCGCAATCTGGTGAAAGCCGTGACACTAGAATAGCTACTGCGAACCGACCTCAAGCAGCAGATGATCCTTGAACTCCGCCACCAGTTTCGCCACGCCATCAGCCGCCGCGTCTACTGTTCCCAGGTCTTTCCCCTCGCCGTAGTCACTCACCCGATACTTCCCGGGCTTCAATCCGCGCAGTTCGACTTCGCCTTTCCAACTGGCCGAGGTAAAGAACGCGTAATACATTTTGCCGTCTTTTGCGATGGCATATCCCTCGGGTACGTCGTAACCGGTCACGTAAAGGTCCCTGAACTCTCCCTTGGATAGCATCTTCTGGTTGTACAAGCCAATCCATTTCTTCCAGCGCTCTTCTTTCGCAGCGGTCAGATTGACGTCTTTGAATTTCGGGCCGCGATCGGGCCAGACGAATTTCGTCCCCACCACACCTCCGGCCCCAATCGTGGAAGCAAAATCGTCGCCGTGTTCTCTCCAATCGTTGCCCACTCTTGTCATCGCGGAAAGTTCGACGTGATCGCCGTAGACCGCCGATTCGGGCCCCAAAAGAGCCTTATACATCTTGATCCGCCGCCGCACCTGCACAGCGCCGACCGGATCGGCCGTCACTGCCTGGTCGATGAACGGCAGCCATGCCAGGGAGGGCGGCGTTCCGCACGGACAGGCCTGGGTTACGCTCTGCGGCTTGAGGGCGCGTGTCGTCTGGAAAATGTCCTTGTAGACATCCCCCATCGCATTCACCGAATCCTGCGGCGACTTGTGATGATGCGCCGGGTTGTAGCACTCCGGAACGCTGTAGATGTTGTCGAGCTTGCTGCCGTCGAATCCCCAGTCGCGAATGAATTTTTCCGTCAGCTGCTTGTGATACGCCCGCACTTCCGGCACCGCCGGACACAGCACCGCCAGGCCGCGAGTCATACGCGCATGCTTGCCGTTCTTGTCCAGGATCAGCCAATCCGGATGTTCGTGCACGATTTTCGAAACTGCGTACTTGTGCGACTCGTATTTTCCTTCACCATCCTCGACCCCGAGCGGCAGCCACCACAACTGCGCCAGCATGCCTTCCTTGTGGAAGTCATCGGTCATCTTCTTGATGGAATCTCCGGGAAAAGTATCCGCGCGCGGATTCCAGTCGCCATAGACATCGAACCAGCGATCGTCGAGCGTAACCCACTTGATACCCATCTCTTTCAGCTTCGGAATCGTGCCCAGCATCTGGGCCGGCGTTACGTCGGCTTGGTATCCCCAGCCGCACCAGCTCACGTTATAGGCCTCGCTCGACGGCTTCGGAAGTTCCCAGCCTTCTTTCTGCAACACACTTGACCAAATCCGCAGCGGCTCATAGAAATCGCCTGCATAGACCGCGACGAAACTGCGCGGAGTGGAGTACGTCTCGCCCGGCTTCAGCGTGATGTTGGCGGCGTAGTCCACCTCGGCGTCCACGCGTCCATCGGATCCCACTTTTGCCGGAATCGCCGCGGGAATCGGAAGCGTCTCCACGTGCCCGATCGCTTCACCCACTTGGCGCGTCCAGAAAGCCACCACCGGAATCCCACCACCATAGCCGCCTTTGACCATTTCTCCCATGACATTAGGCTGGGAAAAAACCGGCGTCAGTTTCTCCACATCATCTTTTCCCCAGTCGTAGCTGGCACCATGAAATGACCACATCTCCCACGGCTTCGCCTTCGCGTCAGCCAGCCGTGCATTCAAACGGCGCCGCTGATTCACGCTTTTCGCGATTGTGACTTCACTAGCGCCAGTGTTCTTGTATTCCACCGTGCTCAACAGAATGTTCGGGAAATTGTCGTAGACTTCGAGAGCCAGGACGCCTTGCAACAGCGTACCCGATGGCCCCAGCGGACGCGCTGTAATTTCCACACGCTTGCCCATTCCCATCTTCCCGATCGCTTCATGCACCTCGGTCTGCTGGAAGTCGAGCGTGAAGTGCACGTCCTTGCCCGCGATCCGCACAAAATCGCTGTCAGTGGGAGCGCCGACGTTGGGTTCGTCCAACGAAAACTTCTTGCCGTCTTTCAACAAAAGAGCCTGTACGTAACCTTCCGGCGTCACCTGGAACTCGGCGACGCTCGTCGTCAGCGTCACGGGTCCGCCTGACTTCACGTCCACGTTGATCGCGGAAGGCTGGGTAGGTTCTGGCTTGGCGGTTTCGGTCGTCAGAGGCGACTTCGAGCAAACCGTCAACAGGAGTGTGAGACCGAGCGTGACACAAAGCAGCGCAATCCCGTTCTTTCGGGCGATCATGAGTAACCCTCCCTCTTGGTTGTTCTAAGCCCCCAAAAATCGTAGTTGACAAAAGCTATAAAACGAAAGTAAAAGTAATAGTTCGTAATAGTACACCGAAAGCTGGTAGTCCGACACCCGAACTTTCGCTAGGCCGAACCAAGCCGCTTGCGAACCTTCGGGCTTAGCGTCCAGGAGCGTGGCCATGCCCATCCCTTTCCTTCGCTTGCAAACTCTCTCCGCCCTGTTTTTTTCTATATTCCTGGCGCTGACCACGCCGCTATCGGCGCAAAAAGATGCCGGAGCCATTGTAGGCCTGGTGCGCGACCCGAGCGGGGCAGTAGTCACGGGCGCCAAGGTCACTGTGACTGACGTGGATCGCGGCATTGTGCTGACTTTCTCCACCAACGGCGAAGGGGAGTATGTCGTCAGCCCGCTCAGGATCGGCCGTTACACCGTCACCGTCGAGAAGGAGGGATTCAAGAAGGCGGTTGCCGGGCCTGTACAAGTAAACATCCAGGATCGCGTCGGCGTGGATCTGAAGCTTGAGCCTGGAATGGCAACGGAAGTCGTCACCGTCACCGGCCAACGTCCGCAGCTCGAAACCGAAACCTCCGACCTGGGCCAGGTGGTGAACAGCCAGACCATCAACGCGCTTCCCTTGAATGGACGCAACTACGCGCAACTCGCTCTGCTCGGCGTCGGCATTGCGGCCGCCGAGCCCGGGTCGCGCGTCGAAACCACCTACGGTTTCAGCTCCAACGGCGCCCGCTCTCTGCAAAATAATTTCCTGCTCGACGGCATCGACAACAATGCGAATCTGGGCGACGTCCTCAACGGCGCCGCCTATGTGGTCCAGCCTGCGGTCGACGCTATCGCCGAGTTCAAGGTCGAGACCAATTCCTACAGCGCTGAATTCGGCCGGGGCAACGGCGCGATTATGAACGCGGTGATCAAGTCTGGCACCAACCAGATCCACGGCGACGTGTGGGAGTTTCTGCGCAACGAGAAACTGGATGCCAGCAATTACTTCGACATCGACGGCCAGCAGCCCTATAAACAGAACCAGTTCGGCTTTACGCTGGGCGGCCCCATCGTGAAGAACAAATTGTTCTTCTTCGGAGACTACGAAGGACTCCGCATCCGGCAGGGACTGCCGCAAGTGTCCACGGTTCCCACGCCAGCCGAAGTTAGCGGAGATTTTTCCGCATTTCTCCAGCTCAACAATCCAATCCCGGGTGTGGTCGACTGCAACGGCAACCAGACTTACGTTGGAGAGATCTTTGATCCGCACCAAGCGCTAGCTAATTCGAACTATAATGGCGGGCCCTGCGGCGTCCCCATCGGCACCACTCCCAGCGGGGTACCGACCAACATTTTGCCCATTAATACTTCGTGCCCGCTTCCGCTCCCGCTGAACCAGCCCATTCCTGTGTGCATCGATCCGCTGGGCAAGGAGCTGGCTAATTTGTTTCCCGCGCCCAATGCCACGATTAACACTCTGCAGGCGGCTGGCAACTTCCTATCCGATCCAAAACGCAGCGAAACGGAAAACAAGTTCGACATTCGCGGGGACTACACCATTAGTGAAAAAGACAATTTTTTCGCCCGTTATAGCTACGGCAACGACAGTAATTTTCTGCCCTCGCCTTTCATCAATAACGTGCTCGACGGGGGCAGCTTTCAGGACGGCTACAGCCAAAACGTAGCCCAGGGCTTGGCTGCCAGTGAGATACACTCTTTTCGCAACAACCTGATCAACGAATTTCGCTTCGGCTTCAATCACCTCGACTCCCATCGCTACAATCTGTATTCCAACGTCAACGTCTCGCAACAAATCCCCGGCGGAATTCCCTTTCCGGGGGTTCCGTTCGAAGCGGGCGAGAACATTGGCGGCCTGCCTTCGATCACCTTCGGTGATGGCACCACAAACATCGGCGCCTCGGAGTTCCTGCCCGCAGTCGAACACCAGAACAGCTACGTTTTTACCGATAATCTAAGCTGGACCCACGGACGCCACGCCGCGAAGTTCGGCGCCGAGTTTCGCTTCGAACAGTTCACCCTACTCGAGCCGGCCGCCGCGCGCGGCT
Organism: Terriglobales bacterium; assembly: GCA_049520095.1. Lineage (GTDB taxonomy): Bacteria > Acidobacteriota > Terriglobia > Terriglobales > Acidobacteriaceae > Acidiflorens. The sequence goes on from JBEKQC010000052.1 coordinate 30,113, forward strand.
ACATGGACTTCGGCGGCAACTTCCTCATCAACGACAATCCCGCCGCACCCGGCACCGGCGGCGAGGCCTTCGCCAGTTTCTTGCAGGGCATTCCCGACGGAGGAGAAATCACCAGCGTGACTCCCAACGTCGACTATCGCCGGCAGATTTACGCGATCTATGCTCTCGACGACTTCAAAGTTACTCCACTTCTCACTCTGAACCTGGGCCTCCGCTACGAACTATTTACCACCATCAAAGAAGCCAATGACCAGCAGGCCACCTTCGATTTCAACTCGCTCTCGCTGATCGTTCCCAGCGGGCAAAACACGCCATTGACGACTACCCTAGGCCAAGAGCTCAACATTCAAAACAACGGTTCTCGCGGACTCATCTCTCCCGACCTCAATAATTTCGCGCCCCGCATTGGACTGGCTTACCAATGGTCCGACAAGCTGGTCTTTCGCAGCGGCTACGGCATCTTCTATGGCGGGCAGGAAAACGGCCCCTTTTCCAACCCGAGCCCCGGCTTCAATCCTCCGTTCTTGTCTTCGGAAGCTTACAACTATCCCTGTACGGCGCCATTCGCAAATCCAAATCAGCCCGCTTCCGATTGCTCGATCTCGATCGTGAACAACGGCAACTTGCCGCTCAACCAGCTACAGGCTGGCTTTTCCAACAATACCGTTACTGGAAAACCCCCGCTCTTCGACCCGAACGCACCCGAGCTCTACTCACTCGATCCGCATCTGGTCACGCCCTACACCCAGCAGTGGCATTTGGGTATCGAGTACCAATTGCCCGCCGACACTGTCCTCGAAGTTTCCTACGCCGGCTCTCGCGGATTGAAGCTCTTCGCTTTCTATAACGGCAATCAGGCCGTTCCCGTCTTGGGGACGGACTCGCTTCCCACGGCGCCGCGGCGTCCCGCCAGCGATGAAGCGCCCGGCGCCTCCGGCCCCTGCACTCTGGCAAACCCGCAAAATTGTAATTCCGCGCTCGATACAACCATCAATACCTTCCGCTCGAATGCGCAGTCGAACTACAACTCGGCGCAGGTTCGCCTGGAGAAGCGCTACTCTCACGGACTCCAGTACGAAGCGGCTTACACCTGGGCGCACGCCCTCGACAACGCTTCGAGCGCCAGCCTGGGATCGGTGAACAACGGAGATTTCCAGGACCAGCGCTTCCCCAACGCCAACTACGGCAATGCCGACTTCGACGTGCGTCAGCGCTTCGTCTTCAGCTATGTCTACGACTTGCCTTTCGGTCGCGGACGCAGGTTTGCGCAAGACGCTTCCGGCGTCATAAACGGGATTCTTGGCGACTGGCAAATGAGCGGCGTCTTTTCCGCCGCCACCGGCAATTACTACACCGCCACTGACATCAACAGTGTTTCCGGCGGCGATTGCGGCGGCACCGTCGGCGTCTACTGCTCACGCCCCAACCTGGTTGGTAATCCCAACGCCAAGCCGTGCATCCCGGGAACGCTGTTCAACACCTGCGCGTTTGCGGACAACACGGACCTTGGAACCTTCGGCAACGCCGGACGCAACATCATCGAGGGTCCCGGATATAAGACCTGGGACACTTCCCTGGTCAAACAGTTTCCGATCAACGAACAAAAACGTCTCGAATTCCGCGCGGAATTCTTCAATGTGCTCAATCACGTAAATTATCTGTTTGGCCAGTTTGGAGCGATCAGCGCCGAGCCGACGCCCTTGGAACTAGGTCAAAGCAGCTTTGGCTACCCGCTGGCGGCGCGAGCGCCGCGGCAGATCCAGTTCGCGTTGAAGTTCTATTTCTGACCCGCTTCCGAGTCGAGTGATCACTAACTCGGTCGCATGCACTAATGTTCATGTAAGGGAAATTATGCAGCGCAATTTCTTGACGATGCGGAATCCGGAATTGGTATATGCCGCGCTCGTCGGGATTGTCCTGACGCTGGCGCAGTCACTCGCCGGACAAACCGGAGCCACCTACTATGTGTCAACCACCGGCAACGATAGCAACCCTGGCACGATCGGCTCGCCCTGGCTGACCATCCAGCATGCGGCAAATTCGGTCTCGGCAGGCACCACCGTGTACGTATTCGGAGGAGTTTACAACGAGTCTGTCAATTTTCCGGCGTCTGGAACGCCCTCATCTCCTATCACCTTCGAAAGCTATCCTGGACAGACTGCGGTGATCGACGGGACCGGAGTAAGCTGCTGCACATCGAACCCACCGTCGAGCGGGAACGAGACACAGGGTCTCATCAATATTGTGAATCAGAGCTACATCGTCATTGACGGATTTGAAATCCGCCATTACACGACCAGCAACGAGAACTATGTTCCGACCGGCGTGTGGATCACAGGATCGGGCACGGGAATCCAGATTCTGAACAATCGGGTGCACAACATTACGACCAAGTCGGAAGCGAATGGCAACGCTTTTGGCATCTCCGTTTACGGCACGTCGAAGACTCCGATCACGCAGTTGGTCATCAGTGGCAACGAGGTTTACGACCTGAGAACTGGGAACAGCGAATCCGTGAATGTGGATGGCAATGTGACCTACTTTAGAATCACCAATAACCTCGTCCACGACAATGACAACATCGGTATCGACGCGATTGGATACGAGGGCGTCGGTCCCGTGGGCTACGACGAGGCTATGTATGGAGAAATCAGCGGGAACACGGTCTATAACATCAGCGGAATCACGAATCCCGGTGAGGGCTATGAATACGACGCCGATGGACTCTACTGTGACGGGTGTGCCTATGTCACGTTCGAGCGGAACGTGATCATCCAAGCCGACTACGGCATCGAGACCACCAGCGAAAATCAAATTTGCCAAAGCAATGGCACCGAGTGGTCTGGCCCAAACAATACGGGAACCGCTGCTAAAGGCAAGTTCCCGTGTTACGGCAGGTATGTTACGGTGCGCAACAACATCTTCTACAACTCGAATGCCTGCGGTAACTCCATCGGCGGATATGCGGCCGCGTCCAAGAAGGGCGGCCATAGCAATGGAGGAGGCAGCAGCTACCACGACTTCTTCGTCAATAACACTCTTTACAACAACGCCACCCAACCCGGCAACGAATCGGAAGGCGGCTCAACCGGCGAATTCCAGATTCAGTACCAGGTGGGCAGCGCTCAAGGGAACATCTACGAAAACAACGTTGTCTACGCCGGTGCATACAATACCTGGATCTTCAGCTACGTCCCCTTTTCGCCGAAGTATCCAGCCCCGCCGGCAACTCTCAATTGGAACCTGTACAACTCGGCTGCGGGTTATGTGGAAGGAACGTCGATCTGGTGGGGTAACGTGAATTCCTACACGAGTTTTTCAAATTGGCAGACCAGCAGCGGGGAAGATGCCAACTCCGTGAACACGGATCCGCTCTTCGTCGATCTGGGAGACACGCCGCCGAACTTTGACACCATCCCTTCATCGCCGACCGTCGACGCCGGCAGCACCAGCCTCTCGTGCAGCGTCGGCTGGTGTGATCCCAATGGCAGTTCCCCCGACTCCATCTATGGCAGCACCGACTTCCTCGGGAATCCTCGGATTACCCGCTCGGCGACGGGCTCGAACATTGACATTGGCGCCTACGAAAACACTGGAGTCGCAGTCGCCAACTCATTGACAGTGAATCTGACTTCGGGGACATACTCTCTCAGGCCAGGTCAAGCGACCACTCTGACGGTCACGGTGTTCGCCAGTCCCGGTGGCGGCGGTGTGCCCAGCGGTACGGTGAACTTCATGCTCGGGGCAGCCTTGCTGAACAAACAAACGCTGGTGCCGACCAGCGCCACGGAGTCTGTTGCAAGGCTGCCGCTCCAGGCGTCACAGCTCGCGCTAGGCGCCAACACGTTTACGGCAGTGTACTCGGGGAATGCGATCGCGCCATGCTGTCCTGTATCAGGACCGCCGTTTACGCTCTACGGCAGCGTGACTTCAGCGCCCATCACGGTGATGCTGCAATAGATTTCTGGAGGCCATCAGTAGGATTATGAGTCGAAATAAGTCGAAATAATATGCCTTCCAACGGTCTGCTTAACGAAGAACGCCGCCGTGAAATCCTTGGGGTCCTGCACAGGGATGGACGTGTGCTCGTCAAGGATCTGGCCCGGCATTTCTGCATTTCGCAGATCACGATCCGCAAGGATCTGGAGTTTCTTGACGGTCAAGGGGTCATCCAGCGTACTCACGGCGGCGCTCTGCCCCTACCGGCCGGCGCGCTGCTCGATCCGACGCTGCGCGAGAAAGAGAAGCTACACCGCAAGCAGAAGACGCAGATTGCCCGTGCCGCAGCCCGCTTAGTCGAAAAAGGACAGTCCGTGCTGCTTGATTCTGGCACAACGACGACGGCCATTGCGCGGGCATTGAAAAACATGGTGCAGCTCACCGTGATCACGAACGCGATCAACATCGCGGCCGAACTGGCGGGCACGCACATCGAAGTGATCCTGACCGGAGGCATGCTGCGCAAGAACTCGTTTTCTCTGGTCGGTCCTCTGG
>JBEKQC010000053.1:0-34052 GCA_049520095.1 Terriglobales bacterium
CTATAGCTAAGCGCTGGTCGAGGAGAACAGGAGCCTCTGTTAAAGGCAGGATAGAGTCCCGAGGCGTTGGACTGATTTATCCGGTTGGCGGTGAGCCCGGAGCCCGAGCAAAGATCGGCTTGTAATGAACCCGCAAGGGAGTTACAGGAAAAGGTCAGCAAGGGTCTAAACGCGAGCTACTGGCCGAGAGGAATGAGTTCAACATCACCTCGGGACTCTCTATTTGTGTGATCGTGTAGGGACGACCGCCCTCGGTCGTCCAGCCGAGGGTAGCTCGGCCCGAGACACCATCACCCTGCTGCAAGTCATTCCGAGGATGTACTCCCACCCTACAAAAAACTGCATCCTGAGCGAAGTAGCCGCTTCGCGAAGCGAAAGCAGCGACGCAGTCGAAGAACCTGCCCTGAGCTTGCCGAAGGGCCCCTACCCGTCCAGCACTCCCAGTAAAGTATCACGGCATTCTCCCCATGATGTTGGCTGGCATCTCGGTTCACCGCTACGGTAAGTGCGGCTTTAGCCGTTGAGGGCGCTCGATGGTACTACGTCGAATTTCACATATGACCCGATTTATGAACTAACGCGGGCGGTCCAAGGGGCTACGACGACGGAGAGCTACGGCTAGGACGGCGTGGGCAATACACTGAGTCTGCCTGGTGTTACGGTCGGCGGTTACTAAAACTAGTGTAGCCACCGGCAACGAAGGCATTCACCATGGACTCAACTAACTCACTTTACAGAAGTAGGCTCAGCTTCCCTGGACTCAACGCTTCAGGACCGGATCTTCGCGCGCTGATCGTCATTGTCATTCTATTTAGCTGCATTGGACTGGTGGGTTGCGGGTCGACCTCGCTCACCGGAGAAGGTTCCGTGCCGACGATCACTTCCTTTACGGCGAATCCGACGAGCATAAACTCCGGTACAAGCAGCGCACTGAGTTGGGTGGCAACAGGAGCATCGACGATTGCCATCACGCCCGGAACATTCACGTCCACATCGGCAAGCGGTTCGACGAGCATGAGCCCGACGGCGACGACCACTTACACACTGGCTGCAACCAACACCGCCGGTTCGACCACATCTACACTAACCATTACCGTAAACGGCGTAAGTAAACCAACGATCAGCTCCTTCACAGCTAACCCAACAAGCATCACTTCGGGCTCCAGCAGCACGTTGAGTTGGGCTACGACCGGTGCGACCAGCCTTGCCATCACGCCGGGGACATTCACGTCCACATCGGCAAGCGGTTCGACGAATGTGAGCCCGACGGCGACGACCACCTACACGCTGACTGCGACCAATACCTCGGGCTCGACCACTGCCAGGGCACAAGTCACGGTAACAGCGTCCGGCGGTCCGTTGGCGATAACGACCACCTCGTGCCCGGGCGGGACCCAAGGCTCGGCGTATGCAGGTTGCACAATCATCGCCAGTGGTGGCTCTCCACCTTACACTTATTCCGTAAACGCGAATGCCAACTTTTCTCCGCTGCCCGAGGGGATGTCTCTGAATGCAGCTACTGGGGTCATCAGCAGCTCATTGATCGGCGGGCAAGGCACTTATACGCCGGAATTTATAGTTACCGACTCGGCTAGTACGCAGGCTGCTCAGAGCATCAACATCGCACTCAATGGCAACAACGCGTTCCTGGCAAACATCTTTCCGTCAACCTCTATCTTTCACCATCGGGTGGACGCAGCCACGACAAACTTGCCCGTAGATACTTCCCCCGCAGCGCCTATGTACAGCGGCTATTTGTCGGCGACAGTGAAGCCCTTCTTCGGGAACAATTCGTATGCCACCTTTCCAAATGGAATACCAGCCATCGAAGTTCCTTACAACCAGACGGACGTACCTGTTACAACCACCTTATATCAATCGTACTTTACATCGGGTCCAATTCCAGCGAATGCTCCGGTGGAAGGCACCAGCAACTCGACAGGAGATCGACACGTTCTGGTGTACGTAGAGGCGGGCGGTGGAAACGATCCTGCCCTTTACGAGATGTGGCAGGGAATCTACGAAGGCGGTCCGTGGACCGATTCCTCGAACGCACTTTGGCCCGACGTGACTACGAATAACCTGACACCGCAAGGCAACGGAACATCCGATGCCGCAGGACTTCCGGTAGGGCCGCTGCTTGCCAATGCCGACGAGGTAATTGGCACCGGCACGCCCAGCTCACCGAGCGGTACCATTCAGCATCCCATCCGATTCACACTCAACCATATGTTGAACTACTGGGTCTGGCCTGCTACACAAACAGCGGGTGTAGGAAGTTGCACGGCTACGGGAGGCGGTACCATTCCGACGGAATCGGAAATCTCCCAATCTTCGCCTCCCGCAAGCTGTACCATGTCCGGACCTGCGGGCGAGATCTATCGACTAATGGCTTCGGTGCCAACTCCCTCTTGCGCCTTCACCAGCCCACAAGCGGCCATTATCATCACCGCATTCCGAAACTATGGAATCATCCTGGCCGACAACGGTGACAGCGGAGGGTTAATCGGCACACCCGACGCTCGTTGGAACGATAACGATCTTTCGTGCCTTAGAAGTCTCACCTTGTCGGACTTCGAACCGGTGAACGTCTCGAGTCTCATGGTCAGCAATGACAGCGGAGCCACCAGCCATTAGGCATTAGCCCAGCGGCTCAACTGCTCACGGAAGCCAATCGCATTTGTAGTTCCGCCAAATGTTGACAGCTGAGAGCCGACCTTACAGCGGAATATTCCCGTGCTTCTTAGCCGGATTCTTATCCCGCTTAGTCTCCAGCATCTCCAGCGCCTGAATCAGCTTCTTGCGCGTCTCGCGCGGCTGGATGACCGCATCGACGAATCCGCGGTCGGCGGCCACGTAGGGATTCGCCAGACGGTCGCGGAATTCTTCGATCTTTTGCGCACGCATTTCTTCGCGATTCTCGGCGTGATCGAGCTCGCGTTTGTAGACGATATCCACTGCGCCTTCCGGTCCCATGACCGCGATTTCGGCGCTTGGCCAGGCGTAGTTCACGTCTGCGCGGATATGCTTTGAAGCCATAACGCAATACGCTCCGCCGTAGGCTTTGCGCGTGATCACAGTCACTTTCGGCACCGTCGCTTCCGCAAACGCAAACAGCAACTTGGCGCCATGCCGGATGATTCCGCCGTACTCCTGCTGCGTGCCGGGCAGGAAACCGGGCACATCTTCAAACGTCACCAGCGGAATATTGAAGCAATCGCAGAAGCGGACGAAGCGCGCGCCCTTCACCGACGCATTGATATCAAGCGTGCCGGCGAGCATGGCGGGCTGGTTGGCCACGATCCCGACCGGCTTCCCGTTGAAGCGCGCGAACCCCACGACGATGTTCTTGGCATAGTGCTCGTGAACTTCAAAAAAATACCCGTCATCCACCACCGTGTGAATCACGTCTTTCATGTCATACGGCACGTTCGATTCATCGGGGACGAGCTTGTCGAGATTCTCGTCCAGGCGATCGATCGGATCGGTGCACGCCTTGCGCGGAGGGTCTTCTAGATTATTCGATGGAATAAAACTCAACAACTCTCGCACCATCGACAAACACTCGGCGTCATCGCGACACATGAAGTGCGCTACTCCAGAAGTTTCGTTGTGTGTGCGCGCTCCGCCCAGCTGGTCTTTGGTGACTTCCTCGTGCGTAACCGTCTTGATCACGTCCGGCCCGGTGATGAACATGTATGAAGTCTGGTCTACCATCAAGATGAAATCGGTGATGGCCGGCGAATAGACGGCGCCGCCAGCGCATGGGCCCATGATGGCCGAGATCTGCGGCACGACTCCGCTGTAAAGCGTGTTGCGCAAAAAGATCTCGGCGTAACCGGCCAGCGACATCACGCCTTCCTGAATGCGCGCGCCCCCCGAATCATTCAACCCGATGACGGGCGCGCCCATCTTGGCCGCCAGATCCATGACTTTGACAATCTTCAAGGCATTCGCCTCGGAGAGCGAGCCACCGAACACGGTGAAATCCTGCGCAAAGACAAAGACCAGCCGCCCTTCGACGCGGCCATAACCGGTGATGAAACCGTCACCGTAGTATTTCTGCTCAGCCATTCCGAAGTTGTGGCAGCGGTGCGTGACCAGTTTATCCGTCTCCTCGAAGGTGCCCTCGTCGAGCAGAAATTCCACGCGCTCGCGGGCCGACATCTTGCCCTCTTTGTGCTGGCGCTCGCGCCGCTGTGCGCCACCGCCTTCTTGCGCCATCTGGTCACGTTTTTTCAGTTCCGCGATCTTCTCTTCGAGTTTCATAGGGAGACATTATAGGCGAGCACCAAAACATTCAGAGTGTGACGACTGCCACAAGGCTGTGTGATGCGGGACCGGACTTACGCCCGCAAGGTCGCGGAATCGAACAGATTCAGAAATTCGATTTTCTTTTCCGGCGGGAGGAACGATGCCTCGAACGAATTGCGCGCCAATTCTCGCAGGTGTTCGTCAGTAAAGCCGAACGTCTCCTGCACCAGCGCATACTCATCGACAAGCGATGTACGAAACATGGCGGGATCGTCGCTGTTGAGCGTCAGCATCAGGCCCTGGTCAAAGTAGCGGCGCACTGGATGTTGCGCGAGTTCGGCGCAGCAGCCCGTCCGCAGATTGCTGGTCACGCAGATTTCAATCGGAACCTGGCGCTCAGCCAGCTTTTCGATCAGGTCCGGATCCTGTCCGGCAGTAAGGCCGTGGCCGATGCGCTCCGCTTTGAGGTTCAGCGCGCCCCAGACGGACTCCGGCCCAGCGCTTTCACCGGCGTGTGCTGTGAGATGGAGACCATGCTCCGCGGCGCGCGCGTAAACCCCCGCAAACCACTCCGGCGGCCCCGCCCGCTCGTCGCCACCAATGCCGAAGGCAACTACGTTGCGATCGTGAAACTGGATGGCGAGATCGACGACGCTCTGCGCCTTCTCTGCGCCGAATTGCCGGATGGCATCGAAGATCCACAGGAGCGAAATGCCGAAGTCTTTCTCCCCGCGCTGGCGGCCGCGTTCCAGCCCTTCGAATATTGCCGAGAAATCCTGCTTGCGCCAGAGGCAGACACCGGCCGAAATAATCACCTCGGCATGAAGCACGTTCTGCGCTTTCAGCCGCTCCATCAGCCGATAAGTAATCAACTCGTAGTCTTCTGGAGTGCGCAAGTGGCCCGTTACATCCTTGAAAGCCGTGAGGAAACCGGTGAAGTCCTGGTAGTTGTAGAGTTGCTCTACTTCGGCAAGCGAGGCCCCGTCCATCCCATGACGCTGCCGCAGTTCGAGCAGCGTGGATGGCTCGATCGATCCCTCGAGATGCAGATGGAGCTCGGCCTTCGGGAGCGTGAGGACGAAGCTGGACGGCTCCGAAGTCATGTAACGATTTTAGAGGATCGGGCGATATGAGGCTCGGGCCGTCTGGCCTTCGAGTCATCGAGTAATCAACTTCAAAATCAAAACCAGATCACCCGATGGCCGGATGATTCGATGATCCGATCACCCGATTTTCTTCTCTTTGCAAAATTCACTGTGATGACGGCTATAGAAGATGTAAATCACCAGCCCCAACGCCAGCCAGATCACGAAGCGCAACCACGTGAGCAGCGTCAGCCCTAACATCAGCCCACCGCACAGAACTACCGAGATCAGCGGAAACCACGGCACAAACGGCACACGGAACGCGCGCTTGCGATCGGGCTGATTGCGTCGAAGTAATATGACCCCTAGCGAAACCAGCACAAAGGCAAACAGCGTCCCAATGTTGGCGAGGTCGGCCGCACTCCCAATATCGACGAGCCCGGCGGGGATTCCCACGGCAAAACAGGCAATCCAAGTGGACCAGTGCGGCGTCTTATATTTCGGGTGCACGGCGGAGAACAACTTCGGCAACAACCCGTCGCGCGACATGGCGTACCAGATGCGCGCCTGCCCGTACTGAAACACCAGAAGCGAGGAGATCATCCCGGTCAGTGCGCCGATCACGATCACCGACCGGAAGAACGGGTGCACTCCCAGATACTTCATCGCGTAGGCTACCGGAGCTTCGGCGGCTTCACCGGAAACGAAAGTCGTGTACTTCATCATCCCCAGCAGGACGACGGCGACCCCGACATAAAGCAGAGTGCAGACAATCAGCGACATGATGATGCCGAAGGGCAAGTCCTTTTGCGGATTGCGCGACTCCTCGGCGGCCGTCGAGACCGAATCGAATCCGATGTAAGTAAAGAAAACGATCGCCCCTCCGGTGACGATTCCCGCGAACCCGGAAGGCGCGAAAGGAGTCCAGTTCGCGGGCTTCACCAGCATCCCACCGACCACCAGAAAGGTCAGGATCGCACCGATCTTGACTGCCACCATGATGTTGTTCGTCTCGGCCGATTCCTTCACTCCGCGCACCAGCAGCAGCGTGAGAATGAACACGATTAGAAAACCCGGCAGATTGAAGTACGCGCCCGTCCACTGTCCAGAGGCCCAGACCGGAGTCGCCCATTTGTCCGGCAAGTTGAGGCCGAACGCCGCCAGTTGCGCCTTCGTATAACCGGCGAAGCCCACCGCCACCGCGATGTTGCTGACCACGTATTCGAGAATCAGGTCCCAGCCGATGATCCAGGCAAAAATTTCGCCGAGCGTCGCGTAGGAGTAAGTGTAGGCGCTGCCGGCAATCGGGATCATCGACGCCAACTCGGCGTAACACAATCCAGCAAAGCTGCACGCGATCGCCACCAGGAAGAACGAAATTGCGATGGAAGGTCCGGCCGGTGGGCGGCCATGCATGAGCGCTCCAGCCGTGCTGCCGGTTCGTAGAAAATTCACGATCAGGTCGAGCGCCTGCGCGTGCAAGATCGACGGCGCCTGGAAATATTCTCCGGCGGCCGCCGTTCCCGTGAGCACGAAGATTCCCGAGCCGATGATGGCGCCGATGCCTAGCGCCGTCAGCGACCATGGCCCCAGCGTTTTACTTAGCCGGTGCGCTGGGTCTTCCGACTCCGAGATCAGTTTGTCGATTGACTTACAACAGAAGGCCTGGCTGTTGGAAGTGCGAATGACGGCAGCGGCTGGCTCAGTAGAAGATTGCGACAAGTGGTATTTGTCTCCTCACAACATGATGGAGCGACGGGCATCTTGCCCGTCCCGCCGGGCGGTCGCGCCCGGCGCTCCATCATAACCCGCGCCGGACGTCTTACCGTTTCGCCTGACCGCGTGCCAGCTTTTTCACCTTGCGCTTCTTCGATCCGCGCGCGTAGTCGCGGGGCTTCTTCGGCTTTTCCGCCTTGATCTTTTTGCGGGCGGCTCGTTTGGTCTTTTTGCGCTCTTCTTTGCTCAGCGTCTTCGTATTTGCCATGATTGCGTTTTAAATCCTTTCTGAAATTCGTGGTGTGTATATCAAGGCTTGCAGTTCTAAGCTCGCAATTCTATGCCTTCTCCAGCTGCGCATACCTCTCCACCAGCTTCTTCAAACCGAAGCGAGGGAATTGTACCGTAATCTTGGCATCTTCCCCATCCCCTTCTCGCTGAAACACCGTCCCCTCGCCATATTTCGGGTGCTTGACTTTCTGTCCGGGACGGAATCCACGCCTACCCTTGGGCTCCTCCGGCAGCATTTTCGGAACATTGAACTTCTTGCCGCGTGAGGCAAAGAATTCAGCGATATTGCCGATGGAGTTATAGTTCGCAAGCGGAGTCGCCGTCTTCGGTTTGACGCGCGCCGGGTTCCACGCGGCGCTCTGATCCTCGTCTTCGTAGGAGTAGTGCGTGCTTTCAGCTCCTGCGGGGCGGAGCCTGCCCCGAGCGGAGTCGAAGGGCCCCGCTGGACGGGCGAGGGCGCCCGTCCCCACACGGCCAGTCCCCTCGCGACCCGTGCCTCGCCGCGATCCGCCCAACTCTTCCACTAACTGCGAGGGAACTTCCTCCAGAAATCGCGACGGCACGCTAGCCTCCGGCATATCCGTCCCATAGCGTCGCCGATAAACCGCACGCGACAAAATCAGCGTGTCCATGGCGCGCGTCATGCCGACATAACACAGTCGCCGCTCTTCCTCAATCGAATCCGGTTCAAGCATCGTACGCGAATGCGGAAACAGCCCTTCTTCCATTCCGGCCAGCACCACCAGCGGAAACTCCAGTCCCTTGGCTGCATGCAGCGTCATTAGCGTGATCTGCGCATGCTCGTCATACTGATCGGCATCGCTGACCAGTGCCGCGTGATCGAGAAATTGATCGAGCGTTTCACCACGGTCGCGCGAGTCCATGGCCGCGTTCACCAGTTCGCGCAAGTTCTCGATGCGCGAGTAGGATTCCGGTGTATCTTCGTCTTCCAGTTGCTTGATGTATCCCGTGCGGTCGATCAGGAATTTGAGAATCTCACCAGTATTAGCCGCCGCGCCCGGAGCGCGAAAACCCTCGATCGCCTCATCATGCGCCTCATTTGCGGAGGGACTGTCGTCCTCGTCGGTAGCGTCGCTGGCCGCAAAATCAAAGCTGAAGTTGCCCGGATCGAAATCAGTGTCGCTCTCTTCATCTTGTGTAGGGACAGCCGCCCTCGGCCGTCCAGCGGCGCGAAGCCCCGTGGCGCTCTCATCGGACGCAACCTCAGCCGTCTCCTCCACTCGCTCCACAAACGTCCCCGCCAGCATGGCGCGCCCATCCTCAATCAGCTCGCGGAAACTCTTCAGCGCGGCCAGCGCACGCGCCGGCAACAACTGCCGCGTAATCGCTTCGCCCGCCGCGCCCCACATGGATAGCCCGGTTTCAAGCGCGAGCCGTTCCAACATCTCGATCGTCGTCTTGCCAATCCCGCGCACCGGCGTATTGATCACGCGCAGCAACGACACCGAATCATCCGGATTCTGGATAACCTTCAAGTACGAGATCAAATCCTTGATCTCAGCCCGCTCGTAAAACGAGAAACCGCCCACCACGTGATATTTCAACTGGTAGCGGCGCATCGCCTCTTCGAAAAGCCGCGACTGCGAGTTGGTCCGATAGAGCACCGCCGCGCGCGCCGTTTCGCCATTTTCGCCCGCCTGCCGCACGTAACGATTGATCGTATCGGCCGCAAACAACGCCTCGTTCTCTCCGTCCGGAGCCTCGTAGTACCCGACCTTCGCCCCGCCCTGCCGTGACGTCCACAGGTTCTTGCCCTTGCGCCGGACATTGTTCCCGACCACCGCCGACGCCGCGCCCAGAATATTCTGCGTCGAGCGATAGTTTTCTTCCAGCCGCACGATTTTCGCCTCCGGAAAGTCGGCCTCAAACTCCAGAATGTTACGAATGTCGGCCCCGCGCCACGAGTAGATCGACTGATCCTCATCGCCCACCGCGCAGACATTGTGCCCGCCGCCCGCCAGCAACCGCATCAATTCATACTGCGGACGGTTCGTGTCCTGATACTCGTCGATCAATAAATATCGAAAGCGCCGGTTATAATATTCGTGCACCGCGGAGACCGACTTAAGCAAACGCATGGCTTCAAGCAGCAGATCGTCGAAGTCCATCGCATTCGCCTTAAGCAGCTCCTTGCGATACTCCTCGAAAATGTGCGCGATGCGCTCGGTCTTCGGATCCGCCGATTGCAGATAGATTTCCTGCGGATCGAGCATGTGATTCTTGGCCCAGGAAATCCGCGAAAGCACGTTGCGCGGTGTCAGTTGCTTGTCGTCCAGCCCCAGCCGCCGCATAACGCCCTTGACCACTTGCTGCTGATCGCTCTCGTCGTAGATCACGAAATTTTTCGTAAGCCCGATCGGCAGCTTTCCCGATACGGTAGATGGAATCCGCAAAGCTTCAATATCCCGCCGCAGCACGCGCACACAAAATGAGTGGAACGTTGAAATCAGCGGCTTGGCAACGCTAAGCCCGCCGACAAGTTTTTCCACGCGCTCCGCCATCTCCGCTGCAGCCTTGTTAGTGAAAGTCATGGCGAGGATCGACTCCGGCATCACGCTCATCTTTTCGATCAGATAAGCAATGCGAAACGTAATGACGCGAGTCTTCCCGCTGCCCGCTCCGGCCAGGATAAGCACCGGCCCATCGGTAGTTTCGACCGCTTCGCGTTGTTGCGGATTTAACTCATCCAGAAAAGACAAAAGACAATGGCTCCCACAGAAATCGTTACTTGAATTCTACACGGTTGTATAATGAAAAATTGCGCTCATGAAGAAGAACACACTAGCAGCCGCGGCCACCAAGAACACCGCCGAAGCCCGCGCTCCCCGCAGAATTCGCTCCACCACCGTCCTCTGCGTCCGCCGCGACGACAAAGTTGTTATGGCTGGTGACGGACAGGTTACGCTCGGCGAATCCGTCATCAAGCACGGAGCAAAGAAGATTCGCCGCCTTTATCAGGACAAAATTCTCGCTGGATTTGCCGGCTCAACCGCCGACGCCTTCACGCTATTCAGCCGTTTTGAGGCTAAGCTGGAGCAGTATCATGGCAACATCGGCCGCGCCGCCGTCGAACTCGCCAAAGACTGGCGCACCGACAAATATTTGCGCCATCTCGAAGCCCTGCTGCTGGTTTCCGATAAAGAAGCCACGTTCCTGCTGAGTGGCCAGGGAGACGTGATCGAGCCCGATACCGGCATCGCCGCAATCGGCTCCGGCGGCCCGTTTGCCCAGGCTGCAGCCCAAGCCCTGGCCGATCACACCAAACTTTCGGCGCGCGAAATAGCCGAAGAAGCAATGAAGATTGCCAGCCGGATGTGCATCTATACCAATGACAGGGTAACAATCGAGGAACTCTAGCTGTTCGTCTTTCGCTCTTCGCTGTTCGCGCCAAGATGCGAAATGCGAAGAGCGAACGACGAAAAGCGAACGACGCATTTATGGCCATTTACCTACCCGGGACCACCGAAGAAGAACAAGTCACACTCGACGAACTGACGCCGCGCGAAATCGTCACCGAACTCGACAAGTACGTTGTCGGTCAAAAAGACGCGAAGCGCGCCGTCGCCATCGCCCTGCGCAACCGCATGCGCCGGCAGAAGCTCGGGCCTGAAATGGCCGAAGAGGTCATCCCCAAAAACATCATCATGATCGGCCCAACGGGCGTCGGCAAAACCGAAATCGCCCGACGTCTCGCCAAGCTAGCCAACTCGCCGTTCCTGAAAGTCGAAGCTTCCAAGTTTACGGAAGTCGGGTACGTCGGCCGCGATGTCGAGTCCATGATCCGCGACCTAGTCGAGATCGCCATCGAAATGATCCGCGAAGAGAAGCTCGAAGACGTCGCCGATAAAGCGGAACTGAACGCGGAAGAGCGCCTGCTCGATATTCTTCTGCCCCCGATTTCGCCTCGTCCGGCCGATTCCGGCTCAGGTGGCGTGGTCATCGACGGCAACACCAGCCTGACCGAATCCTCCAGCCGCACCCGCGAGAAACTGCGGCAGCAGTTGCGCGAAGGCAAACTCGACGACCGCACCGTCGAAATCGAAACCCGCGAGCGCAATTTCCCGTCCTTCGAAATCATCTCTAACCAGGGCGTCGAAGAGATGGATGTCAACATCAAAGACATGTTGCCCAACATCTTCGGCCAGCGCACCAAGAAGCGGAAGATGAAAGTCAACGAGGCCTTCGAGTACCTGATCCAGGAAGAAGAACAGCGCTTGATCGACATGGAGCAGGTCACGCGCGTCGCCATTGATCGCGTGGAAAACTCCGGCATCATCTTCCTTGATGAAATCGACAAGATCGCCGGCCGTGAAAGCGGCCATGGTCCGGACGTTTCGCGCGAGGGCGTGCAGCGCGACATCCTTCCCATCGTCGAAGGCACCACCGTCAACACACGTTACGGCATGGTCCGCACCGACCACATACTGTTCATAGCCGCGGGCGCGTTCCACGTTTCGAAGCCGAGCGATTTGATCCCCGAACTGCAAGGCCGCTTCCCCATCCGCGTGGAACTGCAGTCGCTCACCATGGAAGACTTCGTACGCATTCTGACCGAGCCGAAATCTTCGCTGACCCGCCAATACATCGCGCTGCTCGAAACCGAAGGGGTGAAGCTGGAGTTCACTCCCGACGCGCTCGAAGAAGTAGCGCGCTTCGCCTTTCGCGTGAACGAAGGCACGGAGAATATTGGCGCCCGCCGTCTGCATACCATCATGGAGCGCGTGCTCGACGAGATCAGCTTCGAGGCGCCCGAAAGAAAGGGCCAGCAGTTTGTGGTAGACGCGGCCTACGTGCAGAAGATGCTGAGCGAGATCGTAAAGGATCAGGATCTGTCGCGCTACATTTTGTAGAAATTCTCAACCACATACGGCCTCAACACGCTTTGCTTCCCACAGTTCACAACCAGACGGAGTGTGAAGGAATGAACGCGGTTTATATCTTGTGGCACACGCATCCAACAGGTGCTAATGAGAAAAACGAGAAGCTAATAGGGGTTTACGCGAGTGAAGGGGCTGTGAAAGCTGCTCAGAGCCGTATGCTGGAAAAGCCCGGCTTTTCCTACTTCCCGGAGGGGTTCGAAATCGCCAAGTATGCGATAGGAGAAGACCATTGGACCGAGGGGTACTTCACTGAGTAAGAGCAGACCTTGCCCCGTGAATTCGGCACCCCGCTCACGCCGCCCACAACATGGCGCTGATGCGCACTCGTTGCCTCTGATACTCTTTCCCTTTCCGCATGAAAGTAAATCTTGGAAAGTTCGTCGCGCCGCCCGCCCTTTGCCTGCTCCTGGCAAGTTGCGCCCAGACCGGCCCGCCATTGCCGCCGTCGCTCGAACTCCCCAAGCCACCCTCGGATCTGCGTGCGAGCCGTAAAGGCAATCGCGTCACGCTGAACTGGAGCGAACCCACGCTCACCACCGACCGCCAGATTGTGCGCTATATCGGTCCGACTCTCGTTTGCCGCAGCCTCGACCCTGAAATCACCGCGTGCGGAAATCCTGCCGCCATGTTGCCAGCACCACTCGCCGTCCCGAAGAAGCCGAAATCCTCGCGGGGCACGGCGCAGAAATCCGACTCCCAACACCCTGCCCCGCAGACCTACGCCGACACTCTGCCTTCGGCCATGCAAAGGCAAGACCCATCCGCCGAAGTGACGTATGCGGTCGAAGTCTTGAACCGCAATGCCCGCGGCGCGGGACTATCGAACCGCGTGCACGTGCCTGCCATCGTCACCCTGCCTCCGCCGAGTAACTTGGCCGCCGAACTGACCGGCGATGGCGTAGCGCTCACGTGGACCAACATCGGCGAATCGCAGAACATGCCTGCGAATCTCTCCGCCAACTCCTCCGCCGTTCAACTTCGTTATCGAATCTATCGGCGAGACGAAACTTCCGGCAAAGACGCGATTGCCGGTGAAGTTCCCATAGCCGAGTCTGGCCCCGCACATTTCACCGATACAAGCTTCGAATGGGAAAGGACCTACCTCTACCGCATCACCGCCGTGAGCATCATTAAGCGGCCCGACAGCGAAGTGCAGGTCGAAGGAGACGACACCCCGCCCGTGCGCGTCATCGCCCATGACGTCTTCCCGCCCGCCGTACCTGTCGGGTTGCAGGCAGCGTACTCGGGCGAGGGCCAGAAGCCATTTATCGATCTCATCTGGGCGCCGGTCACAAACGCCGACCTCGCCGGATACAACGTCTACCGATCCGAGACGAATGGCGCCGCAGTCGGACAGACAATCAAACTCAATTCTGACCTGGTGAAATCGCCCTCGTATCGCGATAGTGCGGTCGCTTCCGGTAAAACCTACTCCTACTCAGTATCCGCCGTGGACGTACGTGGAAACGAAAGTCAGCGCTCCGAGGAAACCAGCGAACCCGTCCCGTAGGTGCTTGGGTAGGAACGGGCGCTCTCGCACGACCAGGCCGAGCGCAGCTCGGCCTCGTTTTGGCGGCAATCCCTTAGCAGGTTGTCACCTGCGTACCGGCAGGTTTTTCATTCATGATCTTTCTGCCCTATATGTTTGGAAATTGTGTTTAGATAATGCTCTGATGAGATATTGCCGCTTCGAGTTCAACGGTTCCGCCCACTACGGCCTGGTCGAGTCTGTTGCGGTCAGCAACGAGGAGGAAATCACTCGCCTGCTCCTTAAGCCTCCGCAGGATAGCGATGGCGACGTCGAAGGTCTTCCTAGCCGCCGCATCGAGCACATCCCGCTCGCGCAGGCATCTCTGCTGCCGCCGGTGCAGCCTTCGAAGATCGTCTGCGTCGGTCGCAACTATCGCGAACATGCCGCCGAACTCGGCCACGACGTTCCGCTGGAGCCGCTGCTCTTCTTTAAGCCGCCCTCTTCCCTGCTGCCGCCGGGTGGAACGATTCTGCGCCCAAAGATTTCCGCACGGACCGACTATGAGGGTGAACTCGGCGTCGTGATCGCCCGGCGCTGCCACCGGCTGGCCGACGGCGACGACGTGCGTCCCTACATCCTCGGCTACACTTGCGTCAATGATTTCACGGCCCGCGATCTGCAGAAAAAAGAACCGCAGTGGGTGCGCGGCAAAGGCTTCGACACTTTCTGCCCGGTCGGACCCCTCGTCACCGACGACCTTGATCCCTGGGCGGGCGTCCAGGTCGAAACCCGAGTGAATGGCGATGTCCGCCAGTCCGGCAACACGCGGGATTTTATTTTCCCGCTCGACGTCGTGATTCGTTACATCTCGCAGATTTTGACCCTCGAACCCGGCGACCTGATCGCCACCGGCACGCCCGAGGGCGTAGGACCGGTAGTCGCCGGCGATGTGATTCAAGTTTCGATCGAAGGCATCGGCCAAATACGCAATCCGGTGGCCGACGAAACTTAAGATCGGAGAAACGGCCTACCTTCTCCGCGTGGTTTGCTTCACGGCTTGCTCCATGAGTTCCGCCGCCTTGAGCAGCATGTCCAGCTCCGACGTCCTCAGACCAACGAGCGTCTCCGCCACCAGCCGGACTCTTCGCGTTCTCGCCTGCTGCAGCAAGCGTTTCCCTTTGGTCGTTGCCGTCACTCGAATCCGGCGCGCATCCTTGGAATCGATCTCAATTTTGGCCAGCCCGGAGCGCTTCAATCCCGCCACGATGCGGCTCATGGTGGGAGCCTTCACTTGCTCGGCGGCTGCCAGTTGCCCGAGCGCCATGGGGCCGCCGAACACCAGAACGGAAAGCGCCGACAGCCGCGCCGGGCCCTGGCGGGCAAGCACATCCTGTTTGCGGGCATGGCGCAAGAGATGAATGGCGGCCGAGTGCATGCGATCGGCTACCTCCAGCCGGAAGCGTTCTTGGGAGCGCGGCATACGAAACAGCTTAGCATTGCGAACGCTTAGCATGGCTAACATTTTTCTTGACAATCCGAGCCGGGATCCTATAATTCGTTAGCAGTGCTAACTAATTAGGAGGAGCGCTCATGGAAAACTCCCAGCGTGCTTTCGAACGTTGTTTTGAGCTCTTGCAATCTGGCGATGCGGAAGGTCTTCGGCACCTCCTCGAGCAGGACCCCGCCACTTCCGAGGCCCGCGATTCGACCGGCGTGAGCTTGCTCATGCATTCCCTCTATCGCGGACGCCGCGAGTTGGCGGGGCTGATCGCGACCAAGAAGAGGGCGCTCGATATTTTCGAAGCCACCTCGCTCGGCCGTCTCGATCGTCTCCAGGAACACCTCCGCGATGCCGCCGCCATCAACTCCCATTCCAAAGACGGTTTCACCGCCTTGCACTTCGCCAGCTTTTTCGGACAGCCCGAAGCCGCCCGCCTGCTGATCGAAGGCGGCGCTGCGGTCGACGCTGTGGCCGCGAATCCGATGCGGGTCATGCCGCTGCACTCCGCCGCCTCCGCCCGCAACCTGGAAGCGGCGCGCCTTCTGCTCGAACACGGAGCGCCCGTCAACGCCCGTCAGCAGGCAGGCTGGGCTCCGATTCACGCCGCCGCGCAGAATGGCGATCGTCCGATGGTGGAACTGTTGCTCAAGCACCACGCTAATCCCAAACTAGCCAACGATGAAAGCAAAACCCCGGCCATGGTCGCGAGAGAAAAAGGCCATGAGGAAATAGCCGCCCTGCTGGAAAAGTAAGGAGCGGTTCGTGCGGGGCGGTTCGTGCAGAAACAGACGGCTAAGTCCATGATTCTAATACACACCGGACAGCCGCCCCAGACCATTCGTCCCAGGTGAGTAGCTTTGGAATACGCCGCCTGCGGCAGCTTTCTTGCTTACGTTACCCTGGACATTGCACTGGTAGCTTCCTTCCCGATTCGTGCATCAAACCGTTTATAATGGGGCAACAGTTCTTCGGGGAAGCTCGGTCAGAGAATCCCGATCAAGAGAGTCCGATCAGAGTTCGATCAAGTTCGGTTTGGGTCCGATCAAAGAGTGAAGATTAAATTTATGTCGACGAAGTTGAAGGTCACGGTTATTGCCAGTTCGCTGGCTATTCTGCTGTTCACCATTGTGGGCGGCTTTGTCAACGTTCGCGCTTCTTCGAATGACGGCGCATATCGGCAGTTGTCGGTGTACAGCGAAGTGCTGTCCCGCATCCGCCTCGAATATGTTGAAGAGCCCAATATCGCTGGCGTCACCGATGGCGCGCTGCACGGTTTGCTGGAGTCTCTCGACGCCAATTCCAGCTACCTGTCGCCGGAGGAATATAAGCACTACAAGACGATGAAGACCGGCGGCAAGGCGGATATCGGCGCTACCGTCTCCAAGCGCTTCGGATACGCGGCCGTGGTCGCGGTGATTCCGGGAGGCCCGGCGGAGAAGGCCGGGGTGGAGAACTCCGAGATCATCGAATCGATCGAGGGCAAGAGCACGCACGACATGTCGCTGGCTGAGATTCGCGCTCTTCTGTCCGGCGAGGTCGGATCTACGATTACCGTGGCGGTGGTGCGGCCACGGCGAGCGGAGCCGCAGAAGATTGTGATCACGCGCGACCTGGTCGCCATCCCGCCGGTCAGCGACAAGATGCTCGCGGACAACGTCGGCTACATCCAGGTGGACGCATTTCCTGCGGGCAAGGCGCAGGAGATTGCCGGTAAGATTCGCGACCTGCAGAGGCAGGGAGCGAAGAAGCTGGTGCTCGATCTGCGCAACTCCGGCTTTGGCGAGGAATCTGAGGGCGTCGCCACCGCCAATCTTTTCCTTGACCACGGCACCATCAGCTATCTGCAGGGGCAAAAGTATCCGCGTGAGGCTTTCAACGCCGATCCTGCCAAGGACATCACCAAACTGCCCGTGGCCGTGCTGGTGAATCGTGGCACGGCGGGCCCGGCTGAGATTGTGGCGGCGGCGATCCTGGAGAACGCCCGTGGAGACGTAATCGGAGACAAAACCTTCGGCGACGGCTCGGTGCAAAAGCTCATCGAGATGCCGGACAACTCCGCCCTGATTCTTTCAGTCGCGAAGTACTACTCGCCCAGCGGAAAGGCAATTCAGGATGCGGCCGTCACCCCGAACGTGCTGGTCGCGGACAGTACGGAAGACGATGCTGGATTACCCGACGAGGACGAGCAGGCGGCTCCTGGCGAGAAACCTGGCGACAAGAAGGACGAGAAGCCGAAGAACCTGCAGGATGACCAGCTGAACAAGGCGTTGGAAGTGTTAAAGAACCGGGAATCGAAGGGGTAGAAGCAAAATTTCAAGGTTCCAGAGTTACAATCGCTCGCCTTTGGCGGGCGATTTTTTTGGTACTCAAAGACTTGGGCGCAACACCTGATACTTCCGGTAACATTGAAACCTTGAAACCTGCGCCTTAACCCTGCGTTCTCCGATGAAGATTATTTACCAACATCTTCCGGTTGTAGAGATCGGCGGACGGAAGTTTGTCGGACGCGTCCTGTTTGGATTGCTCATCCTGCTCTCTGCCGCGGTGGGCGCGGCCGCTGGGCTGCTGCTGGTTTATTCGACGGATCTGCCCCAGGTCGAAGAACTGGAACGCTATAGGCCGAGCTCGGTCACCGAACTTTATGACGGACAGGGGCGAGTCATCGGCACTTTCGCGCTGCAGCGCCGCGTCATTGCCAGCTATGACGATTATCCTGAGGTTCTCCGCAATGCGCTGGTCTCGATCGAAGATAAGGATTTTTACCGGCATTCGGGCATCAACATCTGGCGCATCGTAGGCGCGGCGTATCGCGATATTGAGTCCGGCGGCAAAGTGCAGGGAGCGTCCACGCTCACCATGCAACTTGCCCGCAATCTGTTTCTCTCCCCCGACCGCTCGTTTTATCGCAAGGTGCAGGAGGCGCTGCTCGCCATTCAGATTGAGCGCCGGTTTACCAAACCGCAGATCTTCACCCTCTACGCCAACCAGATCTTCCTGGGCCACGGGGCTTACGGCTATGAGGCCGCCTCGGAATACTATTTCAGCAAGCCCGCGAAAAAGCTGACCCTCGAAGAAGCCGCGCTGCTCGCCGGACTTCCCAAGGCACCGCAATATTATTCGCCGATCAACCACCCAGAACGCGCCCTCAAGCGGCGCAACCTGGTGCTCAATGCCATGCTTGAGGATGGCAAGATCACCGCGGCCCAGGCGGCGGATGCAAAGAGCAAGCCGATCGTGCTCGACTTGCAAAAAGACCCTAATTCGCTGGCTCCGCACTATGTGGAGGAAATCCGGCGCTACCTGGAAGCGAAGTATGGCAGCGATCAGGTTCACGAAGGCGGGCTGAGGGTGTACACATCGCTCGATATGGATCTGCAGAAATCCGCTCGCCAGACGCTGCTCGACGGACTCGCCGCCTACGAGCGACGGCATGGCTGGCACGGCAAACTTTCGAATGTAATTGCTGAGGGTCAAAAGCTCGACAAATACGAAGATCCGGATTGGGATGAGGAACCCGAAGTGAACGGATACGTGCACGCGCTGGTCACACAAGTGTCGCCGGGCGCCGCTGAGATCCGCTTTGGCCAGCGCACGGCTACGCTCGCGCAGGCCGATGTGGCTTGGATGACGATGAAGACGAAGCTCAAACTGGCCGACACGCTCCGCGCGGGCGATATCGTCTATGTCAAGGTGCTGTCGCTGGATGCGGGCGGGAAAGCGCGCGTCAGCCTGGAGCAGGATTCGGGGACCGAAGGAGCTCTGGTCGCCATCGACAACGCGACCGGAGAGATCAAGGCTATGGTCGGCGGCCGCGACTTCAATCTCTCCAAGTTCAACCGCGCCACGCAGGCGTTGCGCCAGGTCGGGTCGTCTTTCAAGCCGTACGTCTACACTGCCGTGATCGACGAAGGCGGCAGCCCCGACGACACGATTTTGGACGCGCCGGTGACCTTTCAAACTGTCTCCGGTCCCTATTCGCCGCACAACTACGACAACAAGTTTGAAGGCACCATCACGCTGCGGCGCGCCCTGGCGCAGTCCAGAAACATTCCCGCCCTTAAGCTCGCCGACCGCATCGGCATTAAGACCGTGATCGACTACGCGCACCGCTTTGGCATTACCTCAAATATTCCCGCGTATCTTCCGGTGGCGCTGGGCTCGGCGGAAGTCACGCCGCTCGAGCAGACCTCGGCTTTTAGTGTGTTTCCGAATGATGGCGTGCGCGTCGCTCCCCGCTACATCACCAAGGTGACCGACTACGAAGGCCGCATTCTGGAAGAAGATTTCTCCGACATCACAGACGTCGTCAGTTCGCGCACCGCGCGCATTATGACATCGATGCTGCGGGAAGTGGTGCTCCATGGCACCGCGGTAGCCGCCGCCAAAATGCCCTATCCGCTGGCCGGCAAGACGGGGACAACCAACGATTTCACCGACGCTTGGTTCGTGGGCTTTTCTCCGTCGCTCACCTGCGGAGTGTGGGTCGGCTACGACGAAAAAAAATCTCTCGGCGAGAAAGAGACCGGGGGCCACGCCGCTCTGCCCATCTGGATGCAATTCATGAGCGTAGCGCTGGCGGGCAAAGATCCAGGAGAATTTCAGCCTGCGCCGGCACCTGCTAACACGGCCGTTGCGCAGAAGAGAGTCGACACTCCAGACGTCGCGCCCGGCGACGGCGAAACGCATTAAGAAGCCACGCCCGCCGATTTTCTCTTCAGTAGTAATTTCCGCATCAATCGGCCCATTCGCACGATTCGATAAAGAGAAAAAAACGCTTCCGGCAATCGCACCGCAGCAATGTCTCCCACGCCTGGCGTCCAGACCAGTCGCCACAAATATCGCCGGCGGTCGCCGCGCCGCTCGCGCAGTTTCAGGATCAGCCGGAAGTATTCGGTGGATTCGAAATCGTAGACCGCACCGCGCGCGAGGCGCGCGGCGAATTCGCTGCCGAGAGCGAGGACGGGAGGATCGGTTGCAATCATCTCTTTCGCGGGTAGGGAAATCTCGGCCCGAAGTAAGTTGTTCACAAGCCAGAAACTCACTCCGAGAATGCGAGCTATTCCTAGGGCGCGCGCTCGGGAGAACACCAGCGAGTAATCGATGGTTTGTGTTCGTAAAGTCTCGGCAATGTCCGCAAGCCAGATCAGCCGCGTCCACAGATGCTTGGCGGCGTGTAGGCACAGCGCCAGCAGTGAATCCTCGGGAGACAAGCATGGTACTTCGTAACCGCCGACGGTAGTCCGGCCGCTGCGCGACAACAGATCCTCAACGCTCAGATCGACGCCATAGAAATGCGGCAGTAACGCCCACTGCAATTCAACCATGTGCTTTCCCGCGGCGCCGTCAAACGAGCGTTCGTAGCCAATCCGCAGCCATAACCGCTCGACCGCCAGAGTAAGATCCGTCGCCGGGCGGTACCCGATTTCAGCAAGAGCTTGCTTCGCTCGCTCAAAGTCCGCGGGAGAGATCAGGAAGTCGAGGTCCGAAAAGCTTCGCAGACCGAGATCGCCGTAAACCGCTTGCGCCAGCACCGGGCCTTTGTACGGCATCACCTGCAACCGCGTGCGCGCGAAGTGCTGCATGACCCGCGCCAGTTCGGCGGCGAACCATAGGCTGCGTCGCAGGTTCGCTTCATAGGCAGATCGCAGCGAACGCTCGATTTCCGGCAGAAGACCGCGAGCGTCTCCGATCAGATTCCGCGCCACGAGCGGGAGAACTCCATGGTGCTCCGCCAGGCGAAGGAATTCGCTCCAGTCAACGATGGAGAGATTCCAACTCGCAATACGCTCGATGCGCTCCGGAGCCAACTCCGCGCCGGCCAATTCGCACAGGAACTCGAATTCGTCTTGTCCCCGCTGCGCCGGGCTCGACATGGGAAACGGAGGCGAAAGTTCGATCATGGAAGTTCAGCGCTTAAAGGCGCGTAACGTTAGCCCGAATTATCAGGATCGCAGATAATCGCCTGCGAATCGCCACTATAATACAGAGTCTTCGGAGCACGGCCGCAGATTCGTTCGCACGCACTTCCATGGACCAAGTCGTCTTCGAATCCGTTCGCAAGATATTTCGCCATCGTCCAGCGCTGTTCAATTGGCTGGGACGGGAGCGGGGCGGTGAAACCATCGCCTTGAAAGACGTTTCTTTTTCGGCAGCCCGCGCGGAGGTCTTAGTGCTGCTCGGCCCGAACGGCAGCGGAAAGACCACGGCGCTCAAGCTGATCTCGACCATGCTCCTGCCCGATGCGGGATCGGTGCGCGTGGGCGGCTTCGATGCGCGGCGCAATGCCGGTGAAGTCCGGCGGCAGGTCGGCATCGCGGTCGCCACCGAGCGATCGTTTTTCCCTCGCCTTTCGGCTCACGAGAACCTGGAATTTTTTGGCGCTCTCGAAGAAGTTTCGCGCAGCGAGCGAGCGCAAAGGATAAGAGCGGTTCTTCGCGATGCCGGCCTCGAAGAGCAAGCCGACACGCTGGTCATGAAGTTCTCCAGCGGCATGTACCAGCGGCTGGGGATCGCGCGCGCCCTGCTCAAGCGTCCGAGCGTGCTATTGCTCGACGAGCCGACGCGCAGCCTCGACGCTGCCAACACGGCGCACTTCTGGACCACGATCCGCGCTTTGGCAGGGCAGCAAACCACGGTTCTGCTCGCCACTCACAACTTTGCCGAGACGGCTGCCATCGCGGACCGTCTGCTGCTGTTGCATCGCGGCGAGTTGCTCGCAGACCGCCCCGTGAACCACGGCGAAAGCGCTGACGCGCTACGCTCTTTCTATTTTCGGATGACGGGAGAAATTGATGAGGCTGTGCTCAAGCTCTAGAGATTTGTAGTTGGCAATTTGTAATTTGTGTTTTGGAATCGAACGCTGGCAGTGCTCAGACTTGAAATTACAAATTAACAATTACTAATTACAGATCTCGTTCTTATGACCTCAACTTTTGACAAGCTCAACGCCATCCTGCGGCGCGATGTGCTCACGGCCATCCGCCATCGGAGCGGTTTCGTCGTCACCCTGGCCGGAGTGTTCACCGAACTGGCAGCATTTTATTTTCTGTCCCGCGCCATCGGTCCCGGCTTTCGACCCGGCGGGGTCGAGTACTTCCCATTTCTTATGGTGGGCACGGGCGTCTACACTTTCTTTATCATGAGCGCGCAAGCCTTTCTGAGCACGGTGCAGGAAGCGCAGCAAACGGGAACGCTGGAGGTGCTGATGACGACATCCACCGCCCCGGCTGAGCTCGTCATCCTCAGTTCCATATCTGCGTTTGCCGGAAACCTGGTCAATCTTCTGGTCTATTTTTTCGCGGGAGTTGCGGTTTTCCGGGCATCGATCCATGCCAACCTTTTGTCCTGCGTGGCGGTATTGATTTTTTCTCTGGCGATCGCCTTGGCACTGGGAATCGCCGCAGCCACGCTTCAGGTTGCATTCCAGAAAGGCTCGGCTCTGTTGTGGCTACTCGGCTCTGGAGTCTGGTTTCTAAGCGGAACCATGTTTCCGATTCAGAGCTTGCCGCGCCCGCTCGAGCTTCTCGCGCGCATAGTTCCTCTTACTTACGCCATCGACGGAATGCGGCGGGCGCTGCTGGAAGGGCAGTCCATAGTGGCGATGGCTCCCACCTTGGCGGCGCTGGCCGGGTTTGGCTTGGTCCTGCTGCCCCTCGCATTGGCCGGCTTGTCGCTGAGCTTGAAGCGCGCACGGCATGATGGAACGCTTTCATTTTATTGAGGATGTTGATTCACTTCTTCGCATTGCGGCGAACTGATGTTGGCACCGGGGAAAGCAGTGTAGTACACTTCCTTTACTCTAATCACACTGGGGGATAAGCCAGCTTTTTGTTCGACAACCTGGCTTGACCGACTATGACCGAAGATCGGGCTCCTCGCGAGAAGCGGCAGCAACCAGGCAACGCGAGTAAAGAGAAGAAGGTCTACCAGAAACCGGCGTTTCGTTACGAACGCGTTTTCGAGACGCTCGCTCTCTCCTGCGGTAAGCTCGGCTCGACGATTTCCCAATGTCAGTTCTCACGAAAAACTTCCTGACGGTGGAAGACCGCGCGAGTACACCGCAGTCGAGTTGGAGCGCGGAGGGCTCAGCCTTGGTGGCAGAGGCTTTGCGTCGCGGCGCTCGTTCGCCTCAGCGAACTCGTCAGACCGTGAGTCTGCGAGTTCACGGCGAAAGTATGTTGCCTGCACTTTGGCCAGGCGATGTGGTCGAGATTGCAAGCTGCTTGATCGAAGACGTCCACCCGGGTGAGATCGTGCTGGCTCGGCGCGAAGACCGCCTCTTTTTACATCGCCTCATCGCTCCTTGTACCCCGAACGGCTTCCGGCTGCGTGGCGATTCCATGCCTGGCTGTGATGCTCAGTACCCTCCCGAAGCACTGCTGGGCAAGCTCGTGCGCCGTGTTGACGAAGGCCGAGGCTTCTCTTCGGCCGCTCTGTCGCGCGCTCTGGGAATTCTGTTCTGCCACTGTGGCGCCGTGCGGCGTCTTGCTCTGACACTTCACAGCCGGCGGAAGGCATCGGCAGACGAGTTTCGAAACGAGTTTCGAAACTTGGAATCTGTATGATGCCCGCGTCCCGAAAAGTCGTGTGTGTCGGAATTGGAGGGATTCCGATTGCTTTGTCCACCTGCGACGCGAGCTTTCTCACTCTTTTACGCCAGCGCTATGACGGGTTTCTGAGTTCTTCGCGTCCCGAGTTTGAGCTTGAATTTGATGTCACCTCTACGGAACCGGTTTCCGATGACGACGTTCGCGTCCACCGTGAAGATGACGCCTGGATACTAGAGCGCGGAGACTTCCACGCCCGCTGGGACCCGCTCACGGGACGAGGCAGCGTGCGGCAAAACGCCAATCCGTATTCCCTCGATTCGGTGCTACGCATTCTGCACAGCCTGATTCTGGCCGACCGCGGCGGATTCCTGCTGCACGCCGCCAGTGGAATTTGCGACGGCCAGGCATATCTATTCTCGGGCATATCGGGTGCGGGCAAGACCACCATGACACGGCTGGCGCCAGCGGACGTCACCCTGCTTACCGACGAGATTTCTTACGTGCGGCCGAGCACCGACGGGTACGCGGCTTTCGGCACTCCTTTCGCCGGGGAACTGGCCCGAGCCGGCGAGAATTGCTCGGCCCCCGTCGCGGCTCTGTTTTTTCTGGAGAAGGGTCCGGAGACGACCGTCCACGAGTTGTCGTCTGCGGAGGCCGTCCGCCGCCTGATGCGCAACATTCTGTTCTTCGCCGAAGATAAGGCCTTGGTGGAAAAGCTCTTCGCCACGGCTTGCGATTTTGTTGCCAGGGTTCCCATTCGCCGCCTGACGTTCTATCCTGATGCCAGGGTGTGGGACCAAGTTCGCAACTTCGGTCGTGATTTCGCACGCGACTTCCAGGGGACCGCCGAGCATGCCTGAAAATTGCATTTACATAGCGCGCAGTTCCGCCATCGCCGCTCGCGCGCTGGCCGGCGAAATGATGGTCATGAACTCGGCCGATTCGACATTCTTCACGCTGAATGAGGTCGCAACCGCCATCTTCCAGGCTGCCGATGGTCATACTCCCTTGCGGGAAATTGTCCGCGACCGCATCTGCCAGCAGTTTGCCGTTGATCCAGAACAGGCCCAGGCCGACGCGGAGCAGTTTGTCGCCGAGCTTTCTGGCCACGGAATTCTTCTGGTTTCCAATCAGCCTCTGACGTCGGAGACAAACCGGAAGGCGCCCCGATGAGCCTGATGAGCGAGGTCGGCCAGAAGGCATTTAACCTCGGCGTGCCCATTGCCGTGCACATGGATGTCACTTATCGCTGCAATGAGCGCTGCGTGCATTGTTATCTCGATCACGACGACCACGGCGAGATGACGACTGCCGAAATCAAGAACGTGCTCGATCAAATGGCCGAAGCAGGCGTTTTCTTCCTCACGTTCAGCGGCGGAGAGGTTTTCCTGCGCCGCGACTTCTTCGAGATTGTCGAATACGCCCGGCGTCTGATGTTCAACGTCAAGATCAAGACCAACGCGGTGATGATCCACGAGGAGGAAGCGCGGAAAATCCGCGAACTGGGCGTCGACACGATTCAGATCAGCGTGTATTCCCATCGTCCCGAAGTTCACGACGCCATCACCAAGCTGCCCCACTCGTTCGAGCGCACCATCAAAGCCATTCGCTTCTTGCGCGAACAAGGGCTGCGGGTGACCATCGCCAATGTGCTGATGACCGTTAATTCTTCCGATCATCTTGGTGTGCAAAAACTTGCCGCTGAACTCGGCGTTCATTACACCCTTGATCCGACCATCACGCCCATGATGGACGGTGACACTTCCGTTCTCTCGCTGCGAATCCCGGGAGAAGAACTCACGGAGGTTTTTCAAAATCCGGCGTTGGTTGGCAACCAGGAAGAATTCTGCGCGCCTCCCAAACCGCCTTCGGAGGAAGACCTTGAAGGTTACTCGTGCAGTGCGGGGCATTCTTTTTGCTACATTTCGCCCTATGGCGACGTCTTTCCCTGCGTGCAGTTTCCACTTCCCACGGGAAATATTCGACAGCAGAAATTCCTGGATATCTGGAATTTTTCTCCGCAAATGAGAGAGGTCCGCTCGATCCAGGCGAAGGATCTGACCGTCTGCTCGTCATGCTCGCACGTCAGCAGTTGCACGCGCTGTCCCGGCTTGGCCTATATGGAAGGAAGCATGCGCGGCCCATCCACCGCAGATTGCGAGAAGTCGTTCTACCGGACGGGTGTGCCGACGGCGAATATGCTGAAACAGGGGCTATCGAAGCCGCGCGGCGTATCGGGCAATTCCGCGCCACTGATACAAATTCGGCCGATTGCCGTTCCCGCTTAACACGACGCGTAATGCGAAAAGAGTGTTAGGAAGAAGTGACCTCCGCGCCCTAGGGCCGTTTGCATGGAGCGTGCTGTCGGCACGGCTGAAGCCATGCCCCTTCCAAAAGCCATGTAGGTCGGAGTTTCCTCAGAGTGCACCTCCGACGGCCGCATTGAGGCTCCGCTTGCGATCAACCGCCGCTTCCAGGGCGGCTAGCTGCTCCAGGATGCGCTGCAATGCGGCGCGGACCTCGTGCGACGCTTCCGTAAATTTCAGCGCTGCCCCGATACCCATGTCCATGCGCACGACCTCGCTCTCGACCATCACTTGCGTATGTTCATGCGAGAAGGTGAGTTTCAGCTGCGATCCAGGCATCAGGAGGCCGGGGGTTTCGACATAGCAACCGCCGACACTCAGGTTGGTGACAATGCCGAGCGTTGCCCGTTCCTGGCCATTTCCGGAAATTTCCGTAGTGAGCCGGCCCCGCACCCGCGGATACAGCCGGCGGTTCCTGTGAGTCGATTGGCTCTGCTTCTGCAGATACATGCGTTTGTCCGCCTCCGAAAGAATTTTTTCGGCATCCATTCCGTCCTCGGGATATACGGCCTTGCCGACGCTGAGCGATAGAATGTCCTCGTTGCAGACGTCCTTTCCAGCTTGTTGAGCGAGTTCCCGCATCTGCTCCGCTTTCCGCGCCGAAGCTTCGGGCGTAAGGCCGGGCGCAATGACTACGAATTCGTCGCCGCCCATGCGCGCCACATAATCGTACTCACGGCTGGTTTCCTTCAGGGAGTGCGCAAACAACTGCAGCACGCGGTTCCCTTCTAGGTGCCCAAAGCGGTCGTTAATCTGCTTGAAGCCGTCCAGGTCGGCGACCATCACCGTCAACGTATTGTTGTCGCGTTTGCAGCGCGCCATTTCCCGGTCGAGTTGCAAGAACAGGGAGCGCGCATTGGGAAGGCCGGTGAGGAAATCGGTAACCGCGGAACTCTCCGCTTGCTCGTACTTCATCGCGTTCTCGATGGCCAGCGCCATCTTGGAACTTACCGCCAGCAGAATGCGCAGGTGGTCGGAGGTGAAGAAATCTTTTTCGGCGTGGTACAAAGCAACCACACCGACTACACCCTGCAAGCCCTCGAGCGGAACAGCGAGCGCTGAGTTCAGCGTGCTGTACTTTGAAGCGTCATTCAGATAGCCGGGCTCGACCGAAGGATTGCCATTCAGGATCGGTTTAAGGTTTTGTGCCACCCACCCGGAGAGGCCCTGTCCAATCGGAATACGCAGCGAAGCAAACAACCGGAAGTTGTCGCCATTCACATATTCCGGCACCAGCTCATTGCCGTGGCGAACGTAGATCGCAATCGCATCGTAAGGCATTGCCCGGCGCAGCTTCACGGCGAACACTGAAAGCGTTTCGCCCAGACTGAGCGACGCCCCCAGATCTTGGCTGAGTTCGAACAGAGTCTGCGCTTCCTGACGCGCCGCCGCGATCGAGCTCAGAAAACTGCGCTCCGGCAATTGGCGCAAGCCTTGCGCCTCGAATCCGGCTGCTGGCCCGATGGACGAGCCACCCTTCGCGCCTTCGTCTTTATTATCGTTGACTTCAGCGGATACCTTCTGCTTGTAGAGGGTATCGGTGCGTTGGTGGACGAGTTGCTCCAGTCTCACGTATTTGCGCTCGAGCACCCTCACCACTTCCGGATCAAAGGCCTTTCCCGATTCATCCACCACGCGCGCCATCGCTTCATTCAGTGGCAGCGCGCGCCGATATTGCCGATCCGAAGCCAGCGCGTCCAGAAAATCGACCGCCGCCAGGATGCGGGCACCAATTGGAATTTCGCTCCCCTTCAACCCCAGCGGATAGCCGGTCCCGTCGTACTTTTCGTGATGGGACCGTACGATGGGCACCACCGGGTAGGGAAATTGCACCCGTTCCAGAATTTCCGCTCCCACCAGCGGATGAATCTTCATTTTCTCGAATTCTTCGGGCGTTAAGCGACCCGGTTTCGAGATGATGTGCTCGGGAATCGCCAGCTTGCCGATGTCGTGCAGCAAGGCGGCGGCCTGCAAGGCCTCCATTTCCTCCGGGGCAACCCCAAGTTCCTTGGCTACCTCGACGGCGTAGACGCGAACTCTCTGCAAGTGATCGTGGGTCGTCTGATCCTTGGCCTCGATGGCAAGTGCAAGCGCCTCAATGGTGCGCATGTGCAAGTCCGCCATCTCTTCCACATGCCGCTTCTCGTCTGCCAGTTTGCCGAGGTAAAGGCGGTAGGAGCGATAGATAAGGTACACCACCGGCAGCGTCAGCAACGACGTTTCCCAGTCGGTAAAGCCGTGCAGCCAGCTCATCATGCCGACTACGCCCGCGCCCACAAGGTAGTAGGGGAAGCTCCAGAAGTAGCACTCAGCCCAGATCTTTCGCAGCGACCGGCGCTCGGTCAAGGAGATGACGGCCGCCACCGGAAGCGTATTGGCCACGAAGTAAACGCACGCCGCCAGAAATAGCGATGTCGAGGGGTTGCTCACCGCACTATGCAACATGGAGTAGCGATAGGAGATGAAGGTCACCGCGATCGCCAGCGCAGTTGAGCAGACGTTAAAGGCGACTTGAACCGGAACCGGACGTTCGCGGTCGAAGCACTGCACCACCACCGCCGCACATCCCAGCGCCATGGTTTCTGGCAAGCTTAATTCCACCACGCCGAGCAGGAGAAATAGGAAGTTCACCGACATCGTCCCAGTAATGCCGGGCAGGTTCACCTTGAGCCGCGACGCCGCCAGAGCGACCACCAGATAGCAGAAAAACTTGACCGGATTTTCGCTTTTGCCATGCAGGACCGAATAGGTGAGGACGCTGATTCCGCAGAGCACGACTACGGCAATGAAAGAGCGTGCCGCCGCGCTGATTTCCCTCCAGGATTGTGGGCGGGCTTTCATCTCTGCGAACTCCTGCACCGGAGAGCTGGGTTGCGGTTCCCCTGGAGGCAAAACATAAGGAATACCCATTGATAACAGGCACCGGAAGGGCAGGAAAGGATTCGGGTATTCAGGGCTAAACTTCCGTAACCCGAAAGCTGTGACCTGTTGGCATTGCTTGGCCCGGTAGTAGCGGAAGCTCAGCTCTAGGCCACTGAAAATACAGCGCTAACCGTCGCCTGCGCAGATTGTGAACTTGGCACCCCGCCGTACCGTATAACCGGAAGAGCCCACGGGTTTGACTTGCCCGAACTCTGAGGCCTAACATGAGTGACTCTCTCCCAGGAGTGTTCCCCGGCATGATCGGCCAGACCGTCTCGCACTACCGGGTCCTCTCGCAATTGGGCGGCGGGGGGATGGGCGTTGTCTACGAGGCCGAGGACGTCAACCTGGGCCGCCATGTCGCGCTTAAGTTCCTCCCTCCCGAGACGGAAAAAGATCCCCTCGCGCTCGACCGGTTTCAACGCGAAGCCCGCGCCGCCTCCGCTCTGAACCACCCGAATATCTGCACCATCTACGAGGTTGGGGAGGACGGCGGACGCCACTTCATCGCCATGGAGTTGCTGGAAGGCGAAACGCTCAAGAGCCTAATCCACGGTCAGCCGATGGAACTTGAGCCCTTGCTCAATCTCGGCACGCAAATCGCCGACGGTCTCGATGCCGCTCATGCTAAGGGAATCGTCCATCGCGACATCAAACCCGCCAACATCTTCGTAACCAGCCGCAACCAGGCCAAGATTCTCGATTTCGGACTGGCCAAGCGTACCGCCAAGGTTTCCGCGCAATCCGCCGTCACCATCAGTTCCGCCGCAACCGTGGACGAGCCGTTCCTGACCAGCCCCGGATCGACCGTCGGCACCGTGGCCTACATGTCTCCGGAGCAGGCGCGCGGCAAGGACCTCGATGCCCGCACCGATCTGTTCTCCTTTGGCGCCGTCCTCTATGAGATGGCCACCGGTGTGGCGCCCTTCCACGGAGACACTTCCGCCGTTATCTTCGATGCAATTCTGAATCGGCCTCCAGCGTCCCCGCTACGTCTGAACTCCGACTTGCCGCCGCATTTCGAAGAAATCCTGAACAAACTGCTGGAAAAAGATCGCGACCTGCGCTATCAGAGCGCTGCCGACGTGCGCTCAGATTTGAAGCGCCTAAAACGCGACTCGGAATCTGGCACGATACTGGCCGCGGCTTCGTCCAGTTCAGCCATAAGCAGCGCTACCCTTCGCAAAGCGGCAGCGCCAACTCGCAAGCTGCCCTTATGGTTGATCCCGGCTCTGATCGTGGCGCTCGTCGCCGCCGGCATTGGCTTCGTGTTTCTCAAGCGCGGCCAAGCGCTCACCGAAAAGGACTCGATTCTGATTGCCGATTTCGTGAACACTACCGCCGATCCGGTCTTCGACGGCACGCTTAAGAAAGCCCTGGCCGTCGATCTGGGGCAATCTCCATATCTGAACGTCTTCCCCGACCAGAAGATCCGCCAGACGTTGCAGTTCATGGGCCGCAGCCCGGGCGACCGCATCACCAGCGACGTGGGCCGCGAGATCTGCCAGCGCGACGGCATCAAGGCCATGCTGAACGGCAGCATTGACAGCGTCGGAGGCCAGTACGTTATCAGTCTGGAAGCAACTAATGTTGCTTCTGGCGATTCACTCGGACGCCAGCAGGCTCAGGCAGAGCGAAAAGAAGATGTGCTGAATGCGCTGCATAGCGCCGCCACCAAACTGCGCGGTCAACTCGGCGAGTCGTTGTCCATGGTGCAGAAATACGACATGCCTCTCTCCATGGCGACCACTTCATCGCTCGACGCACTGAAAGCGCTGAGCCTCGGCGACGCCAAACACAACATGAGCGACGAAATTGGCGCGATTCCCGACTACCAGCGCGCCATCGAGCTCGACCCTAATTTCGCCATGGCCTATGCCCGCCTGGGTGCGATCTACAACAACCTCAGCCAGACCGAGTTGTCGGAACAAAACCGTCAAAAGGCCTTCGAGCTTCGCGACCGCGCTAGCGAGCGCGAAAAGCTCTACATCATGTCTCACTATTATTCTGACAGTGGCCAACTCGACAAAGGCATTACCGCCTATGAACTCTATCGCCAGACTTACCCGCGGGATTCCACTCCCTTTAACAATCTGGCGAGTATCTATAACCAGCTTGGACAATTCGACAACGCTTTGGAGAACGCAAAGCATGCCATGGAGATCGACCCCGAGATGACGAGTGCCTATTACAATGTCGCGGTCGCTTACGGCGGACTGAACCGGGTTGAGGAGGAGCGCGCCACTCTCAACGCATTGTTCCAGCACAAAGGATCCAACCCAGGCTTACGCGTGGTGCTGGCTAGTTTGGATTGGGCCGAAGGCAAAGACGCCGACATGGAGAAGGAGCTCCAAGGTGCCGCCACAACGCCCGACGGAGGGTTGGCGGCGCTCGGTTTCCGCTTCAATCTGGCCAGTACGCGTGGGCATGTGCGCCAGGCGCGGGAATTGGCGCGTCAGGCCGAAGAAGCGTTGGATCGCCTGCACTTGCAAAACCGGGCCGATATCGAGGCGCAGCTTGCCACCCTCGAGGCGTTGGTAGGCGATGACGCCGAAGCCGAAAGCGAGGCCAGCGAGGCTCTTCGATTATCCCGAACTCTTTCCGTGAAAGGGAACGCAGCCCAGACGTTCGCCATCCTGCGCCAGGACCAGAAAGCCTTCGCGTTGGCCGACGAAATCCAGCGCGCCCATCCGAACGATACCATGGCGATCAACGTGACCATCCCCGTGATTCGCGCCATCGCCGCTCTGCGGCCGGCAAATCCCGCGAAAGCCGACGCGGCCAGGGCCATTGACTTCCTGAACACAGCCGCCCTCTACGCTCGCGCCACTCCCGGTGTTTTTTACGTCCGAGGCATTGCCTACGAGCACGCTGGGCGCTACGCCGAAGCGCAGCAGGATCTCCAGAAGGTGTTGGACTTCAGATCCCACATCGGCCCCGACATTTTGTACGTGGTGGCTCAACTGGAATTAGGCCGCCTGTTTCAGAAGCAGGGCGACATCCCCAAGGCCCGCGTCGCTTATCAAAACTTTCTCGCCGATTGGAAAGACGCCGACCCCGACGTCCCCATCCTCCACGAAGCCAAGGCGGAATACGCGAAGCTGCAGTAGGTCTTTAGTGTGGAGCGCCCGCGCCACATCCCTTAGAAGTGGAACCCGAGCTCGGCCGTCAGCGCGCGCGGCGTCACATAGTGCGTGCCGCTAAACGTCGACAAGAAGTTATACAGCGCCAGTTTGTTGGTCAAATTGATGGCGGTAAGCGTAAGGCTCCATTTGTAATGGTCGCCTTTGAACAAATTGTCGTCACCCACCGAAGCATCAAACAAGTTACGCGACGCAATACGTTGCGGATTGTGATCGTCGTTTTCCGTCCCTGATGCTGGAACTTTAATGAGTGCAGACCCGAACTCCGACGCCGGGCAAACCGTCGGAAGAGCATGAGTCGGGGTTGCGCCCGCTCCGTTGCAAGTGAACCCGGCCTGAAACTCCTGATCGGCGGTCAAAGGCAAGTTCGCTGGCGTAACCATGGCCACCGAGCCGCTTGGGATGTTGGGGTTCGATCCTCCATCCGCCGTCGAAGTCGAAAACGTGCAGGTAGCAGTTGGCGCAAGACATGGCGTTGACCCTGCTACCAGTCCGCTGTCGTACCGCCAGTTGAAGCCGAACCATGGACCGCGCTTCCAGGGCTGATATTGCAAGTGCGTCGTCTGGTTGAACTTTTCGTCGTGGTCAATGCGGAACGGGAGTCCGGCCCCGGTCGCACCTGTCGCCACCGTCGCCCCGGCGCCGCCGATCTGGGGAGTGAAGAAGCGCGCCGCCACGCTGGA
This sequence comes from Terriglobales bacterium, assembly GCA_049520095.1. Classification (GTDB taxonomy): domain Bacteria; phylum Acidobacteriota; class Terriglobia; order Terriglobales; family Acidobacteriaceae; genus Acidiflorens. The sequence goes on from JBEKQC010000053.1 coordinate 32,883, forward strand.
GAAGACCATCTGCGCCGAAAAACCATGCAGGTTCGGTACGCTCACGCGGCCCGCATATCCGGGAATCTTGGCGTTGTGCCATTCAATAGGAAAAGTAATCGGGGTGTTGCCGAGCACACTGAAATCGTAGCCATTGTGCGTGTACTTCGTGATCCACTCGCCGGAAAAAACCAGGTACCGGCCGAAAGCTTGCTCGATCCCAGCATGAAATTCATTGCGGAAGCCAGGGCTCAAGGGGTTGGACACGGGTGCGGAACAGGCAAGCAGCGGGGCTAAGACCGGGTTGCTGCATCCGATGCTCGAAAGTATCAGATTCTCATTGAAAGGAGATTCCAGGGTGCGCGCATAGGAAACGCGAAGAATCGTGCTCGTCTTCTTGACGTTGTAGGAGATTCCGAGACGAGGCTCAGCTTGCCGCGCCACCGTGAGACCGTTATAGAGATCGCCACGTAAGCCCAGGTTCAAAGACCAGTGCCCGGCTGTGATCACGTCCCGAAGGTAGAGGGCAAGCTCCTTCACGTCCGTGTGGCCATTGAAAGTATATGGACTCCCGCCACGGGTCAAGTCATAGGGAGCCAGGGTCGGATTGAAAAGAGGGTAGAAAGATGGGTTGGGGACATAGGGCTGGCCATTGGACACGTAGCCCAAGGATCCATACGTAGCAAGAGTGTTTGAGAGGTTGGCGCCGGTGCATTGCGAGGGGCCGGTGAAGCCCGGGACAGGAACAACGTACGGGAGCGGGTTCAGCAGGGGAGCCACTGGTGGTAACGCAATTATGCAGGGTGCGTTATAAGCGGGATCGACGATACCAAGAGTGTCATTTTCATTGAGAAATGTTTGTTCGTAGGTGACTCCAGCCTTGATGTTGTTCACACCTTTCACATAGGAGATATCGGATCGAACTCCCGTGTTGGTAAGCGTCCGGTTCTGACCCACCGACTGTCGCTGCAAACTCGGCGGCCCGAGGTCTGCAAACGGATCACTACTTGGGTAGTAGTTGTAATCGTCACGGCGTACAAAGGCGCCCAAAGTGAATACGGAGTTGTTACTGATAAGGCGCGTCCACGAAGGGGCGATGTTAAAGGTCCCAATCTTTGTGGGTTGGTCGGTTGCTCCGACATTATTAGTGGTACCAGGAACGACTCCCCCATAGTTTTCCACTGCCGGAAG
>JBEKQC010000054.1:0-52754 GCA_049520095.1 Terriglobales bacterium
CTTAGCTCCAGAAACAACCCTCAAAATGGCGTTGGGGCAGCTTCGAGGTCCGTCTTGGAGACCGGCGCACCTCTGAACTGCCCCAATCAGATGGTTATTGTCGCATTGGGCGGATTGGAGGTATGTGATGGCGGACACCGGCTGGCTGTGATGAAAAAAGATCAAAGGCCCGGCCCAAGGAAGCGATTATGTGCCGGTGAAGGCGAAAGCGAATCTGGCACGCTGCAATGGGAACTTGAACTGCCTAGTGAAATCGTTGGCGATGAGAAGCCGCTGCTTCGAGCTTTTAAGAATTTGCAAGGTTAGTGGATAGCCGACCTAATGAAACGCCCGCTCGATCGCATAGGCTTTACGTGCGAGCTCGAGGCCGAGGTACTCGGTGGGGGCAAAGTCGTCGGTTAGAAGCAGGCCGCGGGCGGGAAGTTCGCGGACACGCGAGGATTCGAAGGCCTGCAAGTCGTCCTCCGGAAGAGGTTGGCCCCCGGTGGCGACGAGGATGATGCTCTGCCCCGCGCTGGGCTCGGCGGGGTTGGTTGAGAACACAGCCGTCTGCGGGAAAACTTCGCGGATGGTCATGGACAGCGCCTGGTATACGGCACCCAGTTTCCCGCTGCGGGCAGAGTCGATGTTGAAGACGGCAATTCCGTCGGGCTTGAGCGCACGGCGGATCCGCTCGAAGGCTTCTCGGGTGGCAAGATAGGGAGGAATGGAATTGCCGGTGTAAGCGTCGGTGTAGAGCACATCAAATTGGCGCCGATTGCGGTTGAGGAAAACGCGTCCGTCTTCGTTCAAAGTTGTGATGGGGAGATTGCGATCCCGCAGGAAGAACTCCTTGGCGGTGGCGGTTACGTCGGGGTCGATTTCGACCACGGTGACTTCGGCGGCGGGAGCATAGGTCTTGACGAACTCGGGTATGGTGTAGCCTCCGCCGCCGATGACGACAACGGATTGCGGGGCGGGCTTCACGCTCTGCAAGATTTTCGCAGAGAGTTCGACGTAAGGAAAAAACATGCCTGGTTGATCGAGCAGGCGTCCACTCTGAACAAAGCCGTCGAGCAGCAAGACCCGGGCTTTGTGGCTTCCGATCACGTCATTGACGCGAATGTTGTAATAGCGGCTGTTCTTCTCGAAAACGTGGCTGATATGAGCGGACCAGTCGCCCTCCCGGGTAGCGGTAACATTGATGGCAACAGCGGCGACCAGCGCGGCGGATACCGCAAGCCAGGCCGGGCGGATCGCAGCCGCAGCCCACGCGGAGAGGATCAGCAGCACGACGACCATTCCGGCGAGAATGAACGACACCGGAAAATGCGGGATCAGCCAGAAGCCGCCGAGGAACGTCCCGGCAATGCTGCCCAGCGTGGAAGCGGCAAAGATGCTTCCGGAAGTGCGACCGATCCGATTGGGGTCGCTGGCGGCAATCTTCAACAGATAGGGCGAGACCATGCCGAGCACTGCGCTGGCGGGAGCAAAAAATAGAATCGCGGCGAGAAGCGATCCCCATTCCAACCCCCACTCGCCGAACTGCGGCAACAACGGCCGTTCGAAATAGACCAGGGCAACAGCGCAGGCACCCACCAGCAGAATAAGAGGGAGAAGTTTCTGGTTGCGATCGGCGAGTACACCTCCCAGGTAGTAGCCCAGTGAGAGCGAACCTAAGATCGTCCCGATGATATTCACCCAGACCAAGAATGATGTTCCCAAGTCCGGAGCGAGAATCCGTGCGCCCAGAATCTCCAGGAGAAGTACAACCGCGCCGGAAAGAAAAGCGATGGCTTGCGGGGAATGCTTTGTGAGTAAGGGCTGTGACGGTTGCTTCCGGGAACCATCTTTGTCGGGCTTACCGGTGTCGGGTTTACCCGTGCGAGTGCTGAGCTTGGACATGTGCGCCGGATTCTCCGCGCTTGCCTGGCAAGCGAGCCTGAAACAATCATCGCAGTATATATCCTAGAACAGCTAATGATTGATAGAGGTTCCAGTTTAGCGAGGGATCAGCGTCGCATGGCGCTTGCTACTACTGCTGGCTCCGGCTCCAGCTTGGCCGTGAAGTGGCGCAGGAACGGCGCTTCGTAGCTGAGCTTCATCCCATGAATCTGCTCGCGCTTCTTCCAGACTTCGAGGATGACTTCAACCACGTAGTCGATATGGCTCTGCGTGTAGACGCGGCGGGGAATCGCCAGACGCACCAGATCCATCTTCGCCGAGGCTCCGAACATCAATGTGCCGATCTCGACCGAGCGGATGCCGCCTTCAAGATAGAGTTCATTGGCGAGCGCGACCGCGGGAAAATGATCGGGCGGAATGTGCGGCAGAAAAGCGCGCGCGTCGATGTAGACGGCGTGGCCGCCGGGCGGCTGCACGATGGGCACGCCCTGGTCGGCAATGTGGTTGCCTAGATAGGCGGTCGAGGCGATGCGGTATTCGAGGTAGTCCTGGTGCAGCGCTTCCTGCACTCCTACGGCGATGGCTTCGAGGTCGCGGCCAGCTAGTCCTCCGTAGGTGGGATAGCCCTCGGTGAGAATCAGCAGGTTCTTTTCCTGTTGCGCTAGCAGATCGTCGTTGGTGCAGAGAAATCCTCCGATGTTCGCCATGCCGTCTTTCTTGGCTGACATGGTGCAGCCATCGCCGTAGCTGAACATTTCCTGTGCGATTTCTTTCGGCGATTTCTGCTCGTAGCCTTTTTCGCGGATTTTTATGAAGTAAGAGTTCTCGGCAAAACGGCAAGCGTCGAAGTAGAGCGGGATGCCATGCTTGCGGCAGACGGCGTTCACGGCTTTGACGTTCTCCATGGACACGGGCTGGCCCCCGCCGGAGTTGTTGGTGACGGTCAGCATGACCAGAGGCACGCGCCGGCGGCCGACGTTTTGAATCAAGGTCTCGAGCGCGGCCACGTCCATGTTGCCCTTGAAAGGATGCTTCAGGCTGGGCTGGCGGCCCTCGGGGATGACGAGGTCTACCGCCTCGGCACCGACGAACTCTACGTTCGCGCGCGTGGTGTCGAAGTGCGTGTTGTTGGGGACGACATCGCCTTTTTTGCACATCACGCTGAACAGAATGCGCTCGGCGGCACGGCCCTGGTGGGTGGGGATGACGTGCTTGTAGCCGAAAATATCCTGCACCGAAGCGCGGAACTGCTCGAAGCTGCGGCTGCCGGCATAACTTTCATCGCCTTCCATCATGGCCGCCCATTGGTGCGTGGACATGGCGCCGGTGCCGGAATCGGTTAGGAGGTCGATGAGAACGTCGTCGGCGGGCAGCAGAAAAAGGTTGTAGAACGCGGCGCGGAGCAGTTGCTCGCGCTGCTCGCGGGTCGTCCAGTGAATGGGTTCGACGCTTTTGATGCGAAAGGGCTCGATGATGGTGCGGGGCATATTGGACTCTCGTTCTTACGACACACGCTTCGGTTGCGGATGTCAGTGACTGGGATCACGAGACGAACTGGCACTTGGTGGGGCGAGGGCGCCCGCCCCACACTTGCTTCGCAAATCTCAGACTTTGACTGAGTCCCTGCGCTCTGCTGGGATGTACTTTACGGCGGCGGTGCGATCCAATTTGTCCCAGGCGAAGGGACGTCCCTGGATGGCACGCTTCAGGGTTCGGAACAGAACAAGTGAAAAGACCTGGCGATAGGCGAAGCGCTGCAGCCATACCTGGCTTAGCAGCCAGGCGTCTTCGCGAGCTTCGGGCTGGCGGCGCTCCAGGAGGAAGGCGATCGCCGAGGCTATGAAATCAATGACCAGGAACGCGACGAAGAAGATCAGCAACCGCTGAAAGCTGGCCGGATCGGTGGACTCAGGATGAAAGTGTTTCTGGATGAAATACCAGATCACGCCGACCACAAACATCACGTCAATGAAGGGTGAAACCAAGGGAAGCAGAATCTGAAAGATGAGGATGTTGGGAAGTGCGACCAATCCCAAGACGCCTTTGCGCGCGAAAACACCTTTGTGCTTGAAGATGGCTTGCAGAATTCCGAACGACCAGCGGAAACGCTGCCGCATGAGCGCATTGGCGGTGGTTGGAGCCTCGGTGAAGGCGAGCGCCTGGTCTTCGTACTCCACGCGATAGCCGTTGCGCAAGAGCGCCATGGTCAGATCGGCGTCTTCGGCGACGGTGTCCACGTGGTAACCACCTGCTTCGCGAACTGTTTCAGTGCGCCAGGCGCCGATCGCGCCCGGCACCACGCTGACCGCGCCCATGGTGTTGAGCGCTCGCCGTTCGAAATTCTGGCTGGTGATGTATTCGAGCGCCTGCCAGCGGGTCCAGAGGTTGACGCGGTTCCCAACCTTGGCGTTGCCGGCCACGGCTGCAACTTTCGGATTGAGGAAGTGCGGCACGAGGCGAGCGATGGCATCGGGAGCAATGATGGTATCGGCGTCGATGCCGACGAAGATTTCCGCGTCGCCGATGTGTTCCAGTCCAAAGTTAAGCGCCTCGGCCTTGCCGCCGTTAGGCCTGGTGAGAATCAAAACCCGGCCAGCTGCTTCCTCGGGGGCAAAGGCGCGGCGGGCGATTTCCAAAGTGCGGTCTTTGGAACCGTCGTCAATAACGATCACGCGCAAATTGGGATAGTCGGAATCGATCGCGCCCTGGATGGTGCGTTCGATGACCTTCTCCTCGTTATAGGCGGGAATCAGAACCGCGACCCGGGGCCGGTAGGCGGCAATCTGCTCGGGCGTTCCATACACACGCGCGCGCAGACGATCATAGAGAGCGAGGATTCCGACCGAAATCAGGCGGCCGGTCATCAGAATGTCACCCAGGAAAAAAATAATCGTGATACCCAGCATAGTCGCACTGAATAGCCAGAAGCCGATCCAATTCAGCTGGGCGGACCAATACTGGTTGGTCGGGAGCGGCGGCATAACGTCCGCTTTCGTTTTACCCATCAACTGGTAGACGGGGACGAAATCAAATCCGCGGGCACGAGCGCCATCGATAATCAGCGGGAGTGCGAGAACGGTTCTTTCCCGGTTGCCGCCACCATCATGCATGAGAATGATATTGCCGCACTGCGTATCGTTCGGGCGGCAAGGTGGCAGGTGGTCGAGCACGCGAGCGGCGATTTGTTTTGGCGACAGCGCGGGCTCGTCATTCCAATCCCTGGTGTCGATCTTGTTGCCGATGGTGATGTAGCCCAGGCTTTGCGTGAGTTCGAGTGGACGCACCTCGTCTTCGGTGTCGGGCTCGGCATCGACCGAGTACGGCGGACGGAACAGCATAGTGCGAATGCCCAGACGGCTGGCGAACAACTGCTCGGTCAGGTTCAGTTCCACCCGCATGTAGCCGGTGCCAATCGAGCTGATATCGGGATGGGTAAAGGTATGGTTCCCGATTTCATGACCTTCCCGGTAAATGCGCTGGGTCAAACTGCTGAACTTCTCCGCCTGGATTCCGATCAGAAAGAATGTTCCCGGCACATGCTCGCGTTTGAGGACATCGAGAATCTTCGGGGTCCACTCCGGATCGGGACCGTCGTCGAAGGTCATGGCGAGTTGGTTCTTGCTGGAGCCGTAGCGCGCCACACGATAGGGCTCAGGGAGGCTCTTGAAGTCTTCGCCGTCGATGAGTCCGGTCTGCTTGTCTATGGTCAGATCGCGCGCGCCGTCGGTCGGACGCGCTTCGATATGCAGGATTTCGCCGCTGCCTTCCATGTCGACATCCTGACCAGGAGGGACGTCCTTCAATCGATCCGACGCGTTAGCTTCCCCGGGCATATCCCACACGCGCCACAGCGAGCGGTCCTCCGCGCCCAGTCTCCATAAGGCGAAAGTCTGGATGCCGAGCGTCTGAGCGGCACGCATTTCGTTGAGGGCAGTCACCGCATCCAGAAACCAGACATCGTGGCGAAAATCATCGTCGTCGCGATAGCTGAAGTGCGGATTAAGCGCGTCGCCGTCAAAATCAACGTCTTCTTCGGAATCGCGCGCGCCGATCCACGCTTCCTGCACCGAAACGGTCTTGTCGGCCTCGCCGGACGGAAGTTTGCCTTCCTTTGACTTTGGCTTCTCGACCCAGTCGTAACCATAGTTGCCGATAGCGCAGATGAGCTTCTCTTTCGGAATCTCGTTGACTGCAGACTCAAGGTTATCCGTGAACCAATCCTGAGAAGCGACGGGGCCAGGCGTTCCGCCGGGATAGTGCTCGTCGTAGTTCATGATGACGACGCCATCGACGGCGGATGAAATGGCCTTGTAATCAAAGTCTGGGTTACGCACCTGGACGGTGACGTACAGCTTCAGACCTTTGGCATGCAAGTCAGAAGCGAGTTCGTTTAACAGAGCAACGTATCCGGTTTGCCCATTTTTCGGAAAGGATTCGAAATCTAGCATCAGACCGCGGTAATGATCGGAGGCCAGATAAAGTGCAACCTCGCGTCGAAAGTTGGCGCGCGCTGCGGGATTGTTCAGGAAGTCAACGACGCCCGGAACGAAGTCGGCGCCGTCAAAGTTCTGCACCACCGGAAAGACTTCCATGCCGGTGCCTTCCGCCTTCAGGAATGGCATCACCTTGTCGTCCACGGTGTGGATCTTTCGACCCTGAACCACGTCGAACATCGTGTTCGTTTCCGGATCCGAGGCTTGCAGATGGCCATCCGGACTGAGCACCTGCAGCCACGTTGGGAAGAGCAAGTCGATTTGGCGCGCATACTCGCGCAAAGAGGAAAAGCTGGCCGCGTCCCAGGAAACGTAGAATGCCGCCCGAACTCCTTGCTCGGAGTTCAACGTGAGTTGCGAGGGAGCTTTGCGGGTTTGGTGGCGATGTCCGGCGCGGGCTACGGTGGCCAAGCGGCGTTTTTCGCGCGCTTTCGCCTTTTCGTCTTCTTTCAGAGCGTGGTAAGGCTTTTTTTCCAACAGCCAGGCAAGGCCGGGCAGAGGCTCAATGCGCAGGGCACTGTAGATGAAAAAGACCACCAGCAAAGAAAAAGCCAGGGCGGCCGCGTCGAAAACGCGCCTAATCCGCCTCCAGCGGGATTGCAAGGGATCGTAAAAAACCTGTTTCGCCATCGCCTTGTGGTCTCTTCATCCTAAGGTGAGAGCGGCAGGGGGTCAAACCCCGGGTTTTCAGTGGTCAGTGCTCGGTCCTCAGTCTTCAAGCCAGCGGACTTCCCACATGGGTCGGGCCAGCAGGTTGGCTTGCGGCGCGCCGCGGAGGAAAATCGCGCGATTCGCGATATATTGCCAACGTGCTCCGCCTGATTCGCGAACATCGCATGTTTTTTCTGGGGACTACACTAGCCGCCCTGGTGTTACGGCTGCTCTTCTTTATCTATTTCCCGGCGGTCACGGATGACTCGCACGTTTACGCCGACCTCGCCGTCAACTGGCTGCAGCACGGCATCTATGGCCAGACGCAACTGACACAAGTTGTGCCGACCGACGCGCGCCTGCCGGGGTACCCTGCGTTTCTGGCCGGAATCTTTTGGCTATTTGGCTCTGGCAATTTTAGAGCAGCGCTGCTGACTCAGATTCTGCTGGGCCTGGCCACCTGCCTGATCGTTGCCGACCTAGCACGCCGCGTGGTTTCCGACCGCGCGGCAAGAATCGCTTTTGTCCTGACGGCGCTCTGTCCATTCCTGGCAAACTATGCCGCCTCTGTACTCACAGAAACTTTAGAGGTCTTCTTTACTGCACTCGCTCTCGATGGCGCGGCCGCTGCGCTGAATCGGATGCGTGACGCGGGTATAGGGATGGGCATCCCTTCGGCAAGCTCAGGGCAAGTCCTCGATCGGACTTGCTACCGGCTCTGGGCCGCGACCGGCGCAGCCATTGCGGCCTGCATTCTACTGCGTCCGGATGGCGGCATTTTGCTGGTGGCAGTCGTTTTTTATCTGGCGGTTGCAGCCCCTAAAGGAGTGTCTAATTTTGAGAGAGATGTGGCATCGCTAAAGCGATGCCCTGATACGAAACTGGAATCGCGAAGACGCAGTGAGACGAAGCAGAAGTCTTTGCGCAGCGTGCTGGTCGCGGGAATCATCGTCATTGCATTCGCCCTGGCGCCACTCGTTCCTTGGACGATTCGTAATTTTTGGACGCTCCATCATCTTCAGCCGCTGGCTCCGCGTTACGCCAACGAGACTGATGAACTAGTTCTCCGAGGCTTCAACCGCTGGGTCAAAACCTGGATGGTCGACTACGCGTCAGTGGAAGAGATCTACTGGAACGTTCCTGGCGACAAGATTGACCCGGAGAAGCTGCCATCGCGAGCCGTCGATAGCCCGGGGGAAAGGCAGGCAACGCGGGCTGTCATCGCTGACTACAACCAATCGCAGGATATGACTCCGGAACTCGATGCACGCTTCGGCAAATTAGCCGCGGATCGCATTCGCGTCCACCCCATTCGCTACTACGTTGTGCTGCCCCTGCTGCGCATCGCGGACATGTGGCTGCGTCCCCGAACGGAGATCCTTCCTCCCGACGCACGCTGGTGGGAATTCAATGACGACGCGAGGCAGTCGGCGATGGCCGTAGGGTTCGGATTGCTGAACCTGGCTTACGTGGTGGCAGCGCTACTGGGGGTAGTTCGCACACCCTCGCGCAGGCCGTCGGGAATTCGATGGGCCGGATTGCTGGTCAGCTTCGTGCTGCTGCGCTCGGCATTTCTGGGAACGCTGGAAAACCCGGAACCTCGTTACACGCTGGAATGCTACCCCGTCATCATCGTGCTGGCATCGGCGTTGCTGGCAGGGAGATACGGGCAGAGTAAGCAGGAGGCCTGATCTGCTTGTTTTCAACTTCTTGTTCGATTACTGGGCTTAGCTGAGCGGCGAGTCGGTCATGCGGAAACGGGTGCGGACATGTTCGGAGAGCAGTTCGACGGCTTCGCGATTGGCCACCGGATCGGCCTGTGCCAGATATTTCATCGCTTCCACCAGCATCTTCTGGCCGTCCACGTAGCGGGGATCGGCGGTGCGTTCACGTTTCTTGCGCGACAAATCCGGAGGAACGGTGATGGTAAAAACTTTAGCCATGCGAACTCAACTTTCGGGGGTTCTCTCGCAGTATATAGTCCCAGCCGGTCTTTTTCAGCTTGATTCTGTTGGTTCCCATTCTCGATGCCCAGGCCCTTGGAATGGCATCTGATTGCCCGTAGAGATACGGCTTACCGCGTATCTCCACTATCCTTTATCCTTGCGGAGAGATGAACTTAGTCTTCCCGGTGGTCTTCAGCTTAAAGACGTTGTCCGGGAGTTTTTGATTGATCTGGATCTCGGAATACTTCGCCAGGCGGTAGTCGCCGCCCGGCTCAAACAACTGCTGCTGCACTGAAATTCCATGGGCCGGGTCGATCCAGAGCAGGATGCGCGCGATATTGTTTCGAAAACGTTCGGACTTCGGAATCAACTCCAGTTCCTCGGCTTTGATACCGTTGACGGTCTCCGATCCTAAAAATTTCACATCGTAAGACTTGAGCAGGTCGTGCCCGCTGCCACCGAAACCGAGCACGAGATAACTCTCGATATCGGCGCGATTCTTGCTGGCGACGTTGTATTCGTTCACCTGATCGATTTTGGGCTGGTACACCTGAACTTTGCCGCCGCTGTAGATGACGTACTTCTTGTCGGGCTCGGTGAAGTCGGCAGCCATCTGTATTTCGCCGCCTTCACGCCGGAAATAAATCTTGCCTCTTTGGGTTTCGGTTTCGTTGATCACCCGTTCATATTGGTCCGAGACGAGACTCGCCTCGGTGGTTTTGAAGTTTCGGGCGGCGGCATCCATTTGGGCGAGAACGTGCTCAAGCTGAGCGGATTCGCCAACAATCTGCGCCCCAGCAGCCGCCGACGCCTGTGCTTGTAGTACTTGTATGTACAGCACAGTGGTAAAAAGCCAGCCGATCACCACGATCCCGGGAACAACCGTCTTGAGCACAGCTCTCATTGATGAAATTGGCTCTTATGAACCAGCTTTATTCTTTCTCCACCCAGACTTTGTAGCTCAGCGGGTGTCCGGAGGCATCTTTCGTTGTCTCGTACTTGGTGATGCTGACTGCGCCGGAGATGGGTTCGATGATCTGCTCCAGTTGCCGGCGAACATCTTCACCCGCCGCGGTGTTCACTGCCGAGGCTTGGATCTGATAGATGAATCCGCCCTTCTCGCCGGGAATCACGACCACGCCGGTAAGATGCGGATTGCGCTCGACCGGTTTGTCCTTGTAGTTGATGAAATACGGCGAAACAAAAACAAAGAGGAGGATCAGAGTGACCATGATGTCGTAGTGCAGGCTGCCCCGCTCGTACGACCAAAGAATGTATCCGCGGATTGTGCGCCAGATCGCGCCCATTGGAGAGACGTTGCCTTCAAGCACCGTCGAGGCTGTTTCGGGTTGTTGCCAGTGTATTGGGGAATTCATGGGATGGCAAATCGGGCCAGCCGCGCGGGTGCATGCGGCGGGCGCTGTTTATGCGCTCCTTGCTGTTATGCGATCGGTGCCCATGTACGGCTGCAGCGCCTCCGGAATGCGTATGCTGCCGTCGGCTTGCTGATAGTTCTCGATGACAGCAACCCATGTGCGTCCCACGGCCAGGCCACTGCCGTTCAACGTATGCAAAAATTCAGTCTTACTCTTGCCCTCGGGACGGTAGCGAATATTCGCCCGCCGCGCCTGAAAACTCTCGAAGTTCGAGCACGAAGAAATCTCGCGAAACAGATTCTGTCCGGGCAGCCAGACTTCAAGGTCATAAGTTTTGGCCGCAGAGAATCCCATATCCGCGGTACATAGCGTGACCACGCGATAGTGCAGACCGAGTTTCTGCAAAACGGTCTCGGCATCATGGGTCAGCTTCTCCAGTTCATCGTATGAAGTTTCGGGGCTCGCGAACTTCACCAGCTCCACCTTTTGAAACTGGTGCTGGCGGATGATTCCGCGCACATCCTTGCCATACGATCCGGCTTCGCTGCGAAAGCACGGAGTGTATGCAGTAAGCGAGATCGGCAACTTCGTCGCCTCCAGAACTTCATCGCGGTAGAGATTCGTGACTGGCACTTCTGCGGTTGGAATCAGCCAGAGATCTTTTTCGCCGTGTGGTACCCGAAACAAGTCCTGCGCGAACTTTGGAAGCTGACCCGTGCCATACATCGACTCGGAGTTGACTAGGTACGGTGGAAGCACCTCGGTGTATCCGTGCTCTCGAGTGTGTAGATCGAGCATGAAGTTGGCGAGAGCCCGCTCCAGGCGCGCGCCCAACGCCCAGTACACCGCGAAGCGAGCACCCGACAACTTGGCGGCACGCTGCAGGTCGAGGACTCCCAGTTGTTCGCCAAGCTCCCAGTGCGGCTTGGGCTTGAAGTTGAACTGCGGCGGCGTGCCCCAGCGGCGCGCTTCCACGTTGTCTTCAGGGCTCGTCCCCACGGGCACGCTAGCGTGTGGAAGATTCGGGAGGGAGGTCAGAATTTCGCGCAGACGCGATTCCTGTTCGGCTGCCTTTTTCTCGGACTCCGCAATCTGCTCGCGCAGTTCTTTGGTCTCGTTGATCTGTGCCGTGGCGTCCTGCCCGCCTTTCTTGAGCTTGGCAATCTCCTCGGAGGCGCGGTTGCGGCGGGCTTGCAGAGTTTCCGCGACTGTGATCGCCTGCCGACGCTCGGCATCGATGGTGCGGAAATCTTTCAGAACCTCCGCCGGATTCATTCCGCGTTGTCGCAGTTTCTCTTCGACCAGCGCGAGGTTGTCACGAACAAAATTCAGATCGAGCATTCTGCTTTAACTTTAGCTGAAAAACACGGTTCCGTGCACGGAGATGATCCAAGTCTTGAACCGCAGAGGACGCAGCGAGCGCAGAGAAGAGCGGGTAAAAGACCTCTGTGCGCTCTGCCCGTCCTCTGCGGTTAACATCTTTTCTCCTGTAAACTAACTCGCAATGAGACTTCCCCGCTCCTGGTCCGTAATGTTGTCCGTGGTATCGCTGTTGCTCGGTTTGATTCCGGGCGCATTCGCGTCCGCTTACAACGCTCGTCCCAAGCTGGTTGTCGTCATCGTGATTGACCAGTTTCGCGGCGATTACCTTGAACGCTATCGCGACCAGTTCGGCGACGGAGGCTTCCGCGTGTTTCTCGATCGCGGCGCTTATTTCACCGACTGCTACTACGACTACGCCAACACCCGGACCGCTCCCGGACACGCCACCCTGTTCACCGGAAGCTACACCAGCGGACACGGCATCGTGGCCAACGAATGGTGGGACCCGCAGAAAAAGAAGCGGGTAACGTCGGTGGAAGACGACACCACAAAACTTGTCGGCGTCGACCGCACCGGGCCCAGCGCGTCGCCACACAATCTTTTGAGCGATACGCTCGGGGACGAGTTGAAATTGGCTACCGGTGGCAAGGCTCGAGTATTCGCAATATCGCTGAAAGATCGTGCCGCCGTCTTGCCCGCGGGATTTTCCGGAGACGCCGCCTACTGGATCGATCCCAAGAGCGGTGCCTGGATCACGTCCACCTACTATCGTCCCGATCTCCCCGAGTGGGTGCGCAATTTCAATGGCGTACGGCCTTCGGAAGGACGCGCTGAAAAATACTGGAATCGCGAGTGGCGAGACAGCGACGGAACCACCCTCGGCTCGACCGCACCGCGAAACGCGAAAGATGGTACGCCTCTCGGCTTCTACGAGGTCGTCGGCTCCACTCCCTTCGCCAACGATTACCAGTTTGAGTTTGCCAAAGAACTGGTTTTGTATGAGAAGCTGGGCGCGGGCTCGGCGACCGACCTGTTGATCATTAGCCTCTCGGCCAACGATATTCTCGGCCACCAAGTTGGCCCCGACTCTCCGCAGATGCGCAGCATGGCGCTCGAACTCGACCGGAGTTTGGCGGAGTTCTTCGGCTTCCTCGGTCATCAGGTGGGGATGGCCAACGTGTGGATGGCGCTATCGGCCGATCACGGCATTGCTCCTCTGCCTGAATTCGCAAAAACCCTTCGTCTGCCCGCCGCCAACCTCGACGCGAAAGCATTGCGCGAGCAGATCAACTCCCTGCTCTCGAAAAAATATGCTAAGAAAGCCGACTACGTGCTTGATCTCGATTACCCGCTCGCCTGGCTAAACGAGGACGCGTTCGCCGGGCACAAAGAATCCGATGCCGAAGCCGACGCGGGCGAGGCCATGACGCAAGCGGGATTGGCGGGATACTTTACCAAGTCGCGACTGGCGCGTGGAGAAACTCCGGCCACCGAACTCGGACGGCGTTATGCTCACAGCTACTCGCCCGAGGGCGGATGGTACGTGATTGGAATCCCCGCTCCGTTTCAGGTCGGAATCAAGGCTGGCACCGATCACTCGACGGCCTTTTCGTACGATACCCATGTGCCGCTCGCTTTTTATGGCCTAGCGTTTCAGTCCGGAATCTACCGGACGCACGCCGAGCCAGTCGATCTCGCAGTAACGCTGGCCTCGTTGCTCGGAATCAACGCGCCCGCGAAAGCTACAGGAAGAGTGCTGACCGAGGCGCTGCCGCCGCATCGTTCCGCGTCATCGCTCACGGCGCCGCTCGCTGCCCCCGCTCCAGCGTCCGCCGGGGGAACCGAATGACGCCCATCGGCAATCCGGATTTGAGCGTCAGCTTCGCCGGCATCAACCTGAAGAATCCGATCATTGCCGCTTCCGGCACATTTGGCTATGGCATCGAATTCGAAGACATAGTGCATCTCGACCGCCTCGGTGGATTAGTGGTCAAAGGTCTCTCCAAAGAACCGATGACAGGAAATCCGCCGCCCCGGCTGTTCGAGACCGCCGCTGGAATGCTGAATGCCATCGGGCTGCAGAATATCGGAGCGTCCGCGTTCCTCGCGGAAAAACTCCCCGCCTTGCGCGAGAAGAAGAATGTAATCGTGTTCGCCAACGTCTTTGGCTACACCCGAGCCGACTACGAGCGGACGATCGAGATTCTCAATCAGGGCGAGGGGATTACGGCGTATGAAATCAACGTGTCCTGTCCGAACACGGCGCATGGGGGCATTCAGTTCGGCAGCGACCCGCTTTTGCTCGACGAGGTAGTGCGAACGGCGAAGCGCGTGGCCTTGCGGCCGGTGATCGTCAAACTGTCGCCCAACGTGACCTCGATTGCGCAAATGGCGTATGTCGCGCAGGAGGCGGGCGCCGATGCCATCTCTCTGGTGAATACTTTTCTGGCGATGGCGATCGACCCGGAAACGCGCCGCCCGCGAATTGCCAATGTCACCGCGGGCCTCTCCGGGCCAGCCATCAAGCCGATTGCGCTGCGCATGGTTTACGACGCGGCGCACGCGGTGAAGATTCCGGTGATCGGCATGGGCGGAATCACCACTCCCGCAGACGTGGTGGAATTCATGCTGGCAGGAGCAAGCGCCGTGCAGGTAGGAACTGCGAGTTTCTTTGATCCGGTGGCGACGGAAAAACTGGTGGAGGAACTGGCTGAGTATTGCCTTGAACACCGGATTGAACGGCTCAGCGAACTTGTGGGCGGGTTACTAACAGATTGAGGATCGCCCGCTATACGGGACGGTCGATTCTTGAGGGTGTGAGTGATATGGCGATTTATCACCAGTTGACCCACGGTCTGCTGCTTAACCCCCGCCTCAAATAGAGGTATATCGCCCTGCGCCAATCACGAGCAGCCGCAACGACCTCGCGGCGTTTCCAGTGTGCCAGAGCGAGGGTGCGGTGGAGCCATGGCTCTTCTGGGTGCAGCTGAACGGCCCATTGGAGCTGCCGGAGGGCTGCGTCAACCTGCTTACATTGGAGATATGCTTCGCCGAGGTTGGCGTGCGCTTCCATAAAGCTCGGATTAATCTCTGCGGCTCGCTTGAACGCCGTTATAGCCCCATCGAGGTCGCGGGATTCTCTACGCGCCATTCCGATGACGACATAGGGTTCGTCGTAATCAGGGTCGATGGCCAATGCTCTTTCGGCAGCGAGGACCGCATCACGGTAATGATGCAGGTGGAAATGGAACAGGCTGATGTTGTACCACCCAGGGGCGAAGTCAGGTTTTAGCTCCACAGCATGGGAATACGCTTCGATAGCCTCTGAATATCTCTTCAGTTTCCCACAGTTATAGCCAATGCTAACGAACAGTGTCATGTCTTGCGGGTTTAGCTCGGCGCCGCGTCTGAAGGCATCAATTGCCTTCACGTATTGTCGCGAGTTCACGTAATCGACACCAAGATTGCGGTACGTCTGCCAATGTTTCGGGTCGAGGAGAATGGCCTGTCTATAAGCCTTGATTGCCGCTTTCAACTGACCGAGTTCGCCATACGCGATTCCCAGATTGTAGAAAGTCTCGGAAAAATTGGGGTTCAACCGAGCGGCTTCAAGATACTCCTTTACCGCCTCAGCGAACCTGCGTTCCGACAATAGCGCGAATCCTGCTTCATGGTGTTCGGCGGCAGAGCGACTCGGCAAGGCACCTTTGCTCACGACGCTGGAGATTCTATCGTGTTTCCCGCAGCTGTTGAAATAGATAGCGCTCACGACTGGGGTTTGGCTGATCGCGTTTTTGGGCGATCCACGGGAGAATGGGAAGAACTCAGCCTTCAGCAGCGCTGATGGAGCTTCCGTCTGTTCGCGCGCAACGCGAGACGCGGCGAGTCGCGTCTCTACAGGAAAATCTTGCTACCGTCCGCTGGCGTGCCAGATCGACCCCGGCGACTGATAGTTCATCCCTTCGCCCCACACCACGTGCGTATCTCCGTGGTTGTCGATCGCGAGTCCGAAATAGTCGCCGAAAGGAAAGCGGAACCCTTCTTCACCGATATAACTGTAGAAAGGCACATAGCGCGACACTCGGATCTCTTCTCCCCAGGTCGCGCCGCCGTTGCTTGAACTCCGATAGTAAGTGTTCCAGTACTGAGAATTGCGAGAAGAGTTGCGCGCGTCCATCCATGCTATGCGGACGTCGCCGGCATTGCCCGCCACGATCGCGGGGAAAGCATGCTCCACGCCCGCTGCGGCGGAGGAAACGCTGACGCGCGGCAACCAGTTGTCGCCACTGTTAGTCGACGACGAAAAATAAATACGCTGCGGCCCCAGCGGAGTGCTGCCCCGGCTCCAGAGCGCATAAAGAGTTCCGGCGGCGTCAGAAGTCAGCGCGACCTGCGCGCCCAGAAACGCCTCGCCGCAATCCTCGTCCTTACAGTCCGGCGCCGCCGCGGAAACGTCGAGTAGAGTCGCAGACCACAATTTACCCGCGTCCGCCGACTTCGCCACATACAAATTCACGGCGCCCCGTGCTCCTCCCGCTCTTGAGTACGAAGCCCACGCCAGGTATACGTTGCCAGCGGAATCGACTGTGGCCGCACCCAGCAGAGACCATCCCGGACGGCTGTCCGCATTCACGCGCGCCGGCGTGAAGCTGCGCCCGCCGTCCTGCGAGGCCGCCACCCACACCTCTTCGTCATGATTGAAAGCCACGTAGACGTTCTGGCCACGCACGGCCAGCGCCGGTTTATCCAGCTCTACTTCGCTGCGAACGGCGATCGTAAAATTCCAAGTCGCTCCTGAGTCCACCGACTTCGCGAGCATGACCGCGCGTTTCCCGTTCTGCAGCCACGCCGCATACAAGGTGCGCCGGTCCGCCGGATCGACCGCAATCTGGGCGTCAAACTGACCCGAACCTGATTCGAGCATTACACGCGGAGTCTGCCAGGTCTTGCCGTTGTCATTACTCACCAACAGCAACATGGTGGGCACCCGACAGTCTTCGCAATCGGGCACTCGCCCGTAGTGCGGATAAAGAACATAGACCCGGCCCGAGCCGTCGGCCGCCACCGCGGGTTCCCACTGGTCGCCACTGGTGAGGCCAACCCGCTTCTGCACGGAGAATTGCGGCGACGCGGCCCACGCCAGGCTAGCCAGCGCGAACAACAGGACCGTGAGCTTCGGAACGGCGGGTTTAGACCAAGCGGAGCGCATGTAAACCATCGAGCGAAAACCAGGGCGGGGAGGGAAGAATCTGAACCCTTAATATGGAACTTTATCCTGAAGCCGGCCACCGGTCAACCACCTAACCAGCGGTCAACAGGATGGGCGTCCCGGAGGTAATCACCAAAGTATGCTCAAAATGGGCTGAAAGCGCGTGATCGCCCGTCCGCACCGTCCAGCCATCTTTGTCGGTGAAGACATGCCCCGAGCCACTGGAGATGATCGGTTCCACGGTAATGACGAGGCCCTCGTTCATGATCTGGCGGGCATGCGGGTCGGGATAGTTGGGGACATGCGGCAACTCATGGATGGTGCGCCCTATGCCGTGTCCTCCCAGTTCGCGGACGACTGAGAACCCCGATTTGCGCACCTCACGTTCCACGATCTTTCCGATTTCAAACACGCGGAATCCCGCCCGGGCCACCAGCATCGCCTTGTGAAAGGCGCGCTCCGCGCAGGCCATGAGCTCTTCAGCCTGAGAACTTATGCGGCCCACTGGCACGGTGATGGCGGCGTCGGCCATGTAACCGTCCTTTTCCACGGTCACGTCGAGTTTCACCAGGTCGCCTTCCTTCAGTTTGCGCTCGCCTGGAATTCCGTGGACCGCCTCATCGTTCAAGCTGATGCAACTGGCGCCTGGGAACTGGTACACCATCGACGGAGCGGAACGGGCGCCGTTCTCCTGCATAACGCGCGCGCCGACTTCATCCAGATATCGAGTCGTGACGCCGGGCCGCACTTCAGCCTTCATCGCATCCAGCACCATGCGGACGACGCGGCCGGCTGCTCTTAGGGAAACTAGTTCCTGCTCATCCTGAATGCTCAACAGTCGACTCCCTTCATGACGGGGACATGAATAGAAGTTATCGTATAGGGGACGTTTGGGATAGTTGATTAGGGGCCACTGGCTTTTCTCCGCGTCCTCGGCGGTGAGCAGTTTAATGCTGGCGATGGCTCAAAGCGGGGCGAACTCTCAGAAAAATCTGGAACGAGATTGGGTTTCTCCCGTAGGCGGAGTCCAGCGTCGCGGGTTTCGAGTAAAACGTAAAGTCCCCGCCCATGGCCAACTGCCAGAGGCGGCTCTGGACGAGGTCCCGCGCGCCCCCGAATGTGTATGCTCCAATCCGGAAGCTTGGGGGCAAAGGATTATTGGGAAATAATTCGTCCTTATCGACCAGTTCCATCCGCGAGAACGCATAATTACGCGACTTGAAGTTCGCAGTCGTCTCCAGCAAATAGCCGTTCAGATTGTGGTTATCAAATTCCTTGTGCACTCGTCCCCACACCATCGACGTTGCCCACGAGCCTTTTGCGAATGGCCGCGCATATTCGACCGAAGCCGTCTGCCGGCGCTGGCTGCCGGGTTCAAGCGCCTCGGGATGCTCCAGTCGCCCGTAGCTGTATTGCGCCGTCCAATTCCGCGACGGCGCTATGCTCAAGCGCGCCGACCAAGAGTCGAGCGGCGCAAACTGGATGCTGTAACGCTTCTCGTCCGGCTCTCGGGCGTTGAACACCGACCCTTCAAGCTTGAAGCGATCGACAGTCAGTCCAGTGGTGATCACTCCAAAGCTGATATGAGTCGAATCCTGAAGATGGTGCGACAACGGCGCCACGGGCAACTCCGATGCGGAAGCGCGGTGCATATAA
Organism: Terriglobales bacterium; assembly: GCA_049520095.1. Classification (GTDB taxonomy): domain Bacteria; phylum Acidobacteriota; class Terriglobia; order Terriglobales; family Acidobacteriaceae; genus Acidiflorens. The sequence goes on from JBEKQC010000054.1 coordinate 18,539, forward strand.
GCCACCGGACCGAGCGCCGGCTCGCCCGCGGCCGCGCCATAAAACTCCCACGAAACTTGCTTGCCGATAGGCCGCGTGTAATACAACGAGAGTTCGGAAAACACGTTGTGCGGATGCTGATGATCGACCAGCGGCTGACCGTGGTAGGTTTCGCCCGTCTGGAACAGCTCGGGAAATCCGGGATGGGGCGAGGTCAGCGACTCGGCAGAAAACATTTCGCGAAACAGGATGCTGCCGCGCCCCAGTTTGTGCTGCTCCATCAGCATAATCCAGTTTACCGACTCTGCCTTGCCCTCGCCGCGCGGGCCGCCCTGCTGGTTGTAATCCACAAACACGACGCCATGTGCCATCAGGTCCCAGGCTCCAACCGACTTCATCCACATATGCCCGGGCGTCGTCGCGGGTTGCCACCCGGTCCCCGAACTTTTGTGCGCCGAGGGCATCCAGTCCGGCGCGGGTTGCGACATAGCCATGCCGGGCATCTCCATGTCTTGCGCATCCATATCCGGCATGTCCATCTTCTGTTCGGCCTGCGCCTGCATTGGCTGCGCCTGATCGTGCAAACGAAGCTCACTAGAGTCCGGCGCAACGCCCTGCGCTCCGGCGAAAGATACACACAAAATGATTGCAAAGAAGCCTAGAATAAACGCCCGCACGTCATGCTCCTCATGCCTAAGAGTCAAGAGTAATGCTTGAGAGATAGAATGCTTGATCGCGTTAGTTGAGGAGGGAGACTAGATTCGCAGCGGAGTGATATCGGGCGGGTCGGCGGAGAGGACTTTCGAAACTTCCGACAAGTGAGAGCATTCGGCCAGCGCCGGCGCGATTTGCAGAGTAACTCGTGTCCACTGGTGGGAAAACGGCGAGGAATAGCTAGCCTGTACTACTGCCACATCATGACCAATCAGGCAACACCGGTAGCTCGCGGGCGTTGGCGCCGGTGAATGGGGCACCTGTGAATCAGGAAGGGGCATTCCGCTGTGTGCGTGGCAACCCGCCGGGCGCTCACCGCTCGCTGCCAAAAGCCCGGCAGACCCAGACGCGTGATCCGCCGCTGTCAAGGCAGCCGTCGCAGTCCCCGTCACGAGTGCCGCGATCAGCAGAAACGCCACAATTTCGCGAGCGAAAGTCATTACTTTAAACCCGATTACTTTGAACCCTAGCTTCAACGGAAACCCTCACGACCCTGTGAGCTTCACCCGTATTTCTTCCGGCAGTCGGTCGCGAATCTCCGCCGGCAGGTGGTCATGCACGTGGCGCGCGCCGAGCTTGGCGACATCCACGACGGCGGTGGGCGCCGGTGTGGCCACGGCGACAATCAGCCAGATCAGCGCCGACAGCGCGAAGCCGGCCAGCGCGCCCACCTCCAGCCAGAGAGCGTGGCGCGGCCCAAAATACCGGATCACTGCAAATGCAAGGAGAAACACGGCAGCCGATGCCGACGCCAGCACAATCAGCGAAATGTCGATGATGCGGTGCAGTTTCTGGCGGCTGCGGCAGCGTTCGCAGGTTGCGAAATGGAGCTCGTAATCTCCGCGCATTTCCGGAGCCAGGCCGGAAATATCATAGCGCCATCCGGCAAGAATTTTCCCCACCATCGGTTCAACGCACTCACTCATAAGAGGTTATAACCGGATGGATTCGAGAACCTGCGTCTGGGTTGCCAGCAGCACATGGTTGTGCCACAGCCCCGGACGACCGCCGAGCGCCTGCTCGGCCGCGGCGCGCGCGATTTCGGGATGGTTATTCTGTTCAGATAGATGGGCCAAAATCAAGTACTCGGCTCCTCCATCATAGTCGCTGGAGAAGAATTCCGCGAGCGCGTCATTGGAGAGATGGCCCACCCGGCTCATCACCCGCTGCTTCACCGACCACGGATACGGCCCGGAGCGCAGCATCTCCACATCGTGATTCGATTCCATCACCAGCACGCTGCATCCCCGCAAATGGTCGCGCACGCTTGCCGGCATGTAGCCGAGGTCGGTGGCAAAGCCGATCTTCACACCCTCCGCGCGAAACGTGAAGCCCACCGGGTCGGCGGCGTCATGAAAGGGCATGACCTCAATATCGCCAACGCGAAATCCTCGACCGGCAGAGAAATGTTCCGGCTTCGGCAGCTCCGGAATCGCGCCCTCTGCGTCGCGCACCGCCCGGTTCCAGGCATGATGCGTCGGCGCGGTCAGGAAGACAGGCACATTCAACTTGGTCGCCAACCGCTGCAGGCCGGCAATATGGTCGGAGTGCTCGTGCGTGATCAGGATCGCGGAAATTTCCTCGGCGCGCTGGCCAAGCGCACGCAGCCGTTTAAAGGTTTCACGGCCGGAAACCCCGGCATCAATCAGAATGCGCGTTGAGCTCGTCGCCACCAGCGCGCAATTCCCACGACTTCCGCTAGCCAGCACCGACACCGACACTGCCATATAGCCGTAGCTTACCCCCAGTGGCTGTGGAAACGGCAACAGTTTTTCAGTGGCCGGTACCTTTGGTGGGACTGGCATGGGAACCCCCTGGTGGGCACTCCGGCACCATGCGCAGCAGCGCCTAAGCCAAAAGTTTCTCGAGCGGCTCCCAATAATGGGCTTTCCATCCCGAAGCTAGGCCTTCCGCCTCGCCCTTCGGAAAGCCGGTATGGTCAAATACGATCCTAGTTCCGGAGCTGGTTCCGGAGCCTTGCTCCACGAGCTCGAACCTGGCAATCGAAAAGACTCCCGGATCCCAGCTGCCCGTGCGCCAGGCCTGCACGATGCGCTCGTTCGGCACAAGTTCGATATGTCGTCCCGTGATGTACCCGCCGAAGAGCGAGAACGCGCCGCCCACTTCACGACTGATCTCCGCGGGCTTGTCTCCTAAGTGCATGGACTGCATGACACCGCTGAGCTGTATGACCTTGTCGAACTGTTTGGCGTCGGTCAGCGCTTCGTAGACGCGCTTCCGGCTCGCTTTGATAACAGGCTCCTGGTGAATGGCTTCCGCCGTATGAGAAATCTCGTTCTCGGCTCCCGCCCAAACCTTCGTCGAGCCCAGGGTGAAACCACCGAATGCGATCACAACACCGACGATCGCTTGCCGCCGCGTGGACCCGTTGGCCAGCGCTTCCAGATTCGTACTATCGCTCATCATTAGTCTTTGTCCTCCAGTCTTGGTCCTCTCGAATTCTTGCCTTCAACCGTCCCCCGCATAACAGCATCTCGCGAAAATATGTTCAAGATAATATTTCCCTGGGCAGGCGAAGGCGCTCGGAGGCATACTTGAGCGCCTGGACAACGAGGAGACCCTATGTCTTATCCCGCTGGTCACCGCGCGGCAGTAAAGAAAAACATCATCGACAGCGCGCGCAAGCTGTTCAATCGGCATGGCTTCGAGAGTGTCTCTCTCAACCAGATCATGGCCGGTGTGGGGCTGACGCACGGCGGATTCTATAGCTATTTCAAAAGCAAGAGCGATCTGTATGCCGAGGTATTAGGGTGCTTCTTCACCGACCCACATTGGAAAAGCTGCTGGGAAGGTGTGCATGTGGATCTGTCATCGACCGACGTAGGATCGCAAGTCGTCCGCGCCTATCTGTCTCGCCAGCATTTCGAGGACGTCGAGAACTCGTGCCCCATGGTCGCATTGCCGACCGACGTCGCCCGGAGCGGTGTAAGTGCGAGGCGCGCCTTCGAGACCGTGTTCAAAGCCATGGTAAGCGTCTTGGAGCGGAGCCTGGCCCAGAGCGGCCGGCATCGCCGCACCACCGCGCAGAGCATAGCTGCCTTGTCCATCGGAGGTATGATCGTGGCTCGTACCATGGTCGACCGCGCTCTGGCGGACGAGTTGCGCACCGCCTGCATGGCGGTCGCGCTTAATCTTGGCGGCTGGAACCAAGAGGGAAAAGTGAAAAACAGGAAATCGAAAAACGGCGGATCCAGGCGATCCCAGCCGCGCCATCTGGCGGCGTCCTAGTTACACCGGTCAGGCCCCGCCGCGCGTCGCCATTCCTATCACCAACTCACTTCTTCGCGAACAAATTGTCCACCACGCCCCGACCGACCGCTGCACCGTAAGCACCCGCGATGCCGGGAACAAACGCCAGGAAAGATTCGTAGATCTGCGCCCGCTCCGGTTTCTCCGAAAGAAAATAATAGGCCAGCCACTCCACCACGGGCACAAAGACTCCGACCAGGACGACCCAGCGCCACGGCTTTCGCGGACTCAGAAATCCCAGCAGCATGTTCGCCGCCAACACCACCATTGCCGTCAGTAGCAAATCGCCAACTTTGATGTCCAACCACCCCGCCAGCGCTCCCGACAGAGCCGCCAGCAAATAATAGAAAGCGTCGCCACCCGGTCTTCTTTCCGGAAGAATTTCGCCCCAGGCTGTAGTCATATCTCCTATTTTACGAGTACGTGTAAAACCCGCGCCCGCTCTTGCGGCCGAGCCAGCCCGCATCCACCATCTTGATCAGCAGCGGACATGGCCGGTACTTTGGATCCCCGAACCCATCCTGCAGCACACGCATGATGTCCAGGCATACGTCGAGCCCGATAAAGTCCGCGAGGGTCAGCGGACCCATGGGATGCGCCATGCCCAGTTTGAACACTTCATCCACCGCCGGCGCTGTCGCCACGCCCTCCATCACCGCGTACATTGCCTCGTTCAGCAGCGGCATCAGCACCCGGTTCGACACAAATCCCGGAGCGTCGTTCACCTCGACGGGCGTCTTTTCCAGCTTCACCGCCAGCTCGCGCACCGTCTCGAATGTAGCCTGCGAAGTCGCGAGACCCCGAATCACTTCGACCAGTCTCATAACCGGGACCGGATTAAAGAAATGCATGCCGATAACCTTATCGGCTCGCCCGGTCAGCGCCCCAAGCTTCGTGATCGAAATCGAAGACGTATTTGTGGCGAGAATCACGTCTGGCTTCATTATGCGATCAAGCTCGCGGATAATCTCTGCCTTGATCTCAAACTTCTCGGTCGCCGCCTCGATCACCAGATCGCAATCCGCGAGCTTGGCCCGATCGAGCACTGCCGTAATCCGCCCCAGCGTGGAGACCTTGTCATCCGCCGTAATCTTGCTTTTGGCAACCTCGCGATCCAGGTTTTTCGCAATGGTTGCTAGCCCTCGATCCAGAAATCGCTGCTCTACATCGCACAACACGACGTTGAACCGGCAGCGCGCAAACACGTGGGCAATCCCGTTACCCATAGTGCCTGCCCCAATCACTCCCACCAGCTGAATTGCCATCGTTGCCTCTCTAAAGGTTGTCTAAGAAAGAAGGAAACTGGAAAGTTTAGCAGAGTGGAGTTTGGGCTCCATGGTGGCGTGCCATTAGACCGCAGCGGGTAACCAAGGGACCGTTACTTTTCTTTGGCAACGTTCAGACGCGTTTCCGCGCGCTGCAAAGCGTCTTCCGCGCGCGTGTAATCGACCTGAGGGTCGTTGCTCTTGAGGCGCTGTTCGGCCCGGTCTTTGGCTTTTTGCGCGCGCTGGACGTCAATTTCCTGCGGACGCTCCGCCGCCTCCGCCAAGATCGTCACCTTGTCCGGCAGCACTTCCGCAAACCCCCAACACACCGACAACGTATGCGCCGTGCCACTCGCCTTGTACGTGATCGCACCGACGCCCAATTCGGTAAGCAGGGGAGCGTGTCCGGGAAGAATGCCGAGATACCCACTCAGTCCCGGGATCTGCGCTTCCTCCGCCGCATCCTTCACCAGCAGCCGGGAGGGCGTAACGATTTCGAGTTGGAAAGTATCAGACATTGGTCGTTAGTCGTTAGTCGTTGGTCGCTAGCTTAAAAGCGTCAGCCGCTGGTATCTGCCAAACCCTAACGACTAACGACTAGCACCCAACGACTGATCTTACGCTGCCGCGCCCTTCATTTTCTCCGCCGTCTCCAGCACCTCGTCGATCGTTCCCTTCATGTAGAAAGCCTGCTCGGGAATGTCGTCATATTTCCCTTCCACGATGCCGCGGAAACCCTTCAACGAATCGGCGATCTTCACGTAGCGTCCTGGAGTGCCTGTAAATTGCTCGGCGACAAAGAACGGCTGCGAGAGGAACTTCTGGATCTTTCGTGCGCGGGCGACCGTCACCTTCTGGTCCTCGCTGAGCTCATCGATACCGAGAATGGCGATGATGTCCTGCAGATCTTTATAAGTCTGCAGGGTTTTCTTAACCATCTGCGCAACGTCGTAATGATCCTGCCCCACAATTCGAGGATCGAGGATGCGCGAAGTGGAGGCCAGGGGATCGACGGCCGGGTAAATTCCAATCTCCGTAAGCGCACGCGAAAGCACAGTCGTAGCATCCAGGTGAGCAAAGGTTGTCGCTGGCGCCGGATCCGTCAAATCGTCAGCCGGCACGTAAATCGCCTGCACCGAGGTCACCGAACCCTTCTTAGTGGAAGTAATTCGCTCTTGTAACTCTCCCATTTCGGTGGCTAAGTTGGGTTGATATCCAACGGCGCTGGGCATGCGCCCTAATAGGGCGGAGACCTCGCTGCCAGCTTGGGTGAAACGGAAAATGTTGTCGATAAAGAGCAGAGTGTCGGAGCCCTCTTCGTCGCGGAAGAATTCGGCTACAGTCAGCGCGGTTAGCGCTACTCTTAGACGCGCTCCGGGGGGCTCGGTCATCTGGCCATAGATCAACGCGGCCTTCGACTCTTCGGGTTTGCCGGGTTTGATTACCCCCGACTCGGTCATTTCCAGCCACAGATCGTTACCTTCTCTTGTGCGTTCGCCTACTCCGGCGAACACGGAGAATCCACCGTGCTGTTTGGCTACGTTGTTGATCAGTTCCATGATGACGACGGTCTTGCCGACACCGGCGCCGCCGAAGAGGCCGATCTTTCCGCCTTTCAAGAATGGCTGGATGAGGTCGATTACCTTCACGCCGGTCTCGAACATTTCGGCGGTGGTCGACTGTTCATCGAACGCGGGAGCGAGGCGGTGAATCGGCATTCTCTTGTCGCAGGCAATCGGACCGAGATTGTCCACGGGCTCGCCGATTACGTTCATCACGCGGCCTAGCGTGCCTCGGCCGACAGGGACGGAGATGGGTCCACCCTGATCGATCGCCTTCATGCCGCGCACCATGCCCTCGGTCGCTTCCATGGCGACGCAGCGCACGCGGCCTTCGCCGAGATGTTGCTGCACTTCCAGAATGACGTTGACAGGGGAAGGCACGGTGAAGCCGTCGCTGACGACGCGAAGCGCCTGATAAATGTGAGGCATCGCCGCTTCGGTAAACTGCACGTCGACGGCGGGGCCGGCGATTTGGATTACGTTTCCGATATTTTCTGACATAGACAAGATCTCAAAGTCGTTCGTCGTTCGCTATTCGCTGTTCGCCTTGACTAATCCAAAATTCACTTCTATTGCGCTGCTGCTCCGCTTACTATTTCGATAATCTCTTTCGTGATCTTGGCCTGGCGCGCTCGATTCATGATCAGAGTCAGGGAATCGATCATATCGCTGGCGTTGTTAGTCGCCGCATCCATCGCCGTCATACGAGCGGCGTGCTCTGCGGCTACGGATTCCAGCAGCGCATGAAAAATCTGGATGCCAATGTACTTCGGCAAAATTCCCTCGAAAAGCTGCTGGGGCGGCTGCTCGTAGATGTAATCCACCGGCCAGGTCCCGAATTTGGCGGCGGCCTCATCTACGGCGCTGGTGTCGGTGGGACGCAGACCGACGCCCGCCGCTCTCGCCGCTTCGATTCGCTTCTTGCGCTCCTCTAGCGTGGCTTCTTCGGCCATGAGGACATCGATTTCGCCGATCTCCTTGATTGGCAGCAGGCGCTCGGCGACGAGCCGTTGCGCGATGACCGATTTGAATTCGTTGAAGAGAATGTAGACGCCGTCAATCTCGTGGCGGGTATACCGGGCAATCACGTTTTCGCTGAGAGTATTGGCGAAGTTATGATCGACCTTGCCCATCACTCCTACATATTCGCCCGTGATTTGCACGCGCCCAGCGCGCGGCGGGGCGGCTTCATCGCCTGACTGGACGGGCGTGGCGCCCGTCTCTCCACTGGGACGCTGTGGCGCCGCCGGATAGCGGCGGCGCATGAAATCGCGCCCTTTGCGTCCAATGCATTCGACGTCAATATTCTGTTCGGGTTTGGACTGGATGAATCTCGAAACCATCTTCAGGATATTGGTGTTAAATGCGCCGGCCAAACCCTTGTCTCCCGTGACCACGATCAACAAAATCGTTTTTTCAGGGCGCTCGGCAAGCAGGGGATGAATTGGCTGTCCAGTGACCGGATCGTAGACGTCGGCTCGCGAGATCAGCGATTTTAGAACGTTGGTCAGCATCTGCGCGTAGGGGCGCGCGGCCATTGCGGCCTCTTGAGCGCGGCGCAGTTTGGCCGCGGAGACTGTCTTCATGGCTTTGGTGATCTGCCGCGTGTTGACCACGCTGCGGATGCGTCGCCGGATGTCGAGGATGTTCGCCATAAGTTCGCTGCTGGCTACTAGCTACTAGCTCCTGGCGAGCATTTCGCATCTATGGTTCGCCAGTAGCTAGAAGCCAGCAGCTTACTGCTATTTTGCTGCTGCTTGTCTTGCATCTACGAACTGCTGTTTTGCCTCTTTGATTACTCTGGACATTTCTGCCTTTAGATTGTCGTCCAGAATCTTCTTTTCCATGATCGTGTTGAGCAAGCCGGGGTTCGTGGTTTCCACGTACTTATATAGATCTTTTTCGAAGTCGCGCACCTGAGTGACCGGCATGTCGTCGAGCACTCCGCTGGTGCCGGCGAAGATGATCAGGATTTGTTTGGAGAAGGGGAGCGGGCTGAACTGGCCTTGCTTCAGGAGCTCCACCAAACGCTGACCTCGACTTAGCTGTTGTTGAGTGGCTTTGTCCAGGTCGCTGCCAAACTGGGCAAAGGCGGCTAGTTCGCGATACTGGGCTAGTTCGAGTTTTAGCGTTCCGGCTACTTGGCGCATGGCTTTGATCTGCGCGCTGCCTCCTACGCGGCTTACGGATAATCCCACGTTCACGGCGGGACGGACGCCCTGGTTGAATAAGTCGGTTTCCAGATAAATCTGGCCATCGGTAATCGAAATCACGTTAGTCGGAATGTATGCCGAAACGTCGCCGGCCTGGGTTTCGATTACGGGGAGCGCGGTCAGCGATCCTCCTCCGTTTTTGTCGCTGAGCTTGGCGGCGCGCTCCAACAGACGCGAGTGGAGATAGAAAACGTCTCCGGGATAGGCTTCGCGGCCGGGAGGACGGCGGAGCAACAGCGAAATCTCGCGATAGGAGGCGGCATGCTTGGAGAGATCGTCGTAGATGCAGAGGGCGTGGCGTCCGTTGTCGCGGAAAAACTCGCCCATGGCGCAAGCCGCGTAGGGCGAGATGTACTGCATGGGAGCGGGTTCGGAGGCGGACGCGGCGACTACGATGGTGTACTCCATCGCACCGGCATCTTCGAGAATCTTGACCACCTGGGCAATTGAGCTGCGCTTCTGGCCGATCGCGTTATAGATGCAGATGAGGTTGTTGCCCTTGCTGTTGATGATGGTGTCGAGGGCAACGGCGGTTTTGCCAGTCTGGCGATCACCGATGATCAGCTCGCGTTGTCCGCGGCCGATGGGAATCATAGAGTCGATGGCCTTCAATCCGGTGGCCATGGGCTCGCGCACGGGCTGACGGGCAATGACGCCGGGAGCAAGGCGCTCGATGGGAATGAACTTATCGGTGGCGATTGGACCCTTGTCGTCGATCGGCTGACCGAGCGAGTTGACGACGCGCCCTACTAGGGCGTCACCGACGGGCACGCTCATGATGCGGCCAGTGCGCTTGACTTCGTCGCCTTCTTCGATCTCGGTGTACTCGCCGAGGATGACCACGCCGACCTGATCCTCTTCGAGGTTCATGGCGATGCCGGAGACGCCGTGCGGGAAGCTCAGCAACTCTCCAGCCATGACCTTGTCGAGGCCGTAGACACGGGCGATGCCGTCACCGAGGGTGATGACGGTGCCGACTTCGTCGACCGCGATTTTCGATTCGTAGTTCTCGATTTGCTCGCGGATTAACTGAGTGATTTCGTCTGCTTTGATTTGTGCCATAAAAGTCGTCGGTCGCTGGTCGTTAGTCGTTCGCTTGGTTCGTAGCGGTCAGCTTTCCACCAACTGCTCCCTTATCCGGTCTAACTGGCCTTTTACCGAGCCGTCGTAGATGGTGCTGCCTACTTGCACTACCGCTCCGCCTAATAACGAGGCATCCCGTTCGTAGCGCGCGCGCACCTTCTTGCCGGTCATTTTCGTGATCTCGGCTTCCAGCATTTGTTTTTCGGGGTCGCCCAGTTGCCGCGCACTGCTGATTTGTGCATCCGCGAAACCCTGACGGTCGTTCAATTCCTGCTCCAATTGCTTAAGGATTTCGCTGAATAGCGGGAGCCTTCGGTGATCGGTGACCACGGCAACGAAATTCCTGACTTGTCTTGTCGTGCCCAGGCGCGCGGTGATGGCATCGAGTACGGCGCGTTTGCTGTTTCCTGGAATGGACGGGTTTTCGAGGACACGGCGCAACTGATCGCTTTCCTTGAGCAGGGCCTCGATGCCGCGCAACTCCTGCAGAGCGCGGCCGGAATCGAGATGGCTGCTGCCGGTCATTACTACATCAGCGAAGGCGCGGGCGTAGGTGCCGACCACTGAAGCCATGGCTAGCGGCCTTCCTTTCCGCCACCATCGTCATCTGAAGAGGGCGAAGCCAGCTTCGAGGCAAAGCTGCGGACCAGCACCTGGTCGGTATTGGAATCGACGTTAATCTGCTGGCGGGCCAAGGCGATGGCGAGGCTGGCGGTATGGGTGGCCAATTCGCGGCGGGCTTGCTTGGCCGCGGTGGCGATTTCCTGCTCGGCGGTGAGGACCACTTTGCGAATATCTTCCTCGGCAGCTTTCTGGATGCGGACTTCTTCCGCGTCGCCTTCCTTCTCCGCGCTGGCCTGCATTTGTCCGATCTCGACATCCAACTGGCGGAGACGAGTCTCGATGTCCGCCAGGCGGCGATTGGCATCCTGGCTGGCAGCGCGCGCTTCTTCCAAAGCCTGCTGGATGGATGCGCTGCGGCTGCGGAACATTGCGGGCAGAAACTTGCGCGCGGCCCAGAATGCAATGACGACGATGATGGCGAAGTTCAGTCCAGAGAGCAGGAGGTGCGTGCCATGCACACTCCAACCGATCTTACGGGCGAGCCATTGAACTGGGGCAGCGTGTTTTAGGTCTGCGTGTTCTTCCTGGTCTTCTCCGGCGGCCTCGCGGGTCTCCTTGGCGAGTTCGCCGCCAATGCTCTGGTGGGCTTGGTCGGCCTGTTGGGAAAGCTGGGCTGAGGTCTGCCCTTGCGCGCAGGCGGGCATGGGAAGCACGGAGATAAATGCGAAGAGCACGAGCGCGAGCCCAGCCCCTAAAGGGGCGGCCGATCGGGGACGCCGTTCCCATTCCGAACAAAGCATTCTCATTGGCCACCGACCTGACTGGGCGACGCCATGGGGCGCAATACGGTGCGCACAATATCGCTGGCGAGTCTGGCCGCATCCGATTGCAGCTTCGACATGGCCTGCTGTTTATCTTCTTCTATGCCGACGCGGGCCTGCTTGACCTGTTCCTGGGATCGGGTGCGGGCTTGATTCACGGCTTGGCTGCGGGACTGGTTCGCCTGCTGGCGGCGCGCTTCCTGGTTCTTGAAGATTTTCTGGCGCGCTTCGCGGAGGCGCTGCTCGTAGTCGGCGGTGCGGCCTTCGGCGGCGGCGATATCGGCGCGCGCTTTTTCCATCGCCCCCTGGGTGCGGCTGCGGCGCTCGGCGAGGACGGCAGTAAGCGGCCGATGGACCAGGAAGTTATAAAGAATGTAAAGCGTTGCCAGCAGGATGACGGTGGGCACGGCTCCGAGCAGTAATTCGCCTAGTTGTCGGAGTGTCTGGTCCATTTTCTGATTCTGATGATCGAACTGACTCTCGAATTGCTGACTGAATCCTTGCTGATCGTCTTGGCTTTTAATGCTGGAAGAAGAGCCGCTTCTAAAACCAATAAAAATAACACTATGGCGACGAAGGTGTCAATGATCGGAGCGCGTTTGGGCAGGTAAATTTCCCAAATTGGAAGGCTGCTGGGCCATGGAAGTTGATCCTTGACAATCGAGGCGGAGGGTTTACGATGTAGGTATCACCTCCGATCCCAGTCCGGATCGAATGGGCCGATAGCCAAGGAAGAGTCACCGCTTCTTGGCTGGCGGCCCATTTTAGTTTCCGGCGCTTTTCGCGTCCATCCGAGTGGAGACGCGCAAAAACATGACGACAAGTTGACATGCGTGTGACAACTGCCGGGCTGAGGGCGGAGAGAATGATGCCTGTTCCTGGGACGCCTCTCAAAGGAACGCAACCCAGATTGCCACTCTAGATCGCCAACTCTAGATCGCCTGGAAGTGGTCTGGTAGGTCTGGCGGGTGACTCTCTCCACCTGCCAGGCCTTTTTTGTGCATAGCGGAGGAGACGCGGCAAGCCGCGTCTCTACGGGTAGGCCCAAATCGGGCAGAGATTCTCTGCGGCCGCTCTAGCGGACAGTCGCGGGCTGGAGCAGGGCTGCGATCTTTTCGAGAATGCGGTGCATGCTCAGGTTGGAATCCACGACGGCGTCGACTTCGTGATGGTGAGTGCCGGCGTGCATGACCAGAACCTTGGTTCCTGCGTGCGCCTTCTTGACCATGTAGGGCAGGTGATGACGATCGTCCTTGGACAAGGTAGCGCCGAGGATGACGAGGTCAAAGGCATCGCGGCGGAGGGCTTCCTGAACGGCCTGGCGGTTTTGGGCAGTAGTTACTTGATGCCCAGCCTTTTTCATTTCGGCGGCTTGGGCGGAGAGAGTGGCTTCATCCGACTCGCCGTAAAGAATCTTGATCGAATTTTGGTGAGCAGTCGCGGGCAATGGGCCTCCTGAAAATTCACTCGGAACTCACTCGGAGCTTAGCAACTGGCAGGCATCCTTCCGAGGTCACGGAAGATCAGGGTCGGATGGGACGACTTTGGATCAGGCAACTTCGGATGGAGCGACTATTGAGCTTCCAAACTGGCGGCTCTTTGCTGGGCTTGGTTAATGTCGTTCGACAATCGCTGGGCCTGCTGATAGGCCAGGGTCGCATCCTCGTCGCGACCGGCCTGACGGAAAGCATGGGCGAGGAGAAGATATCCGACGTCATTGGGGTCGACGGCGACGAAGCGGGCGAAGTAGTCGGCGGCGCGGTTCCAATCGTTATTCTTCTCCACGATTAGGCCCATGTCGAGGAGAGCGATAGGAAAAACGCGTTTGAGTTTTACGGCGGAATCGAAATTCTGTTGCGCCTGACCGTAATCGTGAAGTGCGAAGTAGACGGTGCCGAGGTTGGCGTAGGCTGAAGCTCGAAGTTGAGTATCGGTCGCCAACTGCAGGACATAGGCATAGCGCGCCGCGGCCTGCCGCAAATCTCCGTTCTCCTGGGCGTAGATTCCGAGATTGAGTTGGCTGGTGGCGTCCTGGGGCTCAAGGGCTGAGGCGGCGCGGAAGTGGACGATCGCTTCATCGTTTCTGCCCTGCCTGATCAAGGCACTGGCAAAATTGTTTTCCGCTACGAAATTGTTTTGGGTGACAGCCAGTGCGTGGGCCCAGAGGGTGAGATCATCGTGCCAGTAACTCAACTGAATGTGGGTGACCACAGACAGCGCGAGCAAGATAGTGAGTCCTGCAGCGGCCAGCAATCTCGTTGAAGCATGGCGGGTGCCGGCCCATTCGGCGGCAGCCCAAACGATCATTACGAAAAGGCCGATCAAGGGGAGATAGGCATAGCGATCAGCCATGGCCTGGTTGCCGACTTGCACCAAGCCAATCATGGGAACCATTGTCCCCAAGTACCAGAACCAGCCAACCACGAGGTAGCGATGTTCGCGATAGATCAAGACGGCGCAGGTGACGACGAGTAGGAAGAGTGCCGCGGCCGCCACCTCCCATGCCGGCAACGCGTGCGGATATGGATAGAGGGCGGCTAGATGGGATGGCCAGATCGCCTTTTTTATGTAGAGCGCATAACAAACGATCGCGTTTCCCAGCCGCAGCACAGGAGCCTGTGCCGCGCTGGTAAGCACGGCGCCGCCTGCTCTTTGCGCCATCATGGTGATGGCCGCACTGCCGGCCGAGAGCGCCAGAAGCGGGATTTTCTCCAGGCACAACCTGGACAAAGGCTGGGCGCTAGCGGCAAAACTCGCTTTCGCGTCGTTATCGTTGGATCCCCCATTGGAGGAAAAGCGCATTCTTCCGAGCGGCCAATAATCCAACAGCAGAAGTACCAGCGGCAGGGTGATGACCATCGGCTTGGACATCAGACCGCAGACGAACAGAAACGCTACCGCGATGTAGCGCACGATCCCCGGCTTGCGGACGTACCATCCATAGGCAGCGAGGGCCAGCAGAAAGAAAAACATGCAGAGCACGTTCTTGCGTTCCGCCACCCACGCGACCGACTCCACGTTTAGAGGATGCACGGCAAAGAGCGCGGCAACCATCAGGCTGCGCGCAGTGTATCCCGTGAACCACTGCAGAATCAGGAACAACAACAGCGCGTTCGTGGCGTGCAGCAACAGGCTGGAGTAGTGATGGCCTACCGGATTGAGCTGAAAGAGCTGGCAATCGAACGCGTGCGAAAGCCAGGTGAGCGGATGCCAATTTGCCTGATCGAGCGAGGTGACGGCCCATGAAATCGTTGTCCAATGTAGTCCAGCGCGCACCTGCGGGTTGTCGGTGACATAGCGGTCGTCGTCGAAGTTCACAAAACCGTTGCGCGACACGGGATTGTAGAGGGCCAGTGTCACCACCACCAGCAGAAGACCCAATACCAGTTTGCGCTGAGCGGGGGAACGGAATATTCCTCCCACTTCATGGAGTGCGATCGCCGGCTTGGTGGCTGCAACGGGCATCGATAATTATGGTTTTGATTCCAAGTGTGCGGGAGAGGCTGGCCGGTTGCAAAGTGGAAAGTAATCGGGCGGCGAGGTAGCGGAAACTTAAGTCACGACGGGGACAAAAGAGGCGAGGCAATTGCCGCGAAAGGCCCCACTTCTCGAAAAACGCGAGAAGTGGGGCACCGTTGGGAGTTCAGAGGCTCGCGATACCCCCTAACGACTTGTGGCCAGGACCGACGCGCGTTCTTCGGCCGGGACAAACTGCCGTACTTCGTGTCCAGTGTAGATCTGTCGCGGACGCGCTATCTTCTGCTCGGGGTCGGTGATCAACTCCTGCCACTGGGCCAGCCAGCCTGCGGTGCGCGGGATGGCAAACAGGACGGTGAACATCTCCGGTTTGAAGCCCATGGCCTGGTAGATGATTCCCGAGTAAAAATCTACGTTGGGATACAGTTTGCGGCTGACAAAGTATTCATCCTCAAGGGCGATTTTCTCCAGTTCGAGAGCGATGTCCAGTTTCGGATTTCCGCCGGTGACTGCGAATACTTTCTCGGCCGTCCACTTGATGATTTTGGCGCGCGGATCGTAATTCTTATAGACGCGGTGGCCAAAGCCCATCAGCTTAACCTTGCCTTCTTTAACCTTCTTGATGTAGGCGGGGATATTCGCCTTGGAGCCGATTTCGTCGAGCATAATGAGAACGGCTTCATTGGCTCCGCCATGCAGAGGTCCGGCCAAGGCCGCAGCCGCGGCCGCAGTTGACAGGTACGGGTCGGCCTGGGAACTGCCCACGGCGCGCATCGCGTTGGTGCTGCAGTTTTGCTCGTGGTCGGCATGCAGAATGAAGAGAATGTCCAACGCGCGGGCGATTACAGGGTTGGCCACATACTTCGGCTCCACCATCTTCCAGAGCATGTTCATGAAATTTTCCGGATAGGTGAGATCGTTGTCCGGATAGACATACGGGTAACCGAGACTGTGCCGGTAGGAAAGGGCGGCGATGGACGGCATCTTGCCAATCAACCGTTGGATCTGGTGCAGCCGGTTGGCTGGATCGAAAACGTTTCTCGACTCAGGGTAGACGGAGGACAAAGCTGCCACCGAACTGATCAGCATGGACATGGGATGGGCATTGTAGCGGAAGCCTTCCATGAACTTCTTCGTGTTCTCGTGCAACATGGTGTGATGGGTGATCTGGTTGACCCAGGTTTTGAGATCGCTGGCACTGGGCAGGTCGCCAAACAGCAACAGGTAGGCAACCTCAAGGAAGGTGCAGTGTTCGGCCAGTACTTCGATGGGATAGCCGCGATAGCGAAGGATGCCCTTGTCGCCGTCAATGAAGGTGATGCTGCTCCGGCAGGACGCAGTATTCATGAACGCAGGATCGTAGGTCATGAGCCCAAAGTCGTCAGGCCCGGTTTTGATCTTCCGCAAATCCATGGCCCGGATTGTGCCGTTCTCAATGGGCAGGCTGTAATTTGTGGCGGTGCGATTATCAGTGATGGTGAGACTGTTCGATGCCATTGGTGAATTCTCCTTTTAACGCTGCCCTCGGGCCAACCGCGGAGAGCCGAGCTGGGGCAAAACTCAAGCCGTCCTGACTCTTTCGAGAGGTGCAGACGCGCGCCTCCCGTCACGATATCTTCTGTTTTCTGACAGGGTGATGCTGTGCCCTTCCTCACCGAAGCCTGTGATGAAAGTCACTCGCAAACCGTAGTTCCCGGCCCGGGGTGTTCGACTTCCGCACTCTTTTTCGGCACTTTTTTTCAGCGCACTTCGATTTCCACGTTTGACGTCTCAGCGTTCATCTGCCCGCAACAGTAGTGGCGTATACTTCGAGGCTCGCTCTTTAGGGGCTCTTCGTTTTCTGCCCCTCCATCATGGCCGTCTTAGATCAAGCCTTACTGCAGCGGCTTTCCGGCGAACTTGAGTCGATTTGTGACGACATGCTTCGACTTGAAGCTTCCCTGCTCAAGAGACCGCTGGCGGTCAACGAAGCTCATCGCCGCAGTGCGCGTAATCTCACGCACTATCTCGCGCTCCGCCGCCACGACGTCCGCGGGTTGCAAGCGCAACTTGCCCGGCTTGGCCTTTCTTCCCTTGGGAGAACGGAGAGCCACGCCCTTATCGCCGTCCAGACCGTTCACCACGTGCTAAACGTTCTGCTGGGCAAGGACGCCTCACTCCCCTGCCCTGCCGAGCCGTCTGTCGGGATCGGCGAAGGCAACGAGATTCTGGAAAAAAATACGGACGCCTTGCTTGGCCCTCCACCGTCCAAGCGAAAAGTTCGCATCATGGTCACGATGGCCACCGACGCCGCCACCGATTACGAACTCGTTCGCGACCTGGTGCAAAACGGCATGGATTGCATGCGCATCAACTGCGCCCATGACAGTCCGGAAGTCTGGCTCGCCATGATTCACAACCTGGAAAGAGCTCGCGAGGAAACCGGGCGCAACTGCCGCATTGAGATGGATCTTGCTGGCCCCAAGCTGCGCACCGGGCCGATTGAGCCGGGACCGTCGGTGATTCGGTGCCGGCCCGCGCGCGACATCTACGGCCGCGTGGTGACGACGGCTCGCATTTGGCTAACTCCCGACGACAATCCTGGGTCACCTCCTGCACCGGCAGACGCTTCCCTGCGGGTACCGGCGGGTTTTCTAAAGAAATTGCGCCAGGGCGATATCATCCGGCTCCGGGATGCGCGCGAGGGGCGGCGCACGCTGCGCGTTACCCGCGTCGAACTCCAGGGTTGTTGGGCGGAAGGCAGGCGAACAACTTACTTCATCCCGGGGCTTCAACTTCGCGCGTTCCGTCGTGCGCGCGCCGGTAATAAGTCCGGCAAGAACGTCCTCCGGAGCGTTGGAAAGGCCTGCGTCGGTGAACTTCCTCACCTGCCGCAGACACTGCTTCTCAAGCTGGGTGACACGCTTCTCCTGACTCGAGGGCCGGCGATCGGTAGACCAGCCGTCTATCGCAAGGCGGGGAATCGCAACGCAGGAAATGGCAAGGCCGGGAACGGCAAGACCGGAAAGCTGGTCGCACCCGCGCAAATTGGCGTTTCGCTGCCGCAGATTCTCGATCATGCCAAGCCGGGCGAACCGGTCTGGTTCGACGACGGCAAAATTGGCGGCGTGATTCGCGAGGTGCACGCGGAATTCGTGTCCGTGGAAATCACGCAGGCCCGCCCTGAAGGCGAGAAACTCGGCGCGGAAAAAGGCATCAATCTGCCGGAAACGCAGATTGATATTCCGGCAATAACTTCTGACGACTTGGAGGCCTTGAAATTCATTGTCCAGCACGCCGACCTGGTCGGCTATTCCTTCGTGCGCGCCGAATCTGACGTTCGCCAGCTTCTCGATCATCTTGAACGGCTGGATGGGCGGCATCTTGGGCTGGTCTTGAAGATTGAAACGCGCAAAGCTTTCGATAATCTTCCCAAGCTGATTCTCGCGGCCATGCGCGCACGTTCCATCGGAATCATGATTGCGCGAGGCGATCTGGCCGTCGAGTGCGGCTATCAGCGCCTGGCCGAAGTTCAGGAAGAAGTTCTGTGGGTGTGCGAGGCCGCCCACGTTCCGGTCATTTGGGCAACGCAAGTGCTCGAAAGCCTCGCCAAGAAGGGCATCCCATCCCGCTCGGAAATCACCGATGCCGCCATGGGAGAGCGGGCCGAATGCGTGATGCTCAACAAAGGCCCATACGCGGTCACGACCGTCCGCGTGCTCGCGGATATCCTCAAGCGCATGCAAGCCCACCAGGAGAAGAAACGCTCCATGCTGCGCCAACTCCGGCTCGCCGCAAGCTTCTCCAGCGCCGATTAGGTGACTCGTTCAGAGCGGCATCGTCAGGGGACGGTAATCTCGGATCTTGGGTCTCGAACCTGGGATCTTGGGTCTGGAACCTGGGGTCTGGGGTCGAGTCGCCGACCAACCCTTACTCCTGCCGGAGAAACAGGGTCACCCGCGGTCATGGCCTCCGGGCATCTAGCCGATTGGAAGTCTCTCACCCTACCCTTATGGTCGGGGCCTAATCTCTATCCGCCAGCCCGGCGGACAGTGCAATCCAACGCTTGTCACGAGACGGCACTAGAAATCGACGCGAGGTTCGAAAAGGAGCATCCGTGACCATGATGCGAAGAAACGGTAGTAGGTGGTGTTTGCTCCTGATATTCTTTTTCGCTGCTGCGGCCATACTTTCAGCACAGAGCAACTACAAGGTGGTCACCGTCTCCAACGGTGGGACCATCTCAGGCACGGTGAAATGGTCGGGTCCGATGCCGCACGGGCTGGATTATGCGGTCACGAAGGACCCCCAGATCTGCGACCCCGAATCTAAGAAGACGGCTAACCTGGAGCGCTTGATCGTTGGGTCGCAAGGTGGCGTGGCCAATACCATCGTCTACCTTAAGAACATTTATAGTGGGAAAGCGATGGACCTGCCCGAGCAACGACGCCATTTGGACCAAAAACATTGCCGCTACGTCCCGCACATTCTGCTTGTTCCGCAGAATGCCACGCTCCAGATGCAGAGTTCCGACGCCACGCTACACACCATTCATATGGAAGGCGCGGCCACGTTTAACCTGCCCTTTCCGTTCACCAACCAGATCACCGCGCGCACCATGTCGACGCCGGGACTGGTCCATCTCCGGTGCAATGGCGGCCATGTCTGGATGAACGCGGAAATGATGGTGGTTCCGCATCCCTATTATGCCGTCACCGACGAAAGCGGGGAATTTGAATTTACCGATGTGCCGTCCGGAACCTATCAGATCGTGGCCTGGCATGAGGGCTGGGGCCGTGAAGGAATAGAGCAGGTCTACGACGTTTTGACGCAACGCCGAGTTGACCGTCCTGTCTTCACCGAACCGAGGACTTGGGAAAAGTCGGTCACGGTAAGCGGGAACAACACGAGCGCGATCAACTTTGTGATTTCCAATAAGTGATGCGCCGCAGTAAGCTATTTCCGCTGAATGGATTCTAGATATCTGGCTACATTTTCCAGCCGCACATTGCCTAGGTCGTGATCGAACTCGATCTCATGGAAAATCGGCCCCCAGATCGGCATCTCTTTCGAGCCGTGTGCGGGGAGAAGATCGTCGGCGCCAAACATGATGGTGTTTCGCACGTGAATGGCAGGAAATGCACCGTCATTTCGCTGCGAAAGTCTCGTCAGGTCGGGAATCTCTCGTTTCAGCGCCTTGGACACCGGGCCATTGCCCCGCCCATCGAGTCCGTGGCAAGCAGCACAGTAATTTCGAAAGATGCTGGCTCCGTCCACCGCACGAATGACGGGTTGCTGCCGGTTCCCAGTTTGTGCGGCTGCGGAGGCGACCACTGCAACCAGTAAGGCTACTGCGAGCATCGGCACTCGTCGCTCCATTGTGGCCTCCGGCGAAGTAATACTTGAGCGGAATGCACCTGATTAGTACTCTACGCCGCTCAAGGACCACAGTCGGTGACAGGAGTAACAGCTCTGTGTGATGTCGACGGGGCGGGTTGACGCCACCAACAGGATGACCGCCGGTTTCTAACCACCGACAGACGTGGCACGAGACCTGTGGTTGCCTTCCAATAGTTTCAACATAGCCTGGTGGTCGGCGGGCCGGGAGAAGAAATATCCTTGTGCCATTTCGCAGTCGAGCTGATTGAGCAAATTTATGTGTTCTTGCGTCTCCGTCCCTTCGGCGACGACCTTCAAACCGAGATTGTGGGCAAGCATAATGATGATGCGTACGATTTCGCGGCTTTCCGGGTCCGTGTCCATGTGCGAAATGAAGGCACGGTCGATTTTCAAGGTGTCCACTGGAATCCGGCGCAAGCGGCTGAGTGACGAATATCCGGTGCCAAAATCGTCAATGCTCAAGCGAACGCCGAGTGCCTTCAATTGCGAGAGCACATGACCGGATTTTTCGGCATCCCCCATGGCGATCGTTTCTATGATTTCGAGTTGCAGGCAGGCGGGATCGACGCCCGTTTGCTCAAGGGATTTGCGTATCTCGCTGGCTAGATCGGGCTGTGCGAACTCCTTGGAAGTGACGTTCACGCTCAAGGTCAGCGGCGGGCTGGAAGGAAATTCAGACTGCCAGGACCGGAGATGTTGGCAGGCTTCGCGCAATAGTTGCCGATTCATGGGGATTATGAGCCCAATTTCCTCAGCAACCGCGATGAACTCGACCGGTGGAAGTAAGCCCTCCGGGCGTTGCCACCGCGTCAGGGCCTCAAAGCCCGTGATCTTACCGGTTCGCAGCGACACAATGGGCTGGTAGTAGACGCGGAATTCTCCCTGGTCGAGGGCCTTGCGCAGGTCCGCCTCCAGCCGCAAACGCTTCACTGCATTCGCGTGCATGGCCGTGTCAGACACCTCACACCGGGCTTTTCCCGCACGCTTGGCACGATACATCGCTATATCCGCGTCGCGCACAAGATCCTCCGCCTGGGTGTGCGGGCTGGCGCTGGACACGATTCCGATACTCGCTGAAATTACTATTTCTTCTTGGTTCACTACAAAGGGAGCCGCCAGTTCCGCTTGGATTCGTTCCGCAACGCGTACGGCTTCAATGGGGTCTCGGATGTCGTCTAGAAGGATCGCGAATTCATCCCCACCCAGTCTGGCCAGAGTATCGTCAAGCCTGTCAGGGGCGCGGCTCATGCGCGGACGCGAGACCATGTCGGCACGCCGCACAGAGTCCTTCAATCGTTGCCCAACTTGAATCAGCAGTTGATCCCCTGCCGAATGTCCCAGGCTATCGTTGATGATTTTGAATTCATCGATATCAATGAGCAAGACCGCGAACTTGTAGTTCGCGTGCCTCTTGGAGAGCGTTAGCGCGTGTTGTAACCGGTCCAGAAACAGGGCGCGATTGGGCAGGTCGGTAAGTCCATCGTGAAACGCATTGTGGGCCAGCATCTCCTCGGCTCGCTTCCGCTCCGTGATATCGCGGTTCACGATTACTAACTTGTCGGTCTGGCCTCTCGCGTTTCGAACGGCGCACGCGGTCGACTCGAGAGTACGCCAGGATCCGTCTTTGTGGCGTATCCGGTATTCCACTCGTTCTCCCTGGCCACTCAGGCGGGCCTTTTCCGCTGCTTGCAATACTCGCGGGCGATCGTCGGGATGGATTTGTTCGATCGATGACGTGGCTCTCAATTCCTCGGAAGAATACCCTAGGACCTTCTGATAGGCGGGACTGTTGTAAAGCCGCCGGCCATCGCTGTCGACGAGCGCGATCATATCGGCGGCGTTTTCACTGATGAGTTGAAACAGCTGATCCCGCTCCGCCAGTTGGCGCCGGATGCGCTGGAGTTGTAAGTGCTGATAAATGGCGTATAGGTCGAAAAGCAACACAAGGGCCGCGAGCCCTCGTACCCATTCCCGGAGATCGAACCAGTACGAAACGTCCGCTTCCCGATTGAACCACGGGAAAGTGAACGAAATGATCCCCAAGGTCAATGCCAGTGTTACCGCAACCGCGAACCCCCACAGCCACCATTCGCGGCCTTCGATTCGACTCATCTCAACCGGAATCGCCTCCGGGCTGTTCTGGCTAACCTGTTGGAATGCCTGATGATCCATACCACTAACTATTCTCCGCCACCTCTATGGATTCTAGCCCGCGGAAAAGCGTGGAAAGAGTTACGAAAGTTGGCCGTCGGCTGCCAGACTAGCGTTCGGGGGTTAGACGATTCCGAGTTGCCGCTTTGAGATAGCGCCAATTCCACGCTTTCGTTGACTTGCCGATTTTACCCACGTAAGATTTGCGGGAAATGATCGGCGAAACCGTCTCTCACTACCGCATCGTGGAGAAACTCGGTGGCGGCGGGATGGGTGTGGTCTACAAAGCCGAGGACATCGAGCTTGGCCGCTTCGTCGCCCTCAAATTCCTGCCCGATGACCTGTCGCTAGACCCGCAAGCATTGGAGCGCTTCCGTCGCGAGGCGCGTGCGGCGTCAGCTCTCAATCATCCCAATATTTGCACCATCTACGAAATTGGCAAACACGGTGAGCAGTCGTTCATCGCCATGGAGTTTCTGGACGGCATGACGCTGAAACATCTGATTACCGCCAAACCGTTGGACAACGAAACTGTGCTTTCGCTAGCCATTGAGATTGCCGACGGCTTGGATGCCGCGCATTCCCAAGGCATCGTCCACCGGGACATTAAGCCCGCCAACATCTTTGTGACCAAGCGTGGGCACGCTAAGATTTTGGATTTCGGGCTGGCCAAGGTCGCGCCCACAACCGGTTCTTCCAGCCATGGGGCTTCGGCGAACACTGCGACCGTCGGCGACGAGCATCTCACCAGCCCCGGTTCTACTCTCGGGACGGTCGCTTATATGTCGCCGGAGCAGGTGAGGGCCAAAGAACTGGACGCACGTACGGACTTGTTCTCGTTCGGGGTCGTCTTATACGAGATGGCGACCGGCGCCTTGCCTTTTCACGGCGAGAGTACAGGGGTGATTTTCGACGGCATCATGAACCGGGCCCCGGCTCCAGCGCTGCGCTTGAATCCTGCGCTGCCCGCCGAGTTCGAGCGCGTCCTCGAAAAGGCGCTGGAAAAGGACCGGGAGATGCGCTACCAGTCCGCGGCGGAACTACGCGCCGATCTGAGGCGCATCCAGCGGGCCACGGACTCGGGGCGAACATCTGCCGTGGACACACAGACCGCGGTGCATCCACGATCAAAGCGTGGAATCGTATTCGCAGGCGTGGCGGTACTGGCTTTGCTGTTCGCCATTGGCGCAATCGCCTGGTATGAGAAACATTCTCCAGCGCAATCCGGAGCCCCAGCCACGAAGCCCTCGGTTGCCGTCCTTCCGCTGCAAAACCTGAGCGCGGAACCGGACAGCGCTTATTTCAGCGACGGAATGACGGATGAAATCACCACCAAGCTCTCGAAGATTCAGGCGATCGACGTGGCTTCGCATTCTTCGGTCGTTGCCATGAAAGCGACGGACAAAAGTGCCGCGGAGATCGGGAAAGCGCTCGGCGTCCGCTATCTGCTCGAAGGAAGTGTGCGCAAAGCGGGCGATCAGGTGCGGATCAACGTGCATTTGATCGACTCCACCACCGGCTTCCAGGTGTGGGCCGATGACTTCGTAGGAGAAATGAAGGACGTCTTTTCCCTGCAGGAGCAAACTGCCCTGAAGATTGCGGAGTCGCTCAACCTCAAGCTCAGTCCGCAGGAGCAGCAGGCCATTCAGCATCGCTACACGCAGAATCCTCAGGCGTACGACTCCTATTTGCGAGGTGAATCATTAGTCCAGTTTTCCGACCAGCCCGAAAAGGTGGAAGCCGCGAGGCGACACTTTGAGGACGCGCTCAAATTGGACCCGGATTACGCCCCAGCCCTTGCTGGGCTGGCATTCGTCGAAGGGCAAACCTATCGCAACAGCGACGCGAATCCATCTCATCTGCAGCGTGCCGACCAGTTCGCCCAGCGCGCCTTGGCCATCGACCCTCGATTGGCCGAGACCCATCTGGCGCTGGGGACGGTTGACGCGGACAAGTACGACTATGCCAACGCGGCGCGGGAGTTCCGCACTGCTACCGAATTGGATAGCAACGATGCCTACGCCTGGGATCTGCTTTCCTGGGCGCTGGCGTACGAACAGCCACCGGACGCCACCGGCGCGGAGAAAGCCGCACGGGAATCGCTGCGACTCGAGTCCACGTATCCAAAAACCTATTATCATCTTGGGCGTGCCCTTTTCCTGCAGCAGCGCTATGCGGAAGCGATTGCCGCCTTCGAGCATGCGCGCGAATTGGATCCAACATCCTTCTGGGCGGATTTGGGGCTGGGGCAAGCCTATCTGGCGCAAGGAGATTACGATAAGGCTGTGGCCGCCTTGTCAAGGCGCCTTCGCCCGGCAGCTATCAACTATTACTGGCTCGGCGCGGCGTATGCGGCTCGCGGCGATAAAGAGAAAGCGCTGGCCACGCTGCAAAAAGGCTTCGAAATGGGGTTCCACGATTTTGCCGCGCTCGATGCCAGCCCGTACTTTTCTTCCCTGCGCACCGATCCGCGCTTCCAGCAGTTATCCCAGCGCTACCGCAAGTAATACGCGGAGTGGAGCGTAAAGTAAGACTTTCCGTCAAAAATCAGGCTGGCAAAGGGCGCGAACAGCTCATTCTGGAGATTGCTTCCGAATTGCCCGTTACACGCCCCCAATCAGGTTTGATGACGCAATCGGTGTCATTCTAGAGATGTGGACTTCTTTCACATTTCCGATGCATTATCTTCGGGAACTTCGCGCGCCGAAGCCGCGTATCATCAACCAGGACAAGTATGGAACTGAAAATCGACGGCCTTTCCAAGACTTATGCCAACGGTGTAAGAGCTCTTAACGACGTTTCACTCACCATTCCGCACGGAATGTACGGGCTCCTGGGTCCGAACGGAGCGGGCAAGAGCACGCTGATGCGAACCATCGCAACCCTGCAGGAGGCCGATTCGGGGAGCCTGCGGTTGGGAGAGATCGATGTTCTCAATCAGAAGGACGAGGTGCGCAAGCGGCTGGGCTACCTGCCACAGGAATTCGGCGTGTACCCGCGGATTTCGGCGCAGGACATGCTCGATCACCTCGCAATCCTGAAGGGAATCGGCGGCTCCAGACAGCGGAAAGAGCTGGTCGAGGCCATGTTGAAGCGGTGCAATCTTTACGATGTCCGCAAGAAATCTCTGACCAGCTTTTCCGGCGGCATGCGGCAGCGCTTCGGGATTGCCCAGGCGCTGATCGGCAACCCGCAGCTGCTCATTGTGGACGAGCCTACGGCAGGCCTCGACCCCGGAGAGCGCAACCGCTTCTACAACCTGTTGGCCGAGGTGGGAGAGCAGGTCATCGTCATTCTTTCCACCCACATCGTGGAAGACGTAACCGATCTCTGCACCAAGATGGCCATCATTCACGAGGGGCGGGTGCTGTATGAGGGCAAGCCCGACGAAGCGGTGGCGCAGCTTAAGGGCCGGGTCTGGCAGCGCTCCATCGCAAAGGCCGATTTGCCCAGCTACGAGCAGCGTTATCGCGTGATCTCAAACCGTCTCGTGGGCGGCCATCCTCATCTTCATGTCTTAAGCGCCCAGTCGCCGGACGACGGGTTCGCGCCCAGTGTCCCCGACCTTGAGGATGTCTTCTTCACTTGTATCCGCGGGTGGAACTGAGAGCCGACATGTTCCTGCACATCGCGTGGTTCGAAATCCGCTACTGGCTGCGTTCCTGGATGCTCTGGATTTTCACTCTGATCATTGCGGCCATGATCTTCGGCGCGACCAGTTCCGACCACATCCAGATCGGTGGGGCGCTCAGCAATACCTACCGCAATGCGCCCTACGTGATCGAGAACTACTATGCGATCATCGGGCTGCTAGCGCTGCTGATGGTGACGGCCTTCGTGAATTCGGCGGCGGCGCGTGATTTCAGCCACAACACCTATCAGATCGTCTTCACGACCCCGCTCCGTCGCCGCGACTTTCTTCTTGGACGATTCTTCGGAGCGACTCTGGTGTCGGTGATTCCAATGCTTGGGGTTTCCATCGGCATCCTGCTGGCGAAATACATGCCCTGGGTGGAACCGGAGCGGTGGGAACACATCATCTGGAGCGCCCATCTTAAAGGGGTTCTTGTCTTCGCGGTGCCGAATGCGTTCTTCATGGCCGCCATTCTCTTCACCATCGCGGTGCTGGCGCGCAATGAGATCGTCTCGTTCGTGGGAGCATTGCTGCTTCTCACGGGCTACGGCGTTTCGGCTGCCCTGCTGAGTGACATTGAGCGTGAGCACATCGCCGCCCTGCTCGACCCGTTCGGCGTTCGCACCTTTGCCCTGGCCACGAAGTACTGGACTGTAGCCGAGAAAAACACAATCTCGCTGGGCTTGAGCGGGCTGATGTTCTGGAATCGCCTGTTATGGATTGGCGTTGGCGTGCTCTTCCTGATCTTTGCATATTCCCGGTTCAGTTTCGCGGAGAGGCGTCAGAAGGCGCGCAAGGTGCGAGAGGCTCCGGAACCCGTTCCGACTTCGGTCGTTCTCCCAACGGTCACGTGCAGAGCCACTTCGTGGGAGATGTACATTTCCGCCGTCAAGATCCACCTCCTGGGCATCTTCAAAGGCACCGTTTTTATCGTGATCCTGATTGCAGGCCTGCTGAATTGCGTGCCGAGCGTGGCCATGAACGCGCGCGAGGGATATGGCAACAGTACGCTGCCGGTCACTTACTGGTTGCTGGAAATGATCGCGGGCTCACTGTACTTGTTCCTGATTGCCCTGATCACGTATTACGCAGGTGTGCTCATCTGGAAGGATCGCGACGCTCACATGGACGAGATTACGGACTCCCTCCCCGTGCCGGAGTGGATCTCGTACGCAGCGCGCTTCACGGCGCTAGCCGCCATGGTGATGCTCGTGCAATTTCTGGCTTTGGTCAGCGGCGTCATTGTGCAGGCCAGTTACGGTTACCATCGCTATCAACTGGGACTCTATCTTAACCAGCTCTTCGTGCGCGATCTCACGCTCTTCTTCTTTCTAGGAGTGTTCGCGTTCTTCATCCACGTACTGTCGCCGAACAAGTACGTTGGCTATTTCGCTTACATCGCTTTTCTGATCGTTAATCTCTTTATCTGGCGGCCGCTCAACGTCTCTTCGAACCTCGTTCAATTCGCATCCACTCCAAATGTTACTTACTCCGATCTGTTCGGTGATAAGCCGTATATCACTGCCTGGCGCTGGTTCGCGTTGTACTGGATTCTGTTCTGCGGACTGCTTGCGATTGCCACCGTCATGTTCTGGCCGCGCGGCAAGCAGGCGCGATGGGCGGAGCGCTGGCGGATTGCGCGTCTCCGTTTTTCCAGCCCGTGGCCGGCGCTGGCGCTCGTCTGTCTAGCGTCGTTCGCCGCGACGGGAGGTTGGATTTTCTACAACACCGAGGTCCTCAATGAGGTAATTGGGCCCAAGGATCAGTTGGCCCAGCAGGCGGATTACGAGAAAAACTACAAGCAATTCGACAGACTGCCGCAGCCGCGCGTCCGCAGCGACAAGTACTGGGTGGACATTTTCCCGGAAACCCGTAACGTGACCATGCGCGCGCAGGAAGAACTGTACAACCCATTTCCGCAGCCGCTGACGGAAATCCATTATTCGGTTGACCGGCGGTACGACACCGACATCCAGATTCCGGGCGCGACGCTGGCCAAGAACGATACCCGGCTGTCTTATCGCATTTACCGTTTTACACCCCCACTCCAGCCTGGCGAATCGCGCACTGCCGTCTTTATCGTCAAGAGCAAAAATCGCGGATTCGAAGACTCGGTCAGCAATGTGGAAATTGCTCAGAACGGTACTTTCTTCAATAACTCGGTCGCTCCGGTGATCGGCTATGACACGTCGCGCGAGCTAACGGACCCCAATGACCGTCGCAAATACGGTCTCGGGGAACAGCAATTGATGCGGCCACTTGAACGCAATTGCACCGACGACTGCCGGGACAGCTACATCCGCGACCATTCGG
Organism: Terriglobales bacterium; assembly: GCA_049520095.1. GTDB lineage: Bacteria > Acidobacteriota > Terriglobia > Terriglobales > Acidobacteriaceae > Acidiflorens. The sequence continues at coordinate 46,964 of JBEKQC010000054.1, forward strand.
ATTGGGCGGACCTGGAAACCGTCATCAGCACCTCGTCGGACCAGATTGCGATTGCGCCTGGATCGCTGGTGCGAGAGTGGCAGGAAAATGGTAGGCGATATTTCTACTACAAGCTCGATCATCCGTCGCTGCGTTTCTACTCGTTCATGTCGGGCCGTTACGAGGTGCAACGCGAAGAGTGGAATGGCGTCAGGCTCGAGGTGTACTACGACAAGGATCATCCGTGGAATGTGCCGCGGATGATGAAATCGCTGAAGAAATCCCTCGAGTATTACACACAGAACTTCGGTCCGTATTATCACAAAGAAGCGCGGATCATCGAATTTCCGCGGGTCGCGCAGTTTGCGCAGGCCTTTGCGGGAACCATGCCGTATTCGGAGTCCATCGGCTTCATCGCCAACCTGAATCACCCCGACGACATCGACATGGTCTATTACGTCGTGGCGCACGAGACGGGCCACCAGTGGTGGGCGCATCAAGTAGTAGGCGCCGACATGCAGGGAGCCACGTTCTTGTCGGAATCCCTGGCGCAATACTCGGCACTGATGGTGATGGAAAAAGAGTACGGCCGCGACATGATGCGGAAGTTCCTGAAATATGAAATGGACAATTACCTCCGTTCGCGAGGCCGGGAGCGCCACCGGGAAGAACCGCTGCTGACGGTGGAATCCGGGCAGGGATACGTCCACTACCGGAAGGCGAGTGTCGTTCTCTACTACCTGAAAGAGATGATCGGAGAAGACGCGGTGAACCGTGCGCTGCGCAAGGTGATTAAGCAATATGCTTACAATGCGCCGCCGTATCCCACGTCCTATGCGCTGGTGGATGCGCTGCGCGAGGAGACTCCGCCACATTTGCAGTACTTGATCAAGGATTTGTTCGAAGACATCACCTTGTTTTCCAATCGCACGCTGGAGGCCACGGCGGTGAAACGCCCGGATGGCAAGTACGACGTCACCATCAACGTGGAAACGCACAAATACAAAGCCGACGCCAAAGGCAACGAGACTGAGGTGGCGATGGATGATTGGATCGACATCGGCGCCTTCGCCAAGCCGGAAAAAGGCCGGAAGTATGGCAAAACACTCTACCGCGAGCGCGTGCACATCGCGAATAACAAGTCCAGCTACACTTTCACGACGGCGGAGCTGCCGGACGAGGCCGGGGTGGATCCCTTCCTGCTGCTGATCGACCGCATTCCCGACGACAACACAAAGAAAGTTACAATGACGAGTACGTCGTCTGCTGTGTCAACGAATCAAGTTCACGGCCAGTGAGTATCGCGAGGTACAACTCAAGTTCTTCCCTTGGCGAAGGCTGTTTACATTGGGATAGGAAGTGTGGCGGAGCATGCAGTCTAGTGCTAACCCTTCTTCCCGAGAATTCTCTGCTAACAGGGATCAAGTATTCGGCGCGTGACCAGGTTACTTTCAGCGCACTGCCAGTCCGCTCCACGCCATGCGGTGAAACAGGTCGTCCATTTCCTTGGGGTCCGCCTTCATCCCTTTGTCCATCCACCAGTCGAGCAACGAGAAAAAGCTCCCCGCCAGAGCGTGGGCCTGGGCAGATCGCTGCACTGAATCGATCTCCACGCCCGCCATCTGCAATCTTTCATCAATCGAGCGCGCAATGAATCCCCGTGCCAGCGCCAGCACGTCATTCACCTTCCCAGACCTCACCAACGCCGCATAGAACTCACGTACCTCACGGATATGCGTGAAAAACTCCTGCACCGGCAGCAGCCGTCTCGTGCTCGCGTCTTGCCGTTTCAGCGCGCTTGAAAACGACTCAAGAAAATCCTCTACATCGCTCAGGAACAAATCATCTTTGTCGCGATAGTGTACGTAGAATGTTGAACGCCCCACTCCCGCACGGTCCAGCACATCCTGCACCGTGATCTCGTCGAAATTCTTCTCGTGCATCAGCGCAACGAGCGCGTCGCCTAACGCGTCGCGCGTTCGCAAAATACGACGATCCGTTTTCGCATGAGACGCAGCCTTACTCTTTGTTTTCTTGGCCTTCACAATCCCTGATTCCTGAACATATCCGGCGCTTTTGTTCCGTATCGCGGCACTTCTGTAAATAACACTTTCACACGCAGGCGATTTATGTCTAGAGTGTCGATCATGACGGACGATCGTAAAGCTGGAATTGCTCTCATTGCCGGTTCGCTGGGCGGCATCCTCACTATGGCTATCCACCCTACGGGGACGGCCTCGTTAACAGCTGAACAAGTCGCGCATCTGTCGATCGCCTCCGGTGCCGCACACTCGATCGCTATGGTGAGTGTCCTCCTGATGTTCCTAGGCGCTTGCGGCCTCGCACAGCGCACGGCCGCCGCCGACCGGATCTCTTTCGCTGCAATCGTCACCTACGGCTTCGCGTGCGTCGCCGTGGTCATCGCCGCGGCGGTCAGCGGATTCATCATCCCGGGTATTGTGAAGCACATGGTTCGCGACGTTCCTGCAGCCGCGCATCAATGGCAAATCGTGATCGACGGCGTTTTTCAGATCAATCAAGCCTTCGCGCGCATTTATTCCGTGGCCGCCTCGATGGCAATTATTCTTTGGTCCGTCTCCGCGCTGCGGAGCCGGGGACTCGGCCATGGTGTCGCCATCTACGGCTGCGTCGTTGCCCCACTCATCATTCTTGGCATCGGCATCGGTCACTTGCGGCTCGACGTCCATGGCATGACTGTTGTTTGGCTCGGCCAAGCTATCTGGTTCATCCTCGTTGGATCTCAGTTGTGCTCCCGGCCTACGAGCGGTGTATCGCGGCAATGAAGGCCGGCGCAGATGGACTCCGTCGGAGCAAGCCTACGAATCTGTCTGGGTTCTTGGTGGAACTCATGTTGTCCCCCTTGTGAGAGTTTGACCTGAGATACAGCAGGGGCTGTCAGAAAGTTCCGCTACGAACAAAGGCGGCTCGCGGGGGTCCCCGGTGATTAACGCGAGGTTGTCAAACGCCATCCATGCGACCCCTCTTGAGTTCGAGAGGGCGTTCATGCACAGTGACTGGAATTAGCTCAGGTCAAAGTCGGCACGCCGCAGAGCCCCTTTGCCGGAGTATTCCTACTTCTAGAAGGCAAGCCCTGGGGAAGAAAGCCTAAGATTCGCTAGTTCGTCACGAAGAGGTCTAGGACGTGCTCGTTGAGCATCTCGGCGAGTTTCTTGGCGTCCTCAAACCGCGTACCTCCAAGTAGGTCAAATCCAAACAATACCTGCCTCAGCATTGGAATGGTTTCTTGGAAAAGTTGGACGACAAGGACGGGCTTTCCATCACTCGCCTGCTGGACTGTGAAACGGCAGTTGCTGCGCTCGGTTTTCTTCTCCGCCATATCGCGCATTACCTTACTCGATACAGGAATCGGCGGACTGTTCGATACCATACATACTCTAGATTTTTCGAAAAGAGGATGATCAAGAAGAACTAAACAGATTGCCAGCAGCACAACTGTTGGGCGAAGAACAAGAAGCAGAAACGGAGGGTGAAGGGATTAATCCGTGGCGCTGGGGACTGCTCCGGCCCCATAGTTAAGGATTTCATGCTGCTTCCCCTGCATCCGCAGCCGCAGCCGGTCGAACGCCAAATAGACGACCGGCGTGGTATAGAGCGTGAGCAGTTGACTCAAGATCAACCCTCCCACAATGGTGATGCCCAGGGGACGGCGGAGCTCATACCCGGTGCCCGTCCCCAGCGCCAACGGCAGAGCGCCCAATAACGCAGCCATGGTCGTCATCAGGATGGGACGGAAGCGCAACATGCACGCTTCAAAAATCGCGTCGACGGACTTCTTTCCTTCTTCGCGCTCTGCCTGCAGAGCGAAATCGATCATCATGATCGCGTTCTTTTTTACGATTCCAATCAGCAGCACAATGCCAATGATAGAAATGATGTTCAAATCCTGTTTAAAGAGCATCAATGCAAGCATCGCGCCTACGCTCGCCGACGGCAAACTGGAGATGATTGTCCAGGGATGGACCAGGCTTTCATACAAAATACCGAGAATGATGTAGACCGCCAGCAGCGCGGTCGCGATCAGCCATGGCTCGGTGCCCAGAGATTGCTGGTAGGCCTGCAGCGTGCCGGCAAAAAAACCTTGCAGCGTGGAAGGCGCGCCAAGCCGCTTTTGCATCTGGGTGATGCTCAAGGTGGCATCGCTCAAAGACACGTTCGCCGCGAGGTTAAAGGACACGGTGACGGAGGGGAATAATCCCGTATGGTTGACGGCCAGTGGGGTGGTGTTGGCTTGTCCCTTGGCCACCGCGAGCAGCGGAATGTTACCGCCGGACGAATGAAGATAGATGTCTTTCAATCCGTCAGGGCTTTGCCAATACTGAGGAGCGACTTCCAGCACCACGTAATACTGATTTAGCTGGGTGTAAATAATGGACACTTCCGATTGGCCGAATGCGCCGTATAACGCCGAGTCCAGCGACTGTGCGGTAATCCCGAGCTTGGCCGCAGTGACGCGATCATAGGTCATCATCTCATCCAGGCCGCCGTTCTGCTGGTCTGAGCTCACGTCCTGCAGGCCGGGCAAGCGCTTCATCGCATCCAGCAGGATCGGTCCCCACTTGGAGAGATCCTGCACCGTGTCGGATTGGATGGTGTACTGGTACATCGCATTGCTGGAGCGGCCGCCGATGCGCAGATCTTGCGCGGCCTGAAGAAACGCGGAAGCTACCGGCAGACGGTTCAATTGGGGGCGCAAGCGGTCGATGATCTGAGAAGCACTGACATTGCGCTGCGCCAGCGGCTTGAGCGCGATGTAGAGGGAGCCGCCATTGGTGGCCCCGCCGCCGCCGGTAAACGCAATTACATTCTGGACCGCAGGATCATTTTTGATCACGCGGCCGATCTGCTGAACGGAATCGTTCATCGCCGGGAAGGATGAATCCTGCGGCCCGCGGACGCTACCGGTGATCGCTCCCGTGTCCTCTACCGGGAAAAAGCCCTTGGGTATCTTGACAAGCAGCACCCCATTGAGCGCTATGGTAATGAAGAGTACGACGAGGGTGAGAGTCGGATGGTCGAGCACCCAATGCAGGCTGCCGCGATACAACGACAGCACCCAGTCAAAGACCTTTTCGCTGGCCATGTAGATGCGGCCATGCTTTTCCGTGCGCTCGTTCTTCAACAGGTAGGCGCACATCATCGGCGTGGTGGTCAGCGAGATGATCATGGACACGAAAACGGCGGTGGAGAGAGTGACGGCAAACTCGCGGAAGAGACGGCCCACGATTCCACCCATCATGAGAAGTGGGATAAAGACAGCAATGAGCGAAATGCTGATGCTGAAGACAGTGAAACCAATTTCTTCCGCGCCCTTCAGCGCCGCGGCAAAGGGCTTTATGCCGTTTTCCAGATGGCGCGCGATATTCTCCATCACCACGATGGCGTCATCGACCACAAATCCGGTGGCAATGGTCATGGCCATCAGCGAGAGGTTGTCAAGGGTGTATCCGAACAGATACATCACGGCGAACGTACCGACCAGCGAGACTGGCACCGCGACGGCGGGAATGAGCGTGGCGCGACCGTTGCGCAGGAAGACAAACACCACGAGGATGACGAGGCCGATGGAAATGAGCAGCGTCCTCTCGACGTCACTGACCGAGGCGCGGATGGTGGTGGTGCGGTCGAGAACGATGGTGGTATCGATGCCGAGCGGAATGGTCGCCTGGATAGACGGAAGTTGCGCGCGTATGCTGTCGACCGTGCTAATGATGTTGGCGCCGGGTTGGCGGAAGATGATGACCGTAACCGAGCGCTTGCCGTTCAAATAGCC
>JBEKQC010000055.1:0-31484 GCA_049520095.1 Terriglobales bacterium
AGGTCGTTGACCTGATCATAGGTCAGATATCCCTTCTCTTTGCCTGCGTCGATCAGCTTTTTTATGTCGTCGTACTTGTCATCAAGTGCCAAGCTAGATTATCCTCAGGACGTTCGCCGGTTCGCGGACGCCATCGTCTTTTCAGCGGTGGGAGTTGTAACGGAGTTGTGCGCAATGCGCACAAACCTTAAGAGTATAGCACGCCGACTACTGTTCTTGCCGGCGCAAGTGTAAGTTTGCGCCAGTGTGTCGATTGCCCTCACCGCCCGTATCTCTTTTTCCGCTAGTCCTTTAGATGGCGCTCGATCTGGTTTCGTTCCAAACGTTTCGATCCAATTTACGACGCTTTGCTGCCCGGTTCCCCGAGTCCTGGATCCATCAAAGCCCGCTTCAAACGCACTTTTTCCTGCAAAAGGGCCTGTTTTTCCGCCATCGAGAGCCCGGGGCGCTGCAATGCGGCCTGCCCTTCTTCCAGCCGCCGCCGCAGATAAATCCTCCGCAAAGCTCGTACCGCGCCTTCCACAGTTTCGGGCGTCAGCTCTTCCTCCTCATGCATCAGGATCGAAGCCAACAGACGCCGGTCTTCCTCCGTCTTCGGCAGCGCCAGAACGTCGGCCGTCTCGGTTCCCGCCTCGAGCAGGGCTTCCATCAAAGACTGCGAGGCCAGTCCCTCATATAAATGCTCCGATTGCAGCGCATATTGCGCCTGGCGGGCGGGATCGAATTCCTCGTCCGTTCCTTCTCTCGCGGAACTCCGGGTTACGCCGGATTGCATTTGGGTTGCCGAAGCCAGCGCCCGGATCAGGACACGTTCCGCACCGGTGATCTGCGCCTCAGCCGCGGCTTTGACTTGGGTCGCTGAGCGCGTGGTGGCGGCGTGTTTTAATTCCTGGCGCAGCACGGCGGAATCAATTCCCAGCTTCTGCGAAATTTCCAGCGCCAGTTCATCGCGCGCGATGCGGCTTGGCACGCGCTGAATGTGCGGCAGGAGATGGTTGACGGCCTTGACCTTGCTCTCCGGGTTGCGCACGGGGAACATGGCGCGCGCGCGATCGATCAGATAGTCAAAATACTTCTGCGAGTGCTTGAGCGCCGCGCCATAAGCGTCTTTGCCTTTGCGCCGGATGAACAGGTCGGGATCGAATCCGGTCTCCAGCGTGAGAACCTTAATGTCGAATTCTTCTTCGACCAGCAACCCGAGCGTGCGCTCCGTGGCTCGGGCTCCGGCGGTGTCGGGGTCGAAGTTGACCACTACTTTCTTCGAGAATCGGCCGAGCAATTTTGCTTGCAGCTCGGTGAACGCCGTGCCCGAGCTGGCAATTACATTGTGGAAGCCGGCGGCGTACACGGAAATGCAATCCATTTGGCCCTCGACGAGGATGGAGTACTCGAGCTTGCGAATCGCTTCTTTCGCGTTGTCCAGATTGAAGAGCACGCGCGACTTCGAGTAAATCGCTGTTTCTGGGGAATTCAGATATTTCGGGCCGGCTTTTTCATCAGTCGAAAGGGTGCGTCCGGTGAAGGCGATCACTTTGCCTTGGTCATTGCAGATGGGGAACATCACGCGATTGCGGAATTTGGAATAGATGGCGGCGGGCGGCGAGCTGCGAGCTACGAGCTGCGAGCGGTCGCTGTTCGCTGTTGGCTGTTCGTCGTTCGCTTCGGAATTCTTAGCTACATTGTCATCCTGAGCGGAGCGAAGGATCTGCTTTTCCTGAGAGCTGACAGCTGAGAGCTGAGAGCTTTCCTTCCACGAGAAGAGTCCACTCTCCCGCAACAACTCCTCGTCGAACTCCCGCCGCAGAGCGTCGCGCAGCAGGAATCCGGAATCCGGCGCATATCCGATGCGAAAACGCGAAATCGTCTCCGCGTCTAGACCACGACTTTTCAGATACTCACGGGCATTTGCGCCTTCGGGCCGCCGCAGACAATCCTGAAAAAAGGCGGCAGAGCGCACATGCATGTCGAGCAGTGCCATGCGCACCTGAGCGTCGCGGGCCTCCGCCGGACTGGAGAAGCTGATCTTGGGCATTGGTATGCCGAGCTTCTGCGCAATCAGGCGGACGGCTTCCGGGAAGGTGACGTTCTCGACCTTCTGGATGAAGGTGAAGACATCTCCCGACTCTCCGCAGCCGAAGCAGTGATAAAACTGCCGCGTAGCATGCACGGAAAACGAAGGCGTCTTCTCGGCATGGAAAGGACACAAGCCGGAGAAATTCTGGGCCCCAGCCTTCTTCAGCTTGACGTAGTCGCCGACGATACGGACGATATCGGCCTGCTTCTTGAGAGCCTCTTTGAAGTTGTCGGAAGAAGTCGAGGTCATTGGGGGCGCATCTCTACTCTACAACTTGCTCCCATCGTTGATAAACAGGGCTGCGGCTGCAAAAAAACAAATGCGGCTTGGGCCAGCCACCCAAGCCGCATTGTTGTCGCGGATGTTCTGACTGCCGTCTTTCGCCGGGGCGAAAGATCATCGCGCAATTGCACTCCGAAAAGTGCCTTGCATCAATGTTCACCTTGAAGCTTGCGCTTCAGGGTTAGGATTCGGCGTTTCCATCCTTCTTGGAAGAAGGACTTCTTTGGAGGCCGCGAAGCCCGGGCACCGGCACACTGGACATGCGCCGACTTTCCCCCAGTGACTCACTCTCGAAAATCACCGGCAACGCTGAACCCTTGTCGGACCAGATCAGAACAGCTCACGCTCTTGACTGCAAGCACTTTGCGGGAGGGGAAAGCTTAACGCAACGGCAAAGTGAGGCTCCGTTGTGTAAAAACTGTGGAGGGGAGAAACTTCCTGTGGAAGCTGAAGGAAAAAGTGTCATTTTATTCGGGCGGCGGAAGACCAGCGAATCTTCGCTCGGCCCGACTAGCCGCCGGGCAGCCGAGGGCGCTGTCCCTCCGCGGGGTTGTTCCTCCGCGGACTGCCGTACAATACACCCGATGATTGCGTATCTTCGCGGAACGCTGCTGGCGAAACACCCGAACCAGGCGATCGTGGAAACTCATGGGGTCGGCTATGACGTTGCCATCAGCGTGCCGACGTTTACGGAGATGCCGACCGCAGGCGCTGAAGTCGCGCTCCACATCCATACCCACGTTCGGGAGGATGCGCTCAGCTTGTATGGATTCTTGCGACTTGCCGAGAAGCAGCTTTTCGAGAAGCTGCTGACGGTTAGCGGGATTGGTCCGAAGCTGGCGATCACGATCCTGAGTGGGATGCCGGCGGACGAGATGGTGGGAGCGATTCGCGGAGGCGACCTGGCACGGCTCACTCGCATTCCCGGAATCGGCAAGAAAACAGCGGAACGCATGGTGCTGGAGCTGCGCGATAAGCTGCCGGCGGCGACGGGAGCATCCGAAGCAAGCGCTTCGCCGGCGAGCCCGGTGGAGGAAGATGTTATTTCGGCGCTGATCAATCTTGGCTATCAGCGCGCAGCGGCGGATAAAGCGCTGCTGGCGGCGCGGAGTGGCAAGAGTCCTCAGAGTTTTGAAGTGCTGTTTCGGGAGGCGCTGGGAGCGCTGTCGAAATGATTCCAAGCCGGGTTATCCACACCCGGTAAGTCCATATTACGACCGGATTGGTCGAAATCGATGGATTGTCACATTTCGTATTCTATGACATTATTGTATTATTGTGTCATGTCGTAAGGAGTGTGACAATGGATACCGAAGCCCGACTGCGCGTCAATGAAAACGGTCGAGTAGTGATCCCCGCATCTTTTCGTAAAGCGCTGGGTATCAGCGCGGGCGATGAGGTGGTGCTGCGAATTGAGGATGACGAACTACGGATCACGACGCTGAAACGCCGCATCGAGCGGGCGCAACAGCGTGTTCGGCGGTATGTAAAATCGGGAAGATCGCTGGCCGACGAACTCATCGCCGAACGCCGCGAGGCCGCCAAACGTGAGTAGGATCGTGCTCGACGCTTCGGCTGTGCTAGCGTTGCTCAACCATGAGCCCGGGGCGGACAAGCTGACGCCGGAACTGTTGAGCGACGCAACCTGCAGTACGGTCAATCTTGCCGAAGTGCAATCCAAACTCGTAAGCAGAGGCGGCGCTCCTGCCGAAGCGTGGGAGGACACTCTCAGCCCGATTCGAGAGGCCACGCCCTTCACGGCCGAACACGCGAGAATTGCGGGAAGTCTGGTTGCCCAAACCCGCGCACTTGGGTTGTCATTGGGGGACCGGGCCTGTTTAGCTCTGGGACTTACGCTGAAGGCTCCGGTGTACACGGCTGACAAATCGTGGAAAAACCTGAAATTGGGCGTCAGGATCCACGTGATCCGATAGTGGAAGTCCGAGCTGCGCTCGGCTTGAATGGGCGGGGGCGCCCGTCCCACACGGGCTAGTTACCGACGAAGCGCAGATACAAGTCGCGGTCGTGGCGGCAGGTCTCGGCCATATGCTTCACCTTTTCCCAGGCCTCCAACTGACTGTCATCACGCACGCGATCTTTCGCACGATCCCATTCCCTGAGGAAAGTTTCCATCTGCAGGTGATTGAATACGGTTTTGCCAAACGGATCAATACCGCTGAGCAGCAGGAAATCCTCATGGCTGGTGGCAGGAACCACCCCATGCAGCATAACCCACTCGCTGCGTTCGCCGAGATCGTCTTCGAGTTTCACGACCAGGGACATGGCTCGCCTCGCGGAGTGACGCAATGGTACTGGCCGAAATGTAACAGCCCCAGGGCGTGTTGTCCAAGGCGGGACGAGTATCGAAAGTAACCGCGGATGGATAACCGAGCAAATTAAGTTTTCGCGGACAGGAGTGTCCGCGCCACCCACTTACGCTTCGCCTACGCGCGCGCCGTGCTGGAAGTGGTATTGAAGAATCTTTGCGGCTAGGGCGGGCGTCACACCCTGTCCCTTGCCCTGTCCTTGTCCCTGTCCCTGCGCTTCGATGGAGCGGACCACTTCTCCGCGACAGATGACTTCGGTAGCGGCGAGGCCGGCAATCTCCGCGGGGAGCACGAGGCTGATTTCCAGTTGCGCATTCGGACGGAGCAATTCCTGCGCCTGGAAGAGCAACCCGGAGCGGCTGATGTTCTCAGTGGTGCCCGGACGCCAGCTCTTTTCTCCGAGTGGACGATAGCGCAGCGGAAGATGGAGATTGAAACGGCGAGCTCGAAACGGTGGAACCTTCTTTTCAAGAACGCTTGAGCGGGTGCGGGACGACATAACGACCTCCAGGGGGATGGGTTCAGAATCCAGTACTTCCCGGACGCGGTCTTTCAGAGCGGGAAGGCTGAATGGTTTTTGGAGCAAGTTGATGCCGGCATCGAGCATGCCGTCGTGACCAACGGCATTCTCGGTGTAACCCGACATGTAGAGTACGCGGATCGCCGGGAGCAGCTTGGAGATGTGTGCGGCCAATTCGCTGCCATTCATCCCGGGCATAATGACATCGGTGAGCAGGAGGTCGATGGCGCCCTTGTGGCCGTCGACGATTTGCAGAGCAGCGGCGCCGTCTTCGGCTTCGAGGATCGTGTAGCCCTGCGTTTCCAGATATTGGCAGGCCAGACGGCGCAGATTGGTTTCATCTTCGACGAGAAGGATGGTCTCGTGCCCCCGGTCGGCGCGGGGAAGGCCGATAGATTCCTGTGCCGCGACGGCTTCTTCTCCGCCATCGACTCGCGGGAAATAGGCACGGAAAGCGGTGCCGCGCTGCGGCTGGCTGTCGACGAAGATAAACCCGCCGCTTTGTTTTACTATGCCGTACACCGTAGAGAGGCCGAGGCCGGTGCCCTTGGCGCCCTTGGTGGTGAAGAAAGGCTCGAAGATGCGCGACTGGGTTTCATTGTCCATCCCGACGCCGCTGTCGCTGATGGCGAGCATCACATAGTCGCCTGCAGTGAGCGGGGTGTGAGTACGGGCGAAGTTTTCGTCGAGAGTGACGTTGGCGGTCTCGATGGTCAGCTTGCCGCCCTGCGGCATGGCATCGCGGGCATTGACGGCAAGGTTCATGATCACTTGGTCTATTTGGCCGGGATCGGCGCGGACAGCGCCGAGCACGGGGCCTGGGACCATGACGAGATCGATATCCTCGCCGATCATGCGGGTAAGCATTTTCAGGTTCTCGTTTACCACCTCGTTGAGGTCGAGCACTTTGGGGGTAAGCATCTGCTTGCGGCTGAAGGCCAGCAATTGCCGGGTAAGGGAAGTGGCGCGCTGCGTGGCATTGGAGATTTCCTGCGCCGGCCCGCGCAGGCGGGGATCGGGTCCGAGGCGCTCGAGCAGAAACTCGGAGTAGCCGGAGATCACCATCAGCAGATTGTTGAAATCATGAGCGATGCCGCCGGCCAAGCGGCCGATCGCTTCCATTTTTTGCGCCTGACGGAGTTGCAGTTCCAACATGCGGGTTTCGGTAACGTCTTCCATGAAGATCTCGAAGCTGCCTCCGTCTTTACCGTTCGAAATCGAACGACCGGAGATGCGCGCCACGATGGCCGAGCCATCCTTGCGGACGCACTCCGTGGTCTGGTTGTTGAATTCCTTTCGCGCGTGAAAATAATCGGCGGTTTGAAACCATTGCTGGGCATCGGCGTACAGGCTGCCCAGGTGTCTGCCGGTGAGCTCAGCGGCGCTGTCATAGCCAAACATAGCCACCAGCGCGGGGTTTGCGTCGTGCAGGATTCCGAGAGCGTCGCAGCGGCAGATACCATAGGGCGCGTTCATCACCAGCGAGCGAAAATTACTCTCGGACCGGTTCAGACTCTCCTGCGTAGCCCGGAGGGCGGCGTTGAACCAGCAGATCAGCAGGGCCACGGCAATGAACATGGCGAGGTGCGCGATCGCCCTGTGGTACTCGCGTGGAGTCAGTTCTCCAGCGAGCGAGTAGTAGGCGCTGACGGTAAGCGCAAAAGAGGTGGCGGCCAATCCGGGCTTCCATCCTCCGTACCAGGCACTGACCATCACGGCGACGGCGAACACGACGAGGCGGCTTTCCGCGATATCGGAGAAAAACAATGTTGGGATCAGTGCCAGGACCGCGCTAAGGAGAGCGACTCCGTAGCGCAGGATAGGAGCCCGTGCCGGAGCTACCGCCATGCTGCGGATGAAGGGGAGTTTCATTCGCATGGCCTCATGCTATGCGCAGACCGCGCGCAGGGCGAGTTACGCTAGTCCAGCCGCGTTTCCTGGCGGCACAGTGGCCAGAGGTACACCTGCCAGGCACAACCTGGGGGCAACGCCGAGAAAATGACGAAGAGCTTTGTCCGACAGCGTAGTCTCAGTTGGCGCTTTTCCGCAAAACCGCTGGTACTGAAAGGCGAGCGTCGAATTAGTGTTGCACCACCGGTGTTGCAACACGGTGTTGCAACACGACTTGCAACTACGACCCGCAAACGACGAAACTAATGGGGCATCGCAGGAAATATCAGGCAGGGCATATCGAAATGAATATCGGGCTCTTCGGCGGCAGCTTCGACCCCATCCATCGCGGACACGTGGCACTGGCGCAGGCGGCCGCCAGCCGCTACTCTCTGCGGCAGGTATTGTTTGTGGCGACGAATGTTCCTCCGCACAAACAGAAGCATCCGCTCACGGCGTTCATCCATCGTTATGCCATGGTGGCGCTCGCAACCCAGGACGAACGGGGATTCGTGCCATCACTGCTGGAAGCGCCGGAGTGGCCGGCTGCGGAGCTTCGCTCCGGTCGACAGCCGGGAGCGGCTCTCCCTACGTTGGGCGGCGTGAATTATTCGATCGACACGGTTCGGCGCCTGAAACAAACCCTCAAGAAGTCCGACCGGCTCTTTTTTCTGATCGGAATTGACGCCTTCCGCGACGTCGCGAAATGGCGTGAGGCGCGCGCGCTTCTGGCGGAATGCGATTTCGTCGTGGCCAGCCGTCCCGGATTTTCATTGCGGGACGTCGCCGAGTCGTTGCCGGAAGATTTACGGCCGCCGGCTGCGGTCACGCGTCCGTTTCATAAGCAGCCGGCAAAAGGCGATCTGGTTCTTCCCGGCGTCACGCTGCACTTGCTGGAGGGAGTTCATCAGAGCGTCTCCGCGACCGCGATTCGGGCGGCGGCAGCGCAGGGCAAGTCGCTGGCACGATGGCTCGACCCGCGAGTCGCGGATTATGTACGGAAGCATGGGCTGTATAGAAGCTGAGAAGCGCAAGCCACGTCTCTACCGCAGGGCGGGTTACAATCAATGAGCCCGTATGAAGAAAAAGGACGACCTCAAACACCAGGTAAGTGAAGCCATTCTCGCCTGCCAAGACAGACAAGCTGAAGATGTGACGATTCTCGAACTGGAAAAAGATTCGGGAGCGTTCACCGACTATTTTGTGATGTGCAGCGGGACCAATCCTCGCCAGATCCAGGCGATTTCCGACGCAGTGGACGAACGGCTCGAGGCACTGGGGCTGCGCGTGACGCACTCCGAGGGCTACAAGCAGGCGGAGTGGGTGCTGCTCGACTACGTGGACTTCGTGGTCCATATTTTCTCCGAGAAAGCACGCCAGTTCTACGATCTGGAGCGGCTGTGGAAGTCGGCGAAGCGGCTGGAGCCGGGGGAACTGCTGGCGAAACCGAAGGCCCGGCGGGCATTGGCAGCCAAGCCGGTGATTGCCAAACCGGCGAGTGCCAAATCTGTGACTGCCAGATCTGCAACCACCAAATCCACATCTACCAAGACCGCGTCGGCGGCGCGCAAGAAGCCGCGTAAAAAGAAGGCCTGAAGTGTGCGCTTCGAATCCAGCGCCGTGGGGCTCCTGTTTCCGCCTGGTGGCTGCGGAGAAGTGGAAGGCAAAGTCGGCGGTGCTGGGTAGCGCAGTCACGGAAGCCTTGGTTGAATACTCGCGTCCGCTGCCGGGCATGCTCGTTCTCGATCTGGCAACCGGCACCGGCGAACCGGGAATCAGCCTGGCGCAGCGTGTCGGTCCCCGAGGCTTGGTCACGGCCGTGGATCAGAGTTCGGAACTGCTTGACATCGCGGCCAAGCGCGCCCAGGACAAGAATCTCTTAAACTTCATGACGCAACAGGCGGACGCGCACCATCTGCCGTTTGCCGACCAGAGCTTTGATCTTGCCACCTGCCGTTTTGGGGTGATGTTTTTCAGCGATTTCCAACGCGCGCTGGCCGAACTGCGCCGCGTGTTAAAGCCGGGAGCTCGTGCTTGCTTTGCCGCCTGGGGTCCGATGGAACAACCTTATTGGCAAACTACGATGAAGATTGTGCACCGGCATGTTGGTGGAAGCATTCTTCCTCCGGCGGGACCGGATCCTTTTCGATTCTCAGCGGCGGGATCTCTTTCGAAGGTGCTGAGTGCCGCAGGATTTCACGCGGTAGAAGAGTCGATTCAGCGTTTGCCCTGGACTTGGCCGGGAGACGCGGAAGAAGTTTTCGAATACGCGTGCGCGGTGGCAGCTCCCTTCCGTCCGATGCTGGAACGAGTGCAGGTGGAAGAGTGGCCGGCGATCCGCGCGGAGGCGACAGCGGCAATCGAGCGCTATCGCCTGGGAAACGAGATTCGGTTCGGCGCCGACGTGGTCTTGGCGTCGGGAAAAGCCTGAAGCCTGTGAAGATTAAAGTGGCTTGGATTGGGAAGACGAAAGAACCGGCGATCGAAGCTCTTACAGACGAGTATTTGAAACGGATATCGCGCTATGCCGAGGTCGCGGGACTGGCGTTGAAAGACGAAGCCGCAATCTTATCGCTAGCCGGCGGCGACGGGCGGCGGCACCGGCAGCAGAGTAAAGAGGGGCACAAGCTGGTGCTTCTCGATGCGCGGGGGAAGCAGCTTTCATCCGAAGAGCTGGCCGAGTTTCTGGAGCGCGAGCAGGTGAACGCGATCCCACTGTTATTTGCGATTGGCGGCAGCGACGGTTTCAGTGACGAAGCGCGGCGCCAAGCCGCGTTTACCTTGTCCCTGGGTAGGATGACGCTGCCCCACGAACTGGCGCGGGTGGTTCTGGTGGAGCAGCTTTACCGTGCTTTCACCATTCTTAAGAATCATCCTTATCATTTGGGACATTAACTTTATGGTAACGGTCAGCGGCCAGTCAGCCTACTCCTTCGCGATACTCGACTCCCAGCCCCGATGAACTTCTGGCAGCTTCACAGCGGAGCAGCACTGGTTTACTGTATTTCCTGACAGGCAAAACATTAGTCTGAATTTGTTGGCGAGGCCCTCCCCCAAAATGAAAAACCCGTACGACGTATTACGAATGAAGGAGCAAGAGCTGATGCGGGTTCGCAAGGAGATGGACGCTTTGCGGGTCGCAGCACGCTTGCTGGGCGCCGAAGACACGGGCGCAGCGAAAGGCGGCGGTCAGCCTCAGCTGCAACGAGTCGTCGAAATGCCTTAAGGCTAAGGATCTACTCCCCCGTTTGACTCAAGGCGGACGGAACCCAAAACCGTCCGCCTTCTTGTTTGCGACAAGGCTTGGTCATCTAGGGTGCCCGTGTGGCACGTAACATTCCCCTCCGCGTACAATTACGGATTCGATCTTTTCTCGTATCTTCATGTCGGATCTGCGCCGTGGTCTCATCATCGTGAATACCGGCCCCGGCAAGGGCAAGACCACCGCGGCCATGGGGACGGCGTTGAGGGCGGTTGGGCAGGGGATGCGTGTCCTGATGCTGCAGTTTCTGAAAGGCTCGTGGCACTATGGCGAACTCGATGCGGTCAAGGCTTTCGGTGACAAGTTCGTCATGAAGCAAATGGGACGCGGCTTTGTGAAAGTCGGCGCGGAGAAGCCCGACCCTGAAGACGTCCGGATGGTGGAGGAAGCTTGGGCTGAGGCCGAGAAGGCGATTCAATCCGGCGAATGGGACCTGGTGGTGCTCGATGAAATCAATTACGCCATCAGCTACGGTATGCTGGACCCGGCGAAGGTGGCTGAGTCTCTGAGTCGGAAACCGGAGATGGTGCACGTGATCTTGACCGGAAGGAACGCGCATCCGACAATTGTCGAGCTAGCCGACACCGTGACAGAAATGCGCCAAGTCAAGCATGCCTATGAAAAAGGTGTGATGGCGCAGAGAGGAATTGAATACTAGTTCTCAGTTCCCCGGTTCTCAGTTCTTAGTAACAAGCGTGGCCCGGCTGGGTTTTACTGAGAACCGAGAACTGGCAACTGGGAACTGCTCTTCATGACTTGGTTTAAGCGACAATCCGGCGAGTTGGACACTTCGGGCGAGAAGAGGGTGCGCACCGAAGGACTGTGGGTGAAGTGTGACGGCTGCCGGCAGATTATCTGGAAAAAGGACTTGGAAGACAACCTCAATGTCTGCCCGAAGTGCGACAAGCATTTCCGCATCGACGCCCGAGCCCGCCTGGCGCAGCTTCTCGACGACAATCAATACGAGGTTTTCGACAGTAATCTGGCCTCCACCGACCCGTTGAAATTTGTGGACCTGAAAGCATATTCTTCGCGGCTGAAGCAGGCGAAGACCGATACGGGGCTGAAAGACGCCATCGTCAATGCCCGGGGCAAACTGAACGGCCGGCCAGTAATCGTGAGCGCGATGGAGTATTCGTTCATCGGCGGAAGCATGGGCGCGGTGGTGGGCGAGGCCATTACACGGGCGATTGAGAAGGCGATTGAAACGCGGACGCCGATTATTATCGTTTCGGCATCGGGCGGCGCACGCATGATGGAAGGCGTAATCAGCCTGATGCAACTGGCAAAAATCTCCGCCGCGCTGGCGCGCTTGGACGCTTCGCGGGTTCCTTACATTTCGGTTTTGACCGATCCGACCACAGGCGGCGTGACCGCATCGTTTGCCATGCTGGGCGATCTCAACGTCGCCGAACCGGGTGCGCTGATTGGCTTCGCCGGGCCACGAGTGATTGAGCAAACGATCCGGCAAAAGCTGCCACCGGGGTTTCAGCGCTCCGAGTTTCTGCTGGAACACGGAATGCTCGATGCCGTGGTCGCGCGCAAGGACTTGAAACCGTACATCTCGCGCGCACTGGATTTTATGGTGCAGGCCGCGTAGGGACCAACAACGCTGTTCGCCATTCGCGAAAACCTGTGAGACCATTCTGCCCTCATTGGCGCACGCAAGGAGCGCTTGGATGTCGATCCGCCGCCGTCCGCTGAGAGAGAGTCGAAACCAGCGGCCGGACTTGCTACCCTGAATGGGTCCTCCGTCGCGAATAGCGAACGACGAACAGCAAACGACGCCCTTGTCCTACGAAACTGCAGTCGCGCAGATGTATGCGCTGGGCCACGAGTTGGCGCAGACGCCGTCGCACAAGTTCGATCTGACGCACATGCGCGTGGTGCTGGCGGCACTGGGGCATCCGGAAAACGGTTTCCCAAGTGTGCTGGTCGCGGGCACCAACGGCAAGGGTTCGACCGCCGCGACCCTGGCGTCCATCCTGCAGGCTTCCGGGCTGAAAACAGGGCTCTACACGTCGCCGCATCTGGTTCGCATCAACGAGCGAATTCGCATCGATGGCGAACCGATCGGCGACGACGATTTCGCGCTGCTCCATGACGTAGTCGACCGCACCGCCGAGCGGCTGGTCGAAGAAGGCGATCTGCCGTGGCATCCCAGCTTCTTTGAGATGCTGACCGCGATCGCCCTTGAGTATTTCGCCCGCAACCGGCCCGATATGGTTGTGCTCGAGGTTGGCATGGGCGGCCGTCTGGACGCGACCAACGTAGTTGAGCCGCGCATCAGCATCATCACCGACATATCGCTCGATCATCAAAAATATCTGGGCGAGACGGTGGGTGAGATTGCGCGCGAAAAAGCTGGCATTATGCGTCCGGGCGGAGTTGTGATTACGCTGCCGCAATTGCCCGAAGCCAACGACGTGATCGGAAGCACACTTTTGGATGTGGGCGCGCGTGCGGTGAATGCAGTGCCGTACGTGCCGCCCGTGTCGCCCGGCAGTGGTCAATGGCCAGTGGTCAGTGGTCAGTGCCAACGGTATCCGCTGGACGTGATGGGCGCACAAATCCTGGTCGAATCGCCGCTGGTAGGACGCCATCAGCTCCGCAACCTGGCGCTGGCAGTCGCGGCGACGGCGGAGTTGCACCGACAGGGAGATACTCGGATCACGCCGGGGACGATCGCAAAAGGCATCCGCGAGACGCATTGGCCGGGACGCTTCCACGTGGTGCCGGCCGCGGGAGACAATCCCGAGTATGTGCTCGATGTGGCGCATAATCCGGCCGGCGCTTGGGCGCTCCGGTCGACACTTTCGGCGGCTTATCCAGAATTGGGAGACGGCCGCGAGCTCACGATGGTGTTTGGCGTGATGCGGGACAAGGCGGTGCAGGAAATTGCCGAGATTCTGTTTCCGATTGCCGAGCGCGTGATCTTGACCCACGCCAACAATCCACGCTCGGCGACCCCCGCTGAGATTCGGCAGGCAGCGGCGCGGGTGGCGGCGGGCAGCGAAATAGAAGAATCCGAGGATGTAGGGTTGGCCCTAGAGCGGGCGCGGGAGGTTGCTGGATCGGGCGGCCTGGTCGTCGTTACCGGTTCGATTTACATTGTGGGAGAGGCGATGCGAACGCTCGGCGTCCGCATCTAACAAAGAATGTGTGGCGCGGGCACTCTTGCCCGTGAGAAGTTTGAGGATAGGCCAACTTTGAACAAGATCGCCACCACCGCGGAGCCAGAGAAAGATGGCGCCGAGTTGCGCTCGGCTGGGCAGCCTGTGGCGGCTGTCCCTACGTGGTCTGAGACTCGGCCCGCACTTCAACATAAAACCCGCCACGGCTGGCTCAGCCGTCTGCGCTCGTATTTCGTTCTTGCCCCGCTGATCTGGGTCTACACCATCATTCTGGGCACGCTTTCGCTGATCTGCTCCCTCTTTGACCGCGACGGACGCATCCAGCACAAGGTCGCCAGCTTCTGGTCGTGGCTCATCATGAAGACGATCCTGTCGCCAGTGAAAATCACGGGCGTGAATAAAGATGACAATAACGAGATCGACAGATCCAAACCCCGCGTGTATGCAGTCACGCATGCATCGGCGCTCGATATTCCCATCCTCTACGTGTATTTGCCGTTTCAATTCCGTATCATTTTCAAGAGCGAATTGCTTTCGTACCCATTCATCGGCTGGCATCTGCAGCGCTCGGGGCAAGTCTGCATCAACCAGCAGAACCCGGCGGTTTCAATCGGCGCCATCAAGTCGGCGCTGCGAAGCCTGCGAAGCGGCATGCCGCTGGTAATCTTTCCCGAGGGCGGCCGTACGCCGGATGGAAGGATTCAGCCTTTTCTGCCGGGCGCATTCTTTCTGGCGATCAAGGCACAGGCCGATATTGTCCCGATCGCGCTCGTCGACACCTTCGACCTGTTGCCGATGAACACTTATCACATCAAGTGCCAACCGCTGGAGATGCGGGTTGGTGAACCTGTATCCACAGCTGGGTTGACTGTGCGCGATACGGAAGAGGTGTCGGCCAAGGTGAAGAGTGCGATCGAAGCTCTGCATTCCGCGCCCAGAACCACATAGCAACCATGCCCCCTCGGCTTCCAGGCTCATCCGTCATACTCCTTATAATATTCGTCCCGGAGGTGTCATGAAGTCCCTAGGTCTCGTATTCTTATTTCTTGCCATGAACTTTCTCGAAACGCACGCATACGCTCAAACCACCGCCGCCGCCGAAGCCCAGGAGTTCATGAATAAGGCTGAGGCCCAGCTCGCTGATCTAAACGTCAAAGTTCAACGCGCCTCCTGGGTGCAGGAGAACTTCATTACCGATGATACGCAGGCCATGGCGGCCGATGCGATTGATCAGGTCACTGCCGTCACGACTGCGTTGGTGGAACAGGCCAAACGGTTTGACGTCCTAGCGCTGCCGCCCGAGCTCACGCGAAAATTCATGTTGCTGAAGCTCTCGCTCACCGCGCCCGCGCCGAAAGATGCCGCGCTGCGGCGTGAGATGACCGAGATCGGCGTATCGCTCGATGGCGACTACGGCAAGGGCAAGTACTGCCGCAAGAACGGTGAGTGTCTGGACATCACCGCCATAGAGAAGCTGATGTCCAGCAGCCGCGATCCCGAAGAGCTCAAGGAAGTTTGGATTGGATGGCAAGCGATTGGCCCGCCCATGCGGCAGCGTTACTCGCGATTCGTAGACCTGTCGAATCAGGGCGCCCGAGAAATGGGTTTCAAGGACACCGGCGCCCTGTGGCGCTCCAACTACGACATGACGCCGGAAGAATTTTCCGCCGACCTCGAGCGTTTGTGGAACCAGGTAAAACCGCTTTACATTTCGCTGCACACATTTGTGCGCTGGAAGCTGGCGGAAAAATATGGCCCGAACGTCGTTCCGCCCGACGGTCCGATCCCCGCGCATCTGCTCGGCAATCCCTGGGCGCAGCAGTGGGGCAACATCTACGACCTGCTCGGAGTGCAGGAGGACAAAGGCGGTGACAGCGTCAATGTTACCGAACTGCTCAAGAAGAAAAATCTCGACCCGAAGGGCATGGTGAAATACGGCGAAGGCTTCTTCACGTCCATGGGTTTCGCGCCGCTGCCTTCTACTTTCTGGGAGCGGTCGCTCTTCACCAAGCCCGCTGATCGCGAGGTCGTTTGCCACGCCAGTGCCTGGGATGTTGACAATTTCGACGATCTTCGCGTGAAGATGTGCATCCAGGTACGCGGTACCGATTTCGTCACCATTCACCACGAACTCGGACACAACTTCTACCAGCGCGCCTACAAAGATCAGCCCTTCATGTTTAAGAATGGTGCCAATGACGGCTTCCATGAGGCCATCGGCGATGCCATTGCGCTGGCAATCACGCCGGAATACCTGCACCAGGTTGGACTGCTCGAGAATGTGCCGGAAGCGAGCAACGATATCCCGGAACTGCTCAAACAGGCGCTGGATCGAGTAGCCTTTCTCCCCTTTGGCTTGATGATCGATCAGTGGCGCTGGAAAGTATTCTCCGGAGAAATCGCAGCCGCGGATTACAACAAGGCGTGGTGGGAGTTGCGGCTGAAATATCAGGGCGTGGCGCCTCCGGTCGAGCGCAGTGAAGCCGATTTCGATCCGGGAGCGAAATATCACGTAGCGGCGAACGTGCCCTACACCAGATATTTTCTGGCGCACATCCTGGAGTTCCAGTTCTACCGCGCGTTGTGCCGCGAGTCCGGCTACAAAGGCCCGCTTAACCGCTGTACGTTCTACGGGTCGAAGGAAGCCGGCGCGAAGTTCAATAAGATGCTCGCCATGGGCCAGAGCAAACCTTGGCCGGATGCGCTGGAAGTGCTCACTGGCGAACGGCAGACTGACGCCGGGGCGCTGCTGGAATATTTCGCGCCTTTGAAGCAGTGGCTGGACGAGCAGAATAAGGGGAAAAAGGTGGGCTGGTAAGGAGGGGAGGACGGGTTCTGCGATGATAAACTTAAGAGACTCAGCAGAATACAAGGCCTTTTCATGTCCGACAGCATTCATCTCAAGCTCCCCGACGGCAGCACCAAGGAAGTCCCAAAGGGCACGACTGCGCTCGACGTTGCCAAGTCCATCAGCCCGCGCCTGGCCGACGCCGCTCTTGCCGCTAAGACTAACGGCAACCTGATCGACCTCACTCGCCCGCTTGACAGCGACACCGACCTGCGCATCCTCACCGACCGCGACCCTGAGGCGCTCGAAGTCTACCGGCATTCGTCCGCGCATCTGCTTGCTGCTGCGGTGCTGGAACTGTTTCCTGAGACCAAGCTCGGCCACGGTCCGGCGACTGAGAACGGGTTCTTCTACGACTTTTATCGTCCGACTGCGTTCACTCCAGAGGACCTTGAGAAGATTGAGAAGAAGATGCAGGAGCTCGTCCAGCAGAACCTGCCCTACGCGCGCGAATTTCTGCCGCACAAAGAAGGTCTGGAAAAGTTCAAGGGCGAAGGCGACTTCATGAAATGCCATTTCATCGAGCAATTCACCAAGCCCGATGAGAAGATTTCGGTTTACAAGACCGGCAAGTTCCAGGATTTTTGCCGCGGTCCGCACCTGCCTTCGACCGGAAAGATCAAGGCTTTCAAATTGCTGAACGTCGCCGGCGCCTACTGGCTGGGAGACGAAAAGAATCCGCAACTGCAGCGCATCTACGGCACGTCGTTTTTTTCGAAGAAGGATCTTGACGCTTACCTGAACGGCCTCGAAGAAGCGAAGAAGCGCGACCATCGCGTGCTCGGCAAACAGCTCGACCTGTTTTCCATACAGGAACTCGCCGGGCCGGGCCTGATCTTCTGGCATCCGAAGGGCGGCATCATCCGCAAGGAGATGGAAGACTGGATGCGCGAAGAGTACCTGCGCCGCGGCTACGCGCTCGTCGTCACGCCGCACGTGGCGCGCCGCCAGTTGTTCCACACCTCGGGCCACGAAGGCTACTACTCGCAGAACATGTTCGATGCCATGGAGCTCGACGACGCCGAATATCGCCTCAAGCCCATGAATTGTCCTGGGCACATCCTGATCTACAAAGATTCGCTGAAGTCGTATCGCGATTTGCCGGTGCGGCTGGGCGAACTCGGCACCGTCTATCGCTACGAGCGCTCGGGAGTGATGCACGGCCTGCTGCGCGTCCGCGGCTTTACCCAGGACGACGCGCACATCTTCTGCACTCCCGATCAGATTGAAAACGAAATCGTCGGCTGCCTCGAGTTCGCGCTCGCCGTGCTGAAAGCCTTCGGCTTCGACCAGTTCCAGACCGAGCTTTCCACTTGGGATCCGAATGACAAGAAGAGTTTCCTGGGCAGCGAAGACCAGTGGAACCTGGCCAACCACTCGCTGGAAAGCGCGCTGCAGAAGCTGAACATCGAATACAAGACGATCCCAGGAGAAGCCGCATTCTACGGCCCAAAGATCGACATCAAGCTGGTGGACGCCATCGGACGCCTGTGGCAGCTCTCGACGGTACAGTTCGATTTCAACCTGCCGCAGCGCTTCGATCTCGAATACGTGGCCGAAGACGGTACCCGCAAGCAGCCGCTCATGGTCCACCGCGCCCTCTACGGATCGGTCGAGCGCTTCTTCGGCGTGCTCATCGAACACTACGCCGGAGCGTTTCCGGTGTGGCTCTCGCCGGTGCAAGTGGCGATGATCCCCATCGCCGAGCGCCATACGGAGTATGCGGAAAAAGTAGCGTCGCAACTGCGAGCGGCAGGTGTCCGCGTGGAAGTAGATTCCCGCAACGAAAAGATGAACGCGAAAATCCGCGAACACGCCATGCAGAAAGTGCCGTTTCTGCTGGTAGTCGGCGACAAAGAGTCCGAAGCCAACAAGGTCAACGTCCGCACTCGCGGGAAAGATAAGACCGAAGACATGCCCACGGCGGAGTTCGTGGAGAAGATCAAGAAGCTGATCGCGGAGAAGAGCGCGACTTTGTAGTCGGCAAGACTCACGTGGGTACGCCCGCCCTCGGCCGTCCCTACGTGGAAACCTCCCACCCCCTGTGTTAGCATCAGAAGTTTCGCAGGCATTGTTGGGCTGGCCTGTAGCTGTACTCATCATTATTCTGGCTTTCCGGATTCCGGGCCTTATCACCCTTCCCGTAAGCCTGCGGAAGGAGACAACCCGTGAAAGTGTACTCAGCAGCCGATCTCCGCAACCTTGCCCTCATCGGACACGGTCATGCCGGAAAAACCACCCTGGTGTCCGCCATGCTCTATACGGCAGGAGCCGCGCCGCGCCTGGGGCGCGTCGACGACGGCTCCGCCCCGACCGACTACGACGAAGAGGAAATCGCCCGCAAAATGTCGATATCCACCGGCCTTGCTTTTGTCGAGTGGGGCAAGCCGGAGTCAAAGGTCAAGATCAATCTGCTCGACACTCCGGGCTTCAACATGTTCGTCCACGAGGCCAAGATGGCGCTCCCTGTAGTGGACGCTGCTCTCGTCGTCGTCGATGGCGTTGCCGGCGTCGAGGTTGTGACCCAGCGTGTCTGGGGATATTGCAATGACATTGAGCTGCCGCGCATGATTGTGGTCAATCGCATGGACCGCGACCGCGCCGACGCCAGCCGCGTGCTCGAATCGCTCACCAACGCCTTCGGCCGCGCGGTTACTCCGCTGCAGCTCCCCATCGGCAGCGAAAAGAGTCTCAGCGGCATCATCGATCTCGTCCGCATGAAGGCTTACACCTACGAGATGGGTGGAAACGGCAAGGGCAAAGAAGGCCCGATCCCCACCAATATGGCGGACGCGGCCAAGGAAGCTCACGAAAAATTGGTGGAGCTCGTCGCCGAGGGCAAGGACGAGTTGATGGAAGAGTTCTTTGAAACGGGCACGATCCCCGAGGAGCATCTGGTCCCGGCGCTGCATGAGGCGATTCGCGAAGACAAACTATTTCCGGTGCTCTTCACTTCCGGCCTCGGCAACATCGGCGTTGACGAGCTGATGGATTTCATTGTGGACTACACGCCCGCCGCCAGCGAGCATCACGCCATTACCGGCTGGACGGCTGAAGGCGGCACAGAGTCGGCCACACGTAAAGGCACCGACAACGAACCCGCTTCCGTCTATGTTTTCAAGACCATGTCCGACGCCTTCGCCGGCCGCATTTCCTACTTTAAGGTTTTTTCCGGCGTGCTGAAGAACGACGCATCGCTGCAGAACTACAACCGCAATATTCAAGAAAAGTTTGCTCACATCTCCCTGATCCAGGGCAAGCAGGCGGTTCCGATCTCGGAGCTGCATGCCGGCGATATCGGCTCGGTCGCGAAGCTGAGAGAGACTCTCACTGGCGACACTCTGGGCGATAAGTCATCGCCGATCCGTTATCCGGCGGTGCAACTGCCCGAGCCAGCCATCACCTTCGCCATCGAGCCGAAGAGCCGCGCCGACGAAGACAAGCTTGGCGTCGGACTCCACAAGCTGATGGAAGAAGACGCCATGCTGCGCTTCTTCCGCGATCCGCAGACCAAGGAATTCCTGATCGCGGGCACGGGACAGCAGCACATCGAGGTCGTGGTCTCGAAGATGAAAAAACGCTACCACGCCGAAGTGGTGCTGAAGGCGCCCAAGGTGCCGTACCGCGAAACCATTCGCGGCAAGGCCGACGTCCAGGGACGCCACAAGAAGCAGACCGGCGGCCACGGCCAGTACGGCGACTGCAAGATCAAAATGGAGCCGCTGCCGCGCAACTCCGAAGTTGAATTCGAGTTCGTCAACGACATCTTCGGCGGCGCCATCCCGCGCAATTTCATTCCCGCCGTCGAAAAGGGAATCAAAGACGCCGCCGCCCGCGGCTTTCTCGCGGGCTATCCCGTGGTGAACTTTCGCGCCATTCTCTACGATGGCTCTTATCACGACGTCGATTCGAACGACCTCTCGTTCCAGATGGCGGGCCGCATCGCCTTCCGCAAAGCGATGGAAATGGCCAAGCCAACGCTGCTGGAGCCCATCATGACCGTCGAGATCACCATACCCGACGAATTCGCCGGCACCATCATGGGCGACCTCAACAGCCGCCGCGGACGCATTCAAGGCATGGATAACAAAGCGGGCAACACCATCGTAAAAGCCGAAGTGCCCATGGCCGAAATGCTCACTTACGGCGCCGACCTTACCTCGATGACGCAGGGGCGTGGCAGTTTCTCGATGGAGATGCACCACTACGACACCGTCCCGCAACAACTCCAGGACAAGATTATCGAGAAGGCCAAAGCCGAGCGCGGCGAGGTGAAAGAAGAAGAGGAATAAGGTCACGTAGGGACGGCCGCCCTCGGGCCGTCCAACCACGGAACACTGCTGCAAGTTTCAAAAAACCGATTCACCGCAAGCCTTTTCTGGCGTACCATTCCTCTTTCTTCCTTCTAAGGAGGCACGGATGCCCAAGCGGAGTTCCCCCGTCTGCCGCCGCTTGTCCTTCGCGACACTCGTTCTCTTACTCATTTCCCAACCTGCTATGAATCAGGAAAGCAAGACTTTGCTGCTGGAGATTGACCACGTCTCGATCTGCGGATCGAATCTGGACACGCTTCGCCAGGAGTTTACGGAAGTTGGCATGACTCCAGACTTCGGCGGGCCCCACGGCAACGGCGTTACTCAAATGGCCATCGTTGGCTTCGATGACACGTCATACATTGAACTGATCGCGCCGATCAAGCCGGGGGCGACTGCGGGCTCCGACTGGGCGAGGTTTATGTCGGAGGATGCGGTCACCTGCGCCTGGGCGGTGGGGACTAACGTTTTGCTGCAGCAAGTGGATCGCCTGAAGAAGGCTGGGATTCCCGTCAAGACTCCCGAGCACGGCAGCCGCAAGCGGCCTGACGGCATGTCGATCGAGTGGATGACCGCTGACGTTGGCTCCGGCACGCCGGGCTCCACTCTGCCATTCATCATTGAGGACCAGACGCCGCGCACTTGGCGCGTCCAGACTTCGGACAGCGTAAAAGGCGCGCCCGTAGGCGGCGTCGAGAATGTCGTACTTGGCGTCAACAACCTCGATGCGTCGATCGCCTTGTTCCGCAAAGCTTACGGCTGGGCCGAACCTTTAACTGAGACGCAAAAAGACTTCGGCAAACTCGCCTACTTCCCCGGCGAACCCGTAATTCTGGCAGCTCCTTACGGCGGAGGCTGGCTCTCGGAGCGGCTCGCCAAGTTTGGCGAGACCCCGGTCGCCTACGTGCTCGGCACGCGCGACTTCGCAGCGGCGGTCAAGAAGTACAAGCTCTCTGGCACTAAGACTTGGTTCGGACAGAAGGTAGCCTGGTTCGACGCGGGGAAACTGAAGGGCGTGCGGCTGGGAGTGATTGGGCAGTAGCTTGTGTAGCGCGGACACCCCTGTTCGCAAAGGCTAGGGGTACGATCGATCCGCGAGCCAACCGGAGAGTGGCGTTCAAGGTTTGGTGGACAAGAGTGTCCGTCCCACACCTAGAACCACAAACGCAGAACTGCTACCATCGCCTTCAGTGTCCGCCGCCAAAGATAATCCCGCGCTCCATCTCAAAGACCGCCTTGTCTCTGCTGCCCCGGTCGAAGACGATTCCTCATTCGAGCTCAAGCTCCGCCCGCAACGCTTGCAGGAGTTCATCGGCCAGAACAAGGTCAAAGAGAATCTCGACGTAGCCATCCAGGCAGCGAAGTCTCGACGCGAAGCGCTTGATCATGTGCTCCTCTACGGGCCGCCCGGCCTCGGCAAGACTACGCTCGCCAACATTATTGCCAACGAACTCGGCGCCGCCTTTCAGCAGACCTCCGGTCCCACGCTGCAGATCAAGGGCGACCTCACCGCGATCCTCACCAATCTCCGCGACCGGCAGGTGCTTTTCATTGACGAAGTGCACCGTCTGCAGCCCGCGCTCGAAGAGATCCTCTACTCCGCGCTCGAAGACTACAAGCTCGACATCATGATCGGCCAGGGCCCGTCCGCGCGCACGCACACCATGGACGTGAAGCCTTTTACCTTCATCGGCGCCACCACGCGCGCCGGACTGCTCTCCGCGCCACTGCGGTCGCGATTCGGCCTGTTGCTGCGGCTCGAGTTCTACACGCACGACGACCTTCGCGTCATCGTCGAGCGTTCCGCCGAGATTCTGGGCGTGCGCATCGATCGTCCCGGAGCCATTGAAATCGCCAGCCGCTCCCGTGGAACGCCGCGCATCGCCAACCGCCTGCTGCGCCGCGTGCGCGATTATGCCCAGGTGCGTGCCGCCGGCTCCATCGATCTACCCACCGCCCAATCCGCGCTCAGCATGTTGGAGGTTGACCGCTACGGCTTCGACGAAGTGGATCGCAAACTGCTGCTGACCATTATTGAGAAGTACCAGGGCGGGCCGGTGGGATTGAATACGCTGGGCGCGGCGCTCGCCGAGGAGCCCGACGCTATCGAAGAAATCTACGAGCCGTTCCTGATCCAGATCGGCTTCCTGAACCGCACTCCCCGTGGCCGGGTAGCCACTCAACTAGCTTATGAGCATTTCGGAATTACTCCCAACCGGCGGCAGAGTTCGCTGTTCTGATCGTGAACGCGCGTTCGCGTTTGACTTCCACCGCCGCAATCTGCGTTAATCACTCTTCGTCATTCATTTCCGTAGAATCTGCACTGGAGGGATCATGCGCGACGTAATCGCTACCGATCAGGCTCCGAAAGCCATCGGTCCCTATTCGCAAGCCATTCGAACCCTGAGCCTGATCTTCACATCCGGACAGATCGCCATCGATCCCGCAACCCAGCAGGTAATCGCCGGCGACATAAGCGCGCAGACTGACCGCGTGCTCAAGAATCTCGCGGCGATTTTGCAGGAGTCGGGCAGTCGCATGGAGAAGGTTCTTCGCTGCACCGTCTTCCTCAAGAACATGGGAGACTTTGCGGCCATGAACGAAGTCTATGGCCGTTACTTCAAGCAGGCGCCGCCAGCGCGCTCCACTGTGGAGGTGGCGCGGCTTCCGAAAGACGTGCTGGTTGAAATTGATGTGATTGCGCTGGCTTGAACAAGGCTGGCGCGAAGGGACAGAATTAAAGAACTGCAGAAGCTAACGCTACAACCTTACAGACGTAAGGAAAGGGGAATTATGAAAACTCTCGTTTTTGCCATCACACTGCTCGCACTGGCCAGTCTGGTCGTCGCTCAGACGGCTTCTGCTCAAAAGGCGGAGAGCACCACCGGGCCCACCAAGGTTACCGGCGCGCCCGTCAAGACCGCCAGCGGCCTCGAATATTGGGATATCAAAGTTGGCGCCGGCGCGGTCGCCCAAACCGGACGGCACGTCAAAGTCGATTACACCGGCTGGCTCACCAACGGCAAGAAGTTCGACAGCTCGGTCGGTACCGGCCATCCGTTTGAGCTCCTGTTGGGCGCCGGGCAGGTCATCAAGGGCTGGGACGAAGGTATCGTCGGCATGAAGGTAGGTGGCAAGCGCCAGCTCCGCATTCCACCAGACCTAGCCTACGGAGCAAAGGGTTATCCGGGAGCTATCCCGCCGAACGCCACCCTGATCTTCGACGTGCAATTGGTTGATGCGAAGTAGTTCGTGTGGCGCGGACACTCTTGTCCGCGAAAAGCTGGCCGACACACGAACGCCCGCAGGATTACCACATCTCTGCGGGCGCTGATCTTCTACGCTTTGACCACTTTGCCGCTACGCAGACAGGAAGTGCAGACGCGGATGTGCTTGGTAGCGGCTCCCACCTTGGCGTGAACCGGGCGTAAATTGACGTTCCAGCGCCGTTTGCTGACATTGTGGGCGTGGCTGATGGTATTTCCGAACTGCGGCCCCTTGCCGCAGATATCACAAACTCGTGCCATACTCTGAAATCCTTCCAGGCCTGTCGCCGAAAACGTAATTTTACAGGAATCCAGCGGATTTCGCCAAGGCGGAAGCGCCGTTCGAACTAGGCGGCCTTGCCCATCACCGGCTGCGAGCAATGGCTGCAGCGGCGCGCGTCGATTGGAATCTCGCTCAGGCATTCCGGACACTTCTTCGTCGTCGGATCGGCGGGCGCCGGATCCTTGCGGCTCCGTGCAATCAGAGCGTTGATCGGGGTCACAACAAAGAAATAAACGGCCGCTGCGACCAGGATAAAGCTGACCAAGGCAGTGATGAAATCGCCAATCGGAAACACCGTGGTCCCGATCGTGAACGAAATCCCAGTAAAATCGGGCTTGCCTGCCACGAGCGCAATAATCGGATTGATGATGTCCTTGACCAGAGCGGTAACGACCGTGCCGAACGCCGCGCCAATCACCACGCCTACCGCCAGATCGACCACATTGCCGCGCAGGACAAACTGCTTAAAACCGGATAACATAACGTTCCCTCCACTTATCGATTGGCCCCAAAATGTAAATGGTGAGTGTGCTTTGGTCAAGGTGCAAATGACAGGCACAAACTTGTCAAGCGGTGCAGAGGTTTGCACCTGCCGTTGCCAAGCGATCATGTTGCGGTCGGGGAGATCGGCGCAGCGCGCGCCCATCTCAGATCCGCATCGGCATCACAATATACCGGTACTTGTAATCCTCACCTTCAGCGGGACGAAGCTGGCCGGCTGACTGGGCATCCTTCAGTTCGAGTTTCACATCGCATGACCCGGTTGCCTTGATGAAGTCCATCAGGTATTGGGCGTTGAATCCGATCGCCATCGGCTCACCGTCATAGGCCACTTCAATGGAATCCTCCGACTCGCCCGTCTCGGTCGATGAGGCAGAAATTTTCAACTCGCCTTTTTCCAGGCGCAGGCGCACGGCGCGCGACCGCTCATCGGCGAACTGCGCCACGCGGGCGATCGCGGCTCCCAGTTCTTCTCCATGCAACGCGATCGACTTGGATATATCCTTTGGCAAGACAGCTTCATAGTTGGGGAACTGCCCCGTTAGCTGGCGCGACGTCAGTAAACGCGGACCGACGCGGAAGAATAGCGTCGATTCGTCCTTGGCGAAATCGATGGTCTCGACATTGTTCTCACCTTGGGAGTCGAGTAGCGATTTCAACTCGTCCATCGCTTTCTTCGGAATCAACGTCTTCATCTCGCCGGAAACGCCTTCAAACTTTTCTCCCGCACGCTCCACATGCGCCAGACGGTGGCCGTCGGTCGCAACCATTGTGATTGACTCCGGCTTCAGCACCATCAACGCACCATTGAGCGTGTAGCGCGACTCCTCGCTGGCAATAGCGAAGCCTGTCTTTGCAATCATTGAACGCAGCACCCCTGCGGGAATCTTGATCACGCCCGCCGATGGAAACACTGGCAGACCTGGAAAATTCGACTTCGCCATTCCAACCATCTTCGTGTTGGACCGGCCGCAGCGAATGCTGACCCAATGGTTTTCAAGCAGGCGGATGGTGATGTCGGCGTCGGGCAACAACTTTACGTAGTCATAAAGTTTGCGTGCTGGAATTGTGCATGCGCCTTCCTTCTTCACCTTGGCATTGCAGGACGTGCGCAGACTCAGGTCGAGATCCGTCGCCGTCAGCGACAACTTGTCGCCCGCAGCCTCGAAAAGATAATTGGAGAGAATGGGAATTGTGGTCTTGCGCTCCACCACGCCCTGAGTGGCTGTCAGTTCGCGAAGAAGCTCAAATTTGCTGACCGTAATTTCCATGGTCGTAGCGGCTAAGGCAGGGGCGACTTCCACCGGCATAATTGGGTCTCCCGACTCTACTTCTGTTCTCTTCTTATATCAAATGCAAAAGCATAAAAACCAGTAGTAACCGTAGGCACCTTGGAGAAGTGGAAAAGCAGTCCAGGTTCCTGTGGTTCAATTGCTTCCACATCCACCCTTCGTGTGAAGAATCGGTCCCCGTCTCACCGGACGCCATCGTAAACTGCGGACCGTTCTCAAATTTCTGTCCCGTCTCCCACAGTTTCCACAAACTTGCGACAACTGGAGGGTAGGAAGAACGGCCTGGAGAGTGGAAAATCCGGTGGAAACGCCGTCTACGCGCCCAATTGCTCGGTCAGTTTATTGAGCAACCTGTTCAAATCCTTGTCGTTCTTGCGAAGCTCTTCAATTTTGTCCACCGAGTGCAAAACCGTCGTATGGTGCTTGCCGCCGAACTGGCGTCCAATTTCGGGCAGTGAAGCTTCCGTGAGGTGCTTGGCCAGGTACATTGCAATTTGCCGCGGATAGACGATGGAGCGTGAATTATTCTTCGCCTTAATCTCTACCAGACGCAGGCCAAACTGCTCGGCCACTGCCTTCTGAATTGATTCAATAGTCACCTTGCGAGCCTGCGAATCAATGAAATTCTTTAACACCTGCTGGGTGTAGGGAAGAGTAATCTCCGCTCCAATTAATGACGAATGCGCCACCAAACGGATCAGAGCGCCTTCAAGTTCGCGCACATTCGACCTTATGTTCGAGGCAATAAACAACGCCACATCCGTCGGCAGCGTCACCCGTTCCTGCTCCGCCTTTTTCTGCAGGATGGCCACTTTCGTCTCTAGGTCCGGCGGCTGAATATCGGCAATCAAGCCCCATTCAAAGCGGCTGCGTAGACGATCCTCAAATTCCGCCAACTCCTTCGGCGGACGGTCGCTGGCGATCACGATCTGCTTCATCGACTCGTGCAGCGCGTTAAACGTGTGGAAGAACTCTTCCTGGGTACGCTCTTTCTGCGCCAGGAACTGGATGTCGTCCACCAGCAGCACGTCCACCGTCCGGAATTTATCCCGGAAGCTGATCATCTTGTCGTAGCGCAACGAGTTGATCATCTCGTTGGTGAACTTCTCGCTCGACACGTAGCAGATCGCCGCCTGAGGCGTCCGCCGCTTGATCTCATGCCCG
This sequence comes from Terriglobales bacterium, assembly GCA_049520095.1. Lineage (GTDB taxonomy): Bacteria > Acidobacteriota > Terriglobia > Terriglobales > Acidobacteriaceae > Acidiflorens. The sequence continues at coordinate 27,157 of JBEKQC010000055.1, forward strand.
ATGGCCTGCATCAGGTGCGTCTTGCCCATCCCGACGCCGCCGTACAGGAATAGCGGGTTGTAGGCTTTGGAAGGCCGCTCCGCCACCGCCTGGCAGGCCGCGTGCGCGAACTGGTTCCCGCTGCCGATCACGAACGCGTCAAATGTATACCGGGGATTCAGTTGCGCGGCGCTGTCCCAGTCGAAACGCCCCTGGGCCGGATGCAACCCTGGCGAACCCTGCGGTGCCGCACCGGCAGCCGGACCGCCGCTCGGACCGCCACTCGGACTATGAGCCGACAGACCGCCGTTATGCCGGATCAAGGTGTTCGAAGGATCGTCCTCGGCGGTAACAAATTTCACATCCTCGTATCCAAGGCCGAGATTGTCGAGCGCTTCCTGAATCAGATCCGCGTATTTGTCGCCGACGTGGCGGAACTCGGCTGTCGGAATGCGTACGAACAAAATTTTATTGCTGGCATGACTGTACCGCGTTGGCTTCAACCAGGTGTCGTAGGAGTGCCGGTTAACTTTCTTTTCCAGGGCGTCGAGGATGCGCACCCACGGATTCGGACTGATGGCGCCACTGGAGAGAGACATTTTTTACCAGAACAACCTTTACCAGAATATCGTTTACCGAACATCGAATGCGCCCGGAGTGAAACGCACCGGGAAAAACCAATCTTGAAATTATGAGCTCTTTCGTTTAGGAGCAGTTTTGCAGCACGGGTTGTCGGTGAAATTTATTACGAGACGAACGGCATACTAGCACAAAAAAATCGCCGCGTCGGTGTCTTGCAACAAAAAATTTCCGCGCGAGCGCTTTATCGAACCGCGATTTTTTCCGGCTGTCAAGTGTCGAGAAACTAACTGCCGCGCAAAGTGTGCAACAAGGTGTGCAACTACGAAATCGTCCGACGTTCGCGCCGTACTGGCGCAGCCGTCTTATAGTTCCCCGGATACACCACCACCGACCGTCTTCCGCCCTCGCCGTCACTTTCGGTGCGCAAATCTTTTTCCTCACGCAGCGCCAGATGCACAATCCGCCGTTCGCGCGACGACATGGGCCCGAACCGGTAAGGCTCGCTCGTCCGCCGCACCTGCTCCGCCGCCACCCGCGCCGCCAGCTGCAACTCGTCGATCCGCATCGCCCGGAAATTTTTGCAATCGAACCAGATCTTCTCGTGCTCGTTGCCCTGCAGGTGCAAGATCTCCGACGCCAGCAGCTCAAACGACCGCAGCAACTCGCCACCGCGCTCCAGCAGCAGGGCCGAATCCGGCCCGGCAAACTCCACCAGAATTTCCGGATGTTCCCACTCGCGGTTCTGCGCCATCGGCGGATCCACCGTGATCCTGTACTTCAGCTTGAACCCGCCATTGGAAATGACAGCCTGCAGAAATTCCCCAATCTGTTTTGCGGCAGCGACCTTATCAGTAATCGGCATAAGTAAGTTCTCAGCTGTCAGCTCTCATTCTTCGGCCCCCGCCAGGCAGATTTGACTGACGGCTGAAATCTGACAGCTATTTGTCTTTCTTCCGCGCCCGCTTCTCCATCATCTCGCGCATCTCGCGGCCCAGCGACGTGCGATTCATCACCGCCTGCTGCACGATTCCGATCAGCTGCCCGGCGGACCAATACAGCCCCAACCCGGCCGGCAGGTTCCAGCTCATGATGCCCAGCATGCCCGGCATCATGATATTCATCATCTTCTGCTGCGCCGGATCCATACCGGCCTGCGGTGTCATCCGCTGCATCACCAGCATGGTGATGATGATCGCAATCGGCAAAATGTGCAAAGGATCTGGCGCCGAAAGATCGTGGATCCACATCCACGGCGCATGCCGCAGATCCATCGCCACGTTGAGCATCCGGTAGTACGCAAACAGAAACGGCATCTGGATCAGCAGCGGCAGACATCCGCCCGCCGGATTCACGCCTTCCTTCTTATACAGCGCCGAAATTTCTTCATTCATTTCGGCTTTGCGCGGATCCCGCAGGCTGTACTTCTTGTACTTTTCCTGGATCGACTTGATCTGCGGCGCCACGCGCTGCATCTTCAGCATCGACTTCATCTGCGTAAGCCGCAGCGGCAGCAGCGCCAGGTTGATGACCAGCGTTTGCAGCAGGATCGCCCAGCCCCAGTTCGGGACGATGTGGTAGTACATCCACTTCAACCACAGAAACAGCGGCCGCGCTATGATTCCCAGCCATCCGAAATCAACCACCGCGCGGAGATCGGGTTCCGCCCCGGTGATGCCCGGCACCGCCACCGATTCCAGATCCGCCAGGGCCTTCGGGCCCACGTACAGCCGCGCATCGGTTGGGCCTTTCAGGCTGCCGACCGCTGCACCCAGTACGTCCACCTTGTCCATTTGCTTGCTGTCACCGCCGCGCGGGATTTCGATGGCATTGCGCAGTGTTACCATCGCCGCGTTCTGCGGATCCTGCGGCAAGAAAACCGCCGCGAAATATTGGTCCGACACTCCCGCCCAGTGGAATGGTCCCTGTAGCGTTCCACCTCCGCTGATTTTCTTGATCGCCAGCCGTTCGACCTTGTCGTTGTACTGGTACATGATCTGTCCAATCGCATACTGCGGACCGGTCAGATCGCCGCCGAACCCGGCTGGCCACATCGGAAACGCCGTGACCTGCGTGCCCTTTACATAGACCGCAGTTTGCACCCCGACCACATAGCTGTTGCGATCAAACGTGAAACTCTTATGGACGGCAACATCGCTGTCAGAATACTGAAACTCAATTTTTGGTGGAGCGTCAACCGTGGGTGCCGTATCCTTCCGCATACTTTGCGGAAAGGAAAGTGGAGCGCCTATCGGATGACTTGGGTTTCCGTCGCTAGGCCACGGAACGACCGTAGCCACATACAAAACCGAGTTCAGCTTGTTCCGAAGCGCCTCGTCAAAGGTCCACAACGTCAGCGGATATCCGTATTTCTCAGCCGCTGCGGCATTCACCAGTTCCAACTGGCCGCCTTTGTCGTCGGTGTATTTCTTCAGCACCCACGACTTTACCCGCCCGCCGTGATTGGTGAACACGATGCGATAGACGTCATTTTCAATCACCGTCTCCGATTCGCTCGCCGCCTGCAGCGGAGCCGATACCGGCACCTTCGCAGTTGCGCCCGGCGCTGCCGAAGTTTGCGCGGGGAGTTGCGCCGGTGTCTGCGGAGGACCTTGCGCCTGATTCTGCGCCGCCTGCGGACTCTCCGGTTTTGCCGGAGGCTGCGGCCCGTACTTCTTCAATAGCGGCTGGAAAAGCATGATGACCAGGAACGTCAGCGCAAACACCACCAGCAGCCTGCGCTCCATCCCGGGTTCTTGCTGAGGATTGTTAAATTCCGCCAATTCAGTCGCTCGCAATCAGTCCGGTGTGGCGCGGACACTCTTGTCTGCGCTTCAGATCCTTCACCACCGGATCCAGCCCGCCCGTCGCCAATGGATGGCACCGCAACACGCGCCACGCCGCCATCATCCCGCCGCGCAGCACACCATACCGTTCTACCGCTTCCATCGCATATTCCGAACACGTCGGCACGTAGCGGCACGACGGCGGAAACGCTGGCGAAATCCACCGTTTGTAAAGTCGCAACAGCCCCAGCCCGAGAGCCTTCATGTCTTCATGTCTCCAGCAGCTTTTTCGCGATCGCATCCAGCGCCCGACCCACTTCTTCGAGCACAACCTGAAATTCCAGAGTCAGCACCGATTTCTTCGGATTGATTACCACATCAACCGCGCCCGCGCCCTGCAGCGCCGAACGCCGCAGCCGAACCGCTTCGCGCAGCCGCCGCTTGATCCGGTTCCGCTGAACCGCGCCGCCCAGCACGCGTCCCACCGTGAACCCGACGCGCGCGCCTCCCTTCGGCCAAGCGGCCTCCGATGCCGCCGCCTCCGGCGAAGCGCTCTCCGCCTGCCGCAGATAGAACACGGTCATGTGCGAGGAAAAATGCCGCCGCCCCTGCTTGTAGACGCGCTCGAAGTCGGAATGTTTCAGCAGCCGCCCCGAACGAGAAAAGCTACGCGGAAAGGCGCCGCCCGCCTTCGCCGCGGGCTGCTCTGGACTCCGTTTCGGAGCGTCGGCGCTCATCAGCTCGCAATCCAGCTCACAATCTTGCACAAGAATCAGTAATAATGACGGCCTTTGCTGCCCGTTGTGGGGAAGACTATTCGCGGAAACCCGGCTTTACTGATACGCGCTTGCGCCCTTTGGCCCGGCGGCGCGACAGCACTGCGGCCCCGCTCTTGGTCTTCATGCGAGTCCGGAACCCGTGCTTCTTCGAGCGCTTGCGCCGGTTGGGTTGAAATGTACGTTTCGGCATCGAAAATCCCTGCTC
>JBEKQC010000056.1:0-31332 GCA_049520095.1 Terriglobales bacterium
GGATCGAAATACTTAGTGGAGGCGGGAAAAACAGTCCAAACTGTAACGTGTTCCTTTTGCGGGTCGTCGTGTTCGCGCCACGGAAGCATCGCGCCTTGGCCTTTGTCAGCGAGTCCAAGATGTTTCGAATACCATTCGCGCGTCTGATCGCGATCAGCGGATTTGAAGAAGACACCGCCGATTCCAAGGATGCGCCCGCGCTGCTCCACTTTGACGGGCGGCTTCGACCTTTCAGGTTGCGGAGATTTCACTTCCTGTCCTCCTATTGAGCGGGCCGAGATGAGCAACAGCGAGCCGAGCGCAATTGTGCTCCACGGTATGCCTTGCATCGGCGGATTATACATAAGTTTCGATTCGAACGGCGAGCGAGCAGCAGGGACACTCTGTCCAGCCGTCGGACTGCCCACTCAAGCCAAAAGACGGCTTGAGTGGGCCACCCGCGCTCTACCAACATGGCATCGTCCAAGTGCAGTTCTTCGGGATGATCTTGCAGATACTTAATCTTCTTCTTGATGTTCCCCGGCAGATATATTCACGATTATGGTGTAGCGAGGGGCTTGTAAATAAGACCGATGACTATTCCGACGATAGTCCACTGGACGAAGTAAGCCACAGCCTGTCCCAGAGCGAGTTTCAGCCCGATGTTCAGGTTCACGTAGTTGTGCAGCACAAATGCGCAAACCACGAAAATGCCAACGAGAACGCCCAAGCGCGCACCTTCCGTAATGCCCGATCCGCCCTGGTATATCATTGCGAAAATTATGGCGGCAACCAGGATCGCTACTAAAGTTGCGACCATTCCAATTGGCATGACAGTCATCATTTTTTCCTTAGGTCAGAATACGGCCGGGTACTTGCGGGCTTCATTGATAAGGGCTGGCACCAGCCAAAACACTAAGGAACCAAAGGCAAAATACGCGACCGTGCCACCAAGCGCCGCCAGCGCGAGACGTGAATAGTTCATTTGCACTCCATTACCAATTGCGGATCAAAATCACAGTCGGTTCGGCAGGACTGGTTCGCCCAAACCTGGTTCGCCCAAACAATGATGATTTTGGTAGGGCGGGATTATACAAGTTTCGATTCGAATGGGGAAGACGGTTCGCTCAAGGTTCGCCGGCGGGTGACCCATCTTCGATCTCCCTGACATCACAGACACGGTGGGTGCCCCGTCCTTCGCGTCCTCTGCGAAGGGCGGGCACCGCGAACACGTGCGCAACGGGGTTTGTGCAGAGGGACACTCATTGAGAATTGGCCGAGTGCCCCACGTCTCGCGGCTTTCGAAACGTGGGACGCCGCAAGCATTCCCAGTTCGCAGTTTTAACCCGTGCTTTTTTCATCACAATCAGCCAGTGTCCCCCATCCCAGACGTCCAACCCGCCCCTGCGCGACACTGATCCCTGATGTGTCGCAGCCGAGGCGTGCCAACCCCATCGCAGGCCGCCGAGGCTGCCACACGAGCAACAGCTATTATCTCTTTGGTAATCATAAGTTGGGGGTCGTGAAATGGAGCCAGCCGCCACCCAAAATCCACTGCGGAAGCCAAATATCTAGCTAAGTCCTTATTCCGGAAGATTTTGCAAATAAGTCCTTAACGCTCAAGATTTTGGCACCCCGACACCCCGTAACGGCATAAATATCTTTGACTAATCAAGCCCGAAAGGCTAGATTGGGTTGAGGCTATTTGATGCCAGAGAAAGTGAGAATTTCTCTGTGCAAAAGCCGTTAGGGAGAGTCCCCAGACTGCTATTCTTTCCAGTCCGGGGCAGCAATATGCAACGTGTAAACGAATTCAACTTCTACGATCTGGCCACCCAGATTCATCCGCTGACTGAGATTGGTACGTCAGAGGTCAAATACGGAGATGTGTTCTTTCAATGGTTTCAAGCACGAGATGCGCTCAATCAAATGTTCCGACAACGACCGCTAACAGTTAGCCTTTCAGCCGCCAACGAACTTTATGATTCCATCACTGAATTTGTTCCTGAGAAGTGGCCAGAGGCAATCGGAAGACTGGGGACACCCGAAGACAGGGACATGGAGGGATGGGAAGTTTCAAAGATTTCTGAAGCGGCAAAAAAGTTTGAGACTGTCTTGGCCGCCGAATGCCAAGTTCTAGATACATATTTCGTATCGAAAAAAGGGGCATATTCGACTGCTGATCTTGTAGAAAGAGCGCATATCTGCTTCGGTGCAATGGCTGCTAAATTGCCGGATCAAGCAAAGTCCGACTTCGATCAGGCCGGAAAATGTATGGCGTTTGATTTACCTACAGCATGTGCTTTTCACATAGTGAGAGGCAGTGAAGCGGTGATCCGCAAGTATTACGAGCAGGTCACAGGCAAAGCCCCGAAAGTTAAAATGCGTAACTGGGGGGCTTACATCAAACTGCTCAGGGAAAACAAGGCAGATGAGAAGGTGACCGTATTTCTGGATCACATTCGCAACTCATACCGTAACCCGGTTTTACATCCAGAGGAAAGCGTCGATGCCGATCAAGCTGTGATCTTGTTTGGCGCTTGTGTCAGTTTGGTTACCTTAATGATCTCTGAGATTGACAGACTATCGGCGAAAAGTGCAGCTCCCCTGCCGTTCCCTCCTGTGACAGCGGTATTGACCCTACCAGAGGCGAAAACCCCAGCGGAGACACCCAGTGCTGTAAAGACAGGAACAGATGAGTCAAAGTGACAAAGGTAACCTAGAGTGTTAACATGTAATGTTTAGGTACGATTCCCCCATGTACCCTATACGGGCCTTCCCGTGTAGCGTCTAATATTGGCACGGAATGACAATTGTAAGAGTTTGGGGACTGACTGCCTCGGAAGGCGGTTCCGTGGCCCAAACTGGAGGAGAGAGAGGGATTCGAACCCTCGGATGAGTGTGTGTGCACCCATCTACGGTTTTGGAGACCGCTGCATTCGACCGGACTCTGCCATCTCTCCAAGTCGGCCAGCGGTCGGCGGTCATTTTGGACAGCCGCCGATTTGCTGGCCCCAGATTCATCAAGTACCTTGTTTTCGTTTTTGCTTGACAGGGAATACACTACGGCGGGATGATGGGAACGCCATCATAGGCCCCAACCGATTGTGGCAGGGCCAACTAACGTCAATTAGTTGGCCTGCGTTAACTCTCCTGCCAATAACACTTCTATTGTATGGCGTCTTCAGCCAAAGTCAATTCCATAGGAATGGTTGCACCACAGATGAATCACAGGAAACGCAATCTCACGCCGTTTGAAAACTTCACCAAGGCTATGGATGGACTAATGGCTGTTCCGCATTCTGAGATCAAGGCCGCACTCGACAAAGAAAAGCGAGAGAAGGCAAGAAAAAAGCGGGCTAAGAATCAGCCCGCACCATCTGCGGCTTCCGACCGCGTTTCCGATACCGAGGATTAGATCGGCTCTGGCGTGCCCGTGGCTCCCTCGGCAGTTTTCCCAGTCAACTCCGCATAGGTCAGCCGCTTGTTCGCAAGCTGCGTTAATGCCAAGCTGAATCGGTCTGCGTCGGTCAGTGGGTTCTCCTTCGTAGCGCGATTGTTGTATCTGAAAACCTGCTCGTCAATGTAGCGGTCAAGGTGAAACGGCTCTACGGCTACGTAAGTTCCCTTCAATCCGCGCTTGAGCAGGCTCCAGAAATTTTCTAGTCCGTTCGTGTGAACCTGCCCGCGCACGTACTCTTCTGCATGGTTCACAACCTCGTGGACGTAGCGCCAGTGCAGCTTATCGTAGGGCACCGCGTCATCGGTATAGACCTTGGTTCCAAATTTCACGTTCTCAAGAACTTCGTTCTGCAACGTCTCGCGTTTTACGTTCGGAATTACCTTTGCGCGAATCTGGCGTGCATCGCGGTCGAGAATGCCCTGAACGATTGTCTTGCCTGTAGCCCCGCCAGCATGTCCTGATTGCGCTGCGAAGCGTGCACGGCGGTCACGGTGCATATTTTTGAGTTTACCGCCGACGAAAGTCTCATCCACTTCAACGGCTCCGTCTCCCTTGCCCCCGTCGCCCAACTTCGTGCCGCCGAATCCCTTGCCTTTGATTCTGTATTTATCTTGCAGCGACATTCCAAGCCGAATCCGGTGCAGCATGAACCAAGCGGTTTTCTGAGTCACTCCAAGAGCGCGATGCAGTTCCCAGCTAGAAATACCGTTCTTGTCGTTCACGATGGCCCAGACCGCAGGCAACCACTTCTCTAGCGGCACAGCCGAATCCTCCATCACGGTTCCGACCTTGACCGAGAACTGGCGGTGAGGATGGACACTCTTGCACTGCCAGCGCTCTTGCTTCTCTAGGAAGCTGGCATCGTCTCGGCGGCAGACAGGACAGACCACTTTCCCGTCCGGCCAGCGGCGCAAAGCCAAGTAGTCAATGCATCGCTTGCGATCTGCGAAGTACAGAATTGCCTCTTGAAATGTCTGCGGCTCTGTCATAATGTGATAATCGTAGCAGACTAATCACGATTAGTCAAGGATATTATTGCCCCCGTAACCCCATGATTCCACACGCGAGGGGGAGGGGGGGTAGTGGTAAACACGGGTTAATAACCGAAGAGTAAGAGGTCGCAGCAAAATGAAGACTGGCCCGGAAACACCTGGCCCTGACTGGGAACTGAGAACTGGAAACTGAGAACTCAGTCTTTGAACAAATTATCAAACGCCGCGCGCGCGTCATTCGGACGCTGACTGCCTTTGCTGGTTGTTTCCTTTTCGATCATCACGCGGATGGAATACAGCGAGCAGTCGTTGCGTTTGTCTTTGGGAGAGATTCTGGCGGGAATCGGCTGATTGCATTCGAAGCGGCTGGACGGGTCGAAATGTTCGCACTGTTTGCAGGCGTGCAGGTCGAATCCGCACTTCGGACATTGCCCGACCGGATCCGAGAGGTTCTGAAGCAGCGCGCCGCATTCCGCGCAGCGGGAGACGGTCCGTGTGCCGGGCATGTTGATCGGCCGCGGTCCGAATGTATTTTCTTTTTTCGGAGCCGCGGGCTTCTCAAACTCTTTCTTCGGTCCTTTACCCGCACCGGAATCCTGGTATCCGCGTTGCCGATATTTGCGGTCGGACAAAAAGCGCCTCCTGAAAAACGCCTCATTCTACGTTTAATGCGGGTGGTCAATGCGGCGTGTTCGACGTGCGCTCATTGTCCGCCTTTGGCGCGCCCGGCACAAGAGTTTCTTTGGTGCGGCTGCAAATCCGCCGCGAGCTTCGAGCAAGCCGGTTGCCCGTAGCTCGTGGCTCGGAGCTCGTAGCTTACTTGAATCGGCAACACAGAATTAGCCCACCAAGCGGTGAATTGTGTTTCACATATCAGGGTGCTACCATCCGTTATACAGAGACGTTTTTCAGGAGGTAGTTATGGCGGATCGTGACGGTAACAGCTTCTTGTGGTTCCTGGCAGGGCTCGGTGTCGGAGCTGTGGTTGGCGTGCTGTATGCGCCACGCTCCGGCGATGAAATGCGCGACGCAATTCTTTCCAAGGCGCAGGAAAGCACCGAGCGCGCGCGTCACCACGCTCGCCGGGCGCGCGAACAGGCGAGTGACTGGGTAGATCGCGGCAGCGACGTGGTTAACCAGCAGAAGGAGCGGTTCCGCTCCGCTTACGAGGCTGGCCGCCAGGCGTACAACGAAACGACCGCTGCCGGGGTAGAACCGCCCAAGAATATCTAGCGGCGCAACGTCAGCACTCGGAATGTCAGCACAAAGAGCAGCAGGGAGCAGCTATGGATGACACTCTCCTCAGAGTTTTTATTGCGGTGACTACGTTCGCGGTGGTGGTGCAGGCGGGAATTCTGGTGGGCCTTTATCTCGCGATTCGCAAGAGCACGGCGAAGATGGAAGTCCTGGCCACCGAAGTGACGAGCAAGGCTCTACCCACGATGGAAACGGTGCAGAGCATGCTGGTGGAACTGCGCCCGAAGATCGAAGCCATGACCACCAATGTCGCCGAGTCCAGCAGCCTGGTGCGTAATCAACTCAGCCGCATCGATGCCACGCTCACCGATGCGCTCGACCGCACCCGGCTGCAAGTGATCCGCGCGGATGAACTGCTGAATCGGACGATGGACAAAGTGGAGGAAACCAGCGAAATCGTCCACAAGACCGTGGTTTCTCCGCTGCGCCAAGTCAACGGACTGATGGCCGCGATCAGCACCGGAGTCGAAGTCTTCCTCGGCCAGAAAAGACGCCATCCGAAAAACGGCGGCGGCGCGCAGGACGAAATGTTCATTTAGTTATTGTGTGGGGACAGAGCTTCGCCCCGCTTCCACACTATTCTTTATTCCTTCATTCTTGACCGCCTTGCACCCGCTCACTTCTCACGTCGGGAACGTAGATCGAGTGGACGTTTTGGTCGGCGGCCAGCTTCTGAAAGTTCGCGATGTCCGCATTCCGAACCTGATCCCAACGCGCCAGTAATTCATCGGTCTGCTTTTCCAGCTTGTTGAATTCCTCATACTGCGCCGCGGTCGGAGCAGAGTCGGCGAAGCCGGCCACTCCCATGGCAAGAAATGCCAGCCTCGCATCGATCCCCGGAACGTAGGCGAGGGAATCTTCGCTGGCGCTGATTTTGAAATTAATCAGGGGATCGCGAACTGCAATCAGTTTTGCGTCAAGCGAACTCGCGCCATCGAATAACAGCTTCGTCGAATCCGCCGGCACGAGGCGTTTCTTGAGACCGTCCAACTGCTCGCGGACATCTTGTATTTGGTTCACCGCGTCGTAGACGCGATTCAACTGCTCGCGCACGTCCATCTCGAGTTTGAACTGCTTCTCCATATCCGCTTGTGAAGTGGTGACTCGCGGATCAATCTTCACTTCGAGGGGAGCGGTTAAGCTTTTGCCATTGATGGTCAAGCGCACTTGATAGTTGCCTGGCACGGCCAGCGGTCCTTTCGCGCCGTCACCGTACTCCCACAAGAAATAGTCTGGGACTCGGTTGGCTTCCGCGTAATGCAGGTCCCACACAAAACGATTCAGACCTTCTTCGGGCTTGATCTGTTTCTCCGGCTTCTTGCCGTCGGGATCGAGCGGTTCATCGAGCGGCTCGTTCCTAGCGCTCGAGTACTTGCGGATGACGCTGCCCGCTGCGTCGAGGATTTCAATCTTCACTTCATCATTTTTTACTTCGTCTTTTTTTGCATCCGGCTTCGGCGCATGTTTCAGGTAGTAATAAATCACCGCGCCGTTGGGCGGATTCTTTCCTGCAAAGGACAATCGCGCCGGAGCATCGCCGGAGTGTACGCGATACGCCGTCGCCGGTTGATAGAGATGCATGTCTTCTTGCGCAACCGAATCGGCAAACTGGCGCAGGGGCGAGACATCATCGAGGATCCAGAACGAACGTCCGTGCGTCGCCACTACCAGATCGTCGTTCTTGACGGCCAGGTCGTGAACAGGCACGATCGGCAGGTTAATTTGCAGCGAGCGCCAGTGGGCTCCGTCATCGAAAGAGACGAAGATGCCGCGCTCGGTCCCGGCATAGAGCAAACCCTTCTTCTTCGGGTCTTCGCGGACAGCGCGCACAAAAACTCCATCTGGAATTCCGGTTGTGATGCGACTCCAGGTCGCTCCGTAATCACTCGTCCTATAGATGTAGGGCGCGAGATCGTCATTCTGATGGCGGTCAACGGCGACGTACGCAGTTCCGGCATCATGCGAAGATGCTTCAATCAAACTGATGCGGCTCCATTCCGCAATATCCTTGGGCGTTACGTTGGTCCAACTCTTCCCTTCATCGCGTGTGATCTGGATCAAGCCGTCGTCGGTGCCCGCCCAGATGAGGCCTTTCGCCAGAGGCGAAGCAGCGATCGAAAAAACGGTGTCGTAATATTCGGTGCCGGTATCGTCGACCGTGATCGGGCCGCCCGACGGCTGCTGTTTCGATTTGTCATTGCGCGTCAGGTCGCCGCTGATCGCTTCCCAGTGCGTGCCCCCGTCGGAGGTCTTGAAAACGCGCTCGCCTCCGTAGTAAATCGTGTTTGGATCGTGCGGAGAGGTCACGATGGGCGCGGTCCACTGAAAACGGTGATCGAGCAGGGCCGCGCCGCGCGCATCGCTAAGTTCGGGCCACACGGCAATGCTCTTGACCTGGTTCGTGTGCCGGTCGAAGCGCGTGATGTTACCCTGATAGTCGCCGGCATACACAATGTTCGGGTCGGTGGGATTGGGCGCAATGTATCCCGCTTCCCCGCCACCGACCTCGTACCAATTGTCACGGCCAATCGCGCCGTCATCGCTGCGGCTGGCAATGGCCACGGTCGAGCTATCCTGCTGCGCGCCGTACACGTAGTACGGCGTGCGCGTATCGGTGATGACGTGATAGAACTGCGCGGTCGGCTGGTTGTCCTCGCGTGTCCACGATTTGCCCCCATCCAGGCTGACGGTTACGCCACCGTCGTTCGAGGCGATCATCCTTTTTGTATTCTTCGGATCGATCCAGAGACCGTGATTGTCGCCGTGCGGAACTTTTACTTTATTAAAGTTGCGCCCACCATCGGTCGATTTGAAGAACTCCACATCCGCCACGTAAACCGTATTGGCGTCCTGCGGGTCGGCGATCACGTGCATGTAGTACCACGCGCGCTGAAATAATCCGTGGCTGCCGTTTACTAGATCCCAGGTATCGCCGCCGTCATCGGAGCGGTAAAGTCCGCCTTCTTTCGCTTCGATCAGCGCGTACACGCGCTCGGAGTTCGCCCCCACCGCCAGCCCTATGCGCCCGTAGGGTCCCTTCGGAAGGCCGTGTTCCTCTAACTTCTTCCATGTGGCTCCGGCATCGGTCGAGCGATACACGCCGCTGCCTGGGCCGCCGCTGGAAAGCGCCCAGGGAGTGCGCCTTGCTTCCCACAGCGAGGCAAACAGGATGTTGGGATTCAGCGGATCGAAAACCACATCGATCGCTCCCGTGTTCTCGTCCTTGTAGAGGACTTTGTCCCAGCTCTTGCCGCCGTCGGTGGTGCGGAAAACACCGCGTTCCGTGTTCGCACCATACGGATGACCGAGCGCGGCCACGAAAACGATATCGGGATTGCGCGGATTCACGATCACTTTGCCAATCGCGCGCGTCTCTTTCAATCCAATGAGCTTCCAGGATTTTCCCGCGTCCACCGACTTCCAGACGCCGTCGCCTTGCGAGATGTTTCCACGAATGCAAGCTTCGCCCGTCCCCACATAAAGGACGTTCGGATCGGACACAGCGACCGCGATGCTGCCAATCGCGGGAGCTCCATCTTTATCAAAAATCGGAGACCAGGTGTTGGCGCCGTCGGTGGATTTCCAAACGCCGCCACCGGTCGCGCCGAAATAGTAGGTAGTTGGGTCGCCGGGAATTCCAGCCGCCGTCAGCGAACGGCCGCCACGAAACGGGCCGATGGAACGGTACTTCATGCCCTTGAAGAGCGGGTCACCTTCGTTCTTGTCGTCTTTATCGTCTTTCGCCGACGTCTCGGACGCGGCGGTCGCGTCTTTTTGGGCGGCATCCAACTTGCGATTCCGCTCCTTTTGCTGAGAAAAAATCAGTGTCACCGACAGTAGGACAAAACACGCAAGCATGGCAACGCGCACATGCACTTTTTGGAACATGCAACGGATCATCAATTCAATGGCCCCGGAAAAAGGAATTAGTTGTCACTAATGTTAATGCCTGAAGCGGTTACACACAAACGGACGGCCTTCGAGCGCGCTCCGCTCGCTGGACAGCCGGGGCGGCTGTTCCTACGTATAAGCGAGGTACCCGCATAGTTAACACAACGAAGCGCGAAACGTTGTTTGATTTCCGCCTCTGCCGCCTAGAATGTTTCAAACATTTGTCCATTTTTTGTTTGAAACAGAACGTGCTCAGGGTGCAACTACAGGATGCAACGACAGTTCACATCCAACGAGGTGATAGCCCTGACTGGAACCAGCGCCCGTCAGCTGCAATGGTGGGACGAACGGGGCATCGTAGCGCCCGGTCGCCAGGGGCACCGCCGCATCTACAGTTGGGACGAACTGGTCACCGTGGCGGTCATCCGCCAGCTGCGCCGGCGCGGCTTCTCGCTGCAGCGCATGCGCAAAGTGATTCGCTTCCTGCAGCAGGAGTTTGGCACCAGCCTGGCGGCTACGGTCATGGCTTCTTCGGAGTATCACCTGCTGACCGACGGCACTCATCTTTATCTGCGCACTTCGGCACGACAGGTCGTGGACCTGTTAAAGAACGCGCGGCAGCCGATGTTTGATATATGCCTGAGCGACGAAGTGCGCCGGGTTCGAGCGGAGATTCAAGCGCGCAAGAAGGCTGCGGTTTCGGAACGACGCGGCCTCTACGCCAGGGTCAGAGAGCGTAACTCAGTGGGAGTAAGAGGGGCGTAAACGGAGAGCGGGGGAGGCATGATGATCGGTGAATTGAGCATTATCAACGAGTGGATTCCCGAGCAGATGGAACCCGGCACCGTGTTCGTGCTGGAGAATGCGGGGGAAGTGGGAGAGAGAGAAGATCCTTATTGGGCCGTGCTCTCCTGCCCGTCGTGCGGCACGCTGGGCTTGATTACGCGCCGCCAGATGGCGGGTTTGCTGCCAACCATTTGCGGCTCTGCGCAATGCTCAGCCCAGTTCTTTATTAAAGATGAAGTGATTACGCCGCGGAAACCGTTCTAGTTATTGCCCCGTAATCCTGGCTGGGGTAGACGGCTCTCGCAATTTTCAGGAGGCTCAGCCATGTTGGGATTGTTTCGACCCATTCACCTCGTATTCATTTTGGTGATCGTTCTGGTGATGGTCGTTCCTTACTGGAAAATATTTAAGAAGGCTGGATTTGCGCCCGCGTTAAGCCTGCTGATGCTTGTGCCGATGTTGAACTTCATCATGCTGTTCTTTCTAGCCTTCGCCGAGTGGCCGGCACTAAAGAGATCAGCATAGCGGCAAGGATGAAGCGGCTTGGTTCTCCAGCAAGCACAGCTGAATAACTTCTCGCACTCGTTTCATAAGCGTGTCGAGGTTCTTCGCTTGAATATGGCAACCTCGTAGGGCCGGCACGCTGGCAACGTAGTAATCGTCTTCATCTCGCTCGATAACAACTGTGAATTTTCGCCGGGCTCTCATGTGCCGATTCTACGGCATCTCGTATCTACGTTTTTGGCACCGCGAACTTTACCGGAACCTGCTCCACGATCTCAATATCAAACCCTTCCAGCGCCGCGACCCGTCGTGGGTGATTAGTCAAAAGTCGAATTCGCTTCAGATTCAAGTCGGAGAGAATCTGCGCTCCCAGCCCGATCTCGCGATGAGTCTTGCGCTCGCTTTCGGGTAGCGATGGCAAACGGCGTTCACGATGGAAGGTAAGGAACGACTGGTCGCCGATTTTTTCCGCCGAGAAACCTTTGGATGTCTGGTGTAGGTAGATCAACGCGCCTCGCTCCTCCGCGGCGATCGCTTGCAGCGAAGCCTCCAGCGTCTGATGGCAGTCGCAGCCGGTGGCGCCGAACACGTCGCCCAGCAGGCAGTGCGCGTGCATGCGGACCAGCACCGGCTCGGACGAATCGGCGATGTCGCCACGGATGAGTGCCATGTGGGATCCGGTACCGTCCACTTCGCTCTCGTAGGCAAGGAGGCGAAATTCCCCGTGTTTGGTTTCGACCATCGCCTCGCCCACACGATGGACGTAGCGCTCATGCTGCATACGATAGCGGATCAGCTCCGCAACCGTGAGCATTTTCATTTCATGGGTGCGGCAGAATTCGATCAGGTCGGGCACACGGGCCATGGTGCCGTCGTCTCTCATGATTTCGCAGATGATGCCGGCGGGGACCATGCCGGCAAGTCGCGCCAGATCCACGGAGGCTTCGGTTTGACCGGCGCGCACCAGCACTCCGCCTTTGCGGGCTCGCAGCGGGAACATGTGGCCGGGGCGTGCCAGGTCCGATGGGCGCGTCTTGGGATCGATTGCTACTTTGATGGTGTGTGCGCGATCATGCGCCGAGATTCCTGTGGTCACGCCGTCGCGCGCGTCAATCGCTTCGCAGAAAGCGGTCCCGTATTGCGATGTGTTCTCGCTGGTCATGGGACCGATGCGCAGGTGCTCGAGCCGTTCTTCAGTCATGGCCAGGCAGACTAGGCCGCGTCCGTGCTTGGCCATGAAGTTGATGGCTTCGGGAGTGACCTTTTCGGCGGCGAGGGTGAGATCGCCTTCGTTCTCGCGATCCTCGTCGTCAACCACGATGATCATGCGGCCGGCGCGGATCTCTTCGATCGCGGTGGGGACATCGGTGAATGGTGAATTTGGAGTCATCGGACGCTGTTACCTCAGGGGCTAAAGCCCCTCATTCGTGCGCTTCGAAACGGCGCGGCTGAAGCCGCACCCCTTCAAAACTAAGTCAACAACACAAGCCGAGACCCGACAAAGACAAAGGAGATTCGGGTTTTACGCTGCGTTCAAATCTCCACGTTTCGACGGCGCCAGGTCGTTCTCCGCAATCGGAAACAGATTCTTCATGGCCCGCGTCATAGCTCGAAATACCCATCGCATCACCACCATGATCGCGGCCAGAAAGGCAGCAACGATCAGGGCGGCTGCAATCGGGTGCTGGGTGGCAAGCCAGGTCAAGAGTATAGCGAGCGTGTCTTCTCCGGCGCTGAGCGCAAAATTTGAAACCGGCTCCGGAGAGGGCGTCACGGATACTCGCGCTGCGGTCTTACCTCCGTGGGCCGCCAAGGCGATTGCCCCGCCCGCCAGCGCGGCCAGCAACTGCTTTTCCGGCGAAAGCTGGGTCGCCGCGCCATAGGCGATCAAGGCTGCCACGGGTATTCGAACAAAGGTATGCAAGGCATTCCAGAACAAATCGAAAGCCGGGATTTTGTCGGCAAAGAACTCAATGGCAAAAAGCACGCCCGAGGCCGCAATCACCCACCAACGGCAAAGCAGATGGAGCCCGGAGGGCAAATCGAGCAAGCCGGTATGGGCCAGGAGTCCGAGGGTGGCCACCGTGGCGTAGACATTCAGCCCGGCGGCGAAGCTTACCGCCACGATCAGGCCTACCAGCTCGGAGCCAGCGAGTTCGGAGCCACCCAACCCCATGCTTGCCAGCATATCCGGACTCGGCCTCCTCGCCAATACCCTGCAAAATAGAACAGGGTCGCCAGCGGCGACCCCGTCAGTAAAACCTGTCCAGTAGATCTGTTTCCCTGCGATTACAGGGTGGATTCGATTTCAAAACCCCAAGCTTCCAGCAAAGGCTCGGGGATGTACTTGGAATTCTTGTTCCGGCGCGCCCACTCCCGCAGTCGTGTAGACCGCAAATACTGGTCGGGGGAGAGCTTGTACTCGTGTACAACCTGCTCAAATTCCGTGACGGTGGGGATAACCGGCCCGATAGGCTCGGGCTTGCCCCAGTTGGGGTTTCCGCGTCGCTTAGCCATGAAAAATATACCCTCTTATGGAATAAGGACTTCTTCTAAGTCGCTACCCGGTTTGATTCCACGAAGGGCTTAGGGGATTCATCGGCAAGAAAGGAAAACCAATGCCACAGATTCCAGCCCCCCTTCGGCCTCTCTGGAAGCTATTGATAATAATAGGTTTTTCTATGCAAGTCAATAGAAAAATTGACTCCGACGCTACCTTCGCGATATCCCCTTTGGGTGCATGTACTTGCAGTTTTCCCGGGGACACACCTTGTTCTCTTCAGGGCAAGGGGGAATCCCCTAGTGAACCTCTGTTTAGTGAACCCTGGTGTTTAGTGAACCCTGGGGCTCAGCCGATAAAAAAATGGCCACAGGATACTGGCTGGGAGACGAGACCGGATCACAGGTGACCACGGTAACCGGAAGACCGCGTCATGCCGTTGACCACGGAATCTCATAGACTTACAGTGCAAACAGAGGATGCAATGCGATCGTCTAACCCGCGAACTCTGACGATCAGCTCCCACCGAGGCGCTACGCAAAGCGCTTTACAATCATTCACTGGCGTCCGCCTCGGCAAAACCGTGACGGCGCAAGAAACATACCTGAAGCGTGATTTTGAGGCATGAATTTAAAAGCTTTACTTCTGAGCTCTGACGAAAAGACGGTGCGCATCTTGCGCCGTGTTCTCGGCGATTTGGAAATCGAAATCGAGCATTGCTCCACTGCTGATGCGGCCATTCGCCTGATCACCCGCCAGCGTTTCGAAAGCATCATCGTAGATGTGTCGAATATGGAGGAAGCTGGCAACGTGCTGCGGGGAGCCAAGGCCGCTCCGGTCAACAAGCGAGCCCTGGCGATCGTGCTCGTGGAATCTACTGTCGGGATGAAGGGCGGTTTCGAAATGGGGGCCCATTTCGTCCTTCACAAACCATTCGCGGTGGAACGCGCCAAAGCCAGCTTTCGCGCGGTTCGAGCTCTGATGAAGCGCGAACGGCGGATGCAGATGCGGGTCCCGGTGCAGGTTCCAGTCTCGTGTTTTGGGTCCGGCCAGTACAAAGCCCATACGCTTGATGTTTGTGAGGGCGGCATGGCCATTCGGTTTTCCGGGCGCAAAGCCAAAGAAAGCCCGCTGCGCTTCTCGCTCGAATTGCCGGGCATGAACCAGGAGCTCGAGATTTACGGAGAACTGGCGTGGGAAGGCACCGAAGATCAGGCGGGCGTCCGCTTCAAGGACGCCACCGACGAGCAGCTCGCCGTGCTTCGCCAGTGGTTGAACAAACAACTTCCCGATCCTGAGCAGGACGAACCACCCGTAATTGGCCGGGTTACCGACCACAGCCTTGGTGGCTGCTATCTCACGACAAACTCGCCCTTTCCGAGGGGGACGCAGGTCACGCTTTCACTAAAGACTGCCGCCCTCGAAGTGCGCGCCAAAGGATTTGTGCTGGTGGCGCATCCCGAATTTGGAATGGGCGTGGAGTTCCTCCAGAAGACCGCCGAGCAGCGTGATCAGGCAAAGCACTTGATCACGGCCCTACGCGCTAAGAAGGGAGATACTCCCGAGCTTCAGGTTGAACCCGAGGGACTCGAGAGGCCGAGTGAGGATCATGCGACCAAGGCCGAGACGTCCAAGAGCAAAGGCTCCGGAACCGGAGACGCACTCGTCGATCTGTTTCGCCACAATTTTCAGGTGCCTGTCGAAACCTTCCTGCAGCAAATGCGTGAATGCCAATCGGTCGAGTCGCGCTCACTCTCAGCCACGCCTTAGACTTTCAGACTTCGTCCTGCTCCTTCAGTTTCGCGATCACCCCGAGATCCTCCAGCGTCGTGGTATCGCCTTTCACTTCTCCGCTGCCGGCCATCCCTCGGGAATAAGCTCGCTCACGGTTCCGCGCTGCAGCAAATAGGCTCCCGGACCCTGCTGTCCGCGAATCGAACGGCAGAACTCGGCGACAAAGAATCCCGCTTTTAGGGCTTCGCGGAACGCCCACCGGGTCGCGTCGCGCCACTCTCGCGCCAAACCCATGTCGGTCCGTTCGACCTCCAGAATATCGCCTGGGATTTCAATGCTGGCGCGCTGCCGAGTTAGTGATTCCGCCAGATCGGCCCGTCCCGGTTTTCCGCTGGGATCGAAGCGTACCAGTGGAGCCAGAAGCTTCATGGCATCGAGCGTTTCCACGCGCGCACTCGTACTCTTGCCGGCTAGGCGATCACGCACCCTCCTCGAATTCAGCACCCATCGCACCCACAGCCGGTCGGTTCCGTTGCGATGCAGCACGCTGGAAGTCTCCGGCCCGTAGAAATCCGTTTTGTAGGTATCGGAAACCACACCCAGCTTGGAAAAATTGAAATGGGCGTTTCTACTCTGGAGCGGATCGTAGGTCCAAGTCATTTCATGAACACCCATGGCCATGGCCCGTTCGCGCTGCGCCTGCTTCAACCGCGAGCCTAGGTCCAGATGCCTGTACGCATTGAGCACCGCCAGCATGTGCGAGTGAATGGTCGTCTGTCCGTGCTCGCGGCCGATAAATCCGAAAGCGAATCCGACCAGCTTGTCTTTATCCTTGTCTATATCCTTATCGAAGGCCCCCACGAAGATGTTGCCCGCCGCTTTCAAGGCTATGGCCAGCGTCAGGGGCACGGTGTCCTCGTCCGCCATGCCCCAGACATCTTTCTCCAGCGCTTTCAACTGGCTGAGGTCGTCGATACTCTTGAGGTCGCGGATTCCAATCTGCTGTGCCCCGGCGCGGGACATCATGGGCGGTCCTTCGTGCGCTTCGAGTTGTGCCTGTCGGGCATGGCAATCTCCGCGCGGAAGTGCGGCGCTGAAGAAAGACAACCGTGTACAGTACCGGTTGTGTGCTTGTCAACAGCAATCAAAAGTCGTGGGCTGAAGAGTGCGCATCTTGACTGGACCCTTCGACTCCGCTCAGGGCAGGCTCGCGAAGCGCCCGTCTCTCAACCTCACCGCTCATTCCGCGCATCTTAACCAACATGCTACCCTCGAACCGGAGGCGAACACGGCCGTGAAACCGTTTACTAAGATTCTGCATTTGATCGCCCCGATCGTGCTTTGCAACTCGCTGTTGCTCGCCGCCGATCGCGGCACTCTGGTGCGCGAGGCTGTCATTTATCTGTCTCCCGACGCGAGTTCCAACAAGCTTGCCCAGGTGGAGCGAGGACGGGAACTGATTCTCCTCGACAGGAGCCGCAACTGGCTGCACGTGGAAGCTCTGCTTGGCTCTTCGCTGGCTCCCGACCCGGCTTTCGTTTTGGAAGAAGAGGACGAGGGCAAGACCGTCAGCGGGTGGGTGCTTGATAACGGCATCGTGTGGGCGTCCACTCCGAACGGCGACCGCATCCTGTTCGGCTCCGCTGTCGATTCTGAAGACGAGGCCAGCCGCCGCCACGGACGCCGCGGAGCTGCCCAGGATGCCTTGCGTCTCTATCGCCGCGTCTACGATATCTTCCCGACTGCTCCAGTGGCCGGCGAAGCCCTCTACCGTGCCGCCGACATTCGATGGCAGATCGACAAATCAGATATGCAGTCCCGCCCCTCGGCGCGCGAGAAGGATCCCAACCTTCGGCAAGGCATCGACGAGCAGGCCATGAAGCAGGTGATGAAGAAGTTTCCGGACACAAAGTGGGCCCAACTCGCCGCCTTCCACCTGATCGACAACAAACTCTGCGGCGATTGGCAAGGCTTCTCCAAGTGCCCCGACAAGGAAGCCGACATCTACGAAAAGTACGTCAAGGAACACCCGGAATCTCCTGCCGCTCCCGAGGCGCTGTACAACGCCGCTTCTCGCCGCGCCGCCCTGATCGAGATTTACAAGACCGAAGAACAGCCCAAGAAGTCCGAGCAATCCAAGAGCCTGGCTATCGGGCTGGCGCAGCAGTTGATCGCTAAGTATCCGCAAAGCGACTGGTCGTCCCGCGGGCAAACACTGCTTTTCCTGGTGCAGCAAGGAGTCCCAACGTACGGGAACGCGATTCAGTAGGCTACGGGTTTTGCGTCGCTTTCTCTTACCCTAAGCATGCGTTGAAGCTGTTCTTTTAGTGCGCTAACGTACCGACAGAATTCCCGCCTTTCGCTAGATTCCCTAATCTCAGGGAGGCATTATGCCTACCGCCCCCTTTTCCGGCGCTACATCTTCCCGTTCGCCCTGGCGGGAACTTTATGAGCGCGCGATTCTGGAACTTGACAACGCAAAAGTGCCTGACCGGATTGCTGAAGCTCGTCATGCCATGCACAACCGGGCCGAAGAAATTCTCACCGATTCGTCGAGTAGCGAACGCCACGCCCTCCATGATGCGTTCCGGAACTTAGACCTACTTCAGGAAGTGACAGCGAGAGAAGAATCCACATAGGGGCACAATCGTTTTTGCAGCGTTGACTCTTTGGAGGTTTCCCATGAACGACGAAACTATCATCGGCGAAGCAAGAAAACGCTGGTTGGAATTCTGCGAGCAGGCTGCGCAAGGACACGACCCCCAGATGCTGATTCCGCTGGTCAAAGAAATCAATCGGGTTCTGCAAGAGGAGGAAGAATCGCAGCAACGGACGCAGTCCCCTTCCCTTTCGGACGCCGGCTAAGTACACGCCGCCGGCGCACTCTTGGGACACTACCCCATGCGACGGATTTGAACGGGAATACAATTTCTGCTACAAGATGTTGTGGGTCGGTCTCACTTCGTCCTTGAGCGGAAATGTAAAGTTAGGGGGACGGCAACATAGCAGCCAATTTTGGAGGGACGGGGACGGATCCACATGATTACTTCTAGCAGTGTGGCATGAGCCAGTTCCCTCCGTATCTTTATGATCAGCAGGAAACGTCAGGTTATGCGTCAGCCGACGCCGCAGCTCACGATCCGTCGCTGACCGCCATCCTCGTGTTCGAGCACGCCAGCAACCGCGATTGTTCTAACGGCACATACGTCTGCTACGCAAGAGGAGTCGCTTTGAAACTTTTCGCCGCTCTCGCCGCTCTCGCGCTCTCTGCCGCAGCCTTCGGGCAATCGATTTGCGATTCGAACCCGACCGGATCGCAGCCGTACAGCCAGACTGGCAGTGCACAGCCCCAGGCTGCCGCGTTGCCATTGCTAGGCTATTTTGCAACGGGAGGAATCTATGAGCCCCTTCAAGGAATGCCAAATCCGCCAACGAGCTTCTGCGGACCGTTATGGCAGCCGAATTACCCTTACGTCGTTGGGAACATGATTGAGCCGTTGCCTCTTGGGGCGGTCTTTCAGGCGGTTCCGAACCCAGATTGCAGTGCTGACTGCAAGAGTGGAAGCACGCAGCCCCCCGGATTTGGGGGGACACTAGTTTTACCTTCCAATATCTATGTGGAAATTAGTACATGCTCGGATCCGGGTACGACTGCCACATGCACTATGATTCTCCCTGAGGGCGGCCCATCCCCACTGAACCTCGGCGAAATTTACCAAGGGGCTGTCGTCGGCTCCACGGTTGTAATCCAGAGTTATAGCAATGCCGCGTACGACGGTCCCTGGGTCGTTACGGCCAGTACCAATCCTCCGGGACCGCCTTTCGAATCGCCGTTTACATTTTCGTTCACCGCCTCTGGCCTCGGCACGGGCGATTGTACGGATTTTCAATTGGGAACTGCTTGTATCGCTTATCAGCAAGGCACGCAGATTACCGATGGCGGCATTCTCTGGCAGTACGCCGGCCCGCAGGATGAAGTTGGGCCCACGGTGGTGGTGACGCCGTCTCCATACACGATCACGACGGAGCAGGCACTGGACGTAACGGTCGCAGTAGGCGGCGGAGGCGGCGAGGGGCGGCCCACCGGCACGGTGACACTGACCAGCGGCAGCTACTCCTCTTCGGCCACGCCGCTGACCGAAAGCGGCTTGGCGGTCAGCGCGACGATCAACGTTCCTGCTGGGAAGCTGGCGGTTGGCCTGGACACGCTGACGGCTGCCTATTCGGGCGATGACAACTACAATCCGGCCACCGGCATCAATGCGGTTACCGTCACGGGGACTGGTCCCAGCTTCACGCTCTCAGCCGTCCCCATCAGCTTGAGCATCGTGCAAGGAAGCATGGGCACAAGCACGATCACTGTGACTCCTTCGGGCGGCTTCACGGGTAGCGTAACGCTTGAGGCGTCCGGCCTGCCGAGTGGTGTAACCGCGGCGTTCAACCCGTCCAGCACGACTACCACAAGTACCTTGACGCTGACGGCGAGCAGTTCGGCAACCGTCGGTGGGCCGACGACCGTGACCATCACCGGCACGTCAGGAAGTCTGACGGCGACCACCACCGTTGCCCTCACTGTCACGTCCCCTACGGGCAGCTTCACACTTTCAGTTAATCCCACCACCGTGACGATTTCTGCTCCCGGACAGTCAGGAACAACCAAAGTAACCGTGACCCCCACTGGCGGCTTCACAGGGCAGGTGAACATAGCTTGTACTCTTCCCGCATCGATGACGGAATCGACTTGCCCGGCTGTAGTTGCTGATATCACCAATTCGAATCCCGTAACCGCAATGGTCACGATCACTACCACCGCACCCCAGGCGGGCGCCATCCGGGCAGTGACTACCGGCATATTCGGCTTCGGCGTGTTGGCCGGTGTCTTCGTGTTCGCGATTCCCGGATGGCGGAGGAGGGCGCCGCTTGCTCTGCTGTTGCTTGGGATCGTCGTCCTGATCGTCAGTTGCGGTGGAAGTAGCGGCACTGGACCCTCCAATCTCGGAACGCCCCCAGGCACTTACACTGTCACACTGACCGCAACCAGTGGGAGCGTTTCGCCACCGCCGCCCACCACTTTTCAGGTGGTGGTGCAATAGGGAGCGGCGTGGTGGTTTTACTCGTCGCTTGTACTCGTCGGCCAGTAGATGAGTGCTTAGGACACTACGCATGCACCGGACCCATTTGAACCGGAACACAATTTTTGCTAGAAAAGAGGTTGTGGGTGGATATTCAGTTCGTCCTTGAGTGGAAAACTTAGGGCAACCGGTTCTTGGGCTCTGGCATCTCAGGTTTTATTGCAAAATCCGGCGCTTGCGGAACTCGCTGCAGTTCCGCCGGTGTAAGACTTCGAATCTCCTAGCCAATGTTTTGGAGTTCGGATGCAGTTCGCTAGCATCTCGGAAGTGATGGGGAGGATTTCTCGTCCCAGCCTTCCTTGGGTTCTGCCTTCTGTTATACTCGCTCCGTGGCAGGCAACCCGGCGATCAGCCTATCCTCCAACACTCACCTGTAAAGCCACTTTTAAAACCGCCAACATTCAGCACACAGCCGGAGGAACTTATGGCGACGAATTTCGTCCAGATTGAAAACGACTCGGAAATCAAGAAGCGCCTAGAAGCAGAACGCGTGCGCCTGCGCAAGATTGCCGGACTTGACGCGCCCGAACATTTCCATCGTCCGATCGAGCGGGCTTTTACCGCCGAACAGCGCAAGCACGTGACGATTCTGTTCGGCGGCTTTACCTGGAAGCACGAAGACTTGATCCGCGCCGTTTTTCAGGGCTGTGGTTATCGCTGCGAAAAACTGCCCGTGCCCAATGTCGCCGCGTTTCAGACCGGCAAGGAATTCGGAAATAACGGGCAGTGCAATCCGACGTATTTCACGGTGGGCAATCTGGTGCAGTATCTGCAATTTCTGGAGAGGGAGGGCCTGCCGCGCCAGCAGATTCTGGATAATTTCGTCTTCTTCACCGCGGGCTCTTGCGGTCCCTGCCGCTTCGGCATGTATGAGGCCGAATATCGCTTTGCACTGAAGAACGCGGGCTTCGACGGTTTCCGGGTGCTGCTGTTCAAAGACAGTGACGGGATCAAAGCGGCGTCAGGAGAGCCTGGCCTGAAATTCACGGTGGATTTCGGCTTTGGAATGCTGAATGCCATGCATCTGGGCGATGTGATCAACGATCTCATCTACCAAATTCGTCCCTATGAAGCGAACAAAGGTGAAACCGACCTCGTCATTCGCCAGGCGGTCGATGGCTTGTGCGAGGATCTGAAAAATCGCACCTCGTTTGAGATTGAACAATGTGCGCCGGACTGGGCGAAACCGAAATTCAAGAGCAACAAGATTCTGCGAAACACTTTTAACGTGTTTGGCAAATGGCATGAGCATATGTGGGGAAAAGATTACCTGAATGCTCTTCACTCTGCCCGTGAAAGGATGAACTCGATCGAAGTGGACCGCACGCGAGTGAAGCCTTTGGTCAAAATCACCGGCGAGTTTTGGGCGCAAATCACGGAGGGCGACGGCAACTTCCACATGTTTGATTTTCTGGAGCGGGAGGGCGCGCAAGTGCTGGTCGAGCCTATCGCAACCTGGGTGGCTTACCTGATGTACCAGGCGAAGGCGCACGCCAAAGCGAAATGGCCGGTGAATCGTCCGCACCGGAATCCGGAGTGGTACGAAGTGAAGAAGAATTTCGCCAACTACATCGGGTTACACAAGAAGCTCTGGGGGATCGGGGCGGGCGAGCGCATGTGGAATTTCTTCTATCACCGCACGATCAAGCAACTCGGGGGAATCACGCACCATTTGGTGCCGCAAACCGAATTGGCGGAGATGGCGCATCCCTTCTACAACCAGTTCGTGCGTGGCGGCGAAGGGCACCTGGAAGTTGGCAAGAACGTCTACTACACCGTGCATAAACTCTGCCACATGGTGCTGGCGCTCAAGCCGTTCGGTTGCATGCCTTCGTCGCAGTCGGACGGAGTGCAATCGGCGGTGATCAATAAATTCAAAGACATGATCTTCCTTCCGATTGAGACTTCAGGTGAAGGCGAGGTCAATGCACACAGCCGCGTGCAGATGGCGCTTGGGGAAGCCAAGGTGAAAGCGAAGACGGAATTCGAGCAGTGCCTCAAATCGACGGGCAAGAGCATGAAGGAAATCCGCGAGTATGTCGAGGAACATCCCGAGTTGAAGCGGCCGTTCTATCATGTGCCACACCGCGAGGGCATTGCGGGAACGGCGGCGCAATTCGTGCTGCACGTGAACGATCGGATGCATAAGCAGACGCGGTTCTGGAAACGGAGCCGGGTTTCGGTGGCGATGCCGGCAGCCGCGAGCGGCGACTGATTTGCCGGCGCGTCTTTTCCGCCGCAATCTGGTCACGGTGACCAAACCACCGTCACCGTATGATGATGATTGGGCGCGCGTAAAAGGCGTGCCCCTTCCAAAGCTTAGAGAGGAAGAAATGCACGACCACAAAGGTTCGCCGCTGATTCAGATCGCGCCGCTCGAACCCCAGGCTCCCAAGCTGACGCCAAAGCCGCACGATCATCACACCAAGTTTCTGGTGGGGCTCGACGTGGGCTCAACCACGGTGAAGGCGGTAGTGGTTGATGCCGCCAGCGACCAAGTGCTGTGGCAAGACTATCAGCGCCATGAAACCAAACAGCCGGAAAAGACGCTGGAGTTTCTGAAGCGGATGGAGGCGGAAGCTGGGATCAACGCCCACAATACCCGTATGTTTATGACTGGGTCGGGCGGCGGAGGGATCGGCGATCAGATCGGCGCGAAATTTGTGCAGGAAGTCACGGCGGTTTCTCTGGCAGTCGAGAAGTTGCACCCTGAGGTTTATTCGGTCATCGAGCTTGGCGGACAGGACGCCAAGATCATCGTCTTCAAGGATGACGAAGAAACGGGACGAAAGAAAAAGATCCCCTCGATGAACGACAAGTGCGCTGGCGGCACGGGCGCCGTCATCGACAAGATAAATGCCAAGCTGAAAATTCCCATCGCTGAACTGGCTGAGCAGAAGTATCACGGCATCAAACTCCACAAAGTCGCGGGCAAATGCGGAGTGTTCGCGGAGACCGACATCAACGGCTTGCAAAAGGTTGGGACACCGCCGGACGAACTGATGGCGTCACTGTTTGAAGCCATTGTGCTGCAGAACCTGAGCGTGCTCACGCGCGGGCATACCTTGCGGCCGCATGTGCTGCTGCTGGGCGGACCGAATACCTTCATTCGCGGCATGCGCGAGGCGTGGCAGGCAAACATTCCGCGCATGTGGCAGGAGCGGAAGGTGGCGATTCCAGACGGGGCTAAGCCCGAAGATCTGATCAAGGTTCCGCAAAACGCTCAATATTTTGCCGCTCTGGGTGCGATTGAATTTGGACGCACTGAGGACGACTGCATCGGTTGCTATCGCGGTTATGACAATTTGATTCACTACATCGACTTCGGACGGCAGGAGGAGAAAGCCAAGTCTGGCGGCAAGGGGCTCATCGAGAATCGCGACGAGTTCGATCTTTTCAAAGAATCGTACCGGCCCAAGAAATTTACCCCAGCGGTGTTTCAGAAAGGCAGCACGATTGCCGGGTTCATCGGAATTGACGGGGGTTCAACCTCGACGAAAGCGGTTCTGCTGGACGAAAACGGCGACATCCTTTGCAAATCGTATCAGCTCTCGAACGGGAATCCGATTCAGGACACGATGGAGATGTTCGAAAGCCTGCGCGGCCAGGTCGAGGCGCAAAATGCCAAGCTCGAAGTGTTGGGAGTCGCGACTACCGGGTATGCCAAAGACATTCTGAAAGATGTTCTCAAGGCCGACGTGGCGCTGGTTGAGACCGTCGCGCACACGGAATCGGCGCTGAAATTCTATGAAGATCCGCACGTAATTGTGGACGTGGGCGGACAAGATATCAAGATCATCATTCTGCACAACGGGCGGGTGAAAGATTTCAAGCTCAATACCCAGTGCTCGGCGGGGAATGGTTATTTCCTGCAGTCCACGGCAGAGGGCTTCGGCCTGGACGTAAAGCAATATGCGGATCTGGCTTTTTCCGCGCAATCTATGCCGGTGTTTGGCTATGGGTGCGCGGTGTTTATGCAATCCGATATCGTGAATTTTCAGCGCCAGGGCTGGCGGGCAGAGGAAATTCTTGCCGGCCTTGCGGCGGTGTTGCCGAAGAATGTTTTTCTTTATGTCGCCAGCATCCCGAATCTCGCGGCGTTGGGCTCGCGCTTTGTTTTGCAGGGCGGAACGCAAAAGAACCTGGCCGTTGTCAAAGCGGAAGTGGATTTTATCCGCAACAGCTTCCGTGCGGCTGGCAAGCAACCAGAGATTATCGTGCATGAGCATTGCGGAGAATCGGGCGCGATCGGCGCCGCTCAGGAATCGCTGCGCTTGTGGCGAAACGGCCAGCGGACAACCTTCATCGGCTTGGATTCCGTGCGAAGAATCGAGTACCGCACCACGCGCAACGAGGCTACTCGCTGCTATTTCTGCAAGAACAATTGCTTGCGAACTTTCATCGACATCCGTACCGAACCTGTCAGAAATATGGTTCCCATCGAAAAGGTCACCAAGGTTCCGCTCATGCAAGGCGAACAGCGGCTGATTATCGCCACCTGCGAAAAAGGAACGGTGGAAGACCTTAACGACATGAAGGACATCAAGGCCGGATTGGACCAGATTCGCGATCAACATCCAAATTTTGTCGATATCGCTTCGAAAGAAGTGTTTCGTCCAACGAACGCCAAGAGCGTTGCTGATCCGGTCCCGGCGCGGGTTTGGACAAAGGGGGCGAAAGAACGAGTAGCTCTCATGCAGAATCGAAACAAACTGCGCATCGGGATTCCGCGGGTCTTGAACATTTACGTGTATGCGCCGCTGTTCAACGCTTATTTTGAGAGTCTCGGAGTGCAACCTGAGAACATCATCTATTCCGACTACACGAGTTCGGAACTGTATCGCGCCGGAGCCAGCCGCGGCGCGATCGATCCTTGCTTCCCGGCGAAGATCGGAATCTCACATGTCTACAACCTGATTCAGGAGAAGCATCGCAAGAAGCCGCTGAACGCGATCTTTTTCCCGATGTATGACGTGCTTTCGAGTCCGTTGGTGAAACTGCAGGGCTCGAATGCCTGTCCTACTGTGACCGCAACGCCGGAAACGGTGAAGGCGGCATTTACAAAAGAGAACGACGTATTCGCCGAGCACAACGTGAAATATATCGATCCGGTGCTCAATTTCGCCGACCGCAAACTTTTCGCTTTCCAAATGCTGCAGGCTTGGCTGCCGGTCATGGGCCTGTCGCAAGAAGAAAACGATCGCGCCGTCGAATCCGGATTTGTGGCGCTGCAAGAATATGAAAACAGCATTCGCCGGCGCGCGCGGCAGGTGCTCGATCAACTGGAGCGCGAAGACCGCGTTGGCATCGTCATGCTCGCTCGGCCTTATCATCACGATCCCGGGCTGAACCACGAGATTCTGGACGAATTCCAGAAGCTCGGCTATCCCATCTTCTCGCAGAACACTCTGCCGCTCGACGAGGATATGCTGGAGCGGCTCTTTGGCGACGAAGTGAGGGCGGGGGTTATCAGCAGTCCGCTCGATATCAGCGATGCCTGGAAAAACTCCTATTCCTGCAGTACCAACCACAAGGTCTGGGCGGCGAAGTACACGGCGCGGCATCCCAATCTGGTGGCGCTGGAAATTTCCAGCTTCAAGTGTGGACACGACGCGCCCATTTACGGCGTTGTGGAAGGCGTCATTGAGCAGTCGGGCACGCCGTATTTCTGCTTCAAAGATCTTGACGAGAATAAGCCTTCCGGGTCGATCAAGATCAGAATCGAAACGATTGATTACTTCCTTCGCCGTTATCGCGAGGAGGTCATTCGTAAACGCAAAGCCGAGCAGGACATTGAGGCCCAACTGGCAGCGCTCGAAGCCGAACTGCGGCGCGAAAGCTCCGACGCTGAGCTGCTGCAGGTCGGTCAGGAAAGCGCGCGGCGAGAAGCACAAGAAATGGCGGCGGACTAGAGCGGACAAGACGAGCTCGGCAACTGGAACCAGTAAGAGCAAACGAGGCAGCCTCCCGGATCGAGCTAGCACTCGACCTAGAACCGTACTTCCATGAAAAGGCAGTACTGAATCAGCAGTCGGGCGGCCGCGGCAAGGGTTTGTCAAAATTGACAGAAGCTGAAAAGGTCAATTCGAGAACAGAGATTGCCCGAGTTGCGCAGGTTTCGGTCGGAAATGTCCACAAAGTGAAGTACATCCTGGAGCATGCATGTTCGCCACTGAAGGAAGCAGCGAGGACACGGAAATCTCGATAAACCTCGCGGACAAGTGGAGTCATGAACCAGAGGCAAAACAGCACGAACATCTGAGGCTGATGCGGATCAAACGGGGCATAAGGAGGAAGGCGCGGCACCTTGTAGCCGCCGAAATCGCGCGCGTCGCGCCGTCAAAGCCCGATGAGCAGGTAATCAGACTGCCAGATTTTGTCATACTCGTGAGTCAATTGACTACGATTGCGCCGGAACGATCGAAGAAGCCGAGCACATCCAGCGCTTTGGACTGAACCTCATGCTCAACGATTGTCCCGTCTTCCATTCCGACCGTGAGTCAGGCGGAAAAAAAGCTGGCTTGGAGGCTTGGAGGAAGTCCAGATTTAGTGGACGCCTAACTTGGAAACATTGTTTCAGGCGTGTTCACGCCGGTGCTCGCCAAACACTCAAAGTCGTTTTCCCTCATCGACTGCATCTCAGCTGGCGTTGATCGAATGCAGCGAAACTTCGAGCCGATACGGAAGCAGGTGGAGGCGTGGCAGAGAAGCGAACTGACCGATGTCACAGCGAAGGTGGTCATCTACGAGGCCTTTGTCGAGGGAAAACTGGAAGCTCCGAAACATCTGGCTCGCACGGTGAATGACCTTTATCTCAACGTTCGGATAGACGTTTGATCCAATACGCACCCGATGATGGCCGATGCTAATCAATTTGTCCGGGTCAATGTTCGCCGTGAAGGCGCCAGTGTTGAAATCGGTGAAGATTGGCCGATAGCTAGCACGCAGTCGCACCCTTCCACAAAGGCGCCAACACCGTGATTCATTAGTTTGCCGTCGTACATCCCGATATACGAGGGATGCTGCTCATCAAGCACAGATTTCGCCATGAACATCGTCGCGAAAGGCAGCCGGGAGGCATTCACAAGAGCAAGTAATTGGGATTGCAGTCCTGTACGGGCCACCAAAATTCCGGGCAGAACGCACGCGGAGCGAGCTTTCGCAAGTACTGAAAGAATCGCATCCGTAGCAGCTGCAAGTGAGTTCGGTTCGCTACGTGGTATAGAAGTCGGCTGGGCACAGCCCAGCACTGCCTGATTGGCAAGATCGGCCGGAAAAGCACGTGTTCAATCACTGTCATCGGCGGCCTCCCCAGCGCGCGGCGTCACAGCCGCAGCGGCCGCCTCTCGCCTGAGTTCCTCCATGCTGACCGTGCCCCTTGCGTTCGGTGTGGTGTGCTCCGCTTTATCGGCGGCGGAGACATGACCCGCCGATTCGGTCTCGCCGCCAAGGTTGTCCTTCGACTGAAGCCGCGCGTCGTAGACCGCGGAAAGTGCATCCAGACGAGCGATCGCGTCCCGCGTTGCCGCGAGCTTCAATTCCTGTGCTTGTGGTGGCGTCAGGCTCCCGGCTTCCACGCGCTCGGAGATCCTTTGCAAGCTGGCATGAACGTCTTGAAGCAATCCGTCGACGCGGGCAGCATAGTCCTGGGCCAGTACAGTTACTGGTTCCCCGTCGGCGGGGCAACTCGGACTCGTCGCCTTTTGCGCGTAAGCCGGGAGTATCGCAACAATTATGAGAGCAAGGCACATTTCATTTTTCATTTTCATCACCCTATTAGTGCTGACCTTTCAAACCCTTAGCTTCCCTCTCTTAGCTACTGTCTTATCCACTCTCGCAGAGCTTTAGTCACCTTGCCGGACTGCTCGACCGGCGTGAAATGCGCCGCACCATCGATGATCACCAGCTTGGATCGCGAGATCTCCTGCGCCAGTCGCCGATGCGCTTCCGGCGTGGTCCGGTGGTCGTCTCGGCCGCCGATGATTACAGTCGGGCAATCAATCCGATTGAGATTCGTAAACGGAGCGCTGATCGCCAGCAGCGCTCGCATCTGCCGCAGGCCCGCCTGCTCGCCTACAGCATGGGCCATCGTTACGAAGACGCGCTTAAACGTCGCATCGTCAGCTCCGTGAGCAAAATAACCGGGATAGGCCTCATCAAGATATTGGTCAAAGCTACGTTCTTCGATCATTTCGACCGCATGGCGAATGGCTGCTTCCGCGGCAGGAAGTAGCCCGCCATGAGTCGCGCTTAGCAATGCCAACCTCTTCACTCGATCTTTGGCAATCCTCATGATCTCCAGCGCGACTTGGCTGCCCAGAGAAAACCCCGCCAGGCAGAAATGATCGGGGGCAGTTTCCAACAAGTCAGCCGCCATTGCGGACACGGTTGACTGCTCCGTTATATCGGCCACTGTAATGTCCGCCTGACTCTGGAGACAATCGATCTGCGCACCCCACAGCGTTTGATCACAAAGCAATCCGGGAATGAGAATCAGTGATGGCATCGCAAAGTCAAATTGATCTAGTTATGTACAAGTCGCTCATCCCCAGCGATGCCAGCCCACTAATAGAGCTTTTCGTCGAAGACGATGTCTCCCCATCCCTTCTCGGTAAAGGTGGTTGCCGGATTTTGGATAGTCAGCATCAACGTATTTGAATCGGGAAGTATTTGATGCTTTGTCCCGCGCGGGACCTTGAACCACGATCCTTTGCCGTATTCCAAGAATGCGTCGTCAACCAATACCTTGCCGGCACCGGATATAAAGCATAGGGTTGCATCGTAGGTTTCGTGATGATGAGCGACGTTCTTGTCGTGCGCATTCATGTAAGTGAGGTTGTAGCCCGAGCCATCAAAACTGCCCAATACCATGTCATTTTCATGGACACACGCACTGTGGATTTCAGGCAACTCTGCAATTGACCCGCTGATCTTGTTGATTAACTCTGTCATTGATTTTCTCCTTAAGTTTGGTGAATCACGTTCAGTCTTTGGCGATGCAACCACTGTTCCAATTTCAACTCGTTGAAAGCAGGTCTATTTGCGTGTGTCGAAGCTCCCAACTATCTCGGAAATTTCCGAGAATTCGCGAGACAAAGAGCGGGAAATGGGCCCTCACAACGGAGAGCCATCGAAAGCTCGCGGGTCCAATCGCAAACAATCGCCTCTTCGGGACTGGTGTAAAATTCACGTTTGCCAGATCGAGCGCTAGCGTGTTCGAGAGCGCTTCGATCCTGCCACCGAGCGCAAGCGGCAGGTCGGCAGAAGTAATGCAGGAACTCCGGCCAACAAAGACGTGCCCATTGCAACCTGGCGAGAAAGACCTTTCCAAGAACGAACGCTACATGGGAGGCGCTAGCACCGCCAACGCCATCCAAGCTGTGGCTCTACAAGCGATCAAGCGAGGCTGCTTTCCAGCGCTCCTAGTTTGGTTCTTCGCAGTATCCTTCACGGTCCCCGCTGGCGCTCTCGACCCAAACCGGCAGATTTCGCAGTACGCGCACACGGCCTGGCGGATTCAGGATGGATTCTTCAGCGGAACACCACAAGCGATCACCCAGACTACAGATGGATACTTGTGGATCGGTACCGAGGGCGGATTAGTGCGCTTTGATGGCGTGCGATTTGTTCCGTGGACGGCGCCGGACGGGAAACAACTGCCCAGCACGCGTATCCACTCGCTGCTTGGCGCAAGCGATGGGAATTTGTGGATTGGGACCTCAAGGGGACTAGCGAAATGGAATCATCTCGAACTGGTCAATATTTCAGGGTCTCCCGCGTTTGTTGAGACAATTCTGCAGGACCCTGGAGGCACGGTCTGGATTACGCGCAGCCAGGTGCGCGATGACGCAGGTCCAGTCTGCGAAGTAACGGGAGGCGCGTTGCGCTGCCACGGTGCGGGCGATGGAATCTCCTTCACCTATGCCCAGCCGCTTTTCAGGGATGCGCTCGGAAACCTATGGATGGGCGGCTCGCTGGGACTGTGCCGGTGGAAGCCTGGCGAATCCAAGACGTACATCGACAAAGCCCTGATGCAAGCCAAGGGGCTCGCCGGAGTTGGAGCCATCGCTGCCGGTGACAATGGTTCAGTACTGGTGGGCATGAAGCGCTCGGGGAAAGGGCTAGGACTTCAGCAGCTATCGGAGGGCGGTTGGAAGGACTACGTCCTGCCGGGAATGGACGGGACTCAGATCGAGATCTCGGCCATGCTGAGAGATCGCGACGGCGGGCTATGGGTTGGCACGGGCAATCAAGGGATTTATCGGGTTCACGACGGCAGGGCGGATCACTTCGGCGGCGCAGATGGCTTGTCGAGTGATGCGGTGCAGGGGTTCTACGAGGACAGGGAGGGTGATATCTGGGTCGCGAGCTCCAGAGGGATTGATCGTTTTCACGAAACCCCCGTGGTCAGCTTTTCCATTCGCGAAGGGTTGACCTCGGAAGACGTGGATTCTGTGTTCGCTGCTCGCGATGGCACGGTATGGATTGGAAACAGCCGGGCACTGGACGTTCTGCGACAGGGAAAATTCTCCGCGATCGGCCCGAAGAATGGGTTGCCTGGGAGATTAATCACCTCGCTACTTGAGGATCACGGCGGACGCCTATGGGTTGGAATCGATAACGGATTGAGCGTTTACGAACACGGCCAATTTCGCGCAGTGAACAAGCCCGACGCCACACCGATTGGAGTCGTCACCGCGATCACGGAGGATCTCGATCACAATATCTGGGCGGCAACAACACAGCCGGCTCTGTTTCGCATTCAAGATTCCAAAGTCCGGGAGGAAATCGCGCCACCGCGAATTCCCCGGGTTCTGTCGTTGGCCGCCGATCCGAAGGATGGCATCTGGTTGGGACTGGCAACTGGAGACTTGGCCCGATACAGGCAAGGGCAGCTCGACATCATGCCCACGAGCCGTCCCGCAAAGAGTGTAATCCGCAACCTACTGGTTGAGTCCGACGGTTCAGTGTGGGGAGTGACGCAAGACGGCCTGTTTCGGTGGCAGGAAGGCAAGGAGGAAATTCTGAATTCGCACAATGGGCTGCCTTGCGATACTGTGTTCGCGCTGGTAAGGGACAATCGTGGGGCTCTTT
>JBEKQC010000057.1:0-52562 GCA_049520095.1 Terriglobales bacterium
GCGTAAAAAGTTCATAAAGAGTACATAAAGGCTCTGGAACATGACGGCCTCTTGACGCGGGGAGCCCGTTCCAAACTCAAGACTCCAAACCGTCTTCCACTAGGAGAATTAATCCTTTATTAACTCTCGTGACTTGGAATCGGGTCAGACGATAGACGGACAATAAAGGCAGGCGTGAATCGAGTCCAATTCATATTTCCTATTGCGCCCATCAGGCTCTCCAATACTGCGCATTGCGAGTTGCAGGATGCCGCGATGGTGGGATCTCCCTGCCACTCGAAGTCGCAATTCTGGCGTGCTCACCTGCGCTTTTAGTCGAAGGACCTTGGAGCAAACCGCTTTCTTGGGCTCTTACGCGTAGAGGAGCAAAAGTGGCCGAGTTGGGCACTTCGTTCAATTCCGCGCAGGCAACTCGTCGAAATGTCCGTCACCAAATGCGACAGCGGTTTTCTTTTGGTCATCGGTTGGCCTGCCTTGCAGAAGAAAGCCTTCTCAAACTCCGGCATGTTCACCACCAACCCGTTGACACGGTACTTGCCGGGCGAATGCGGATTTGTGATGGCGTTCATCCGTAAGTCCTCCGGCCGGTCGTTCTCACACGCCCACTGCGCGTTTCCGACAAAGAAGCGCTGTTCCGGAGTGAGTCCGTCGCGGTTTTCAGCGATTGGCGTACAGCACCTTGATGGCAGCGGACTGATAGCGAAGCAATATTCTCAGACTGAAATAGCGACGGCTGAATCTGAGTTTAGAAACATCAGCAGAATCGTTGAACGCTACGCGAGGAATATTCCTGGACTGAGCCCTTAACGATTTCATTGCCGACGGTACAGTGTGCCAAAGTCAAGTGGCCTTCGCCACACCATCGATTTGTGATCGTATTGCATTCGCCTGATGGAATCTTTAAAACCGGACTGCTCGGATGCCTTCCGGAGAAAATGGCCGCAAAGCTTGCCTGTAGCATTGCGCAGAGCACTTTCTCCAGTCCAGTTTGAGAGCAAGAGTTGCGGAATTGCGGGGATTTTCTGCGATTTTCAAAACAATACAGCCTGGTTTCTATGCAAGCCAGACTGTGTGGCGGAGAGAGTGGGAGTGCACGGACCGCCCGCGAACTGCACGTCCCCTTCGACTTCACTTCCGGCCGGGACAACAAATAAAAAGGCTGAGCGTTCTTCTTAGCTTTCCTCGGGCTTGTGCAGCTGCTGGGCGAGATAATTCTCGTAGGTCATTTCCTTAATCGCGTGAAGTTGCCCTTCCAGCCAGTCGATGTGGTGTTCTTCATCGAGCAGGATCTTCTCCATCAGCTCGCGCGAACCGTTGTCGCCTATCGCTACGCTGGCCTTGATCCCCTCGTTCAGGCGTTTCACGGCTGTGTATTCGAGTTGCAAATCGTTCTCCAGTTGCGCTTTCACAGTTTGCCCGATATTGATCTTGAAATAGTCGGTCATGTTGGGAGCGCCATCGAGGTAGAGGATGCGTTCCATCAGAATTTCGGCATGTTGCATTTCTTCGATGGATTCCTTCCGGATCTGCTTGGCCATCCGTTCATAACCCCAGTTCTCGCACATTTCGGCGTGCAGGAAATACTGGTTGATAGCGGTGAGCTCAGCTTTTAGGACTTCGTTCAGAATGGCAATAACTTTGGGGTCGCCTTTCATAGTTGCCTCACTTGGGATAGTTCTCAGTTCTCGGTTCCCAGTTCTCAGTGAAAAGCTCAGCGGTTCTAACTGAGAACTGGACAGTGAATTGTACTAGAAGAGCGGAATCCCGGAGCGGCGGCCGCAGTGTTGGGCGTTGGCGGTACGCTTGAGGAGGCGACGTTTAAAATGAAGAAGCGCCCCCACTTTAAGGTCGGGGGCGCTCTAGGCTTTGGGGAAGAACTACTTCAGACTCTTGACGAAGTCCGCCACAGCTTTGGCATCGTCGGCGGAAACTCCGTTTAGAGCTTTTTTGTGGGGCGGCTTCTTGGCGTCATCCCCATTTGAGAGCAGAGCGACAATTTGGTCGGCGCTCAGGTTTGTTCCCTTGAGCGCGGGACCAACCTTACCCTGCCCTTCCGGCCCGTGACACATCGCACACTTGGCTTTGTAAACCGCCGCCCCGTCGGCGGCGAAAGAGGATACGGGCAAAGCGAGACACAGGACGATCGCAGTTGCAGAAAGTGCAATTAGCAGTTTGCTTGATTTCATTGGAGCGCTCCTGATTTGGAATTTGGCAACAATGACCTAGACTTCGTGGCAACAACGCTCCTATTCTGCAACAGCCAATGGCAAATTGTCACCAGCGTCGCGGTTCACACCTGCGCTCGGAAACTGGTTGGTGAGGAAAAAATCAGGAGCGCGATCCGGAGACAGCGGCCGCGGCGTTGGGCGTTGCCGAAACTGCTGCATGGCCGTTCGTTGGCTGGACGGGCTGGGGCTGGACGGGCTGCGGTGGAGCGGCCTGGGCCGGCTTAGCCTGACCCACACCATCAACCACGCGGTGATTCAGGCAGTACAGAGCAAGTTCCAGGCGGTCGGCCACTCCGAGCTTGTCGTAAACCTTGCGGAGATAATTCTTGACCACCTGCTCGGTGGTGCCAACCCGCAGAGCGATTTCTTTGTTCTTCATCCCCTGCGTGACGCAGGAAACGATGAGCGCCTCTTTTGGCGTAAGCGACACTTTGGGACGCGACCCGACCGGGCGTAGCCCTTGCGTGCGATAAGCTTGCATCACCCAGCCCACCGCGCGGCTTTCGAGCCAAGGTTCACCCTGGGCGACTTTGCGCAGGCATTCGACCAGCATTTCCGGCTCAACTTCGCGTGAAACGATGCCGTGCGCGCCCCGCCGGAACAGGTCGAGCGTCATCTCCTGATCGGGTTCCTGCAGCACGACAACCAAACGGCAGCTCGCATTTTGCCGGAGAAGATCGGTAACGGCATCCGCTGGAATTGGAGCCAAAGCGGCCTCCAAGATCACAATGTCGGCGGAAAACTTCTGAATGGCGGTAACGGTCTGCTCGAGGCTCTCGGCCTGGCCGACAACCCGAATGTCATCTTCGAGCGCAAAGATCTTGCGCAAGCCGGCGCGGAAAATTGCCTGGGTATCGGCCACAATCACACGGATCGTGCTTTTGCCGTCCTCAGGCCGAAAGCCTTCGCCTGGCTCGATGCTGACCGGGTTGCTGACCGACGAACTGCCCATCCGTCCTCTTTTCGCGCTCTACCGGTCGCGCCCTACTAGCGCGGCCCAAACATTCGCGGTCGAACTGCACAAACTACTTGCGCTCAAAACGGTACTCGTCGATAACCACGCCGACTCCACGCCGGCCGCCATCTTCAAAACTGCGCACCACTCGCCCGCGGCAGTCCACTTGCACATCGGCTTCCGCGCCCACAACATCAGCGGGAAGAGAGAGCGTAAAATCAACCGCCGAACCTACGGGCACATCCGCGTCCATGCGGAAAAGGACGCCGTTAGCGGAAATGTTTTCGGTCTCAACCGTCCTTCCCGCGACTCCCTGGCCCGTAACTCCGGACTGGTTCACTGCCGACCTCAGAGCCACCGGCAGTTTGATGGGAAAGCGCGGCGCGCCTTGCACGTCCGTATAACTCATGCGATTCTTGCTGACATCTGCGACAGTTCCCTTGGCGGCTTCAGACACGTTTGCGACGACCTTCCTTCCGGTTCGTGCCGTGCACGACTCCGATTGAGCATGTGCCCATTTCAGGCCGAGATTACACCCCAGCATCTGCAATGCAAAGTTACGGAAGTCATGGAACAAAGGCGGCGAAGTGCCGGTGGTACAGGGACTTAGGGGCGTGGCAACGGATTAGTTGCCGCTATCTCAATACTGGGCGGAAGCTCTTAAAATTTCGACTCTTGGGTTGGAACGCAGCCGCGAAGACGGGGCAAGCCGCCGTCTCTACGGTATGCCTTCAGAACCTTATCGCTTCCGTAAAATTAAACTCCCTCACCTTCATCGCCGGCACCACCATGTCGAACGATTCCTCTCCGCTGGCGGGCGTGCCACTCCTCGGCGGTGATCTCCCAGATTTCCGCGGGCAACCTTCCAGAAACGAATGGCCGCTCTTCGGTGGCAACGATGCGCATTCCCTGCCTTTCAGAAATGCGGCGCGACGCCTTGTTGGCAATCGCCTTCGGGGATCGTAGGACAGGAAATTTCAGAACGTCGAACCAATAATCGGTGACTGCATCGCAAGCCTCGCTCATCAGGCGCTGCCCTTGCCACGGCAGCCCGAGCCAGAACCCGCGATTGTGATTTTCCGCTCTCATCAAGCTGATGCTGCCAATCACGCGGGAAGGATCGCTCTTCAGCCTTAAGGTCCAGTGCCACTCCTCTCCCCGTTCAGTTGCCGGAAGCGCCATGTCGCGACAATACGTCAGCGCACCGTCGGGCGGATAAGGCCACGGCACTCGCCCGGCCAGAAATTGCACCAGCTCCCAGTGCGGGAAGATAATCTGAATTTGTTCGGCGTCGGAGAGTTCGAGCGGACGCAACCACAACCGCTCTGTTTCGAGTACAGGTGTCATGCCGACAACCTCATCGCTTTGCTCTCCCACTAGTCCGCCAGGCGACCGCAGCCGCTCATTCAAAATTTTGTCGCTTCCGTAAACTTAAACTCCCTGACCTTCATCGCCGGGACGACCATGTCGAACGATTCCTCGCCGCTGGCGCGGACCGGGGCGCTTATGGCCTCGACATTCGATAGCATCGAGATCAGGCTCTGGTTAAAGCGGAAATTGCGCAGGCCACACTGAGCCTTGCCGTTCTCAATCAGAAACGTCCCGTCGCGCGTCATCCCGGTCACAATCTTCTCGTAGGGATCCACTTCACGGATGTACCACAGGCGCGTCACCAGTACGCCGCGTTCGGTGGATGCGATCATTTCTTCGACGCTTTGCGGCTTTTCCGGGCCCCCGAAAACAATGTTCAACGGCATCTCTCCCATCTCGTTCGGCAGGGGAAATCCGTGGCCGGTGGGTTCGATGGGGCCGACCTTGGCGGCATACGCCGAATTTTTCATCTTACGCGCCGTAGCGCGCGCGTACACCACGCGCTTGACCACGCCGTTCTCGACCAACTGCACGCGCTGGCGCCTCATGCCCTCGCCATCAAACAGTGAACCCGCTTGCAGAGGATGCGCCGCGTCATCGCAGATGTTGATGTTTTCTCCAAACAGCCGGGTACCAATC
Organism: Terriglobales bacterium; assembly: GCA_049520095.1. Classification (GTDB taxonomy): domain Bacteria; phylum Acidobacteriota; class Terriglobia; order Terriglobales; family Acidobacteriaceae; genus Acidiflorens. Next base: position 5,194 of record JBEKQC010000057.1, read on the forward strand.
CGGTCGTTTAAGAACGAGCGTTGGTCCAGGATGGCCACGCCGCTGTAGTCCCAAAACATGAACCCGACAATGTCGAGGACGGCAGCCGGTTCGAGAATAACCGTGTACTTGCCGGGCGCAATCTCTCGCGGACGCGCCGAGTCAATTGCCTTCTGCGCAGCCGTCTCCGCCAACCGCGCCGGATCGAGGTTACTCACATCAGGCGAATTCAACTTCTGCCAGCCGGAGGAATCTCCGGCCAGCATGGTGATGGAGACCTCCGCCAGCGTCTGCTGATGCCAATTCGCTAATCCGCGACAGTTTAAGATTCCTTCTGTGGATTCCGAATTCGAGTAGATGCCTGCGGTAGTCAGTTTGTGTTTGCTCGCAACGGACACGATTCTCTTGACCACCTCCGCACGATCGGCGGGAGTAATCTCTGCCGTCCTCTCAAAAAACCGTGTGGCGCGGGCGCCCTCGCCCGCGGCATTTGCTTCGTCAGACGTCGGCATCGGCAGCAAATCCGGATCCGCCGCCTGCACTCTCGCGAGATTCTCCGAAGCGGCGACCGCACGCCGCAAACTCTCGTCGTCAAACTGATTGGCGGTGGCACGCGCCGTCCGCCCCGCAAAATTCGTGCGGATCGAAACGATGGAGTTCTCTTCCTCCACATTCTGATGAATGGTGTTGTTGGCGAAGCGAGTCAGGGCAAAGCGGGAGCCGGTGAAGATGGCTTCGACCTCGTCGGCGGAAGAGAAGCGCCGAATTCGGTCGAAGATTTCAGCGGATTGTTCTCGCGTAAGCAATTCCGTGACTTTCTCTGTGTCTCCGTGTCTCTGTGGTGAACTAACTTCCCTGGTACGCCGAACCGACGCGAATATTCCGAAACCGGGCCGGGCTCGCGCCGTGTCCGGTGCCCACGACTTGCTGCGGCTGGCCCTTGCCGCAGTTCGGAGTTCCCCACAGCGCCCACTCCTCGCGCGAGCAGATCGCGTCCATCGAATTCCAAAACTCCGTGGTTATCCCGGAGTACGAAGGATTCTTCAGCATCCGCACTCGCTTACCGTTCTTGATCTCCCAGGCGATCTCGCATCCGAACTGAAAGTTGTAGCGTTTGTCGTCAATCGACCAGGACTTGTTGGTCTCCATGTAGATGCCATCGTCGGTCGCGGCAATAAGCTGTTCCAAACTCAGCGGCGTCTCTCCGGGCAGAATGCTGACGTTGGTCATGCGAATCATGGGTAGGCGGTTCCAGCCCTCGGCGCGCAGGGTTCCGCCGGACCGTGCGGCGCCGATAGTGTGGGCGGTTTCACGCGAACTCAGATAGCCGGTGAAGCGTCCGTTGGTGATGATCGGCGTCGATTGCGCCGCCACACCTTCGTCGTCATAGGCGAAGGTCCCGAGGCCTGGCCCGTGTTCCTGGCGGGCATCGGCTACGACGTTGACCAACTCGCTGCCATAGCGCAGGGATCCGAGTTTTTCGAGGGTGAGAAACGACGTGCCCGCAAAATTTGCTTCCATACCGAGCACACGATCCAGTTCAATCGGATGCCCGATGGATTCGTGAATCTGCAATCCGAGTTGCGATCCATCCAGAATGATTGTGGCTGTGCCTTCCGGACATTGGTCCGCGTGATGCAGCGCGACGGCTTCCTCTGCCACGCGCCGGGCATTTTCCACCAATTTCATTTCCTCGATCTGTTCGTAGCCACGGTTCTGCCATTGTCCGCCAAACGAATTCGGATAAGACCGCTTCTGAATCTCCGAACCGGCAAACGCATACGCCGTGTATCCTGCACCAGTGGAATATTTTGTCTGATGAATGTCAGCGCCCTCGGAAGAAAGAAACCACGACTCTTCACGCTGGAAGTTCATTCCAGTTTCGGCAAGCGTGACGCCCGCGACGGCGCGCATCTCCGCGTCCACCTTCAACAACAGATCGAGATTCTGCTCCACCGACGTCGTGAACGGATCGACTTTGTAAGGTGTCGTCCACTCCGCGACCGCCGCAGGTTCGGGAGCCAGGCGGACATCTTCGCGCTTCACACGCGCCGAGGCTTTCGCAATCTTGACCGCCCGCGCGGCAGTCGCTTCCACCGCACCGCGGCTCAAATCCGCGGACGCCGCGAATCCCCACGCGCCTTCCGCGATCACGCGCACGCCGATGCCGAGCGACTCGGACTCCGAGGCATGACCGACTCGTCCGTTCTTGGATGTCAGCGAGCGATTGCGGATCGCGACCACGCGTGCGTCGGCATACGTCACGCCGCGCACGGACGTAGCGTCCAGAGCCAGCTTGCCAGTAGTCTTCATTTTCAGATTTAACGTATCACGAGCGGCTATCGGCTATCGGGTATCACCGGTCAGTCCATGCATGCCCGGCGCCGCAACCGCCAGCGGAGCTCGCCTGCGCGCAACGTTGACGAGGAAACGGCCACCCTGCAAATGGTCTCCATGCGAGTCCGAGCTGTCTTCGTTAGGGCCGCCGGGATCGGTCCACATGCCGCTCATTTCCACTTTGCCTGGAGCCGCCGCCATCTTGGTGGGCTGGCGCTGCTGCTTATCGACGTAAGCCTTGATCACCTGGGTCGCCAAACGCGCCGCCAGCTTTCCATGTTCCCCGCCTTCGAACAGCACACATACGATGATGTCCGGATTGCGCCGTGGCGTGAATCCCACAAACCACCCGTTCTGAGCGAAATCTTGGCTGTTGGCATGCTTCGCGCGCAGGGCCAGCGAAACGATCTGCGCCGATCCAGTCTTGCCGGCGATATCGATTCCCGGAATGTGCGCTGACGGAGCCGTACCTTCCGGCAAAAGAACTCGGCTCAGAGCATCAGTGATGGTGTTCCATCCAGTCGGATCAATCGGAACTTCTTTCACTTCCGTGTAGTGCGTGGTCTCAACGAACCCCGGTGGCAGGTTGGTGGGATTGATCACGTGCGGGACAACCATGCGGCCATCCATCGAGATAGCGCCGACCGCGCGCATCAGTTGCACCGGCGTAATCGCCACCGCACCCTGGCCAATGCCAACAGAAATCGTTTCCCCGGCAAACCATTTCTGCTTGAAATTACGAATCTTCCATTCTTCCGAAGGCATTACACCGGTCACTTCATTGGGCAGGTCGATACCGGTCTTCTGTCCCAGTCCAAAGGCGGTTGCATATTTTGCGATGCGATCAATGCCGAGTTTCTCCGCCAGCGTGTAAAAGAAAACATCGCAGGACTGGTAAATCGCCTTCGGCAGGCTAACCTCGCCGTGGCCGGTCTTCACCCAGCATCCGAAGCGCCGGCCGTAGAACGTCGCGCCCCCATTGCAGTGCACGTTGAGAGTCTGGGCAATCCCTTCCTGCCATCCGGCAGTCGCCATAATGACCTTGAACGTCGAGCCGGGCGCGAGCTGGGCCTGAATCGCTTTGTTCAGCAGCGGCTTGTCGGGATCGTTGACCAGCTTGTCCCACTCGTCCCGTGAGATCTTCACCGCAAAATCGTTGGGATCGAACGTCGGCCGGCTGACCATGGCCAGAATTTCACCGGTGTGCGGATCCATCGCCACGATCGCGCCGTTCTTCCCTTCGATCGCCTGCTCGGCCGCAATTTGCAAATCCAGATCGACTGTCAACTTGAGCTGCTTGCCCGGCTCCGCCGGCGTTTCGTCCAGCCTCCCGACTTCGCGCCCATGGCTGTTCACCAGCGCGCGCCGAAATCCGTTCTTGCCCATCAGAATGTTGTTGTACTGCTTCTCGACTCCGCTCACACCGACCACGTCGCCGGGTGCGTAGAGTTCGAACTGCGGCTGGTTAAGCATGTCTTCCGTCACTTCGCCGACGTAGCCGATCAGGTGCGCCATGAAGCCGTTGCGCGGATACAGCCGCCGGTGCGCCATGATGGTCTCGAGTTCCGGCAGTTCGTTCTTGTGCGCCTCGATAAACGCCAGTTCGTCAGGGGTGATGTCTTCCTTTAGGAAAATCGGCTGGTACTGCGGCATCGAGGAGAAGCGGCGGATGCGCTGCCGCACTTCATCGGGATTCAAGTGCAGGCCCTGGGCGATTTCGTCGGCGTCCGCGTTCAGGTCCCGGGTGGAATCGCGCAGCAACAGCGCGGAAAACGAGGGGTAGTTATCGACAATGACGCGGCCTTCGCGATCCAGAATTTTCCCACGCGGCGCGAGAATCGGCACATTGCGAACACGGTTCTTCTCCGCCAGCAAAGCGTATTCATCGCTATGCATCACCTGCAGCCGCCACAGCCCGTATGCCAGAAGCAGAAAGATGAACAGCACGACATACTGCACGGCAGTGAGGCGGAGAGCGGAAACCTTTTCTTCGCGGCCGAACATGAATCCTCAGGAAAAGCTGATTCGAAAGGTTGACTCTATTCTAACCTGCGGCTCGAGCTGTCTGAAATATGCAACCGGAACGAAAGTTTCTTACTCGAATACCAGTAGTGGAGGGAGGGGCACCTCACGAGCATGCCCTGATCGAAGTCGGAGGATCCAGCGTGGCGGATGGGGAGGCCTGCCTCTCCGCCAGTAAGGCAATCCGCGGGTCATGTCCAACTGAGAATTGAACTTGCCACAACCTGGGGCAACAATACAGGCAGGACTTACGTCTTACTTACTTCCAGTTAAGGAATTGAATGCGGATTCGCAGTTTCATCATCGCTTACGCGCTCGTGCTCGCCATTCTGTTATTCGCCGACCGGCGGCCCGGTTCCACGCAGCAGGATCGCTATTCGCACGTGGTTGATCTAACTGCGGGCGACCTGATCGATGGGCAAGCAGTTGCGCCGCGCGCCATGGCGACGGAATCGAGAACCCACATCATTGCTCCCGGTGCACTGATCCCCGGAACTTGGTCGGCTGGGCAGATCCCGCCTGAGCGCCTGGTGGCTCCGCTGGTGGTGATGGATCTGAACGCTACGATCGAGGGTAGCTCGCGGATTTCGCTCGACGACATCGCCGCGTGGGAAGCGCAGCACGGCATGATTCCGCAAGGGGCGGTCGTCGCTATCCGCTTCGCCCATGCGGCCGATAATCCGAAGGCGAACGGCTCATCCAGTAACGATCTGTCAGCCGCCGATCTGTCGACCACGCCCTTTCCCATCGCCCGCGACGCGGCGCAGTTCCTCATGGAAGCTCGCTACACGATCGGATTTGCCGTTGACGCTCCTGTGAACCTGACTTCCGACCGCACGCTGGCGCGGCAGCTCGCGCTCCACGGCAGCTACGTAGTGGAAGGAGCCGCGCGCTTCACCACGCTGCCTGCGACTGGCTCGCTCATCATCGTCGCTCCGGCAAAGAATACGACCAAGAAACCGGGCGAAGCCAGCGTCCGCGTCCTCGCCATGGTTCACTAGGCCATGGTTCACTAGGCCATGGTGCGCTAGTCATTTTTTCTGCACCGCGTTTCACCCCAAAATCATCTATTGGACTAATTCGTCCGGAGGAAAGTTCATGTCTGACCCGCGCTATCCGATCGGAAAGTTTTCCTACAGCGGCCCGCTTACCGCGGACCAAAAGCAGCAATGCCTCACTGACATCGAGCAAACTCCCGCGCGGTTGCGTGCCTCCCTCCGCGGACTTTCTGACCAGCAACTTGATACTCCTTATCGTGAAGGCGGCTGGACGCTGCGCCAATTGGCCCATCACGTCCCCGACAGCCACATGAACTCCTACATTCGTTGCAAGCTGGCGCTCACCGAAGACGAGCCCACCATCAAGCCGTACATGGAAAACCTCTGGGCGGAATTGCCCGAGGCCAAGCACGCCCCGATCGAGGTGTCGTTGGTCATGCTGGATTCCCTGCACCAACGCTGGATGCTGATGCTGCGCGAGCTTACCGACCATGAATGGAAACGCACCTTCCGCCATCCGGAACTGGGCCCGATGACGCTCGAAAAAAATCTCGCACTCTACTCCTGGCACGGACGCCATCACGTGGCGCATGTCACCAGTTTGCGAGAGAAGATGCGGTGGTAGAACGCTGCGAGCTTCGAGCCGCGAGCTGGCATTCTCAGTTAATGGTGACCATTGATTTCGGAAGAGCCTGGTTTACTCGAAGCTCGCAGCTCGTAGCTCGCGGCTGTTCTTAAGTCATTCCGCCTTCCACACCAGATAACTCGCCGCCTCGCGCATCACCGCCGTGAAGCGCTCCCATAGAGGGTGCGGGCGCGACTCTGGCCTGGGCGCCAACTCCACTTGCACGCCTTCGTGTTCAAGCAAAGCACGAATGCGAAATACATGGTATGCATCGCTGACCGCAATGCAACTGCGCATACCGTTTGCGCGCATGATGTTGGCGACCCGCGCCGCCGACTGCGCGGTATCGGAGCCTTGCGTCTCCGCGATCAGAGCCTGCTCCGGAATACCGCGCCGGAGAAGATAATCCCTGCCCACGCCGCCCTCGCTGAACTCCGGGTCCTGCGCCGATCCGCCGGTAGTGATTACCACCGGCGCCATTCCCTTCTGAAACAATTCGTAACCGTGATCCAGCCGCGCCCGGTACACCGGCGAAGGATGCCCAGCGTATTCGGCAGCTCCGAAAATTACGATCAAATCGGCTTTTTGCGTAGGTGCTTCGGCGGCAGCGTGCACGATACGCGACCCCGTGATGCCGAAGAATAACAACAGAGCTCCCACTGTCGCCAGCAACAACAGCGGCCAGGGACGTATCCAGAAAGGTTTCCTGGGGTTAGATGGATTGTGATCTTCGGACATAGATCAGGTTTCAAAGTTTTGGCTTCAATGTTTCAAGGTTGCTGTCTTTAGATTGACACTCGGATTGCCCCTCCGATCGATCCTGGTTGGAACCTTGAAATCTGAAACTTTGAAACCTGCCTTAAGACAACGCTTCGACAATATCCTTGGTGGGAATCGCGCCTTCGCGCAGAATCTGCCAGGTACCGTCTTCTCTGAAGTGCACGATCGTCGATGAAGTTGTCCGCGGAGACTGCCCTCCGTCCACGATCAGCGAGATGCGATCCTGCAACTGTTCCCGAACCTGTTCCGCCGTTGTGCATTCCGTCGCGCCGCTCAGGTTGGCGGAGGTCGCCGTGATGGGAATCTTCGCCGCTCTCACTACAGCGAGCGGGATTTCGGCCGCCGGCACGCGCAACGCTACATTCCCCGTGTTCGCCGTTACCTTGAGCGGCAGATGCGAAGCTGCCGGCACAATCATGGTCAGCGGCCCGGGCCAGAATCGCCGCGCCAGAAGATGAAAATCGTCGGGCAAGGGACGCGCAAATTCTTCCGCCTGATCCACGTTCTCGATCAGCAGCGAGAGTGGCTTGTGCCGTAAGCGCGATTTGATCTCATAGACTCGCTCCACCGCGCGCAGGTTGAACGGGTCGGCCGCCAGACCGTAAAACGTGTCGGTCGGCATGCCCAGCACCTGCCCGGCCTGAATCTGCTCGGCGGCATACTTGATCAGCGAAGCTTCTGGCGTAATGGCATGAATTTTCAGGATTTCCGCGCGCACTCGAGTTCCTTCCTGATGGTCGGCGTGAAGATTGCCGGAGTAAACTTTGTCCGCATAAACATTGTTCGTATAAACAATGAAATGTACCATACATCCTGTTCTTGGAACCAACCCATGAAGCAAGACGCGAAGGCCGCCCGAACCCGTAATCAAGCGGACCGTTTGCGCCGCGTCGCCGGCCGCCACAATCAGCGGCTGAAGGAATTGCGGCTCGCCTTTCGCCGCGCCGAGCTCACACCGCAGGGTGAGTGTGCCATCGAAGGCGTCAAGCTGATCGAGGAAGCATTGCGCAGCGGCCAGCATCTGGCCGGGATATTTTTCAGCGAATCGGCACGCCCTCTCGCCGAAAAACTTCTGCCCCAGATCGGCGCCCGCACCGAAGCGCTCGTCCTGCCGAATGCACTCTTCAACTCGATCGTGCCGAGCGACGCGCCCCAGGGCGTGGCGGCCCTGCTCAAGCTGCCTGCTTTTTCCGCGGTGCAACTGTTTGAGCGGTTAAGCGACGGCCCATTCGTGGTGGCCGCCGGCCTGCAGGACCCCGGCAACCTGGGCACGATTCTGCGCTCCGCCGAGGCTTTTGGCGCCGCCGGAATTTTTCTAACCGAAGGAACCGTCAGTCCTTACAACTGGAAAGTTCTCCGCGGCTCGGCGGGTTCGATCTTCCGCTTGCCGTTCTTGCGGATCTCGTCTGTGGAACTGATTCCCCTTCTGCGCGCGCACAGGGTTCGCCTGCTCGCAACTTCCTCGCATCAGGGAACTCCGCTGCCCCAGATCTCGTGGACTCTGCCGCTCGCCATCTTCATTGGCAACGAAGGCGTCGGCCTGCCCCGTGAACTCACGAGCCAAATGGACGAAACACTCGCGATCCCGCAAGCTGCACAAGTCGAATCGCTAAATGTCGGAGTCGCCGCCAGCATCGTGCTGTATGAAGCGGCGAGAAATCGAAAATAAACGTTCTCACCACGGAGGCACGGAGACACAGAGAAAAACTCAAGAATTGTTTTGGTTTTCTCCGTGACTCAGTGCCTCCGTGGTGAAATGATCTTGTGAACTCATGAACCTTTTCGCTCCCATCCCGAACCAGGATTCCTCCGCGCCTGGCGCGCGCCCGCTGGCCGACCGCATGCGCCCGCGCACGCTCGATGAGTTCGTCGGGCAGGAGCACCTGGTCGGGCCGGGCAAACCGTTGCGCGTGCAGATCGAGCGCGACGATCCCACCTCGATGATCTTCTGGGGCCCTCCAGGCACGGGCAAGACTACCCTCGCCAAGATCATTGCGCGTATCACCAAGGCCGACTTCATTGAGTTTTCCGCCGTTCTCGCCGGCATCAAAGAAATTAAGCAGGTCATGAGCGATGCCGACCGCGCCCGCCAGTACGGCACGCGCACTATCGTCTTCGTCGACGAAATTCACCGCTTCAACAAAGCGCAGCAAGATGCCTTCCTGCCGCACGTCGAAAAAGGCAGCATTCGCCTGATCGGAGCCACCACCGAAAATCCGTCCTTCGAAATCAACTCCGCACTGCTCTCGCGTTGCCGCGTCTATGTGCTGAAGCCGCTGACCGAGGACGAGATTGTCGCGCTTCTGCGCCGTGCCCTCAGCGATACCGAGCGCGGCCTCGGCCAGATGCATCTCGAAGCGTCTGAAGAAAGTCTTCGCAAGATTGCCGCGTACTCGAGCGGCGACGCCCGCAGCGCCTATAACGTCCTGGAAGTTGCGGCCTCGTTGGCACAGCAGGCGGGAGCGAATGCCCTCTCAGAACAAACCATTCAGGAAGCCCTCCAGAAGCGGGTCCTGCTCTACGACAAAGGCGGCGAAGAGCATTACAACATAATCTCCGCGCTGCACAAGTCGGTGCGCAACAGCGATCCCGACGCCGCCCTCTACTGGCTCGCCCGCATGCTCGAAGCGGGAGAAGATCCGCTCTACATCGCCCGCCGCGTCGTCCGCATGTCGGTCGAAGACATCGGTCTTGCCGAGCCGAATGCACTCGCATTGTGCATGGCCGCTCGCGACGCCGTCGATTTTATCGGCATGCCTGAAGGGAATCTAGCCCTCGCGCAGGCCGTCGTCTATCTCTCAATAGCGCCAAAATCGAACGCGCTTTACACCGCGTACGGCGCGGTTCTGCAGGACGTGGAGCAAACCGCCGCGGAACCCGTCCCTTTGCACCTGCGCAACGCTCCCACCTCCCTGATGAAAGGCCTAGGCTACGGCAAGGACTATCAATACGCCCACGACGCCAAAGAGAAAGTCGCCGACATGCAGTGCCTGCCCGACAGCCTGCGCGATCGCGTGTACTATCGCCCAACCAACGAAGGAGTCGAAAAGCGGATTCGCGAACGCCTGGAAGAAATCAAACGGCTCAAGCAGCCGAGATCGGGCCGAACAAAAAGAGAATCTGAAACCTGATTTCCGCAATCTGATAGACAGTTAGAACCTGAACCGGTCAGGAGGATTTTGTCGTGTCCACCACTCAGTTCACGGAATTTGGCTCCTTCAGCCAGCCTTTGCCCGAAACGTCCGCACTCAGGATCGCCGAACTGGTGCGCCTGCAGAAGTTCGCCCAGCGGATTACCTCCACTCTCGACATTGAAGAACTTGTTCCGCGGATCGTTGACGAGGTTGCCGAGTCGCTCGGCTGCGTCGAAATCAACCTGTATCTTCGCGACCCCGGAAATCCTGATTTCGTACTAGCCGCCGTTCGCGGCTGCACCCTTTACGGCAAGGGCCATCACCTCAAGCCAGGCGCCGGAATGGTGGGACACGTCGCGGCCACTGGCAAAATGCACTACGCTCCCGACGTCACTCGCGACCCTTACTACATGGCCTGCGAGCCGGATACGCGCTCCGAAGTCGCTATCCCGCTCAAGCGCGAGGGCGATCTCGTCGGAGTCTTCACCGCTTCCCATTGCGAGCTCGATGCTTTTTGCCCTGACCAACTGCGTCTGCTGCAGGGATTGTGCGCGCACGTTGCCGTCGCAGTGCACAACGCCCAGCGCTTTGGCGATGAGCGGGAACGGCGCGAACGCATGAGCCGCGAGGCTGAAGAAGCGCGCTCCATTCAGCAGGCCCTGTTGCCGCGCAGCTCTCCTCTGATCCCAGGGTTCTCTGTATCCGGGCTATCGATTCCGTCCGGCTCGGTCGGCGGCGATTGGTATGACTTCATTCCACTGCGCGACGGACGTTGGGGTCTGGTTCTGGCCGATGTCTCCGGCAAAGGCACGGCAGCAGCGCTGCTCATGTCCGCCACTCGCGGCATGTTGCGCTCGCTCGCGCAAACCGGCTCTGGACCTGCCGAGGTTCTGACGCGCCTCAATAATATGATGATCGAGGATTTTCCCAGCGGCCGCTTCGTCACTATGGTCTATGCGGAACTCGACCCATCGACCCGCGTTCTAAGGATCGCCAACGCCGGCCATCTGTCGCCCCTGCTGGTCGAGCCTTCCGGCCACCGCTGGATCAATCACGAGCACGGCTTGCCGCTCGGAATTTCTGCCAGCAAGTTCTCGGAGACGGAAGTGACGCTCGGCGAACATTCGCGCATCGCGTTTTATTCCGACGGAATCACCGAGGCGGACAGTGATTCTGCGGCCAATGCTTCTGGGGAAGAATACGGCGCCGAACGGCTTCTCGCCCAGATGCTATCACCCGTCACTACTCCAGATAGTCTGTTAGCGGACGTAAGGAAATTCGCGGATGGAACTGGGCTGCGCGACGATGCTACGGTGATCATGGTGAGGGCTCGCGAGACCTTAAGCTAGTCTGAACTCCATCGAGGTCGCCGCATGACCCAAGCAGACCTTCATCGCTTCATCGCGCAATACAAGCTCGGCGTGCTGTCAACTCTCGCTGACACCGGCGCGCCCCAGTCGGCACTGGTGGGCATCGCCGTCACCCCGAATCTCGAGATTATCTTCGACACGGTCAAGACTTCTCGGAAATATCCGAATCTCGTCGCGAGGAACCGCTGCTCGTTTGTCATCGGCTGGGCGGGTGAGCAAACGGTGCAATACGAAGGCGAGGCAGCAGAACTTCGAGGGCAGGAGTTGAAACGCTGCCAAGAGGTGTACTTCGGAGCATGGCCTGACGGTCCAGCTCGGCTCCTGTGGCCCGGAATCGTGTATTTCGTAGTGAGGCCCAAGTGGATTCGCTACAGCGACTTCGATCAGAACCCGCCCCTCATTCAGGAATTTACGTTCCCGAATTCTGCCTGACAAGTCGCTAACCGAATCTCGCGCGGTGCTCTTTCAAAACGCAGCGGTCCATCACCACAAACATTCCGGCTTGGCGCGCTTTCTCCGCCGCTCGTTCGTTGATCACGTCTTCCTGCAGCCAGATCGCCGGAATCTTCAACTGAATTGCCTGCTCCACGATCTCATCCACGTATTCCGGACGACGGAACACATCGACCAGATCGATCTTCTCCCGCACGTCGAGCGGCACTTCGAGCAATGACGGATACGACTTTTCTCCGAGCGCCTCAGCAATCTGCGGATTCACGGGGATAATCCTGTATCCGGCCGCCTGCATGTACGCGGAAACACCGTGACTCGGCCGCATCGGACTCTCCGACAATCCAACCACGGCAATAGTTTTTGCCCGCGATAACAGCTCGTAGATAGGATCGGATTCCTTCAACTGCGGGCCTCCCCGTCAGCCTTTTTTTTCCAACCTCTGTTTGAACAAGCGCAGCGCTGCTTTGCGAATCGTGTCCGAAACCTCTTTGTTGTCCGACAAATTCTTGAGGTCATGAATGAGCAGGCCCTTCACCAACGGCAGCGAGGTATCGATCGGAGTGCGCGGATTTTGGACCAGGTTCCGCATGATGGTGTAACTCTTCGCAAACTTGCGTTTCAGCGGAATCGCTCGCAGCACCGAATCCAGCAAATTCTTCTGCAGCGCAAAAGCTTCGACCTCCGTCTCCGACACTTTGGGCGAGTCCAGCACCGCCACCGCCACCAGCTTCGTGGAATCGCGGATCAGGATTGACCGGTCCTCCTTGCTGCCGCGCATCGCCAGCGCGATCCGGCTCTTAATGTCGAGCTTGGAAATTCTCTGCAGCGTGCTGTCGCGTCTTCCCTCGTGACCCAGATGTGGTTGCTTCCGGGCATGAATTGCTGCGGCTGCTGTCGCGCCCGACTTTCCCGTTGCGACCGTCGCCGATGACCCCGCCGTGTCAGCACTTGCACCGCCGGTGGCAGCAGCGGCCTGCGACCCAACTTCACCCGCCGCCTCGACGCCCGCAAGCTCGTGCGCGATTCCTATGGGCTGGAATGGCTTGTCTTTTTCGGCTTCCAGTTCCGCCGCGTTGTCCAGCAGGTACTGCGCGATCGTGCCCTCGAGAGCTTCATCAGCTTCGTCGGATGCAGCCACTTCGGGCGCTTGCGGCTCTGCCATTCGACTTACTCCCAACGCAGCCAGCCTCTTTCCAATCTCGGCGAGTTCCATCGGTCGCAGTTTGTCATTCGTCTGCAGGGCCTGCAAGAGCTGCGGAGACCTCATCACTCGCGTGCTCGTCAGCAACGCTTCCAGCGTCGAACGCGATCCTGAAACTGCAATCTCGCCCAGCGACTCTTCGCTCACCGAAGGATTCTCCGCCAGCGCCGGCAGCAGCACAGGCCGTAGATTCTCCCGCGAAACGAAATATCCCAGCACCTCGGCGCTGGTATTGGGATCGGCAGCAGCCACCAAGCTGGCTTTTTCGTCCCAACCGGCCAGCGTCAGACGCGCCTGCTCGCCAAAAACATTGTTATGGAGTGCCAGATAGACCAGGATCTCAATCGTCTCCCCGGGCGGCACCGCGAGAGAACCGCGCGCCGCCGAGTGCATCAGGTTGAACGGAACCTGCGAATTGCGGATCAGATCAAGCACTCGGGGCATCGATGATCATCTCCCAGAATTTGCTGCGGCTTTGTTCTTCGCGGATGGGGGTTTCCGGCCCACTGCCGATTCCAATTCAGTCACCGCAATCGCGAGTTCGCGCGTAATGCGGTTCGGGCTCCTTCGCTGATATTCGTCGTTCAATGCGCGATAGTACCAGAGCGTGCCCTCCTTTTTCCCCGTGAACCGTTTCCAGATGCCTTCCCCATCCCGCCGGTAATCCGCCAGAATCGTGCGAACGTTATGCAGCTTGTCGGAAGCTGAAACCAGCCGCGTCTCGGCGTCGGCGTGCTTCACTTCACGCAGATAGGCTTTCTTTCGCTCCATCCATTCCCGCTTCGGCTCGCCGAATGAATCCGTGCAGCCCTCCACGATCTTCGCCACCCGCGGACCGAACTTCTTGCGGATTTCACACAGCCTCGGCATGCCGCCGCAATCTTCGACCACATCGTGCAGCAGCGCCGCGATCGCCATATCTTCGTCACCGCCGGCTTCCAGTACCAGTGACGCCACCGCCATCAGATGCGAGATGTAAGGCACCGCCGACTGTTTCCGCGTCTGTCCATCGTGCTTCTCGGCGGCATAGCGGAAAGCGCCCTGCAAACGTGGTCCGAGGTCAGGCGGCTTCAGCGGAATCTTCTTTCTAATTTTCATAAACTACAACTAGCGTAAACCAGCGTATTGCCCTGTGGACCCCCTGTGCGCATCTGTGAACCCCGTGGTAACGGTCATCGCCGAGTCCAAAACCACAATTCGCCGTGCGCTCAAGCTTTCTTCTCACCCCGCCGCATCCGCAGATAAGCCTGCATCAGCGGCCGCAGATCGCCATCCAGCACGCGATCCACATCCCCGATTTCCAGTTTCGTACGGTGATCCTTGATCATGCGGTAAGGTTGCAGTACATACGACCGGATCTGCGAACCGAAATCAATATCCAGTTTCGAGTCCTCAATCTTCTTCGTGACCTCGCGTTTCTTCTCGAGTTCGTATTCGTAAAGCTTCGAGCGCAACATGCTCATTGCTTTCTCTTTATTTTTGTGTTGCGAGCGTTCATTCTGACAATTGGCTACCAGACCCGTCGGAATATGCGTGATCCGGACCGCCGAATCGGTCGTGTTGACGTGCTGTCCGCCCTTGCCGCTCGAGCGGTAAGTGTCAATCCGAACGTCATCAGGCTTGATATTGACCTCGATGCTGTCATCAATCTCAGGAGAAACGTACACGCTGGCAAACGACGTATGCCGCCGCTTCGCCTGATCGAAGGGCGAAATCCGCACTAGGCGGTGCACCCCGATCTCGCTGGTCAAGTATCCGAACGCATACTCGCCGATCACCGAAAATGTCGCGGACTTGATGCCAGCTTCTTCTCCCGGCTGGTAGTCGTACATCTCGGTCTTGAATCCCTGCCGCTCCGCCCATCGCAGATACATGCGCAGCAGCATCTCCGCCCAGTCCTGCGATTCCGTTCCACCCGCCCCGGGATGAATGGTCACGATCGCATTGAGACCGTCGTTCTCGCCCGACAGCAGGGTCTCAGTTTCAACTCGATCCACCAGTTCGCGCAGAGATTCCAAGTCGCGCTGCAGGTCGGCGGCGACGTTCTCACCCTCGCCCGCCAGATCGAAATAGGTGGCGATGTCGTCGGTCCGGCGCGCCAAGTCGCCTTCCAGCGACAACATGCTTTCCAGGCGCTTCCGCTCGCGCATTACCTGCTGAGATTTTTCAGGATTCGACCACAGATTGGGATCCGACGCTTGCTTTTCTATTTCGGCGAATTGCTGGCGCAGCTTACCGGCGTCAAAGATACTCCCGCAGGTCGTGAACCTTGGTCTTTAGAGACGTATATTGCTGTTCCAGTTCATCCAACATTTCTTATCACTCAGCTTAAACTCAATCGGCTTGCTCGCGAATAGGAAACACAAAACGCGCAAGCAACGCGCCTACTGAAATTATCGCACACAGATACGCGAACCAATCGCCGTACCGAGTGTAAAAGGTGGTGCCGGAAATCAGTGCGTAGGGCGCCGCCAGCGCGGTGCGAACCTTGCGCGGCGTGGCCGCCACGATTCGCCCGTAAGGATCGATCGATGCTGTCATCCCCGTATTCGTCGCCGCCAGCAGCCACCGCTCATTCTCGATCGCGCGCATTTGCGTCTGCTGCAGGTGCTGCTTCCAGGCGCCGCTGTCGCCGTACCAGCCGTCATTCGAAATATTCAACAAAACCTGCGCGCCCCGCAACGGTCCCTGCCGCACCTCGTCGGGAAAGATCGATTCATAGCAGATAAACATTCCGAGCCGCTCGCCTCCGGCATCCAGTGGCGCGCGGGACGCGCCGCGCGAAAACTCTCCGACTTCCTTGGTCAGCCCACCGGCAAACCCAAACAGTTGCGGAAACGGCAAGTATTCGCCGAAGGGCACGAGATGCACTTTGTCGTAGCGTCCAACCCACTCACCCTGGGGACTGACCAGCGCAGCCGAGTTGAAAATTTGCGAGCCTTCTGCGCCGCTATGCATCGCGGGCGTGATGCCAATCGAGCCCGCCACCACCCAGGTTCCCGCCCGCCGCGCCAGCCCGCTCACGGCATCTCGAAACATAGGATCGTTCGTGTAAAACGGCGAAGGCGACTCCGGCCAAACAATCAAGTCGTAACGCTGATCTGTTTCTTTTCCCGCAAATTTTTCTTCGGCGGGATGCAAACTCACTGCGGTCAAATCCCGCAGCGTGTCCTGAAAATATTCCTTCGTCCACGTCGCCTGAATTGGAATATTCGGCTGGACCAAAATTGCTGCGTGATCGGTCGCGGCCGGAGGAGGTACGAGCAACTGCCCTGCCTGCAGGATCGCCGCAGCCACACACGCGGCCACCAGCAGCCACTTCCGCCGATTCTTTGCTCCTGCTCCTTCGGACGGGGCCAGAAATGCCGCCGCGAACACGCTGTTCACGAGCACGATTTCAAACGAGAGCCCGTAGACGCCAACAACGGTTGTAATCCGAGTGAGCGCAAAATTCCCCGTCTGCGAATATCCCAGAAGCTCCCATGGAAACGCGGTAATCCGCGTCCGGGCGAGTTCCACTGCGACCCAAAGAAACGGTGCCGCCCCGAGCGCGCGCCGGATCGCCGCCGCTGACCCAGCGGTCTCAGTCTTGTGGCCGGCAATTTTTGGTCCGGCAATTTTCGACCCGGCAACCAACGCCAACAGCAGCCCGAACATCCCGTGATAGAGTCCGACGTACATGCAGAACAAGATCAGCGCCAGCGCCGCTGCGGGAACCGGCAGACCCCCATAGCGATGCATGGTGTCGAAGATCCAGTAACAAGTCCCGGCAAACCAGAGAATGCCGCACACGTAGCCCAGTGCGAACCCCTGCCACGGCGTGGCCGGCAGCAAACGCGCCTGACCATCCAGATCCAGTTGCAAAGTTTCGGGAGCACGCGCCCGAAGAATGGCCACCAGCAGCGGAGCCACCGCGACCCAAGCCAGCCCATACAGTCCCGGCAACGGAAAGATCACAATCTGCAGGACTGCCGACAGTAGGACGAGTCCCCATGCGCTGCGATGGATTCTAAGCACGCATCAGAATAGCAAACCAAGGTCGGCTGCGAGCTACAAGCTCCGAATGATATTGCCCATCCAAATCGGCTGAATTTTCGGCTGAACAATAGAAGCCTGGCGGCATCAGCCGTGCCGCCAATGGTATTGGCACCTAAGAGCTATTTACCAGAAATCTGGAGCCATCTAACCTATGACTTCACGGTTCTTCGTTCACCCGCCATTTCAGCGGCTAAAGCGAGGACCGATCCCCGTTCTACTCCCTCGAATTTTGGTTTCTGAGCTAAGTGATTCTGCGGCTTATTGTGGAAAAAATTCTGCCTTTCCATGTTCTGCTATCTATGCAGGCTGGCATGAGGGCGACAGAGGAGATGACCATGGGTAAGAACAAGCTATGGATTTTGTGGATCGCGCTGCTCACCGTCGCAGTGGGGTTGCCGGGGTCGGCGCAAGCTTCCACGTCGAAAGACGCGCAGGCGCAGTTAACTGCATTGTTGCTCGGAAAGGACGTAAGAGCTCTGGTGGATCTGCCAGCCTACAAAGATGGCGTCGACGTGTACTACGTACCTCGGTCGAACAAGCGCACCGATGACCGCGGAGTCGATTTGGAGGAGATGACCAAATGGCTCAAGGACAAGGGAGTGGGCGTGGAGCGCGATGAGTGGGTGACGATCACCAATGTCAAGATCGACAGCGACAAGGTGGAGATCCATCTGGAAGGCGGCGGCGAAGGCCGGCGGGGCAGCAATCACGCCAATAAAGTCGGAGCGTCCTACAAGCGCGCCGGGGGCTCACGGCTGAATCTGAAGTATCAGAAGGATATGAACGACACCGACATCGCTCCGCAATACATCCTCGCCTTCATGGCCAGACTGCTGGATGTGAGCCGCATCCAGCAGAAGATCGAGGAGCAGGAGATGCCGCAGGACCTTCGCGCCGCCATCGAAGCCCACACGGTTACGGAAAACATGACCTACGAAATGGTCTTGATGAGCTTCGGGGATCCCGATCAGAAAAAGGTCGATGAGAGCACCGATGCGAATCTCCGTGAGACCTGGTTCTATCTGAAGAGCGGCCACCGCTGGGTGGTGCACTTTGAAAATGGCAAGGTGGTAAAGACGCAGGTGTTTTGAGGTAGCAGGGTCTGCTCGCATTGCTGCAATCAGTTCGTGACCAGGGGTAGCCAATTGTCTATAAATCGGGGACTCGCGTAGGGACAGCCGCCCTCGGCTGTCCGGGCGAATGCAGCTCGCCCGCTTCTCACCTCACTTTCGGCGAATCCAGGTCCGCGGCCTTCTGATCGTCCGCATGAATTGCCCCATCCTCCTCCGCATAGAACGAGCGATGTTCGCTGTCCAGCTGTTTCGGCGTCATGGTAAGCACGAAGCCGTCATGATTAGGACCAACATGGTGGGGACGGAAGCTGGCCGTGTAATCCCCGCGGTCAGTGGTGTGCGCCATCCGCTTGGTGAAGGATCCAGTGCCCGCCAGCGCCTCCAACGAATCCGCATACTTGCTATGGCGTTTCTTGTATATGTTCTCCGCCCGGAGCACCACCCGCATGTAGCCGAGTGCCTGCGCTTCCGAATCCGACCGCGCCGGATCGCCCGGAAACTGTGGCTTATAAGGCCCTGAAGGTTGCGACTGCGGCAATGCCAGCCCACCCATCATGCCTACCGCCAGAATCCCCGCCCAATACCGCTGCATCCGCCTTCTGTTCACCGCGAAACCCTCCTCTGCTGCCTGATCTTAAGGGGTTACCCCCGTAATTTGTCTCGCTCGGCAATCGTTTCAATTCCGCGCAGGATCAGGCAAGCTTGAACAGGATGCAATCCTAACAGGGAAACCCTAATGAAAGCTGCCGTCGCCAGAAAGCCGCTTATACGTGTCGCCGTAGTGGAGAGCGATCCGCTGCGGTTTGTCGGATTCCGGGCCCTCTTCGATACCGAACCTGATTTGGAGTTGGTCTCCGCCTCGCTGGCCGACCTGGGCCAGTTGCAAGGCATCGATCTCGTGTTGTTAGGCAATCGCGGTGGGCAGAACTTGTACGACATCATGGCCAGCATGAAAGCCATTCGCCCCGACCTGCGCATCATCGTGACCGGCTCCGGCATGGACGATGAAAGTGTCCTCAAAGCCATCGCCGCCGGCGCCAAAGGCTACGTGGACGAGGCTGCCTCACCAGCCGAGTTCATCCAGGCCCTCCGCATCGTGCATCAGGGTTCCGTGTGGGCTCCGCGCCGCGTGCTATCGACCTTCATCGAACGCGTAAGCGCGTCCCCAGGCCGCATCTTCCCCGCCGGCCGCATCACCTTTACCGACCGCGAAAAAGAAGTTCTGGAGATGCTGGTAGCCGGCCGATCCAACAAAGAAATCGGCTCAGCCCTCGGCATCGAAGAGCGCACAGTAAAAGCGCACGTAGCGAAATTGATGCGCAAAGTAGGAGTGCAGAACCGCATCGCGCTATCGGTCCATGCCATCACGCATTCGCTGGTGACGGCCAAGTAGTTCCCCGCAGCCTGCGGAAAAAACCTATTTTGCACTTGATCCTTGTTGCACTTGATTTTGGGTGGCGCAGCGCTTCAGCGCTGCGGTCACCGCATTGTTATGAGTTTGGCTTTAGCCGCTGAGGTCGGGCCTTTGCCCGTCGTGAACTCCTTCGGTTACCAAAGTACAGTGACCCGCGTAATCTTGTCCGTTCCCGCCACCTGCCGCATACTCGCCTCACCTACCACAGAACCTGGGAGACGGGGTTGGAAACGGAGATTAGGGTCGCCGATTTCAGCCCCGCATTTTTTTGCCCCAAAGCCTGACTCACCCTGATCACTCCCCGGCTATCCCCCTATCCACGCCCCGCATCGAATAGAATTAAGAATAATAGAATCCATACCCCGATCTCCCAAGTGAGGCATGATGCGAAATTCCCTCGTTCTGTTGCTGCTCTGTTGCTTGATGACCCCGATTCTTTCCGCCGCTCAAGATACCAAGACTGAAGACACCAAGGCTCCGGAACCCAATACCAAGGCTTCCGGACGAGTCGAGGCTGCCGGCACCGTGCTCGACGAAATCCAGGCCGCCCCAGACAATCGTATCCCTGAAGAAATTCTTGGATCGGCGGAATGCGTGGCCGTGGTTCCGTCACTGCTCAATGGAGGTTTCGTCTTCGGCGGCCGTTATGGCAAAGGCGTCGCCAGTTGCCGCACTGAAAAAGGCTGGAGCGCTCCCGCTTTCTTCACCATCGGCGGCGGCAGTTTCGGCCTGCAGATCGGCGGCCAGGCAACCGATGTCGTCATGCTGATCATGAACAAGGGCGGAATGAACAACCTGCTCTCCAGCCAGTTCAAACTCGGCGCCGATGCCAGCGCCGCCGCCGGCCCCGTCGGACGCCACGCCGCCGCCGACACCGATTGGAAGATGCGGGCAGAGGTTTTGACCTACTCGCGCTCTCGTGGCCTCTTCGCCGGACTCGAACTCAACGGCGCCGTCATTAAGCAGGACAAAGGCAGCACTCGCGAATTTTACGGCCGCATGGTGCCCTTCAAAACGTCTCTCAAGGGAGATATCGAAGCTCCCAAAGACGCTTACCCCTTCTTGAGCACGCTTGCCAAATGGGCCCAGCAGGCAGCAAAGTGAGAGTTCTCTTCAAAATGGCTTTGGGAAGGGCACGGCTTCAGCCGTGCCGCCCTGAACCAACAAGTACGTGGGCTTCAGCCCCTGAGGCCGCCACCCACCTTGCGTGATCCCGCCTCCACCCCCTACACTCCGGCACAGTGCGAGAACGCCTTGAGTACGCTCTAGTCTGGCCTTGGATAAAGCTCCTTGGCGCGCTGCCCCGTCCCGTGGCACGGGCCATCGGGATCACGCTAGGGTTAACCGTTTACGCGGTCCACGGACGCCTGCGTCGCGTCGGCCTGCGCAACCTGGCTCTCGCCTTCCCCGAAATGTCACCGCGCGAGCGCCGCCGCCTGGTTCGCGGAGAATTCATCTCCCTCGGACGCCAGCTCGCCGAGGTCTGCCTCTTTCCCCGCTACACTCGCGAAAATGTGTCGCGCGTAGTCGTCTACGACGGCTTTGAAAACTTCGAGCGCGCTTACGATCGCGGTAAAGGCGTCCTCTTTCTCACCGGCCACCTCGGAGCCTGGGAACTGTCCGCGTTCGCGCACTCGCTGCAAGGACATCCGCTGTCAATCGTCATGCGCTCGCTCGACAATCCCTACATCGACGCGCTCCTCCAAAGCTACCGCACCATGCACGGAAACCGTACCGTCGACAAAGACGATTTCGTGCGCGGCCTGCTCGCAGCCATGCGTGCCGGCGAAACCGTCGGCATCCTAATGGACACCAACATGACCCCGCCGCAAGGCGTGTTCGTAGATTTCTTCGGCATCCCCGCCTGCACCGCCAGCGGCCTCGCCCGCATTGCCCTGCGCACCGACGCCGCGGTCGTCCCCGGCTTTACCGTGTGGGATGCGAAACTGCGCAAATACATCCTGCGCTTCGATCCCGCCGTCGAGTTGATTCGCACCAACGATAACGAGGCCGACATCATAGCCAACACCGCAAAATTCACCAAAGTCATCGAAGCTTTCATCCGCCGCTATCCCGACCAGTGGCTCTGGGTTCACCGCCGCTGGAAGACCCGCCCGCCCGGCGAACCGCCGCTGTATTAGCTAGTGGAGAGACGGGCGTCCTCGCCCGTCGAGGGTTGGCGTAGGGACGGCCGCCCTCGGCCGTCCAAGCCGATTTTGGCAAAGGCATCCGCGTTGTACACACCCGCCCCGGAAAGCGACAATAGACAACCATGAAGCAAACCTTGCGCGATCTAGCCGAGAAGCTCGGCTGCCATCTCCTCGGAGATGGTTCCATCACCGTAACCAACGTCTCCAGCCTGCATTCCGCCACCAGCGACACTCTCGTCTTCGTGGAGGACGCGCAGCATCTCGACACCGCGCTCCGCTCATCCGCCGCCGCGGTAATTGCCGGAGACTTCGCCGCCAGCGCCACCTCCAAGCCCATCTTGATATCGCCCCAGCCGCGCCTGACTTTTGCCCGGGCTGCCCGGCTGCTGCGCGATCCCGACCCCAATCGCGCCATCCATCCCTCCGCCATCGTGCCCGCAAGCGCCCAGATCGGCAAAAACGTAGCCATCGGCCCACGCGCGATTCTCGGCGAACACGCCAAGGTCGGCGATGAAACCACGATTGGCGCCGGTTCGGTGATCGGCGACGAAGTTGTCATCGGAAGCCATTGCCGCCTCGACGCCAATGTCATCATCTATTCGGGCACAACCCTCGGCGACCGCGTCATCGTACAGGCGGGCGCCGTCCTCGGCAGTGAAGGCTTCGGCTACGTTCGCGATTTCCAAACCGGACGCTACGAGCAATCCCCACAAATCGGACGCCTGGTCGTCGAAGACGACGTCGAAATCGGAGCCAACTCTACGATCGACCGCGGCGCTCTCGACGAAACCCGCATCCGCCGCGGCACGAAGATTGACAATCTCGTGCACATAGGCCACAACGTCCAGATCGGCCAGGATGTCGTCATCGCCGCTCAAACCGGCCTCTCCGGCAGCGTCACCATCGAAGACAACGTCATCATGGGCGGACAGGTCGGCATCGGCGATCACGCCCGCATCGAATCGGGAGCCATGCTCGGAGGCCAATGCGGCATTCTGCCAAAGAAAATACTGCGCGGAAAGGGCGTCGTCTTCTGGGGAACCCCGGCGCGCCCCGTGAGGGAGTATCTTAAAGAACTGGCGTTCGTCTCGCGCTCGGCCAAGAAGGAACGCTGAGCTTTCAAGATTCGAATGTATCTGTAGAGACGCGGCTTGCCGCGGCTCGGCCAGCGCCAAAAACTAACGGCTAAGCGCTGAGAGTTGCTATCTCATGCCCATCATCATCATCGGCGGACACACCCGCAGCGTCGGTAAGACCAGCGTCGTGGCTGGTCTCATTGCCGCCCTGCCCGGCTTCCACTGGACCGCTCTCAAAATCACCCAATACGGACACGGCGTCTGCTCCGCCAACGGCGAAGCCTGCGACTGTGCCACCGCCGATCATTCCTGGGCTGTATCGGAAGAAAAAGACCGCTCCGGCGAATCCGACACTTCGCGCTTCCTGCTCGCCGGAGCCGATCATTCCTGGTGGGTCCGCACGCAACAAGGGCACCTTGCGGAAGCCATGCCTCGCATCCGCAAGATCCTGGACGGCGCCCAAAACGCCATCATCGAGTCGAACAGCATCCTGCGCTTCATCAAACCGGATCTCTATCTCACCGTGCTCGACCCAGCCACCGCCGATTTCAAAGCCTCCGCGCAAACTTTTCTCGACCGCGCAGATGCGGTGCTATTGCACTCCGTCGAAGACTCCACGAGTCCAGCCTGGAAGCAAGTCTCCCTAAAGCCAGTAATCGATCGCCCGACTTTCGCGATCCACCCCCCGAACTACGTGACGCCAGAAGTCGTAGAGCTCGTGCGTGCCCGCCTGGCGTAATCTCCGGCAATGCGCAAGCCGATCGATTCCTGTCATCCTGGCCCGGAGCTTATCCATAAATCGCCTTATCACTCGTTGGCCAGCGGTCAAAACGTGAAATCGCCTGATAGTGTCAACTGACGGGCATCCCGCTGATAGAATCAAGCCGCAATGCGCTTTTACACTAAAGACGAATGCGAGGAATGGCTTGGTGGGCTAGGCCGGGTAAAGCCCGACGCGATCCCTGAAATCCATAGAGCGCACGTTCACTATCCGGCTACGGTAGGCCGCATTTTTTATCTTGCGCATTGGATCGGAAGCTCATTGATGTACCGCAGTCCGGCGTTGGTATGGATTACGGAGTGGGGTATTTGGGGAAGCAGCGAGAACTGGCATCTGTATTACAAACTCCGGCAAAGTTACGGTGATCTTCGCCTGCTTCATGAAGCACCCGGCCACCTGTTTCTCGGCCACGAATCGGAAGACTTAACATCGTTTTTGCAAATTGCTATGTTGAACGGCTGGGGCGGATACATCTTGACTCAGGCGGACTACCTAAACGCATTCTTCAGTCATGACGAGTACATTGACTTCTTTGCCGCCGAAGGTGGATTTGGACTTTTCGAAGATATACGCAAGGAGTTCGGCACGGTCGAACATCCTCCCAAAGATGTGTGACTCTCTGGTAGTTGGCGTAACATCCCCATTACGCTCATTGACCTGGAAGCTACCAAAGGCGTGTGCCCCACCCTTCCGCAGCCCCGCCGACAACGGAAACAAACAAAAACGTTGTCGTTCTGAGCGAACGAAGGATCGGGAGTTCGCCGCGTAAGATGCAGATCCCTCGCTCCCCCACCCCAGCCAGCAAAAGCGGCTGGCTGGGGGCCCCGGTCGCTCGGGATGACAACGGGGGAGTAGGTTGCGAATTCCTCGGCGTCCTCAGCGTCTCGGCGGTGAATCTACGCATACATCCCGATCACCCGCTCAATCGCCCTCCGGCACACCGCACAAAACTTGTTATGTCGCGTGAACATGATACAGTCCACCTCCGGACGGTAATACCCCTTCGCCTCGTAGTTCGCGCCCTCAAACGCCCCGACCTTGCCCGCGTACTCTTGCGAACCGAGCATCGCGTCTTCCTTCTCGCGCTCTTTGCGGAAAAGTTCATCCATCTCCGCCTCGGACTTTCCCGCCGCTCGCAGCTCTTTCCGTTGCCGCTGGATATCTCGCTCAAAGCGATCGAACTCGTCTTTATCCCACGGCGTCGGCACCGGAGTCCCCGCTGCGACCAGATCCTTCCACTTCAAATTTGCCGGATCGAGCAACGCGGTCACATTCGGCTCCCATGGCTCCGTCTTATCGGCCGGCGGCAGATACGCCACATCCGACGTATAGTATTCATCCGCCAGCCCGGCGAATTGGTGTCCAAACTCGTGCACACCCACATACGCTGCCCACAGATTGTCGATCGCCACCGTCGCGTACTGATTGAAAATTCCGCCGCCGCCGTAAGTCTGCCCATTCACCAGAATTTCGATGAACTCATAAGGCGCAAACGATGCCACATCCCGCAGCGCGCGGTTCTCCGTAGTCAGCACATAGCGCTCAGTGCCGAACGTGTCGTACGCAGCTCCCATCGGCGACCGCCGATAAATTCCGCTCGAAGGCCGCGACACGCCTGACTCCTCCGCCGCCGGACACAGTCCCCACACGTTGAAATCTTTCTGGTGCTCGTGAAACGGCGATGTCGAAAACAGCGCCTCCATGAATCGCCGGGCGTCTCGCTCAAACTTCCCGCGTTCCGCCGCCGTGTATCCATCGCCTAGCACCAGTAAATCCACTTTTGTCGCCGGATCGCCCATCTTCTGCAATTCCATCAACGCCCCCGGCGTTGATGGCCGCGACCGGTCGACGAACTTGTCTTTCGGATCGACCACCGTCTTCCAGACTTCTTTCCAAACTTGGCGAAAGCCGCTCCCATCACGCTCTTTCAGCGATACTTCCACCGGCGCGTCAGGGCTCGGAAAGCGCAGCGACTCCGAAAATGTCCGGTTCCCATGGAGCGCTTCCTCCGTCGTCTTCCACTCCCCAAACACCGAATTGAATCCGCGCGAGTACAACAGCTTCCCGCTTGCTTTTTCGCAGTACAACAGCTTCCCGCTTGCTTTTTCGCGTACCTCAAACAAGTAATTTCCCAGCTGACTCTCATCGATCACCTTGCTCAGATTTCCCGGCCACTCCAGCGGCTCCAGCACGACTCGATCCAGGCTGAACCATTCTTCGTGCGAGTTTCCAGTGTGATAATAATCGACGCGCAGGGTGCGCGCCGCCGCGAAACTGGATGTGGAAAAACTGAAGAACCCGACTACGAGTAGAAGACAGGCGATAACAACGCCGAGCGCTCGTTTCATGACTCTCATTCTACGACCGGCATTGTAGCTTACGAGCCCGGTTTGATCTCAATCGCCTTGTCGTTTTCAAAGCTGATCACCAGCGGCTTCCCACCATTCGGGTAGCGCAAAGTTCGCGAACCGTAATCGCCCGAACCTTCCGGAATGCCCAGTCCAATCGCGAAGCTGGCCTGTAACTCGCTCATCCCCGCTTGCACTTCATGAGCGTCAATCTCTTTCCAGACCTGCGTGGGCCAGTGCTTGTAAAGATCGCGCGGATCCTCGATGAAGAAAATGTCGTCGGAGTAAATCTTGAAGTCGCCGCCCTTCTCCGCCCCAATCGGAGCCGCGTAGCCCTTACCCTCCAGTGAGAAGACCGCCAGCACCTGCTTGATCCCAGGTGCCCGAGGAGAAACATCCGTCACCACGTCCTGAATCGCAAGCTTCTGCAAAGGCAGCAGCATTCCCGCCTCATGCGCGAAATCTGTCTTGCGGCGCTCCCGATCGTATGGATAGTACGTAAGCTGATATCCGACCTTCACCCACACAGGCTGCTCGGTCAACTGTCGCGCCGACTTCAGGTCATAAGCATGCAGCTTCTTCGGCGAAACATAATAGTCCGCCTTGAGCAAGGCCTCCTGCTTGGGCCTTGTTTCTTCCTTCATCGCCTCGTGCCGTTCGTACACGATGTACGCCGCGCGGCCGCCCGCAAGCACAATGGCGGCCACGAGAAAGACTTGCAGTTTTTTCTGAACCTCCGCATTGAAAGCCATGATCTAAAAGCCGTGTCCCTTCATCGCGCGCACTCAGACAGAGCTGATCAGTTAGAATGTGACTAAGCTGTCCAAGCCTTAGTATTCAACGAGCCGCAAAGGAAATTTCATGCCCATCGTCCAGGATGACGTTCTGAATGCACTTAGGCAGTGCTACGATCCCGAAATCCCTGTCAACATCGTCGATCTCGGCCTGATCTATAACATCCGCTTCGACGACGTACCGGAAGGTCGGCAGGACGTCACCGTCGATATGACCCTCACTGCCCAAGGCTGCCCCGAGCACGTGAACATCAGCGCCCAAGTCAAATCCCGCGTCGAGCAACTTCCCGGCGTCCGCAACGCCAACGTCAATGTGGTCTGGGAGCCTGCGTGGACTCCCGAACGCCTGAGCCCCGAAGCCCGCAAACAACTGGGCATCGAGTAGACCGCGGATCGCTCTTCGCCAATCGCCATACCGCGCATAGCGAACAGCGAACGACGAAGAGCGAACAGCTAATACTCTCCCAGCTCCTCAAACGCCCGCGCCGCGCGCTTTTCCGCTAACTCCTCAATCTTGCCGCCGATCTTCATCGCCAGATCCAGAAACCGCGTTCCCTGGCGCACATACGAAGGCAGCTCTTCGCGAATCCGTACGAACTGATCGGGATACTCCGATGCCAGCACCGCTAATCCTAAGCTTCCCACCAGCACCGCCGCCGGACGCCTCCCCCGCAACGCCAACACTGCCGCCGTTGCTGCCGATCCGGCAATCGCCGCCCGCTTCCAATTCTCCATGTCATCTCCTGACGTCATCTATTCTGACGCCCTGTCCCGAACGAAAACCGCTTTCTCTAGCAGAATTCTAAACCACCGGCTCCATGCTTTATACTGCCGCCGGCACTCCGCCAAACAAAACTTATGATGCGATTTCGAATGCTCCCGTTCCTGACCGTGCTTGTCTTCGCACTTCTTTGCCCTGGCATTCTCACCTTCAGCCAAACCAAGCCTCGTGCCCGCGACCTCGGCGTCCCCTTCGACGGCAACCCCGGCGCGAACAACGCCATCACCGACGTCCGCGGCGTTGAAGTCGGACACACCACGCTCATCTCCGGCAGCGGCAAGCTCAAAGTCGGCGAAGGCCCGGTCCGCACCGGCGTCACCGCCATTCATCCGCGTGGGAAGGACGCAAACGACTCCGTCTTCGGCGCCTGGTTCACGCTCAACGGCAACGGAGAGATGACCGGTACGACTTGGCTCGAAGACTCCGGCTTCCTCAACGGCCCCATCATGATCACCAACACGCACAGCGTGGGCGTGGTGCGCGATGCCGTCATTGCCTGGAAAGTGAAGCGCGGCGAGCCTGACATGGAAGGCTACTGGTGGTCGTTGCCCGTGGTGGCCGAAACCTGGGACGGCTTTCTCAACGACATCAACGGATTTCACGTAAAACCCGAACACGTTTTCCACGCGCTAGATTCCGCCCACGGAGGCCCGGTCGAAGAAGGCAACGTCGGCGGCGGCACCGGCATGATCTGCAACGAATTCAAGGGAGGAATCGGAACTGCGTCGCGCGTGCTCGATGCGAAAGCAGGCGGTTACACGATCGGCGTGCTCGTGCAGTGCAACTACGGTCGCCGCGACCAGTTGCGCATCGCCGGAGTTCCCGTAGGCAAGGAGATTCCCGATCACCCCGCCTATGGTGAAGACGAAGACACCGGCTCAATCATCATCGTCGTCGCGACCGACGCGCCACTGATTCCGACACAACTGAAGCGCCTCGCACGCCGAGCCTCTCTCGGCCTAGGCCGCGACGGCAGTTACTCCGGCGACGGTTCCGGCGACATCTTCGTCGCCTTCTCCACCGCGAATCCCGGAGCGGCGTCTCCCAAGGGAGTCCACGACCTGAAAATGCTACCCAACGACAACCTCGATCCCCTGTTCCTCGCGACGGTCCAAGCCACTGAAGAAGCCGTAGTCAACGCCATGGTAGCCGCGGAAACCATGACCGGCATCGACGGCCACACCGCCATAGCCCTCCCACACGACCGACTGCGCGAGGCCCTAAAGAAATACAACCGCCTGGGAAAATGACGCAGATGGAGAGACGGGCGCCTCGCCCGTCCCGCCGGGTGGGGACGCCCGGCGCTCCACACCTATAACTCATATCGCGTTACCTTCGCTGCCCGACCATCGCGTTCCCGCCCCTGCCTCGCAGAGGACTACAATTCATGTAGTGAAAGCCTACCGAATCGAGCGCGTCAAAGGCGGCATTAAGTTCATCTGCACGCACTGTGCCCACAGCGTGACCACGCTGGATTTTGACGCCAAGGCCGGCAACCTACGCACTCAGGCCGCAACCGCCATCAACGATCACGCCACCAAATCTCACCACGAGCCCTTGGTAGTTTCCCCCTCCGACGGTCAGCAGCGAAGCTGGAGCTAGTCCACGAAGTTTCCCAGGCACCTTGAATCCATGACTTTTTCGGTAACATGGTGTTTCCTACTGGGCGCCATCGCATGGGCATCATCGTATGATCGAGCAATTCGACTTCTCCGATCTCCGCGAACTCTTTGCCAAAGCCAACGAGGAAAAGTCTGGCGACCAGTTAGCCGGCATCGCCGCCCGATCGGAACGCGAGCGAGTCGCCGCCAAACGCAAACTTGCGGACATGACGCTCGACGAAATCGTCCGTCGCCCCCTGATCGATCCGTCCGAGGATGACGTCACCCGCCTCATCCTCGACACATTCGACCAGGAGGGCTTTCGCGCGATACGAAGCATGACCGTCGGTGAGTTTCGCGAGTTCCTCCTGGACGACGCAACCACTGGCATTCAGCTCCAGCAACTGCGGAAGGCCATCATCCCTGAAATCGCCGCCGCCGTAACCAAGCTGATGAGCAACAAGGATCTCGTGCTCGCGTCCGCCAAGATTCGCAACGTCACGCGCTGCCGCAATACCATGGGAGAGCGCGGAGTGCTGGGCATCCGTGTGCAACCCAATCACCCTGCCGACGATATCGGCGGGATCTTACTGGCGGCATTCGAAGGATTGCTATACGGCTGCGGAGACGCAGTCATCGGTGTAAATCCCGCCACCGACTCTGTGGAGACAGTCAGTGCGATTCTGGTGGCATTGAATCGCCTGGTGGACGCGTACGAAATCCCCACGCAAGTCTGCTGTCTGGCGCACATCACCACGCAACTAACCGCGTTAAGTCGCGGAGCCCCGGTTGACCTGCTCTTCCAGTCCGTAGCCGGCACCGAAGCAGCCAACCGCAGCTTTGGAATCACGCTGAACATGCTGCGCGAGGGCCGCGAACAAGTTCTCGAGCACCATCGCCAACGCAATGTCAATTTCAACGTCCGCTGGGCCGGCGACGACGTGATGTACTTCGAAACCGGTCAAGGCAGCGCTCTCTCCGCCGAGGCGCATCATGGCGTCGATCAACTCACGCTCGAAGCGCGAGCTTACGGAGTCGCACGAGCCTTCCAGCCGTTTCTCGTCAACAGTGTCGTCGGCTTCATCGGCCCTGAGTATTTGTACGACGAAAGGCAGATCATTCGTGCTGGACTCGAAGATCATTTCATGGGTAAATTGCTGGGCTTACCCATGGGGTGCGACGTCTGCTACACCAATCACGCCGCCGCCGACCAGAACTCTGCCGACAACCTATTGCTGCTTTTGACAGCCGCCGGCTGTAACTACTTTATGGGCGTTCCCTGTTCCGACGACGTGATGCTCAACTACCAATCCACCAGCTATCACGACGCGTTAGCCGCACGACGCCTCTTCCAGTTGCGTCCGGCACCGGAGTTCCTCGCCTGGTTGCAGAATATGGGCATCTATCACGGTGCCGAACCAGCCCCGCTCGATTCGTCCGCCAGGCGGCAACTGATGCACGGTTTAGAGGCGTCGCTGGAGAGGGCTGTCTGAATGGCTGCGAGAGAAGAGAATCACGATGACAAACTCGCCCGGCCCGACCGGCCCGACCTGCCCGAGCACGCCTTGCCCGAACACGACTTGCCTGGGCACGATTTGCCCGAATACGACCTGCCCGAGCTCATAAAGAAGGTGCGCGCACGGACTCCGGCGCGCCTGCTGGCAGGCAGGAGCGGGGCAGCGTATCGAACCAATACTCAACTGGAGCTGCGCGAGGCGCACGCCGCCGCCCGCGACGCCGTGCGCGCGGAGTTGGATCTCCTCACCAATCTCGGCCAAGACTTCGTGCGGAAGTGGGACCTGTTTGAAGCTTGCTCCCGAGCCGCGAGCAAAGATGAGTTTCTCTTGCGTCCCGACTTGGGCCGTCGCCTGAGTGACGCGTCCCGCGCCGAAATAAGCAGGCGCTGCAGCACAGGACACGATTTGCAAGTTGTGATCGGCGACGGCCTCTCGGTAACCGCTGTCGCCATGCAGGTCCCTCGACTATTGCCCCTCCTGTGTGCAGGAGCAACAAGTCAAGGCTGGAGTCTCGGCGAAATGTTTCTAATTCGTCACTGCCGTGTAGGCATTCTCAACGAAATTGGCGGATTACTCCGTCCCAAAGTTGCCGTCCTCCTGATCGGCGAACGTCCGGGCTTGGCAACAGCAGAAAGCCTGTCAGCTTACATGGCGTACCACCCCAAAGCATCGGACACTGACGCTAACCGTAACCTTATCTCGAACATTCACGCTCGCGGCGTGAACACGGAGCAAGCCGCCCAGCGGATTCTGAACCTGGCAGCCTCGATGATGAAGACTCAGACGAGCGGTTGCCAACTTCGCGAAGAACTGCCGGCGGCGATTCGCAACGAGATAGCTCCATAGCTTCTAATTTTTCACCGCTTTATCCGTAATCTCAAGTCCTCTGTCGATAATCGCAAACGCCTCTCGCAGTTGCTGCTCGTTGATGCACAGCGGGGGATTGGTAAAGAAGGTATTCCAACGAACGAACGTATAGAGCCCGTTCTCTCGGAAGAACTTGCCAAGCGCAACCATCTCATCCGAAGTACCGTTGAACGGAGCCATGGGCTGCCGTGTCCTCCGGTCGCGAATCAACTCAACAATGCCGAACAGCCCAATCGAACGCACCGCACCCACCGACCGGTGTTTCGCTTGTAACTCCCCGCCCAGCGTCTTCATAATCGCGCCCATCTTCCGCGAGTTCTCAATTAGATGATCTTCTTCATAAACGCGAATCGTCGCCAGCGCCGTCGCGCATCCCATCGGATGACTGTTGTAAGTAAGTCCTCCATAAAATACTTTGTCGTCGAAATGCCTCGCGATATGTTGCCGCATACCAACGGCACCAAGAGGAAGGTAACTCGAAGTAAGTCCTTTTGCCATGCAAAGCAGGTCGGGAACAACCTTCCAGTGATCGACGGCAAACCACTCACCGGTGCGGCCAAAGCCCGACATTACTTCGTCGGCGATCATTACAATTCCGTACTTATCGCACAGTTTGCGCACGCCTTCCAGATATCCATCTGGCGGCACAAGAATGCCGTTTGTCCCAGTCACCGGCTCCAGAATGAAGGCGGCAATCGTGTGCGGGCCTTCCAGTTGGATAATTTCGTCGATCATGGCCAGCGACGTCTCCACCGATTCCCATCCGCGTTCGATGCCATGATAAGGATCGAGCACCCGCACCACTCCCGGAAGTCCCGGCTCAACCGCCCATCGGCGAGGATCGCCCGTGACGCTGATGGCGCCGGCCGTCGCGCCGTGATACGAACGATAACGTGCCATGATCTTGTGCCGTCCGGTAAAGAAGCGCGCGATCTTGATGGCATTCTCGGTGGCTTCAGCGCCGCCATTCGTAAAGAAGAAGGTGTCAATATCGCCCGGCGTGATCTCCGCCAGCTTCGCCCCCAGTCGCGCCCGCGGTTCCGTCGCCATGAAGGGATTCGCATAGACCAGCGACGATGCCTGTTCCGCAATAGCCCGGATGACGCGCTCATCGCCGTGTCCAATGTTCACCGACATCAACTGGCTGTTGAAGTCGAGGAAGCGTTTCCCTTCCGGCGTCCAGAAATAAATGCCCTTCGCCCGCGCCACCGGGATAGGATCGACCTTGGATTGCGCCGACCATTCGAACAGTGTGTGTTTCCTGGTGAGATCGACGATCTCTTGGCCAGTCATGGCGGGAACTGCGGTTGAAGTAGTCATAAGAGTTTTCAAAACTTGATAAATAACGAAACCCGTAGGCACAGCCGCCTTCGCCGGTCCCTACGTGAGCTGCGCCGTCAACGCGCTTTTCTTTTCGGCAACGTGAGCCAGAGCGGCTTCGAGCACGTCCATGGCTTCGTCCATCTGCGCGTCGGTGATCACCAACGGCATGAGCAGGCGCATGACGTTGCCGTATGATCCGGCGGTAATTGTCACCAAACCATGCTCGTAACAGTATTGTGACACTTGCTTGGTCTCTTCGTCAGCGGGCTCACGTGTTGTCTTTGAGCGCACGAGTTCCAACGCTTGCATGGCGCCAAGTCCGCGGACATCGCCGACCAACTCCCACTGCGTCTGCCACTTCGCCGCGCGCTTACGGAAACGCTCGCCAAGCACATTAGCTCGGGCGCACAGGTTTTCTTTTTCGATAATGTCGAGCACGGCCAGCGCCGCTTCGCAGGACGCGGGATTGCCTCCAAACGTGCCGCCAAGCTGGCCGGAACCGGGTGCATCCATAATGTCAGCGCGTCCCGTAACCGCAGCCATTGGCATGCCGCCCGTCAGCGATTTGGCCATCGTGACCAGATCGGGTTCCAATCCCAGCCGCTCGCAGGCAAACATCGCGCCCGTGCGTGCGAATCCAGTCTGCACCTCATCAGCAATCAGCAGAATGCTGTATTTGCGGCAGATCGCGCCAAGCGTCGGATAGAACTCCGCCGGCGGAGTGACAAATCCACCTTCACCCAGGATCGGCTCTACAATCACCGCCGCTACCGATTCGGCTGCCACCACTCGCTTGAACGTATCTTCGATGTGCCGCGCGCAGTGCACGTCGCACGACGGATACGTCATCGAGTACGAGCAGCGGAAGCAGTATGCATACGGAATACGGTACACCTCGCTGGGAAACGGCTCGAACCCCGCTTTGTAAGGATGTGTCTTGCTGGTCGCGGCCATCGCCATATAGGTACGGCCGTGGAACGCGTCTTCGAAGCTGATGATGGCGGGCCGCTTCGTGTAGCAGCGTGCTATCTTGATCGCATTCTCGACCGCTTCGGCGCCCGTGTTCACGAGAATAGTTTTCTTAGGGCCCTTGCCGGGCACCAGCGCGTTCAGCCTCTCGCAAACAGCGATGTAACTCTCATAGGGCAACACGTTGAAGCTGGTGTGCAGGAAGCGATCAAGCTGGCGGCGCACAGCGTCAACCACGGCCGGCGCGCGATGTCCGGTGTTGAGACAGCCGATGCCGCCCGCAAGATCAATCAAGCGGTTGCCGTCAACATCTTCGACGACCGCACCTTCAGCCTTGGCAACAAAGACCGGCGTGGCGTGATAAGCCGCCTGCACAACAGCAGCGTCGCGCCGCTTCATGAGGGCTTGCGAACGAGGTCCGGGAATGGGCGTGCGCAATTGAATAATGGACATAATTCAGTTCTCACTTCTCAGCTGTCAGTTCTCGGTTAGTTCGTACCTGCGCCAGAGCCGGGTTTGCTAACCACCGGCCACTAACCACTGTCCTTCAGTACCAGCCAATTGGAGCTTCGTTCAGGTTGATGTACACCTGCTTGGTTTCAAGATATTCTTCGATGCCCCACGGCCCGAGTTCGCGGCCAAAGCCCGACTGCTTGTAACCGCCCCACGGCGCTTCCACATAAGTCGGCTGCATGTGGTTCACCCATACGATACCCGCGCGCAGCGCCTTCACCGCGCGCATGGCTTTGAAAATGTCGCGGGTCCAGACGGCGGCTGCCAGCCCGTAAGGCGTGTCATTCGCGATCTTCAGCGCGTCCTTCTCGTCGTCGAACGGAATCACCGCCGCGACCGGGCCGAAGATTTCTTCGCGAGCGATGCGGGCACTGTTATCGACGTTATAGAAGATAGTCGGCTGCACATAATAACCCTTCGCTAACTTGTCAGCACGCCCGCCGCCAGAGGCTACTTTCGCTTCTCTCTTGCCTATCTCGAGATAGGAACAGACGCGGTCGTATTGCTCTTTCGACACCAATGCTCCCATCTTAGTTTCGCGCTCCAGCGGCGGACCAATCTTGATCTTCTTCGCTTTCTCCGCCATGGCCTCAACAAACTTGTTGTAAATCGATTTCTGCACCAGGATGCGGCTGCCCGCCGAACACACCTCACCCTGATTGATGAAGACGCCAAACAGCGCCCCATCAATGGCGGCTTCGAAATCGGCATCGGCAAAAAAGATGTTGGGCGACTTGCCGCCCAGTTCAAGCGTTACGCGCTTCACCGTGTCTGCGGCCTCTTTCACGATGATCTTGCCCACAGCGGCTGAACCGGTAAAGGCAATCTTGTTTACGTCCGGATGCCTGACCAGAGGCGAGCCGCAGCTTTCGCCAAATCCAGTGATCACGTTCACCACGCCCTTTGGAAGGCCGACTTCCTCAAACCACTTCGCGAGTTCAAGCGCCGTAAGCGGCGTTTGCTCCGCTGGCTTGAGCACACACGTGCAACCCGCAGCCAGCGCCGGAGCCAGCTTCCACGCGGCCATCATCAGGGGATAATTCCAGGGAATAATCTGTCCGGCAACCCCCATCGGTTCTTTCAGCGACAGGCTCATTGCATTGTCCGGAACAGGATTCACGTAGCCAACGACCTTCGTAGCCAGCCCGCCGTAGTATTCGAAGCACGTAGCCACATCACTGATGTCGAACTCGGCCTCGACAATCGGCTTGCCCGAGTTACGGCATTCGAGTTCGGCGAGCATGGGCAGGTTCTGGCGTACCTTTTCGGCTAAACGAAAAAGAATGCGGCCACGATCCTGCGCCGTAGTGGTCGCCCACGGACCTTCTTCGAACGCGGCTTTGGCAGCCGCCACGGCGCGGTGCACGTCGTCCGCGTTCGCGTCGGGAACTTGTGCGATGACTTCTTCGGTCGAAGGATCGTAGACGGGGAAGGTCTTGGCCGACTTACTCGCGACCCACTCGCCGTTGATCAGCATCGAATAGGTCTTGACATCAGTTGTAAC
This sequence comes from Terriglobales bacterium, assembly GCA_049520095.1. Taxonomy (GTDB): domain Bacteria; phylum Acidobacteriota; class Terriglobia; order Terriglobales; family Acidobacteriaceae; genus Acidiflorens. Next base: position 40,842 of record JBEKQC010000057.1, read on the forward strand.
TCCACCAGGCATAAGTCCTCCAAGCAGTGATTCTATTCGACTATTACGGCCTGTGCTTCTTTCAGTCGCCCGTACACGAAAAAGAAAAATGCGGCCAGTACTAGGAAAAACAACGTAAAGCCAAACATCTTCGCTTCGTATCTCCAGACCGAGGTGATCTGCTTGGCCGGAAAGAACGCCAACACGATTCCCAGCGTCGTGGTCACAAAGCCGCAGAATCCGGAAACCATCAATGTGCCGCGACTGTAGCGCGCACCGGCCAAGTCGCTGCCAAAAGCAAACTTCAGCAGCGCCGCGAACACGTAAAGGAACGGCACCAACTGCAGAACCACCGCCAGCGAGAGCATCGTCTGGAAAGCTTCCTGCACGCCGCCCGAGGCGTAGAAATTGATGACGATCAACACCAGCGATACGATCGCCTGAACGATGAGTGCCGCGTAAGGAGTCGCGTACTTCGGATGTACCTTTCCCAGCCACGACGGCATATAGGAATCCAGGCCGGCGACAAAGGGAATGCGCGCCGATCCGCCCATCCACGCCGAGCCAATCCCAGCGATCGAGAGACTCAGCATGAGCGCGAATGGAGTGATAATCCACGCCACGCCAACTTTACCGGCCATATGGCTGACCGCCTGCACGATGCCCTGCAGCACGCTGATGTCGTTCTTGCCGACCGCAACTAGCAGGGTGAGTGTCGCCCCGATGTAAAGAAATCCGGAAACCATGCCGCCCCATGCCACCGCACCGGGCAATGTCTTCTGTGGATCCCGGATTTCGTCGCCCATCACCGAAGCAAGTTCAAGCCCGACCAAGCCGAAGCAAATCACGCCAAAAGAATTCAGAACAAACCGCGGATCCGGCGGTATACGAAAATCGGCGGCGGTCACGGTCGTGCCAAACCGCGACCAGACCGTAGCTCCGAGCCCGATCAGAACCGCTGCCGCCACAAAAGTTCCAATCGCACCCAGATTGTTAAGCCATTTCCCGACTCCCAATCCGACGATGTTCACCACCGTCAGCAGCGTCAGCAGCGCCAGAGATGCGGTCATCGCAAAATTCTTGTTGTCGGCGAGCCCGGCATGGCCCGGGCCCATGGCAAACACAGTTACTCCAACGAAATACAGCATCACCGTGGGCACATACAGCATGTTATTCGTCCAGTAACACCATCCGGAGAGAAAGCCGTGAAAATCGCCGAACACTTCTTTTGCCCATAAATACACGCCGCCCTCGCCCGGATAGCGATGCGCGAGCTCAATCACCGCGATCCCCTGCGGCCAGAAAAACAAGAGCAGCGAGATTAACCACAGCCAGACGGTTACGCCCCCGTTGGCGGCAATGCTCGGCACAACGTTGAGATTGAATACGGCAACGACAAACAACAACACCAGGTCAAAGCGTCCGAGCACTCGCTTCAGGTGCGGCTGGTTGAGATCGGAACTCATCGGATGATCGCGTCATCGGGTGATCGGGCCATCGGCCCCGTCCGGATCTCGGATTTTCAATCATCCGATGACCCGACGGCCCGATGACCCGATCCCGCTAGTGTATTGCTACCGCTCCCAGTCGTTCATGCTGCGCGGCCGCAAGAGATCCGGCGATGTCAGCAAACGCCGCCAGGTGCTTGTCAATGTCGGCCTCCGTGTGCTGCACGGAAATCGTCCACTGCTCGTCCCACCAGTAGGGCTGGCACATCACGCCGCGGTTCACCATGCCGAACCAGTAATGCCGCCACAGATCCACGTCAATCGCCAGCCAGTCGCGGTAGTTGCGAACTTCCTTCGGATACAACATCAGCACGCCGTTCGCTCCCGCGCTCGCGATGTATCCCTGCAAGCCAACTTTCGCGACAGTCTTCTTATATCCGTCGACCAGTTTCTTACTGAGCTTCTCGACGTGAGTGTAGTTGCCCCGGGTAAGCACCTCACGGAACATTGCCAGACCCGCCACCATCGAAATCGGATTCGTGTTGTAAGTGCCACCGTGGAAAACCTTGTGGTCCGAGATCAAACTCATAACCCGCTTGTGCGTGCCGAAAGCCGCCAACGGGAATCCACCACCGATCGACTTTGCCAGGCAGATCATGTCGGGCCTCACGCCAAAGTATTCCGACGCTCCGCCCCAGCAGAGTTTCGCGCCTGTCTTGACTTCGTCGAAGATCAACAGTGCGCCGTGCTTATCACAGAGCTGACGCAGACCCTCCAGAAAACCCTTCTGCGGCATGCACAGGCCAACGTTCATCATGATCGGCTCAAGAATCACCGCCGCAATCTCATTCGGATTCTCCCGGAAGCGCCGCTCCACCGTCTCCAGATCGTTAAAGGTCGCGATCGGTATGTTGGCGAGGCTGGCTTTAGGCACGCCCGCGCCGCCCGACACCGGTTTCGGATTCTTGATATCGCCCAAATCGTCGCCGGGCGGGTGCGGCTTCACGCTGACCAGCGCCGCATCATGCAAGCCGTGGTAACCGCCTTCGAACTTGATGATTTTGTCGCGTCCTGTAGCGGCGCGAGCGAGACGAATCGTATGCATGGTCGCCTCGGTGCCGCTGTTGCCGAAGCGGCACATCTCGACGGGAAACCGCGTGCAGATTTCTTCCGCAAGTTCCCACTCCATGTTGTGCGGCATGCCATAAGCGGTGCCCTTGTGCAGACGCCCTTCCACCGCCTTGATCACCGCCGGATGCGAGTGGCCCGCCATCAGCGTGCCGAAACACAAATTGTGGTCGAGGTAATCATTGCCATCGAGATCGCGAAACTTACTGCCCGAGGCTTCTGCCACAAAAATCGGATACGGCTCGTAAGCGCGATAATTACTGGCCACGCCCAGGGGCAGGCGCTTCAGGTTCTTCTTATGCGCTTCAGCGGACTTGGGGGTACGGCGCTCGAAGGTCTCGAGCTCTTTCTGCAATGCGGGGTACATCGTGATTCTCCAAGAGGCTCAGGCCGGGTAGGCCATTAGATTGGGCCCGGGCGGCCGAAACCCCCGGGAATTTCGATGCGTCTATTCTAATTCTTCCGAACTCGTCCTTCGAACTAGAAGTAAAACTTCAAAGCGAACTGCGCCAGCCGCGGTGCTTTGACCTCCGTAACTTGGCCAAACTGAGTGCCGTCGGTGCTGTTGCCGTCCGGATTATAGAACTGTGTATGGTTGAAGACATTGAACAACTCTGCTCGAAATTCGAAGTGTGTACGTTCGTTGACCACGATGTTCTTGATGGCCGAAAAATCAGTTTCGCTGATTCCCGGTCCGCAGCATATCGTGCGCGGGGCGTTGCCAACATGGCCCAGCAGTCCCGGCTGATAGCAACCCGGATAAGGGCTGCCGGCGCAGGTCGGGTCAAGGGCGTTTTCCGTGAAGATCTGAGGATTGAAATAATAATTGTTATTCTTCTGCGGACTTTGCCAGCCAAAACGCGCTACCTGATCCGGCTCGCCCGGATATTCAAAGTCAGCGCTGTTCATCAGCTCATTGTCGGCGGAGGACGTGATACGGATGGGAAATCCAGTCTGGTAAGTCGTGATCCCCGAGACGGCCCAGCCATCGAGTGCTTTACCGGCGAAACCACCGTACTTTCTTACCGGCAAATCCCAGTAATAACTGATGACAAAGCGGTGGCGTGCGTCGAACAGCGAGCGCGCGTAGTTATTGGCGCCCGGCAGCGGATCCAATATCCCCTCGAAACTGGAGGCTTCGTCAATCGACTTACTGTACGTGTAAGCTGCGGTAAACTGGAGCCCGTGGGCGAAGCGCTTGTCCAACGAAACTTGCAACGAGTTATAGGCTGAGCTGGCAATCGTGTCCTGAGCAAAGATCCCGGTAAACACCGGAACTCCGTTTCCCGGACAGCCATTACTGCCAACCGGTCCGGCGGGATTGCACTGCGGCGACGAATAAGGACGCAATCCGACGAAATTCAGCGTTTGCCCCGTTCCCGCGACAACCGTCCCATTGGGCATATGGAAGCCTCCACCCGCCGAACTGGTGAATCCGACAGGGACTGTGACCGAAAATGGAGCGTCCTCGCCGAACGGGCCGCACGTAGGAGGAGTACCAATCGGAGTTGGGAGGATCTGATCGATATCGAGGCAGGTCTGCGGGTTCGAGTAATTAATGTCATGCGTCGCCAGCAATCGATGCCCCTGCGAGCCCACGTAGCCGATTTCCAGCTTCATGTCTCTCGTTAACTCGTGCTCGATGGTGAGGTTGTACTGCGCGGAATACTGCGTGCGCATATGCGGCTGGAAGTCGCCGAACAGATCAATCGGCTCGAATAGTCCCCAATCCTGAGCGGCCCCACGGTGAGGGGTGATAACTCCGTTAAACGGATTCGGATAGATAGTAGCACCGTCCTGACCGAGAAAAGGCATGCTAAATTGCGTTTCGGAAACAGTCGTGCTCCCTCCAAACGGGGGCTCAGCGCCGAACTGCGCCAGCACCAGCTGCTCCATTGGGTTATAGAAAAGTCCCCAGCCCGCTCGAATGCTGGTCTTGCCGGAACTGCCCGGACTCCAGGCAATACCGATGCGGGGAGCAAATGCTTTGTAGTAGGTTTGGGTCATACCAGGAGGAACACCGGAGTCGCCCGGAACCACCAAGCCGACCGCATCCTGCGATGTGCAATCCGTATTTGGACCTCCGCAGGGGAAGACAGTCGACGATTGGCCGGCGCGGAAAGTCTCGACGTGTTGCGCCTTATCCGCCAATGGGGTGTTCAATTCCCATCGCAGCCCATAATTCAAAGTGAGATTCGGCCTTATCTTCCAGCTGTCCTGCGCGAACAGATAGAGCCCGGTGTTGCGGACGTTTTCGTTTTGCGCCGAACCTTCTCCGAAGGTATCGGGAAGTCCCAACAGGAAATTGGGGTAGAGATTCGCTGAACCCGTATCATCCGGCCCTCCGCCGCTATAGGTAAACTCTCCATTCACGTTGTAGTAATAAAATTGGTTAAACTGCTGCCGGCGAACATCCACGCCAAACTTCATGGTATGGTTGCCAGAAATCTTGGTTAGGCTGTCCGCCCACTGGAACGAATTCCCCGTCTGCGGAAGCTCCCCTTCCCAATCATTTCCCATGGAGAATCCTCCCGAAATGGAGATAAAGGGAAGTCCCTCGCGGCTGGCGCCTAGATACGGATGTATGCCGTATTGGTTACCCGCAACGTCCCCAATAAAACAGAACGGGGTTCCGGGGGGAACGGGGAGCCAGGACGGAGGCGTCGGGCAGGATTGCTGCACCAGTTCGGTGTTTGCCGGATGCTGAAATGTCTCTTGGCCTTCGCGATTGTAGTTGAAACGAAACTCATTCACCGTGTTGTTGTTGATCGTCCAAGTGTGAGTAATGTTCCACTGCTGGAAGCGTTCCGCCACAATGTCTCCAAAGCCGGGGAGATCGGCTCCAGCGAGCTCGAAGTTGGCGAAAGGGTTGTGCGTGCGATCGTCATTGAAATAGTAATAGATGCTCAGGTTCTGTTTGTCGTTCAGCCGATGGTCAATTTTGACGGTGAACTGATCGCCGCGTATGGCCTCGGCGGGGACGGTGCTGATCTTATTGCCGCCGTTTGGTGCGATGGGAACAAGCTGCAGCAGATCAACTGCAGTCGGATCCATGCAAGCGAGCGGGATCAGTCCTCCAGGGAAGAGGGTGGCGTATGGGAAGGGGTTGGCGGGCGTTCCGGGTATACCCCCCGGTTGACCAACGGCCTGATCGCACCCTGGACGACTGTCGAGAGGCTGCGGGTAACTCACGCCCCCCGCAAACGGCGACGGTCCTAAATCCGAAAAATTAGAAAAAAGCTGACTTGCACTCGGCCGTTCCTGGGCACTGGGCACGGTCACCGCAGGCGATTGGATGCCTTGGCGAATGCGACGCCCTTCGTAGCTGGTGAAAAAGAAAGTGCGGTTCTTTATGATCGGCCCGCCAAAGGTGCCGCCAAACTGGTTTTGATTGAACTGCGGTTTTTCGCAAGGCAGATCTTCCGGCGCCGCAGCTGTCAAGCAGTAATTATTGGCGTTGAGCACTTTATTGCGGAAAAATTCGTAGGCACTCCCATGCAAGTCATTACTTCCTGACTTGGTGACCACATTGACGACCGAACCCGAGTTGCGCCCATATTCCGCGTCGAACGTATTGGTGAGCACGCGGAACTCCTCAATGCTGTCCGGCGAAGGTTGCACCGTAGGAAGATTGGCAAAGAGATCGTTGGCGTCGCCGCCGTTGACGCTGAAATTGTTGGAGCGTCCGCGGCCGCCATTTACCGAAACCGCGCCGCTGTTGTCACTTCCATAAACGAGCGTATTGCTGGACCCGACGGTTGACATCACTCCGGGCTGCAGTTGCAGAAGCTGATAGGTGTCGCGTGTGTTGAGCGGCAAGTTCGAGACTTGCCGCGAGTCCATCACCGCGCCCAGCTGGGTGCTCGTGGTATCCACCAGCGGCGCTTCGGAGGTCACCTCGACGGTTTCCTTGGTCTCGCCGATCTGCAGGGCCATGTTAACTGTGACCACCTGGTTCAGGTCCACGATGATTCCCTTGCGAACGTTCGTCTTGAATCCCGTCAAATCAAAGGAGAGCGTGTAGGTGCCGACCGCAACCTGGGGGAAGCCGTAGTCGCCGCCGCTGTTGGTGGTGGCCTCGGCGCTCGCGCCCGTCGCTTCGTTTGTGAGCGTGACTTTCACTCCCGCCAGCACGGCGCCGCTGGGGTCGGCGACGCGGCCGAGGATGCGGCCACCGGTGCCCTGGGCCGATAGCAACGTGGAGCAGATCAGGCACAGGCTTACGACCGCGGTCGAGAAGATGAGCCAGCAAGAAATCCGGGACGGTTTTGACGACGGCATGGAACAGATCCTCCTGATCTCGGGGCGAGCAGATTTTACTTGGGCCCGAATTCAACTTGCGCGCAACGCAAACCTTGCTATAATCGCGCAAGGTTAGAGATTCCGCGGCCTTCTGTCAAGCGGAAAACGCCAAGCGGAAAAGTGCACTTCCCGCGCACCGGCCAGCAGGCACATTCGGAAATCGTCTTTCAATATGTCGAGCGACGCCCAAGTTTATCTCAAAATCGGTGACGTGGCCCGCCTGGTAGGAATTTCTCCGTCGGCGATCCGAGGATGGGAAACCCTGGGGCTGACTCGTCCCCAGCGCACCGAGAGCCGGTATCGCCTTTACACCAACCATGACGTGCGCGTGCTGAAAAAAGCGCGCTACCTGCGCAAAGTTCGCGGACTAAACGCCGCCGCCATCGTGCAAATGCTGAAGCGCGAGGGCACCATCAAACCTGGCCCCAGCAACGGCACCGCGGGAACGACGATCGGCGCTCGACTCCGTCGGCTGCGCACCCAGCGCGGTCTCAGCCTCGCCGAAGTCGCCTCGGCGGCGGGAATCTCGATTGGCTTTCTCAGCGCGCTCGAACGCTCGCAGATGAGCGCCTCCGTCGGCACACTGCGCAGGCTAGCACGCTACTACCGCACCAACATCCTTGATTTTTTCGATGCGACGGAATTGAATACGCGATTGGTGCGCCCGCCCGGACGCAAGGTGCTCGAAGCCGGTCCCGGAGTGCGCATGGAACTGCTCGCCTGGGGCAACAAAGTCATGGAGCCGCATCTTTTTCGTATTAAACCAAAAGCCGGTAGTGGCGAGTCGTACGCCCACGAAGGCGAGGAGTTCCTCTTCGTGTTGCGCGGCGAGTTGAAGATCGCTCTGAACAGCGAGGAGTACCATCTGAAGCGCGGCGACAGCTTTTATTTCGAGAGCGCCACGCCGCATCACTGGAAAAATCCCGGCCGGAGCGAGACCTGGCTGCTGTGGGTCAACACACCGCCAACCTTCTAACAGGCACTGGAAGGACTCGGTTTCGCACCTGCTTTTGGGTGGCGCAGCGGTTTACCACGATAACTGGCTTATTTTTATCGGCGGCTTTAGCCGCTGAGGTCCGACCGTGACGGAGCACAACTAATGTTGCGTAAATCAATATTCGCCCTGTTCGCCGTCTTACTGATCCTATTTTGCGGATCCTGCGCCAAAAAAACGCCCACACTTAATCTGCTGGTGTGGGAAGGCTATGCCGATCCTGCTTACGTCAAGACTTTCGAAGAGCAGAACCACTGCAAGGTTTCGGCTTCCTACATGGGATCGAGCGACGAACTCGTCGCCAAGTTGCGCGGTGGCAGCCCGGGCAACTACGACGTGATCTCTCCCTCGAGCGATGTGGCCACCATGATCGCGACCTCCGGTCTGGCCGCGCCGCTCGATCTGGGCAAATTGCCCAGCTACGGCCAGCTTTCGCCGCAGCTTACCTCGCTGTCGCTGGTCCGGGTAAAGGGCGAAGTTTACGGCGTGCCGTTCATGTGGGGCCCGGACCCGATGATTTACGACACCACCGCGTTCCCCCAGCCTCCCGAGAGCTGGAACGTCATGTGGGACCCGAAGCTGAAAGGAAAAGTTTCCGTGTGGGATGATCTCTCCACCGTCTACATGGCCGCCCAGGTGCTCGGCTACGACAAGCCCGATCCTGGCCATCTCTATAACATGACCGACGAGGAACTGGACGCCGTCAAAAAGAAGCTGGTGGAGTTGAAGCCGAACATTCGCAAGATCTGGTCCACGGGCGGCGAACTCACCAACCTATTTCAAAACCACGAAGTGGTCATCGCCATGGGTTGGCCGCTCATGACCAACCAGTTGCGCAAAAGCAATTTCCCAGTCGGCGAGACCATTCCCAAGGAAAACACCACCGGCTGGATCGATCACCTAATGATCACCGCCGGCAGCGAAAATAAAGATCTCGCCTACAAGTTTCTCGAGTTCATGATTCAGTCGCAGACGCAGAAAAAAGTCACCGACGTAACTGGCTACACGCCGGCGAATCCGCACGCCGCCCAGTACATGACGCCGGAAGAGGTGAAGAACCTGCATCTCGACGACGTAGACAATTACCAAAGGCGCCTCTATTTCTGGCAGAATGTTCCGCGCCGCGCCAAGTACAACGAGATCTGGAATGAAGTAAAAGCCACGCAGTAGTGGTGTGGCAAGGCAAGTCTGGCGCGGGCGCCCTCGCCCGCGAAACGCAAGCAGCGAAAATAACGACAGCCATGGCAACGACGTCGGAACCCGCGGTCGCGAGCAGCAGTCAGCCAAACGTCGCGTCTCTGCTCTCCATCCGCTCCGTAGCTAAGCACTTCGGCAAAAACATCGTCCTGCGCGACATCTCACTCGAAATCGCCGAAGGCGAATTCCTGACCATCCTCGGCGAAAGCGGCTCAGGCAAAACCACGCTGCTGCGAATTCTCGCCGGTTTCGAGCAATCCACCTCCGGAGAAGTCTGGATGTCCGGCGAACGCCTCGACACCGAGCCTCCCTATCGCCGCCGGGTAAACACAGTCTTCCAGAGCTACGCGCTCTTCCCGCACATGACGGTCGAACAAAACGTAGGCTATGGATTAGCGATCGCAAAACGTCCACCCGCTGAAATCGACACGCGCGTGGCCGAGGCGCTGGCGAAAGTCAAGATGTCCGCCTACGCCAAGTCCAAGCCCTCGAAGATCAGCGGCGGACAGCAGCAGCGCATCGCACTCGCCCGCGCACTGGTGAATCGCCCGCGTCTGCTGCTGCTCGATGAGCCACTCTCCGCCCTCGATGCCAACCTGCGCCGCCAGCTGCAGGTTGAACTCAAAGCGCTGCAGCGCGAAGTCGGCATCACCTTCATCTTTGTCACGCACGACCAGGAAGAAGCGATGGTGATGTCCGATCGCATAGCATTGTTGCGCTCCGGAGAACTAGAGCAGGTCGCGAGCCCGCGCGAAATTTACAATCGCCCCGCGACCTCATACACCGCACAATTCATCGGACACACAAATTTGCTGCAGGCCGACATTCGCCACGGCACGGCTACCTGCGGCGCGCTGCAATGGCCCACTTCCCTGCCCGATGGCGCGGCCCTGTTCTCGCTGCGCCCAGAGTGCATTCGCCCCGCGATCACGGCCTCCGCGACAACGGCTTCTCCGGCAAGAGATGCCACGGTTCGTTTCCGCGCCCAGCTTCGCGATCAGGCTTTCCACGGCGCAACCGACCTGCTGCGCGTCGAGTCCGATGGCGGACTGATCCTCACCATCCGCACCGCCAGCCGCGATCTGCCTGAAGGCCCGCTGGAGTTTGAATTCTCTGCCGCCGATGCCATCCCGGTTCGCGCCACCAGTTTCGAGGAGAAAGCCTGAATGTTCTCCCGCGCCTACCGCACCGCGATCACGGTCCCGCCGTTGGTCTGGGTCGCGGTATTTCTGCTCGTGCCATACCTGCTGATGTTTTGCTACAGCTTCTGGTCGGTCTCCGAAGCAGGAACCATCGTGCATTCCTGGAATCTCGACAACTACCACGAACTCCTGACCAAGCCCGTTTACTGGGAGACCTTGCTGCGCTCCATGTGGATCGCCGCCCGCGTGACGTTCTTCTCTATGCTGCTAGGCTATCCCTTAGCCTACTTTCTCTCGTTTCACGCCGGCGGAAAGAAAGACCTCTACTATCAGCTAGTCATCATTCCATTGTGGGTGAGTTACTTGGTGCGCGCCTACGCCTGGAAGACGATTCTAGGCACCGACGGCGTCCTGAACACGCTGCTGCAATATGTACACCTAACCAATCATCCACTGGATTTTCTGCTCTACAGCCCATTCGCCGTAGTCCTTACATTGACACACATCTATACGCCATTTACGTTCCTGCCGATCTACGCATCGCTGGAACACATCCCGCGCAATCTGGTCGAAGCCTCGCACGATCTAGGAGCCGCGCCCGCGCAAACTTTCTGGCGAGTAATCCTCCCGCTCTCCATCCCCGGAGTGCTAGCCGGCGCAACCTTCGCCTTCGTCCTAAGCCTGGGAGACTTTCTATCTCCGCTCCTGCTAGGCGGTCCCAGCGGCATCATGATCTCGAACATAGTAGTGAGCCTCTTCGGAGCCGCCTACAACTGGCCGCTAGGTGCCGCCATCTCGCTAAGCATGTTAGCCCTGGTGCTAGCCCTGATCTTCTTCTCCGAGCGCTTAGAAAAGAAATGGAGCTTCCATTGACCGCGCGCTGCTCCACAAAAGCCGGGTGCCCCATCCTTGCGCGTCTCTTGCGCAAGGGTGGGATTCCACGGCCATGTACGCCATGGTGGGACTTCGCCCTGAATCTCTGCGGGACAGCAATATGAAACCCACACCTCACGAAAGCCCAGGCTGGCTAACCGCTCACGCCCTAGCCGTCTTCGCCTTCCTCTATCTCCCCATCGTCATCCTCATCCTCTATTCCTTCAACGGACAAGGCGTAGGAGGCTTCCCCCCGCGCGACCTAACTCTGAACTGGTATCGCATCCTATTCAACGACGGTCCCATTTGGGATTCAGTCCTAAACAGTCTCCTAGTGGCCGCGACCGCCATGCTAATAGCCCTACTCTTCGGAATCCCCGCCGCCCTAGCCCTGGATCGCGCCCAATTCCCCGGCAAAGCCCTCTTCCGCCGCTTAGTCCTATTGCCGCTGATCCTCCCCGGCATAATCACCGGCCTGTCGCTACTAATGCTGTTCCGAGTAGCCGAAGTAAAACTAAGTCTGCTAACCATAGTCTTAGGACACGGCACCGCGCTAATCTCCGTAGCCACCACCGAAGTCTTCGCCGGACTGCAAAAACTAAACCGAGCCCAGGAAGAAGCCTCGCTAGACTTAGGAGCGACTTACTGGCAAACCTTC
>JBEKQC010000058.1:0-29339 GCA_049520095.1 Terriglobales bacterium
CAGTCGATGCCCTCGGAGTGGTTCGACCCCGTGTCTCATACGCATGTGGCGCTTGACGATGCCATCGAGCAAGGACAACTCTTCTGCAACATGCTTAAGGCCAACGTCGGCGCTTAACCAGCCGCTCGCGTGTAAGCGCCTGAGCAATACTAGACCACATCACGCCGCGCCAGATGGGTGATACGGCCTTATAGTCGTTCGCGCCACCTGCGGCCCGCGTGGGTGGCCACCCTTGGAACCACGTCAACTGTCGTAATATCGCGAATTACACTCAGTGACCCGCTGGAGCTTGGTATCTGCTTGGTACTTCGTTGCCTGGATTGATAGAATGCCCACTCATTCGTGAGGCCAGTCATGGCAACAGATGAGCAAGTCATCCAGGGAATCCTGCAACAAATCGAAACCGCCTGGAATCGTTACGATAGCGTCAGCTTGGCGGCAGTGTTTGCCGAGGATGCGAACTTCATCCAAATTTTTGGGGGACAGTTGGACGGGCGGGCCGCCATAGAGGCGGCGCACCGGCACATCTTCGAGACGATCTACAGAGGCAGCCATGCCCGTTTCGTGCTACGGAGCATCCGCTTTCTGCGCCCGGATGTCGCGGTGTTATTCGCCCGAGCGCACGTGAAGTTCGAGGAAGGCAACGAGCTGCGCGAAATAGAAACCCGACCCACGTTGATCGTGGTAAAGGACCAGGACAAGTGGCAAATCGTCACCTTCCAAAATACCAAGATCTCCGAGGTGCCAGCCGCAGCCCAAGCTGCGGCCCGTCTTGCAACTTAGCGGGGAAACTTCGGCCTGCCCTCGATCGTTGGCGTAACCATCTCGATTACACTCATTGACCCCGACCGGCCTTCTTTCAGGATGGAAGACAACGGCATCGGGCGAAGCACATCCGACCGACAGTAACCTAAGTTCCTTGAATTCGGCCCAATACTTCGTCTCGGTCGGCAACATATTGTGCGACTTTTTCGCACCTTCGAAACGCCTTGTCGCTAAACCAGAGATTCTGACGACGAACGGTGCAAGACACATAAGTTCTGTTCGTTACCCAAGTAACATGCTCCGCAAAGCACACCTTAACAAGTTAGGATCCATTCCCTCGAATTGGAGCCTCCGGTGACTTTCGTAATCCTGCCTTCATCGCTCGCGTGTGGGATAACTGAATTGCGGATCCGCAGTTCAGAGATACGTCCTGCAGATCGTTCGCAAGATACGAAGTGTCGCCGCGCGCCGGCGGCGCTCCAGGAACCCAGATTATGAAGGTTGTCGTTCTGTGCGGCGGACTAGGTACCCGTCTCCGGGAAGAGACCGAATTCCGCCCCAAACCGATGGTGGAGATCGGGGGTCGTCCCATCCTGTGGCACATCATGAAGATGTACGCCCACTACGGAATGCGAGATTTCATCCTCTGCCTCGGATATCGCGGCAACATGATCAAGGATTACTTCCTGAACTACGAAGCGATGAGTAGCGACTTCAGAATTTGCCTTGGCCGCAAATCGCACATCGAATTCATGGGCGCTCATCAAGAGCAGGATTTCGCTGTCACGCTTGCCGACACCGGCCTCGAAACCATGACTGGTGGCCGGCTGAAGCGCGTCGCTCGATATCTTGAGAAGGATGACACGTTTCTGCTTACTTACGGCGACGGCCTTAGCGACGTCAACATCAGCAGTCTGCTCGCCTTTCATCGCAAACACGGCCGCCTCGCAACCGTCACATCCGTCCCACCCATCTCTCGCTTTGGAGTGGTCGAAACCGACGCCCAGGGCCAGGTCCAACGCTTCATAGAGAAACCTAAGGCCAATGGTCTGATCAACGCGGGCTTCTTCGTCTTCAATCGTGGCGTGCTCGACTATCTCAGCGGCCCGAAGTGCATCCTCGAACGGGAACCTCTGGAGCAACTGGCGCGTGAGGGCCAACTCATGGCCTATCGCCATGACGGGTTCTTCTACGCCATGGACACATACCGCGAATACCAGTACCTGAATCAGCTCTGGGCGAGCGAGCAAACCCCCTGGAAAGTGTGGTCGGAATGAACTCATTTTGGCGAGATCGTTCCGTCCTCGTCACCGGCGGCACGGGACTACTGGGATCGTGGCTCGTAAAGCGGCTCATCGACACCGGCGCGAATGTTGTTTGCCTGGTGCGCGACTGGGTGCCGCAAAGCGAACTCTTACGCAGCCGTCGCATTGAGGAAGTCAATACCGTGCGCGGCGATATCATCGACCGTGATCTCGTCGAGCGTACTCTCGGCGAATACGAAGTCGAAGTCGTCTTCCATCTGGCGGCTCAGACCATAGTCGGCATCGCCAATCGCAACCCGGTCTCGACCTTTTCCACCAACATTGAGGGGACCTGGAATCTGCTGGAGGCTTGCCGCCGCTCTCCAAAGGTCTCGTCGATTGTGGTGGCGTCTTCCGATAAGGCCTATGGTGATCAGGAGCATCTCCCCTACGACGAAACAATGCCTCTGCAAGGCCGCCATCCCTACGATGTCAGCAAGTCCTGCGCTGACCTGATCGCGCAAACTTACGCTGCCAGTTACAACCTGCCGGTCGCGATCACGCGTTGCGGAAATTTCTACGGCGGCGGTGACCTGAACTGGAATCGCGTGGTCCCGGGCACGATTCGCTCCGTCATTCGCGGAGTGCGGCCAGTCGTGCGCTCAGACGGTAACTTCGTCCGCGACTACTTCTACATCGAAGATGGGGCTACCGCGTACATACTGCTCGCCGAGCGACTTGCCGCCGATGAAGCTCTGCGCGGGAAGGCTTTCAATTTTTCCAATGAGAGCCAGGTCAGCGTACTCGACATGGTTGAACTGATCTTGCGGAAGATGAAGTCCTCTCTGCGTCCGGAAGTGCTCAACCAGGCGAGCAACGAAATTCGTCATCAGTTCCTGAGCGCCGAGCGCGCCCGCACCATTCTCAACTGGCGACCGCAGTTCACTCTCGAATCCGGCCTTGACCGCACTCTCGCCTGGTATCGCGAGTTCCTGGGCGCGCCCGCTGCGATGGCCCATGTGGGCAGAGGATAAGTCGATCATGAGCAAAACTGCTAGCCAACTGCGTAACGAAATCCGCGCGATCGTTAAGCAGTACTACGATGTCGCTCTGGCTAAGCAGGCGTTCGTCCCCGGCCAAGACCACGTACCCGTGTCGGGCAAAGTTTTGGACTCGACCGAGCTCGAATTCCTGGTCGAAGCCTCGCTCGACGCGTGGCTCACCACCGGTCGCTTTGCAGCCCAGTTCGAACGCGAATTTGCCGCCTTCATGGGCGTGCGCTGCGCTTCCCTCGTCAACTCCGGCTCCTCGGCTAATCTCGCGGCTCTGTCTTGCCTCACCTCGCCTTCGCTTGGCGACCGAAAGCTCTCTGCCGGAGACGAGGTCATCACCGTCGCTGCCGGATTTCCCACCACCGTAAATCCGATCATCCAGAACGGGTTCGTCCCCGTCTTCGTCGACGTTCAGCTTCCAACTTACAACGTCGACGTAACTCAACTTGAAGCTGCGGTGTCGGATCGCACCAAAGCCATCATGCTGGCGCACACACTCGGCAACCCATTTGACGTCGATGCCATCATGAACCTAGCAACCAAACACAACCTCTGGGTGATAGAGGATTGCTGCGACGCTGTCGGATCTCTCTATAAAGGGCACACGGTTGGGACTTTCGGCCACCTCGCTACTACAAGTTTCTATCCCGCGCACCACATCACCATGGGCGAAGGCGGATGCGTGCTTACCCAGTCTCCCGCACTCAAAAAGTTAGCTGAATCTTTTCGCGACTGGGGACGGGACTGCTGGTGCGATCCCGGAAACTCGAACACTTGCGGTTGCCGCTTCGAATGGAAGCTTGGCGACCTACCCAGCGGATACGACCACAAATACATTTACAGCCACATCGGCTACAACCTCAAAGCCACCGACATGCAAGCCGCCGTCGGAGTCGCGCAACTTAGAAAGCTGCCGGGCTTCATCGCCACCCGGCGCGCGAACTTCGCTAAACTTCACGCCGCCATGAGCGATCTCGACGACATCTTCATCCTGCCCGAAGCCACCGAGCATTCAGAGCCAAGCTGGTTCGGTTTTCCTATCGCCGTGCGCAAAGACGCGCCCGCAAACCGGACCCAGATCGTGCGCTTCCTGGAATCACGAAACATATCCACCCGCCTGCTCTTCGGCGGCAACCTGCTTCGTCAGCCTGCCTATCGCGACATTCAGCGGCGGGTAATCGGCGAATTACGGAACACTGACTTTGTAATGAACAACGTTTTCTGGATCGGCCTCTACCCCGGCATCACGCAATCGATGATCGATTATATGGCGGAAACTTTCCATCAGATTCCAAAAGCCGCCTGCGCCGTTCACGGAGTATAGGCCACGCGACCATGAGTTACTCAAAGAACCAAACCGGGCTGGCACACGATCTCGACGACATCCTGGCTCGAACCGAGCCTCTAACAGGAACTGCGTGGCCTGCGCTTCTTGATCACGGATACCACCGACACAAAATGACGATTTCGAGCCGCGTTCACGGGCCAGGGCAGTTACGAGATGCGCGGAGGCCCCCGGCCGAGTACTTCGTCACACTGGTGCAAGCCATCCGCGAGACCACGTTGTCAGAAACTTTAGGTTCGATTCTTTCGAAGGGAGTGCAGAGCGATGCGGCACGAAAATAACAGCAGATCAGCAGCAAACAACGCACAAGTCCGACTGGGTTCTAAACTGATCGGAACGGGACACCCTTGCTATATCATCGCTGAAATCGGAATCAACCACAATGGCGACATTGATCTGGCCAAGCAATTGATCAACGTCGCGGTGGGCGCTGGCTGCAGCGCGGTCAAGTTCCAGAAACGGACAATTGATGTTGTTTACTCAGCCGAGGAATTAGCGAAACCACGCGAAAATCCATTCGGACCGACCAATGGCGACCTGAAACGTGGGCTTGAGTTCGAGATCGAAGAGTACAAGGAAATCGACCGTTACTGCAGGGAAGTGAAGGTCGATTGGTTCGCTTCCTGTTGGGACGAAGGGTCGGTCGATTTCGTCGCGCAGTTTGATGTCCCGTGCTTCAAGATCGCCTCAGCCTCTCTGACGGATGACAATCTGTTGCGGCACACCCGAGCAGTCGGAAAGCCGATTATCCTGTCAACCGGCATGAGCACAATTGAGCAGATCGACCACGCAATCGAAGTCCTTGGCAACAAGGACCTGGTCCTGATGCAGGCATGCAGTACCTATCCAGCGTACTACGAAGAGCTGAATCTGCGCGTCATCGAAACACTGATCGAACGCTATGGGGTGCCGGTCGGCTATTCCGGTCACGAGACGGGTTTGCCATCGAGCGTGGCGGCGACGGTTCTGGGAGCCTGCGTTATCGAGCGGCATATCACCCTTGACCGATCGATGTGGGGTTCGGATCACGCTGCGTCCCTCGAGCCCAACGGAATCACGCGATTGGTTCGTGACATTCGTTTGATCGAGAAGTCCTTGGGTGATGGGGTGAAGCGTGTGCTCGAACGCGAGCAACCGATCATCAAGAAATTGCGTCGGGTGCTTGCCGCGCATGCGTAAGATCAAGGCCATCGCCATGGATGTCGACGGCGTGCTCACCGACGGCGGGGTATGGTGGGGCCCGAACGGCGAAGAATGGAAGCGCTTTCACTTTGCCGACATCATGGGTCTGTCGCTGGCTCGAAAATCGGGCATGGTGATTGCCCTGATATCGGGCGAGAACAGTCCGCTCGTCGACCGGCTTGCCAGTAAGCTTGGCATCGGCGATGTGCACAAAGACTGCAAGGACAAGGCCAGCGCACTGCTTGCGTTCTCAGAACGGCACGGGTTGCGCTTGCAGGAGATTTGCTTCATTGGGGACGATGTGAATGATTTACCCGCGCTCAACATCGTTGGTCTCAGCGCCTGTCCTGCGGATGCGCGTCCCTCGATCCAAGAGAAATGCCAGGTGGTCACCAAGCTCGCAGCCGGTAACGGAGCAGTACGGGAGGTCGTGGACATGTTGCTCGAGTCTTCCCAAAATGGCGGCAAAGTTGGTTCGCTAGGAGAGCATGAGACTCGCTGACTATGTCATGCGCTTTGTTGCTCAGCAGGGCGTGAAGCACGTTTTCCTTCTCACGGGCGGCGGGGCCATGCACTTGAACGATGCTCTCGCCCGGTGCCACGATTTGACCTTTGTCTGCAACCACCACGAACAAGCGAGCGCGATCGCAGCGGAAAACTATTCGAAGGCGACCAACAATTTGGGCGTCGCCCTGGTAACGACCGGTCCTGGCGGCACGAATGCGATCACGGGCGTGGTCGGCGCCTGGCTTGATTCGACTCCCATGCTCGTCATCTCGGGGCAGGTGAAACGCGCCGACCGCATGTACCGTACGGATGGCACTCCTCTCGGAGTGCGCCAGCGCGGTAGTCAGGAGGTCGATATCGTTTCTCTGGTCAAACCGATCACGAAGTACGCGCTGACCATCGATGATCCGCAAACCATCCGCTACCATCTCGAAAAGGCGGCACACTTGGCTCGTACCGGAAGACCGGGTCCGGTCTGGATCGATATCCCGATCGATGTCCAGGCTGCGCCGATTGAGCCCGATTCCATGCGCGGCTTTGATCCTGCCGAGTTGTCAACGCGCGATCACGACGACTTAGTCGCTGACTTAGCTTCCAAGGCGCGCGATGTAATCGATCGACTGAACCGGGCCGAACGGCCGTTCATCTTCGCGGGGAACGGCGTTCGAGTTTCCGGCGCGGCTGCGGCGTTCGAGAAGCTTGTGCGTCTTTTGAATGTCCCCGTCGGCCTGACTTGGTTGGCTATGGATTTGTTGGACGACGACGATCCGCTACTTGTCGGCCGGCCCGGCACGGTTGCGCCTCGAGGCGCGAACTTCGCCCTGCAGAATGCCGATTTCGTTCTTGGGATCGGAGCTCGTCTTGACCCGCCTCTGATGGGTTGGGATCCTCATCAGTTCGCCCGCGGAGCCTACAAAACGGTCGTCGATATCGATCCGGCGGAGTTGCGCAAGCTGGAAGGCGCTATCGATAATCCGATCTGCGCCGACGCTCGGACCTTTATTGACCAGATGCTGCAGCAGAGCGGGTCTGTCCTCGACAAGGATCTGGACAAGAATAAAGATCGCGGTCCGTGGATCCAGCGCTGCCAGGATTGGAAGGCTCGTTATCCTCTCGTTTTGCCCGAGCACCGCGCTCCGAGTCTCGTCAGTCTGTACCATCTTGCCGAGGTCATCGGGCAGGAAGTCGGACCTAACGACCGCGTTGTCTCCGGTAGCTCGGGAAGCGCCATTGAAGTTTTCCTGCTGGCCTACCGGGCGCGAAAAGGGCGCCGCGTATTTCATACGGCGGGACTGGGAGCGATGGGATACGGTCTCGCCGCAAGTATTGGCGTGTGTCTCGGCAGCGGCGGCAGGAAAACCATCTGCGTTGACGGCGACGGTGGACTTCAACTCAACATACAGGAGCTGGCTACCATTGCGCACCTGCAACTGCCGATCAAGATTTTCGTTCTCAACAACCGGGGATACGCTTCAATTCGGGCCAGCCAAACCAACTATTTTGGCGGGCCCAACATCGGATGCAGCACGGAGACTGGCGTGTCGATTCCCGATTATCGTAAGGTCGCTCGTGCGTATGGCTTGAAGACAGCCGTAATCGAGGATCAATCGGACCTACGCTCTGCCGTCCGTCGAGTTCTGCGCGGGCGCGGACCGGTGGTTTGCGACGTCCACATAATTCCCGACGAGATCAGGGCTCCGCGTGTGACCTCGATTCAGCGTCCCGATGGCTCATTCCTTTCCAAGCCCTTAGAGGATCTGTGGCCCTTCCTGGATCGCGATGAGTTCGCGCGGAACATGATCGTGGAGCCGGTAAGAGAATGACGGGGGACAGACCTTAGCTCGGCGATATTAGTTGGTGGTGGGGTACCCCCTCCCCCCCCCTAAATTTGCTAAAGTATTCAATTTAAAGGGGTTACATTCACAGTCTTCCAAACAAAGGGGTTAGCTTCGGTTATCTTTTGCTTGCCTGGCGATTTCGATTTTTTTATTTATTGGGGTCTATTAGAATCAGAGAGTTACGGATAAATCCCTGCCAAATCTTTGGATTTACAGGAGTTAAAGTCAAGATCTAGATAACAATAGAGTTAGGCGACTTACTAAGTCGCGTGAAGAATTCAAGATTTCAAAGAGCTTACTTTAAGACCTGCCGCAGCCTCAATGGGCTGCATCCTTAGTTCTATTATAGGCTTTGGTGTCAAGCATTGACGCGCCGCAGAAATTCCAGACATGGCCTAAGTGGGCAGGAACAGGATCCATTCAGGTCAATTGACAACTGAAAGGGCACTCGTGAGCAAATCACAAGACATCTACGTCACAAAACCAGAATTACCTCCATTGGAAGAGTTCATCCCCTACCTGGAACAAATCTGGGAAAGCAGGATACTGACGAACGCCGGCCCTTTTCACCGTCAATTCGAGGACGCTCTCTCGGATTATCTAGGCGTAGGCCATATTGCTCTCGTTACAAATGGAACCATCGCGCTGGTGACCGCATTACAAGCATTGCGCATTACAGGAGAAGTAATTACAACTCCCTATTCGTTTGTAGCTACCTCCCATTCCCTGCTTTGGAACGGGATTAAGCCCGTTTTTGTTGACGTTGAGGCGAATTCCCTTAATCTGGATCCCTCGAAGATTGAAGCTGCAATTACGCCACAGACTACTGCCATTATGCCCGTTCACTGTTATGGACATCCATGCAACACAAAAGCAATTCAACAAATTGCAGATATCTACAACCTCAAAGTCATCTACGACGCAGCGCACACATTCGGAGTTCAAGACGAGGGCGGCAGCGTGTTGAAGCATGGCGACCTTTCAGTACTGAGCTTTCATGCCACCAAAGTGTTTACAACATTTGAAGGTGGCGCGATTGTTTGTCCTGACGCTAAGACAAAGAGCCGCATTGATTATTTGAAAAACTTCGGATACGCGAATGAAGTCAGCGTGGTTGCGCCCGGAATTAATGGCAAAATGAGTGAATTCAACGCGGCGTTGGGGCTTCTGCAGCTGAAATATTCAGATCAGGCGCTGGAGCGTCGCCGGCAAATCGCCGCCGCCTACCGGAATTATCTTGGGGAAACGAAGGGTATTCGTTGTCTGAGAGATGCTGGAGAAAAGGTTGCAAATTATGGCTATTTCCCTATTTTCGTGGAGGCTGACTACCCCCTCAGTCGAGACGAACTGTATCTGAAGCTCAAAGGCAGCGGAATTCACCCCCGTCGCTACTTCTATCCGCTCATTTCAGATTTTCCAATGTACCGGGGACTGCCATCGGCTCGTCCAGACAACCTGCCGATCGCGACTGACGCCGCGAAGAAGGTATTATGCCTACCAATCTATCCGGGACTTGAACAATCGGACGTCGCAAGGATCGCCAAAGAGATTGCACACGCTTGAGTGCATTTGGAAAATCTGGGCAGACGGAAAGTATGGAAGGACTGACGTAACACAGAGATGCCATGGAAGAAGAGCCGAAGGTTACGGTTTGCGTAACGACCTACAATCAGGAACAGTACATACGTTCCTGTCTGCAAAGCATCGTTGATCAACAGACTAATTTCAGGTTTGAGGTGATTGTCTCTGATGATGGTTCGACCGATGGTACGCCGGCTATCGTTGCGGAATTTGCGAGACTTCACCCCGACGTGGTGAGGCCAGTTTTGCGGCCGGTCAACGTAGGAGCGATAAGGAATTTTATCGAGGTTCACAATCTAGCCCGTGGAGCTTATGTCGCTCATATGGATGGCGATGATCTCATGTTGCCAGGTAAACTCCAGAAGCAAGTCGATTTTCTCGATGCCAATCCTGATTTCACGGTGGTTTGGCACAGGGTTAATTTGTTCGACGACGATCGGGGGTTCGTTTCAGGAGAGAAATTTGATCTATCCTTCTTCCCACATGGAACGGTGACGCTTGAACATTCGCTGCGTATAGGGTCGGTCGGTGTGCATAGTGCGATCATGTATCGCAGAAGCGCACGAAAGACCAGACAAGTAGATTTCGAAATCATTGACTTGTTCTACACGTGGGAATATCTGTCGTCGGGGAAGGGGAAAATACTCGACGATGTATTGGGTGGCTACAGAATAGCGGCAAAAGGCTCCATCCAGAAGAATATGTCCAAGATTCAGCGGATCATTGCACACAACCAGCGCTATTATCTGCATCTGATGCCCTGGCAAAGACGCAACATCTTTTCATTGGCATTCATTGGCTTTTTGGTTGATGTGAAGCATTGCCGCTCGAGTGTCTGGAGTTCTGCGAGAACGGCAATTGAGTCCTTAAGCCTGGTGTCGCCGCTCTTTCTACTTCGAAACCTACGAGAAATGAAGAAGCTCCCTCCCTGGGCTCCAGGGCCCGGGAGCGCGCTTCTCGCGCGGTCGCGGAGATCTGCCGAAGGTTTGAATGAAGGACAATCATGAAACTGGATGGGCTGTGGTGGTGATTCGAGACTGAACCATGAACTGGTGATCATCGGTACCGGATGCGTCAGGCGCGTCCCGTGAGCGCGGTATGTGGAGAAAGGTACCGGAAACAGACCTGCCGCACATCGAGGCATTCAAGGGTGCAAATAGCGCAGTCCGTGAGTTTCCTGGCTCTGACGCAAACCGATTAGTGGTGTTTCCAGAGACAACCCATGGCGTTCTCGTCAAGACATAAAGATCGGTGAACCAAACTACGATGAACTATTCGGAATCTGAATTACTTGAAACATTCGGCTCTGTGGGCAAGAATGTCAGCGTCCATAAGACCTGCGTCATCTTTGGCGGCAAGCGAATTCACATCGGATCAAATGTTCGCATTGATTGCTTTTCGATGCTTAGCGCCGGAGAGCACGGCATAACGATTGGTGACCATGTGCACATCGCGGTCGGCTGCTACCTGTTTGGCTCGGGAGGAAAGATAACGATTGGCGATTTTGCAAGTCTTTCTGCTCGGGTATCGCTATTCACAGCGACCGACGATTACCTGTTTGGCTACATGGCGAATCCTACAGTCCCCGACAAGTACAAGAAAGTAACAACGGGCGATATCGTACTGAATAAACACGCGCTAGTCGCTTGTGGGGCTGTATTGATGCCCTGTACGCTCGGAGTTGCAGCGTCCGTCGCTGCGCTCAGCTTCGTTAACGAGAATGTTGCCGACTTCGACGTAGTAAAGGGCTGTCCAGCAGTGAAAGTGACTTCCAGACGACGCAGAATTTTAGACCTAGAGAAACAACTACGAGAGGAAGAAGGTAGGTGACCAAGGACGACATCCGATCTCAATTCGGGGCCGCAGCGTCAGGGGATGCTCCAAACGAGAAGTGTTTATGGCCCAGGAAGCTGCCGATGACGCCCACACCCATGAGCAGGGCGCCGGCGATGTAGGGAGCGGAGGCATCCGCACGGGTGAGATGGCGGATGGCAAAGACGGTTAGAGGCAGAAGGATTGGGGCCAGGAGAATTCCACTTCCGTAGACCACCAGACAACGCAACCATTCTCGCAGGTAGTTGCCCTTGGTCTTGAAGACGAACCACTTGTAGTTCAGGAAAGCGATGGTGATATTCAGTACACTGGAGAGCGCTCCGGCGAGTACGTAGGCGTAGGGAACGTGGGGGGTGAGTACGGCGGTGAGGAGGGCGTAGTCCGAATAGCCAAGGACAGTGTTGAAGACGCCAACTGCCAGATAGCGTCCAAATTGCCCCGGGGGAATGTGGCTGGTGAGTCTCGAAACTGCCGGAATCTTCCGCAGGCTCTCGAACATAATCAACAGCCTCGATTGTAGTCGAAGCTGCCGAACAACCGCTTCGGCGTTATGCCCCCAGGGGCTAAAGCCCGCATGGTCTGCGGGTGTGAGTGGCACGACTAAAGTCGCGCCCTACCCAAGAACCTGCTCGGCAACGTCAATGTTTTCATTTGCGCCTTGCTCTGCACTTCAGGTAGTCTGCGGGGTCATGCACAAGAAATTTTCCTTCCGGTCGCCTGCATAATGCGCGTACTCATCACCGGCGGGTCGGGGTTCATCGGACGAAATCTGGCGGAGCAACTTGCTTCCGCGTATGAGGTGTTGGCGCCCTCCTCGGCCGAACTGGATCTGCTGAATGAGCAGGCAGTGAGCGAATACCTCAGTGCGCACAGTTTCGATGTGGTCGTGCATGCCGCGACCACGCGATCGAATCGGCGGCTGGCTGCTCCTCCGGATATGCTCGATCGCAATTGCCGCATGTTTTTCAATCTCGCGCGCAACCTCGTGCCGAACCTCGCCGGCAAACGGGAACGATTCGGAAAAATGATCCACTTTGGTTCCGGCGCGGAGTATGACCGCGATCAACTGCCAGCGCGGGTGCGGGAAGACTATTTCGATACCCGCGTGCCCAGGGACGCATACGGATTTTCGAAGTACATCTGCGCCAAGTATATTGAGCGCTCCGACCGAATCGTTAACTTGCGGTTGTTCGGAGTTTTCGGCGCCTACGAGGACTACACCGTGCGTTTCATTTCCAACGCCTGCTGCCGGGCGCTGAAAGGATTGCCGATTGTGCTGCGGAAGGATATCGTGTTTGACTACCTGTACGTCAAAGACCTGGTCAAGCTGACGAGGTGGTTCATCGAGAATGACGCGCGCCACAAGGCGTACAACGTCTGCAGCGGACGGCCGCTGGCGCTAACCGAATTAGCGCGAGTGATTGCCCGTGTCTCGGCGGAAGTGTCGGGGCGCAATCCCAATGTGTCGGTTATCACCGAAGGCACGGAGCCCGAGTATTCAGCCGACAACTCGCGTATGCTGACGGAAATGGGCGGGTATCGGTTTTGGAACTTAGAGGACTCGATCAGGGACCTTTATGCTTGGTATGAGCGGCATGAAGTGTTGGACGTTGAATCGCTAAGGTTCGACGAGAAAGCCGCGACGCATGCCTAAGACCCTGACCGTCCTTACGCCCTGTTACAACGAAGAGGGCAACGTGCGCGAGGTTTACCTGCAAGTGCGTGCGGCCATCGTCGCTGCCGGCAACTACAATTACGAACACATCTTTATCGACAATGCTTCAACCGACAACACCCTGAACGAACTGAAGGCGATTGCCGCTCAGGACACGAACGTAAAGGTAATCCGCAATACGCGCAACTTCGGCCAAATAAGGTCACCCCAGCACGCGTTGTATCAGGCTATCGGAGACGCGATCATAGGGATTGTGGCCGACCTGCAGGATCCTCCCGAGATGATTGTAGACATGATCCGTAAGTGGGAGGAGGGTTACCCGGTTGTGATCTGCGTCAAGCAGGCGAGCGACGAGAGCGGTCTGATGTTCTGGATCCGGAAGCGATACTACCGGCTGGTGAACCGTCTTTCCGGGGTGGAAACCTACGAGAACTATACTGGGTTTGGTCTGTATGACCGCAAAGTGGTGGAGGTCATAAAGAGCTTCGATGATCCGTATCCGTACTTCCGAGGCATGATTGCGGAAGCGGGGTTTCGGCATTTCGATATTCCGTACCATCAGCCAGTGCGCAAACGCGGAATCACCAAGAACAATTTCTATTCCCTCTACGACATGGCAATGCTCGGGATCACAAACCTCTCCAAGGTGCCGCTGCGGCTGGTGACTTTTTCCGGTTTTGTGGGCGCGCTGGTTTCGGTTCTGGTGTCGCTGGCGTACCTCGTCTACAAACTAGTCTTTTGGAGCCATTTCTCCGTTGGCATCGCCCCGCTGGTCATCGGGGTATTTTTCTTCCTGTCGATCCAGATGCTCTTTATGGGCATCATTGGGGAATACATCGGCACCATCCACACCATGGTGCAGAAGCGGCCGCTGGTGGTCGAGCAGGAGAGGATCAATTTCGAATATGGCCCGGGTGAACCATTGCGGAACCCTTTGCAGGACAACGAGGCCCAACCCAGTGCGACCTCGTAAAGGTTGGCGCGGGACCGGAGACATTCTATGAACGCAGATAGGGCACAGTCTCTGGCGGTCGCCAGAATTCGCGACTGCGTGTCGGTAATGCAGAGTCTGCGGGAGTCTCCAGCGTACTTGAGCGCAGTGGTCACGGTAGCGGACGCGATGACGAAGTGCCTCCGCTCCGGAAACAAGATCCTGTTCTTCGGAAACGGCGGCAGTGCCGCGGACGCCCAGCACCTGGCCGCGGAACTGAGTGGACGGTTCTTGCGGGAACGGGCAAGCCTCTCGGGCTGGGCGCTGACCACCAATTCTTCTGTCCTCACCGCGATCGGCAATGATTATTCCTTTGACGAGGTGTTCGCGCGGCAAGTCCAGGGGATGGGCAGTCCCAATGACATCGCCTTCGCCATCAGCACAAGCGGAAACTCCCCCAACGTACTGCGAGCCGTAAACGTGGCCCGCGACAAGAAACTAGTCACAGTGGGTCTGACCGGAAGAACCGGCGGAAAGTTGCCGAGCGCGGTCGATCATTGCATCTGCATTCCCAGCGATCAAACACCTCGTATCCAGGAAGCGCACATCCTCACCGGGCACATTCTTTGCGAACTGATCGAGGAAACACTGTTTGAGAAGAAATGACTATGGGTGCTGACGGTGAGGGTGGTAACGCCGTTTCGCCGGCGGTGCGGATAGGTGTGAATTGGCTCGAGAAGCATCCCAAGAGAATCGCGCTATCCACTACATTCCTGAACTGGATGGCTTGCGCGGTATCGCCATCGTTCTTGTTGTGCTTTCCCACGCTCGGCCAGACGCCGCTAGGTTCGCACCATTGCCGTTCCTGCACACCGTGCTGGATTTCGGCACCACGGGAGTGGACCTTTTTTTTGTGCTCTCTGGCTTTCTTATTACCAGCATCCTGCTGAGCACAAGAGATGCCCCACCACGCTCCTACTTTTGGTCGTTTTATGCGCGGCGTGTCCTCCGGATCTTTCCGCTGTATTTTCTCGCGGTCGCAACATATTTCCACCACAAGCGCTGGGAGCATACGCAGGAGGAAATGCAGTTGTACAGGTCCGACCCTTATCCTCACGACGTTGTAAATGGTCTCCGGCTTCTTTCAGCGTATCGATCAGCTCGCAGACCATGGTAAAGTCAATCCGCCTCGAGTCTCACGCATTCGTCGCCAGGCCGGGCAAGTGTCTCCCGCAGCGGATGCTGAACCTAAGTCAACGGACTTTGCGAGATTGTCCGATGGGTAGTGTCCCAGGAGCCCAGAGCGGCCCGTTTGGGTGACAACTTTGGCAGTTGTTGAGCGGGAAAGCGACCTTACCGTGGCAGGCGCCACAGTCTCGTCCTTCGATATTAGAAAACATCGAGAAGCGGATCGTGCCTTTCTGGGCAGTTGGGAATATTTCGGGATGGCAGAGTTCACAGCCGTTCCAAATGGAATGTTTCTCGTGAGAGAAGCCAATCGGGTGGACCCACGAATAACCTGCTTTGACGGCGAAATCTTCCCGGCTCCGCATTGGGGCCTTTCTGACGGATAGGCCCTCGACAAAATCGATGGGTTTGATGACTCCAGATTTCTCCGCAACCTCCCAATTCACACCGTAAATGCCCTTCGGGAATTTCGCGGTAAACGTCCTGTACTCATATTTTCGTGCACCCTTCTTGCCCAGGGAATGGCACCGGTCGCATTGCTTGTCATTGGCGGCATCCGAGCAGGCAGCGAAGATGGTTTTTCCCTCGAACACCCTTTTTCCATCATGACAGGCGCCGCAATGGAAACCTTCGCGGTTCGTCTTCGCACTGATGCCCGTGGCCTTCGCCTGCATGGCAAAGCCGACATCGACATGGCAGACCCGGCACGTAAACTTGGACCGGTGAAGCCAGTGATCAAATACGACGGGACCGGGTCCCGCCGTGGAGTAATTGTCAAGAATCACCTTGCCATACTCCGACGGTTCCGGTGGAGGTTTTGGCAAATAGATTTGGGCGGACGCGATATTTCCCAGAAGGAAAGCTAGGCTGGCCAGCACGAGCAGGAGAAGCCCGCGCTCATTTCTTCTCTTTCTTTTTTGCATCGAGGACGTAGGCATAAAGACCTCGGCACATTCGTAGTCGCCCCACGTACACCTTCTTCCGCGTTTCGTCGAGCTTCTCAATTTGCGGCAGCAGAGCGTCGCACCTCCGAATAAGATCCGTGAGTTCTTCCTGCGAGAAGGTCATGGCATCCTGGGTCTTTGCGCAAATGCTATCGAACTCTTTCCGCCAGGACTCCTTCGCCTGATCCGCTTGCGCAGCAGACGACTGGGGCCCGCCGCTGGCCCGCAAGGCACACACACCCGCGAGCCCCAGGAATAACAGTACCGTGATGATCGTCGCTCGGAACTTCCCCTTGAAGAACTTCGGCTTGAAGACCATGAACCCTTCTCCTCAGGGTTGTACCGGTTTGGAATGGCAGCGCTGGCAGTCCGTCAAAGGAAATGCCACCGTGGTATGGCAAGCGCCACAGGACTTTCCTTCAGATATGTCCACCATCGAGTACTTGACCGTGCCTCTTTTCACGCCCATGAAGATGTCCGGGTGACAGAGCTCGCATCCATTCCACACTGTATGTTTCTTATGGGAGAAGATGATGTTAGGCATTCCCTCAACTTTAGGGTTGAGCGCGAAGTCTTTCTGCACGGCGAGGGAGTTCTTTTGTATCGAGACGCCAGGGAGATAACTGGCCGGCTTGATGAGTCCCAACTCCTCCGATTTTTCCCAATCCAACCCGTTCCCGAAGCGCTCTTTCGGAAGCGGTTGACTGAATTGGAAGAAGTCGAAGTCGGACGCGACCTTCTGTCCGTAGGAGTGGCAGCGCACGCATCTCTTTTCGTCTTCCACGTTTACCTTCCTGGAGCAAGCTTGGAAGACCGTCTTTCCGTCAGCGACCATCTTGCCGTTATGACAGGCGCCGCAGTAGTAACCGCGCGCGTTGTCTGCCGCCTTGATGTCCGTGCCCCCGGCCTTCATCGCAAATCCGATGTCCACGTGACAAACCCGGCAGGTGAACATGGAACGATGGATCCAATGTTCAAAGACGACCGGCGCAAGATCCGCTTTATCGGGGTAATTGTTGATGATGACGCGGCCGTACTCGTAGGGAAGGGGTCTTTTCTTCTTAACACCCGTTTGGGATAGGGCTTGACCGCAAAGAAGACCGCAAGAAACCAGAATCAGAACGAGTGCAATTGATATTCTCTTGTTCATCGAGATCCTCCTCTCGATTGAACTGCGCTTATCGCATTCTGCTCGTTACGGCGCGCTCCGTTGCTCCTCCTCAAGTGCGCCGTCACCAGGAATGACGCCTGGCGGCACACAACACTAATCCAGTTTTATTGTTACTACTCAGCGCAAATGTGGCGCAGTGACTGTAATCACGGTTCGCCGTGACTGCCGAGCATCGGGTCCCGAATGGCTGTGGAGCTACCTGTGGTGCACCTCCAAGGTTCGACATCGTGCCACAGATTGACATCTAAGCGGGATGCTCAAGATTGCGTGGCTTGACAGCCGCCATCCAGCAAGCCGCCCTAGATCCAGCAGAACTAACATAAGCCAGAATTACTTCTTGCCCAGCAGGCGAATGCGAGTGGTAAAAGCGCGGCCCGGGAAACTGCTGAAGGTGCGGTACTGGGGTGAGTCGATGTCCGCATTTACCACGGCGGGATCGTTGCGGTCAGTGATGTTCTCACAACCACCGCGTAGGGCCCAATCGCGTCCGAAGGCGTGGAAGCGTTTCTCCACGAATAGATTCAGCGAGAAATAGGTTGGGAAGCGGCTCGTTCCGGGTGACCCGACAAGCTGCCCCTGATCGTTGGTGACGTTGAAGGGGAAACCGTTGCGCGCTTCGAGAGAGTAAGCAATATCGATTTTATGGACTATGGGCAGCTTGAAGAAGGGCACCAGGCCCCAGGAGAGAAAACGGTTGGGCGCGTCCCAGGGGTAGGGACCGGCAGCTTGCGGGCTGAGGATGGGATTGTCGACGTTGAAATCGAGGACCTGGTTGGAGTGTGAACTGGAATGTGTGTACGAACCAGCGACCGTGTAACCATGTTGGAAGGCGCGGCGCAGACTTACCTGGATAGAGCGATAGCGGTCGTCGCGAGTGTTCTCCAAGACGAAATTTCCGCCCGGCTGTGCATTCAACGTGTTGTAGACGAGGCCGTGGGCGCCATTTCTCTGCAGGAACTCGGCTTTCATGTAGATGGAGCCGGGCAGTTTCCGCTCAAGACCGAGACTCCAGTTGAGATAGCGCGGCTCCTGCATCGTGTGGGTGTCCGCCGAAAACGTAGTGAGAACTGAGCCTATCGGGTTGCCATTGGAGTCGAAAAAATAATCCGTTCTTTGGCCCGCCGATGGTCGCGCCACCAGCAGCAGGTTGGTTGCGTCGTAGACGATTCCAACTCCTGCGGAAAGCTTGGTATTGCCCTGGCTGTCAAGCACGTAGGTCCCCGCCAGTCGCGGAGAAAGAAGTGGAGACCGGATGATCTGGTCCCAATCGAAGCGCAGGCCGGACTCGATCAGCAGGCGGTTGGTAGCTAACCAACGATCCTGGATGTAAGCGCTGGCTTCCAGGTTGTCGGCGGAAGAATTAGCACCTCCAGAGAAGACGGAGTAGCGGGAGCAGGGAGAGGGCGCAACCGTCAAACAGTCGCCGGAAGAGGGTAACGTCTGACCTTCGAGGAGGAACGAGATCGGCGTGCGCTGAAAGTCAGCGTGGTAGTTGAGGCGGTCTGCGTCAAGGCCCATCTTGACTTCGTGCTGGCCGTGCCATTTCTTCGGCGGCAAATAGAGATTGGCCAGACCCTGCCAGCGGCGGGCACGCGTACCGGCAGAGAGGTAATAGTTCCCGCCGGTGGTATCAGGGGTAATGAAGTAAGGAAGAGTTCCGGCAGGCGTGTACGTCAGGTTGTATTGCACGAAAGCCACGCCAGTTTCGAGCAGTTCCCCGCCCTGGAAATAATGCTGATTCTTCACGCTGGCCAGGTAGCCGCTCTCGATGTCGGACGGAGTTGCTTCGACGGGATTAATCGCTGAGAGACCGGCGTGGTCGTCGTGAAGATGATTGATATTGAAGCTGGTAGTCAGGATGTCGCGCGCGCTGAGGTTGGCCTGAACCTTGGCGAGGTTGCCCACGCGCCAGAAGCGGTCGCTGTCCGCGCCGTTGGGCAATTCTGTGATCACGATGTTGTCATACTCACCGTCGGGGGAGTCGAAGAACCAGATCTTGCCTTTGCGAATGGGCCCGGAAAAGGCAAAGCGCGGGTCAATTTTGTCGAAGGCGATGCCCTTCTTGTCCTGCACCGAAGGAATGAAGTTTGTTCCTGAGTAGCGGAAATGGTCGTCGCCAATACCGGTACTGAGACTGAGGACGCCGCCGGCGCCTTTGCCGTACTCGGCGGATTCACGGCTTGGTTCGACGTCCACCGAACGGAGCGAGTCGGGACTCACCCGCATGAGCAGTTCGCCGGTAGCTGGTTGGGTGACATTGAAGCCATCCAGCAGGGTGAGGGTTTGGTACGTCTCCGACCCAGCGATGTGCGGCTGTCCGAAGACATCGTTGACGACCCCGGGAATAAAGTTCAGCGCGTTGCGGTAGTCGCGGGTGTTGGCGTAGGGGAGGTTAACAATGTCAACGCCGGTAAGCTGCTCCTGATCCGAGACCTGGGCCGGATCGATGGCGGGCGGTGATTCGACCACATCGACTACCTCACGCACCTCTTGCTGGTGCGGAAGAGTGACCTCGATGTTCGCTGCAGCGCCTGCCTGGATCGCAGGCAACATCACTGAGTAGAAACCTTGCTTCTCGACGCGGAGCTGGTAAGTGGCGGCGGAGAGGTTGGAGAACGTGCAGTGGCCGGCAAAATCGGTGACGCAGCGCAGCGCAACCGCCTCTGGCGAAGTTTGTAGAAATACGAGCGCAGATGGTACGGCAACATCGTTCTCATCGGTGACCGTGAGCAAGATGTTTTGCGATGAGGTTGACTCCGGTGTTTTTGTGGAAGTCTGAGCCAGAGAAACTTGGACTAGAAAAATAGACACTGCGAAGCAAATCGCCGATGTACGCAACTGCTGGGACTTGGGCATAAATGTCGTTTCTATTTTCGCTCAGTGAGAGCCCGTAAAGCTCGTGGAACTATTTCCACCGGACTCACTGCAGTGGACTCCGCAACTGCGCTGGCTTTGTGAGCAACTGCCCATTCGTGGCATTTAGCGGCGATGCATTCTGGCGTGGCATGCCGTGCACAGCGTGATCAAGTTTTCCTCCGAGCCGGCTCCCGAATGGCTGCGGAACTCCGTGTGGTGCACCTCAAGGTTTGACATCGCGCCACAGGATTGACACCTCCACCCGTCGCGACGCAGGATCTGGTGGCGTAGACTTTCGTATAACAAAGGATCTAGTCGCAACGGAGCGGCTTTGGGGCGAATCATTCTCAGGATGCCTTCTCAAGCAGGTTTTCGAGGAAAACCTGCTGCTGTTCGCCAGGCAAGAACTTGTAATAGTGTGATATCGAGTTGAGCAGGATCTCCGGGTCACCATTGTCTAGGTGCGCGCCAGCCAGGAAGTCGGCGCAGATCATCTCCAGACAGTAACCACGCGATTTGTCCGTACCCAGCATCAGGGCCGGCGTCTCTATCGCCTGTTCGATGACTGGGATCTGGCTCTTGTAGACCTTGAAGTAGATCAGCTCCGACGGCTCCTCTTCCCTTCCCGTCAGTTCCTTTTCCACCTCCCGCCGGAAGTCCTCCTTCGGCAGGGCGCAAGCTTTGTGCAACCAGGTTGCACAATCGAAGTGCTGACCGTCCCGGCGCGCGATCTTCGCTAACTCCAGCCCCTTCGCCCATCCCACTTCCTTTAAATCGCGTCTGGCCTGCGGCGGTAGGTGTTCGTGGATGGACATCAGGTAGTACGCCTTCCTTCTCGATTCCGGAAACCGTCTCGCCAGGAATTCGTGTAAACCAGTGACAGCAGGATAAAGTTTCTTGACCGCGCGGAACTTGAGTTGAGTAACTCAGCGGGCGGTGACTACCAGACTCTTCCAAAGAAAACGGAATAAGATTGCAGCTTTCCGTTCACGTTGGGACGAATACCCGATGTGTTCCAGATCGTGTTATCGGTGTAGCTTCCGTAGTTGAAACGGAGACCACCGTCGAATCCCGCGCGGAGGTGGTAGTTGCCCGTGGCTCCGATCAGGGTCTGCGGCACGTTGACTTGGGACACCGGACCTGCGCCGATCCCGAGCGCGCCGGCTAGATGTGCGGGGAACTGTGGGTCGCCTCCCGGGGCCGTCGTCCACGGGAAGGGCGGGTAGTCCGCCGGATTGAGGTCCGGCCGCATGCCGCTGTGGGCCAGTGATCGCGCGACGTTTAGATTGAGCCCTACGCGCTTGGCCAGTTCATAGGTGGTGTGTACGGAGAAGGTCTGGCTCAGCTGCTTATAAGGAACCAGCGACTGCGTATAGAGGGCGACGACCGGATCGTTGCCGAACTGCATGTCCGTCCGCAGGTTGTCTTGCAGGTAGGTGTATCCACCGCCGACACTCCACTTCGGAACCGGCTTGACGGTCACGAAAATGGAATCCACGTAGAGGTGGTTGGTACGCTGCACCACTGGAAACGTCTTCTGCAGAACCATGCTGGCGTCGTTGCCGAAAGTGAGCCAGTGAGCCGGAGTAATGGTGACGTCGCCAAAGAGGCGGTTATTGGTGCGCGGGTCGGTGACATAACCAGGATCGTGGGTGCCAGTCCACTCATAGCCGGCTCTTGCATTCCACAGTTCCGCGCTATGAAAATGCACGGCCGCGCCCGCAATGTTGCTGAAGGTCACGGGCACGACGTAGAGCGGATCCGTATTGTCAGGTGAAGAGAACTGCGGCCACAAAGTTGAATTCGACCGGGTAATATTCATGCGCGTGTAGTGCGTTTCCAGGTCGAAAGTTTTTGACACACGGTATGACCCCTTCAGCCCTCCCCACTGCCGGTGCAATGAGGGATTGCCAAAGGCGTAAAACACGGTTGGGTCAGCGAGGGAATAGGACGACACAAACTCGTTCACCAGATTCTGCTGATGAAAGTCAGCCACCGCCCGCAGCCCGGAAACCGGATTCCAGGTCAGCGTGGCGTCAGCGTTAAAGGAGTCTTGCGAGTGATTGCCGGTAACCAGTAGCCGCGGGTCGGACTGGGCGAACAAGTTGTGGGTCCGCGCATAGCTGACGTCGCCGTTCAAGGTAAGGTGATGGGCCACCGCCATGCTGATCTGCAGCGAGTCGGCCTGCGTTTGATGGCGCGGCAACACGCTGTGAACGTAGAGGCCGCCCGGCGTGTAGGGGATGTTCTCGCTGGTGGGGATGGTACCGGATGTTCCGTAGAAGTCTAGCGGATTCGGCATGCGGTCGTTAAAGCTCCGATACTCATGCTGGTAGACGAGCTTTACAAGATTTCCTAACTTGACTTCCGCGCCTCCAGCTATGTTCCGCGTGGTGTAGTTGTAGGTGCGGTACTGGGAAGCGGAGTGACAGTTGGCGCAGCCTGTATTATCGATTGGTACTACCCCATCCCCGCCCATGTCGAAGTACTGCATCTGGCTGTTTCCGTCCCGCGCTTGCCAACCGCCTTTGACAAACAACTTCACCGGCACCTCGGGCAACTTTACCTTGAGGGAAGCGTTGTTCATCCTGCGTCTTATGCCCAGTAAGGAATCCGCAGGGACCGTATCGATGCGTATGATGTCCGGAGAAATTACCGCGGCTCCGAAATAGTTGTTGTCGTCGAGGTGACGAACAAAACTGCGATTGTCGAGGTTGAAGTCAAGCCATTTCCCGAAAGTGATCCGCGACTTCAAGTCGTAGTCGTCCCGGCTCACCACGTCCCACGTGGTTCTGATGGTCATGTGCTCGGGAACATCGACATAGACGAATGACAAATCACCGCCCAGCGACTGTTGCAGGCTGTCGTATTCTCCCACCCGGCCGCCGTATCCGCTGGCGTCCAGGAAACGGTATTGCGGCATCATCACAGTGAGATGGTAATTAACTTCGGGGACATTCTCCGCCGGCTGTGAAGTGCCCGAACTCGTCTGCTGAGCCGGCATCGGGTACGTGACTGCCGCAACTATGAGTGCAACCATGAGGAGTGCGGAAATCTTATTCATTGCGTGACTCCTTGCCCGAACCAGTCCTTTGGCCGGGTACTACTTGTCGATGAACTTGCTTCCGCCAGTTGCGGAAGGTATGTCGGTTCCATGAATTGAGTTATGGCAATTGGTACACCGGTCCACCAGAGGCAAGCTCGCGCCGTTGTGGTGCGCCGAATGACACTGCAAGCAGAGCGCAGGTTGGCTCACGGAAAGCATGTTCTGGTTCGGCGAACCGTGGGCGGAGTGGCACTTGAGGCAACTCTCGTTTACCGGAGGGTGCTGGAAGGTGAACGGCCCCTGATATTCGGCATGGCAGGTGAAACAAAGTTCGTTGGTGTTGGACAACTTCAGATTGTTTCCTGCGCTGCCGCCATGCGGATCATGACAATCCGAGCAGCTCATCTTGGCTTCGCGAATCGGGTGGTGGTACGGAAGATCCGCTTCGGCGCTCTGCTTCTGGTGGCAGCGCAAGCAGTTTTCATTCAACTGCCGGCGTGAATCGATCGCTCTCGGAATGCCCGGCGTCTCGCCCTGGAACCCGCCACGCATCTCGCCGTGGGCCTCGCCATGAATCGTGTGGCAGTCGCTGCACTTCAAGTCCTGCGCCTGGTGTGCGCCTGAAAACCAGTTGCGGACATGTTCGGATTTCGAGTGGCAGCTTAGGCATACGCCGTTCGCTTGCTCGGCGGAACGATCGCGGAAGCTGATGATCTTGTCTTTCGATGCGGCCGAGTACCCGCCCGCCGCCACGTGCAGACTGCCCGCGCCATGGCACTGTTCGCAGGCAACTTCCTGCATCGAGTGCGCGCTCCGGTGAAAGCCCTTGGAGAGGTCAGCGTGACACTGAGCGCACTGGTCCGCCCCTACCTTTTCCGCACCGGCGATCTCCACAAACTTGCTGAAGTCCTGCCCGATCTTGTCTGACTTGGCAGTCTTGGGTTTGTCCTTGGCGGGAAGCGCAGAAATGAGCAATAAAGGAAGGAAAAAGAAAAAAGCGAGGAGCAAAGCACGTCGCCGCATAGCGACCTCCCAAAGTAACTACTCACGCTAGTAAATTTGCCGCAAGGATGATGTGACCGATAACACCCGGATGGGTGACAAATGGGTATAGCGTCAGAGACTGTCCGTCAATGGTTCGCCAGAGCGCTGCTCACTCGCACAACCTGTATGGCTGCTCAGCAGAAGCGGAGTATGTACCCGTGCGATTTCGTGAAGTCTAGTCGGCTCGTAACGATTGGTCGCCATGAAGAAACCTCTGGGAGAAGGTTCTAGCTCTCCATCGTCATTAGCCGAACAGTCGTCCTTCGCTACCGGTTCTTTCTCGAACAGAAAAACCTCGCGCCCTCCACGATCAATGTGCGCTTGGCCGCCGTGAGGCGTCTCGCCTATGAAGCCTGTGGCCGAAATCGTCCTCGGCAAGCGGCGCATTCTAGAGATCTACCTCAACGTGGTCGAATGGGGTCCTGGTATTTATGGTGCAGAGTCGGCGTGTCGCTACTACGACGGAACCGCGGCCCGAAATGTCGGCCGGGAACAGGCGGCGCGGCTCGCCGCGATTCTGCCGGCTCCTCTGAAGCGACGGCCCGAACGCATGAATAACTACAGCGCGCTCATCATCGAGCGGATGCGCCAAATGGGTTGGTAATCTCGTGGCACGACATTTCCCCCAAGTGGACTTCTGGCCCGCGTCATTGAAAGTGTGTTCCGGGGCATAACCTCCGGGTAGCCCGTCAGTCGCCAAAAACAAATCAACCGATGTCCGGTTAGCAACGTCCACATTTTCACGTTACCGATTTCGCACTGGGCTCGAAGGAGACGGTGCCTAATGTTCTTGCCAGCCTCCTCCCGCTAGGTCTCCGTCAGTTGCGCGCAGCGGCCAGATGTGCCTTCAATTCATCTGACCAGTTCACTACTACATGCAGCTCCGCTGGCGGCATTTTGCCTACGGGTTGAATCATGATGAAGTGACGGCCATCGGGCAGCAGGCCGTAGTCGTGGTGGCTCAGCCGAGAGTCGCCCTCAAACAGCACGCGCGGTTTGCCGACGGCGAGCGCCGGGTGCGCCTTCACTTCCACGGTCATAAACCTCGTCGGGGTGCGGAAGTACAGCTCCGACCCGTTCGGCGCCCAAACCGGCTCGTGGCCTCCATCAGTTGAGACCTGCACTCGCTCGCCAGGACCAGGGTACGCCTGCAAATAAACCTGAGACCGGCCCGACTGCGCGGAAACGTAGGCGATCCAATGGCCATCCGGCGAGAACCGCGCGTCCACCACGCGCGCCACGCCGGGAAACATCTTCGTCGGCTTTGCGCCTGCCTCCGCTGGCATCATCCAGAGCGCCGCTTCGTTTGTGGCTGGGGAGAAAGTGCTGTATAGCAGTTCTCTGCCGTCGGGCGTGAACGAGTCCGCTTCCGCCCATTGCCCCGAATTGAGGGTTTCCGGCGGACTGCTGCCATCAGCCGCCACGGTATACAGACTTGCCGGGTTCGTGTAGATGATGCGACTGCCATCCGGCGACCAGAGTGGATCCCCGCTGTCGCCCGTCTGCGTGAGGCGCGTCAATGCGTCGCGCTCCCGGTTGTAGATCCAGAGGTCGGCGCTCCCAGCCTCCGCGAGCGTGGTGGCGATTCGCTTGCCGTCGGGTGAGACGCTCAAATCCTCGAATCCGCGCACCTGCGAACCCACCGGCTCGACTTTGCCTGCCATGTCTACGCTCACCAGCCGGTAGGCCGTCTGCACGCCTCCTGTCAGGTAGATCAAAATGCCCGTGGACGACAGAGCATAGTCGGCGGCGCCAAACCATTCGTCCCGGGTTACGCCCTCAACCAGCGGCACGGCGGGACCGGTGACCTTGAGGCCGTCCGCATCAAATGGCGCTCCCATCAGCACGTCGCCGCGCGTGAACACGAGGTACCCGGGGGCCAGACATCGTGCGTTGGCTCCTTCTTCCATCACCACCATCCGCTTGCCGGTGTTGAGCGAATAGGCTTCCGTTCTGTAGTGCTGCGCCAGCCAACTGGCACCCGCCGTAGTAAACAGCACGGTCTTACCGCCGGGAAGAATTTGCGGCCAGCGGAAGCTCGCCACCTTTTCTCCGCTCGCGGCCTTCACCACCACGGTAGGAGTTCCACCCTCTTCCGGCACGCGCCGGATTTCTGCTACGCCGCTGGGGGCGAAATAGATGAATCCATCATCTCCCCAGGATGCTCCAGCAATGCTTGACACCTCGCTCACAGTCACTGGCGGACCGCCGTCGGAGGAAACCTTCTTGAGCGCTCCGCCGGAGAAGAACCCGACCCATCGTCCGTCCGGAGAGAAGAATGGCGCCGAAGCCCCGGCAGTCTCCGGCAAGGGGGTTGGCGCCAATTGGTCGAGTTTCCTCACAACCAGCTCAAAGGTTTGTGTTTGAGGGGACACCAAGTCTCCGCTCTTCCCTGTCTCGGGGCCCTGAAAGGCAACGTAGGCCACTCTGGTTCCGTCCTGCGAGATTGCCACCCCACTGGCCTTATCCGCTTCGGCGTGCCGTGGCTGTGCCGCCAGGCTGAGGTGCATCACTGGGCCATGTGACTCGCGCGTTCGGGCGCGAACAAGCAGCAATATCGTTCCGAGAGCGACGGCCAGAATCGCCGCTACTGCCCATGGCAGAACGCGCCTCCATCGACCAAGCCGGCTCGTCCCAGTACTCGCAATCGTCGGATCGAAATCCAGGACGGTGTCCACGCCATTCCGCACCTCTTCAATCGTGATGCGCGCATCGCCAATGGCCTGGAGCCGCTGCTTCGCATCCTTGCACAGGCACCGCCTGAGCAACTCGCGAATGCGCCGGGGAACGGCCTGCGGAAGCGATCTCCAGTCGGGCACATCTCGTATGACGGCGGCGAGCGTTTCGGATACAGCCTCCCCGCCAAATGCGCGCTTGCCCGTCAGCATCTCGTACAGCAAGCAGCCGAAAGCCCAGATGTCGGCGCGCCGATCGACCAGCCTTCCCGTGGCTTGTTCCGGCGACATGTAAGCGGCTGTGCCTAGGATGATGCCGGCCTGGGTGGCCAATTGCGTTATGGTCGGCGAACTTGCGGGATCGCTCCCACTCCCGTCAACGCTATCGAGCGCTTTCGCTAGACCGAAGTCCAGAATCTTCGCTTGCCCTTCCGCCGTCAGCTTCACGTTCGCCGGTTTCAAATCGCGATGGATGATTCCGCGCTCGTGCGCATATTCAAGCCCCTCACAAATCTGTTTGGCAATTGACAGGGCTTCGTCAATGGGAATCGCTCCCCGCTCGATCCGCTCAGCCGCCGTCGGCCCTTCCACCAGCTCCATCACCAGAGCCCGCAGGCTATTCGACTCTTCCAGTCCGTAGATTGCGGCAACGTTGGGGTGGTTGAGCGATGCCAGAACCTTAGCTTCGCGTTCGAAGCGGGCCATGCGTTCGCCATCGGTCGCAAACGCTGCGGGCAGAACTTTCAGCGCTACATCTCGCCCTAGCCTCGCATCGCGGGCGCGATACACTTCGCCCATGCCGCCTGCGCCTAGCGGTGAGAGGATTTCGTAAGGGCCGAGTTTGGCACCAGAGGTCAGCGCCATAAATGTGTGTGCGCGTCATTATATAGTGCAGGGCAGGACAGGCACTTCTCACCGTTCTGGTGGGCGACTGGTCGGCCAACCGGAAGCTGTCCAGAAACGGGCTTCGAGGAAATTGGCAGGATTAGTAATGAAATGATATGTCTGGTTTGTGTGGAATGGGTTTCACTACAGCTAGAATCCTGCACTATCTAGCAAAATAGCTCAATGGTCAGCATAAGAATGGACAAGTGGCTTTGGGCCGCCAGATTCTTCAAGACGCGAGCATTGGCCGCGCGAGCCTGCGAACTTGGCAGGATTCAATCCAATGGGCAGCCTGCCAAGGCTGCGCGCGAGGTCCGGATTGGAGATATGTTGCGGGTGACCAACGACGGCGGCGACTTTTATGTGGAAGTCCGGCTTCTCAGCGAAGTGCGCGGCCCAGCTTCGGTCGCGCAAACGCTGTACAGCGAGACGGAGGCAAGCCGGGACCTGCGGCGGAAGGTGGCAGCGGAGCGTAAGGCCATGAAGCAGTTCGAAGAGTTACCCGCAGGCAGACCATCAAAACGGGATCGCCGGAAAATCATCCAGTTCCGTGGGAGAAGCTGACCGCTGGCGAATGACGGCAAAACCAGATTCAGCGTCAACTTCCTAGAAGAGGACTTCGGGACAACGTCGGAGTCGTAACCTCCGTTTAGCCCGTGACTCGGGAGCGATCAGTGTACTTGCCAACAAATGCAGCACGTTGCACGCCGGAGGCGAGGATTCCGGGTGTGTTGTCGGCAAACCTTACCTTGGGACTTAGGGTTGCCCGTGATCCAGGCACAGTCCGCAGTCACAAAGCTCATTGCACCCGTGGTGCCGGCAGGTGCTAGTCTGGCGTAGCAGCTCATGAACAACCGTGAAATCCAGACAGCTTGGAAGTATCACGATGGCACGAAACACTCGTATTGGAGTATTCGTAACCATCCTCACTCCCTGGACTGGGCGAATCGGCCGCAGCCTTTCAAAATCTATCCGAAGATAGAGCCGCTGCCACTGCCGCGGGACGTGCCGCAAACGGGTGTGGCCGCGCTCTCCGCGATCTCAGAGCCAGTGCCTTCGTCGCGATCTGATTCGATTCCTGGCGTTCAGGATCTGGCGCGCCTCCTCTATTTCTCGGCAGGGATTACCAAAGAGCGTGCATATCCAAGTGGAGAGATCTACTTTCGCGCCGCAGCTTGCACCGGAGCTCTCTACGAGATCGAACTGTACGTCGTGACTGGCGATCTCCCGGGTTTGGATGCCGGCGCGTATCACTTCAATCCGGCGGATGTATCTCTGCGGCTTCTACGAAAAGGTGATTTTCGAGGAAACCTGGCTCAGGCGACGGCGATGGAACCCGCGGTGCGTCGTGCGCCCGCGACGATCATCTGCACCGGAACGTACTGGCGGAACGCCTGGAAGTACCAGGCGCGCACCTACCGCCATTTCGGTTGGGACAACGGCACCTTGCTGGCAAATATGCTCGCCGTTTCTGCGGCCTCGGGGCTGCCGGCCGAGATCGTGCTCGGGTTCGTGGACGCCGAGGTGAACCGCCTGCTCGATCTGGATACGCGGCGTGAGGTTTCCTTGTGCCTCGT
>JBEKQC010000059.1:0-28838 GCA_049520095.1 Terriglobales bacterium
AATGTATGTACAAATGGCTGCTGGCTGCTGGATGCCGAGTAGATTTTTCTGGCCCCGCTGGGCGGGGTTGCAAGTCATTGATAATGTTCAGTGTCGTGTGTGGTTATTCAGACACAACAGAGTAATGTTTACACTGTAATTGTTACGCAGGCCGTTATTTGGTGGGCTGCCACCACGTTGGGCGCTCGCCGTTAGTCGCTTTGCAATCCAAACAATAGGTGCACGATCACCGCCATGATGCCGGACAAAGCCTGGGAGACGCTGGAAACTTCGCGATGAGAAAACTGATCATGTGGAACCTGGTTAGCCTCGACGGCTTCTTCGAAGGTGCAGAGAGTTGGACGTTAGACTGGCTCCACGAGATTTGGGGCGATGAACAGCAGCGTTTTTCGCTGGAGCAGTTACGTTCTGCCGACACGCTTTTGTTTGGGCGGGTGACGTATGAGGGTATGGCTGCGTACTGGCAATCGGCACAGGGTGAGGTCGCCGACTTCATGAACAG
Source organism: Terriglobales bacterium (assembly GCA_049520095.1). Lineage (GTDB taxonomy): Bacteria > Acidobacteriota > Terriglobia > Terriglobales > Acidobacteriaceae > Acidiflorens. The sequence continues at coordinate 503 of JBEKQC010000059.1, forward strand.
CCTGCCGAAAATCGTCTTCTCGCGAACCCTTGATCGGGCGGAATGGAAGAATACGAAACTTGTCAAAGGCGACGCGGCGTCCGAAGTACGAGAGTTAAAGCGCCAAGGGGAAAGAAACATGTTCGTGTTTGGCAGTGCCAACCTCTCCACCAATCTGATGGAGCAGGGACTGTTCGACGAGTATCGCCTGGGCATTGTCCCGATTGTGCTGGGGAGCGGCAAGCCGTTGTTCGGACGCAACCTCAGCCGGCTGAGGATGAAGCTTCTGGAAGCGCGCCCCTTGGGATCGGGATGCGTCGTTCTTCGTTATGAGCCACGCCCGAGTCAGTGAGCATCCTTCTTCCTTCAAGGCGCTGAATCCACGTTGCGACAGGGGACGACCACCAAGTCCAACCCGCATTACCGCAGTCACTTCTAAATAACCCTGCTTTCGATTACTGTTAATCTTAGTGGTACTGTCCCTCCCCGTGTGTGCCCGCGCGGTTGCAGACTGTTTGTGAGCGTGCGTTTGTGCATGACATCGTAAACGCGAAACCAGAACCCGCGTACCAGGAACTTCTGAGCCGGCCGATTCGCGAGCTGGGGCTTACGCTTGCCGGATCGCCGGTGGAGCGCTTTGTTGAACAGCTCTATCGCGAGCTGGATGCCAAGGGGCTTTCTAAATTTCGTCCGGCTTGTTACTTGACCGATGAGTGGGGATGTCCGTCGGGCGAGCCGATCATCGGGATTCCGTTCTATTTGGCTCATGCGGCTTTGGCGCAACTGGAGAAAGAGACGCACGACCTGGAAGATGCTCGAGAAATCATGATGTATCTGCGGCATGAGGCGGGACACGCTTTTACCTATGCGTACAAACTGCACAACAAGCCGGAGTGGAAAGAAATCTTTGGGCCGTTCCGGCGGCCTTATCGCGACAACTACCGGCCGGCGCCGTTTTCGCGCGACTATGTGCGGCATTTGCCGGGATGGTATGCGCAGAAGCATCCGGATGAAGATTTTGCCGAAACGTTTGCGGTGTGGCTGACGCCCCGCTCGAATTGGCGCAAGCGGTATCGCGGCTGGGCTGCGATAAAGAAATTGCGCTACCTGGACCGGCTGGCGCGCAAGTTAGGGAAGAGCGATCCGGCGCGGCGGCGGGGACAGACCGACATCACGGTCGATGACATGGAAACTACGGTGGCGGAATTCTATCACTTTCAGCAGGCTGGGCGCGAGGAAGTTGCGGTTACCGAGCTCACGCCGGATACGGATTTGCGGGACATCTTTCCTGTATCGAAGCGGCGGAAGGCGGCGCTGCCGGCGCACGAATTTCTGCATCAGCATCGCAAGGCGGTGATCGACAAAGTGGCGCAGTGGACGGGTGCGCAGCGTCCGCTGATTAAAGCTTTGATGGACACGATTGAAAAGCGCGCCGGGGAACTCGACTTGCGCGCCGACAAAACGCGCAGCGCAGAGCATCTGGCGGAAGTCACGGCCTATGTCACCGCGCTGGTGATGACGTATGTGGCGAAAGGAAAGTTTATTCAGCCGTAGTCGGTGGAGCGACGGACGTCCCTCCCATCCGGCAGCGAGGTAGCAGGGCGGGGACGCCCGGCGCGCCACCAAGGACTTAGGAGATTTGATGATCGGAGCAAAACTGAAAATCGCGCTGCTGTACGACTTGTGGAACGAGGATCCGGTCGCGGCGGCGGCGAAGGAAGAGGCGGATGTTGCGCGCAAGCGGCACAAGAAGGTTAAGAAGGTGAAGAAAGAGAAGACCGACCGCGAAGAGATTTTTGAAGCTTTGCAGAAGCTGGGACACGAGCCTTCTAACTTCGAATTGGATGGGCGTCCACAGTCGTTGCACTCGCTCTCGCGTTGCGATGCCGACCTGATCTTCAATTTGACCGAGTCTTTCGACGGCGACGACACCAAGGAAATGAACGTAGTCGCCTATGTCGACCTGCTGGGATTGCGCTACACGGGCGCGGGGCCGCATGCCATTTTCATGTCCCAGGACAAAGCGATTGCCAAAAAGATCTTTGCGTTTCACGGTATCAAGACTCCGTTCTTTGCGACTGCCTATCGCGGACGGGTTGAACATGCCCACGACATTTCCTTTCCGCTCATCGTCAAGCCGTCGTGGGAGGATGGATCGATTGGCATCGATGCCGGCGCCGTGGTGAAAAACGTCAAGGAGATGATGGAACGCGTCGAGTACATCCAGGATGAATTCGACTCGCCGGCATTGATTGAGGAGTACATCGAAGGGCGCGAGATTTACGCTGGAATTCTGGGCAGCTACGAACGGGCGCAGGTCTTGCCGCTGGTCGAGCTCGATCTGTCACGCTTGCCCGAGGGCACGCCAAGAATCGCCAGCTACGACGTGAAGTTCGAGAAGAATACGGAAGCCTACAAGCTAACCAAGTCAGCGATCGCGGAGAATCTGGACGAAGCAACGACGAAACGTTTGTCCGATACGGCGCTGGCCGCGTATCGCGCACTTAAGTTGCGCGACTATGGACGCATCGACATGCGGCTTGCTCCGAATGGCGATGTTTACGTTATCGAGGCGAACCCGAATCCGTGGCTGGCCAGCCGGCAGGAATTTGCCATGGCGGCGAAGGCCTACGGACTCTCCTACACGGAAATGATCGGCGCTATTATCGACCTGGCGATGAGCCGCTATTTGAATGCCAACCTTACTAATGCGGTGGCGATGCACTAGATGATGGCGTTGCGCGGCTGTGGCGACCCTCAGCGGCTGAAGCCGAATTTCTCGGTGGCGTTTATGGCACGACTAAAGTCGTGCCCTTCCCAAAACCGAAACCTACCTAGCCGTTGTCGCCTTCCCCACTGGTTGCAGTCTTTCGAAGGCTTCTTCGGCGCGGCGCAGGGCGTCCTGCACGTTGTCACAAATGTTTTCGGGGCCGACTAACTCCTCAAATTCGGTCTGCTGAATCAGCTTCAGCGGTTGCTCTCTGGCGCCGCACAGAATCAACTCGCGACCGCTCTTCTTCAGAGTTCGCGCTACTTCTTCGAGGGCGAAGAGTCCGGTGGCGTCGAGCGCGGTCATATTTCGCAGGCGCAGAATCACAACTGGGGGAAGCTCGTGAATATTTTCGGTGACCACGTCGATCTTGTCGGTCGCGCCGAATAGAAACGGGCCGTGGATGCGGAAGATGGTGGCGTAATACGGGATGTCTTTGTCCTGCAGAATGTGGACGCGTCCATCTTCAACGTAGTCGTCGGTGACCTGCGAAACTGTGGTGGTGGCGGCCACTCGGCTGATGAACAGCAGCGCCGCCAGGATCATGCCCGCCTGCACGGCAACAGTAAGATCGGCGAAGACAGTCAGTGCGAAGGTTACGAGCCACACGCTGATGTCGGTCTTCGTGAGCTTGACGAGCGAGGGAATCTCGCGCCACTCGCCCATGTTGTAACTCACCACGATCAGGATTCCCGCTAGCACCGCCATGGGCACGAAGCTCACCAGCTTCGAGGCAAATAGCAAGATCGCCAGCAGGGTGAGGGCGTGAATCATTCCGGCGACCGGTGTTTTTGCTCCTGAGCGGATGTTGGTCGCGGTGCGCGCTATTGCGCCTGTAGCGGGCAGGCCGCCGAACATCGGCGAGACTACATTGGCGATGCCCTGCGCCACGAGCTCAACGTTCGGATTGTGGCGGTCGTTGATATTGCTGCTATTACTCATGCGATCGGAGACCACCGCCGACATCAGCGACTCGATCGCGCCCAGCATGGCGACCGTCATTGCCGGGCCTAGCAGTCCGTGAATCAAGTCGGTCCGAAACACGGGGATGTGCAGATGCGGCAAGCCGCTGGGGATTCCGTTGAAACGCGTGCCGATGGTTGCGACGGGCAGTTTGAAAATCCATACGGCCAGCGTGCCCAGAACCAGGGCGACAATCGCGCCGGGAATGCGGTTTGAAAGCGCGCGGCAAGCAAGGATGATGACGATGGTGCCGGCGGCCAGTGCGGTCGCTTCGAGCGAGATGGTATGAAAATTCTGGGCCAGCGCCTCCATGCGCAGCCAGAACACGCCGGGAACTTTTTCCAGGTTGAGGCCGAAGAAATCTTTCACCTGGGTGCTGGCAATCAGGATGGCAATGCCGTTGGTGAAGCCAATAACAATCGGCCGCGGAATGAACTTTACCGCGGAGCCCATGCCGGTAAGGCCCATGATGACGAGGATGACTCCGGCCATCACCGTGCACATGAACAGGCCATCGACGCCATGAGCGGCGACGATGCCGGCGATGACGACAACAAAGGCACCGGTCGGGCCACCGATCTGGGTCATCGAGCCGCCGAGTGCGGAGATCAGAAAGCCGGTGACTACCGCGCAGTAGATTCCGGCTTGCGGTGTGAGTCCCGACGCGATGGCAAACGCCATCGCCAGCGGCAGGGCCACCAGTCCTACAGTGATTCCAGCAACGAGGTCGTGCAGGAATTTATTCAGACTGTAATCGCGCAGGGACAGGATTGATTTGGGGAGCCAGCGCTCGTCGAAGAGTGTGAGTTCCATGGGAAACAACAATTATCTCAAGTAGAAGGGGCTGGCCATAGTCCTCGAAAGGGTCGGGGCGGGAGTGTGTCTCTGGAGCAAAAATAGCGCATCCGCCCCAGCGCCACCCAGTTGATATTTTGGTTGCCACCGGAGCTGTGCTTTGCAGAACTTTGAAAGGACCCAGGCGGCAAGCGAACTCAGGCCGAAGGACTGAGCTGATTACCACGGGTGGACCTACATCGCTTGAGCCAGTGTTTTCGCTCCTACGTCTGCCCTCGATGTGGGTGACGGCCCTCGAGATCTAGGGCATGCTTTGCCCGGTTACACGAGAGAGTGCCGGACGTCAGGCAACGCGCGGCTTCTTCTTGGTGGACCGGCGCTCCTGCGCGTATTGCTGATAGCGTTGGCGAGCATACTGCTTGGCTGCGTCGCCCGTCTCAAACAGCGGCGCTTCGTGGTGATGTCCGTTACCGGTCGGGTCGTGAAGAGGCAAATCCGCGGCGTGCTCCGCAATCGCCGCCTCGAACTTGTCGGGTTTCGCCGATACCGGCGGAGGTACGGCGCTGGTCGGAACCTTCACGCCGCTGAGAGGATCGTCGGTACGGAGCTTTTGCAGAGTCAGGACAGCACCGACGTTAGGAGCGGCGGCATCGCGCTTGGTCAGGCTCGGCACTCCGAAACGCGCTTCCAGCGTGGCCAGGATCGAGGTGTGGTCGAACGGCGTGGCAGACGCGGTGCGAAACACTGTGCCCGCTGCGATCAACGGCGAAACCAGCACCGTCGGCACGCGAACCCCAAAACGTTTGAAATCAAAATTGAGTTCACCGGCGGAGTTGTCTGGCGGAATAGCATTCTCCGGCGGTGAAACGTGATCATAGCATCCGCCATGTTCATCATAAGTAATGATGAGCAAGGTCTGATTCCAAACCGGCGTGCCGATCAGAGAGTAGTAAATATCGTGCAGGAACTGCTCGCCTTTGCTGACATCGTAGTTCGGATGCTGGCTGTTTCCTTTGCTGCCCCACTGCGGTTCGAGAAATACGTAGTTCGCCAGGCTGCCGCTTTTAGAGGCTTTTTGGAAGTCGGCGAACTCCCCAAACTGGGTTTCAGGGGCATGCGCAATATCGGAGACGGATCCGCGCATGAGCGGTGGGGCGTCGTAGCCATAGACCGACCACGTCGCGGATTTCTTCGCAAGCGCGGTGAAGATGCTGGGAGCGGTGTAAACGCTGCAGGACTTATCCTGGACAAATCCTTGTGACGTCGCCATCGATACAAACGCCCGGTTGGGAAAGGTCTCCGTCGGCGCGGAGGCATACCAGTGATCGCAGACGGCGTAACCCGTCGCTAATTTCGATAACACAGGCAGAGTTGCGGGTGTGTAAATACCCATGATCTGGGAAGGTTGCGTGCCCGCCACGACCTGCCCCTTCTCCTTGCTCTCCCACCCGAGCGTGTAAGCGAAGTTGGTGACAAAGCCGTTGCTAGAAGCGGGAGTAACCGGGCTTGGAGCATCCTGTGTTCCGAATAGTTGCGAATTGGTGTTCAAGTAGCCTTCGCCGGGATCAGCCCCCGGTTGCAAATAAGCGTGGGGATCGCTCGGTTGGATGGGAAACACCGCGACCGCCTTGCCGTTCGCGTCCGGATTGCTTTCTTTGCCTGTGAGTCCTTCGAAAGGCTGTCCTAGCGGAGAAATATTCTTGCTCGATTGGTACAAGAACCCCAGCATATGGTCAAAAGACCGGTTTTCTAACATCACCACGACAATGTGATTAATCTTGGACAACAGAGAACTGGGCGCCATGCTAGCCTCCTGGAGGGGACGCGACGTTCACGCTTTGCAGAACGGCATGTGGAGAGAAAAGGAAGTGCTTGTGCAGCGAGCATCGCCAACCAAGCACTTCCAATCCAAATTTCCCTTTAGGCCGCGAGCGCATGGCCTTTCGGGAAGGCGGCTTTCAGCTCGCCCATGTCGGTTACGAGTTGCTGCGAGTCGAACCCTTGTGGGGCCTTGCCGGCGGCGATCCAGTCCGGGCTGAGCAGGCCGTAAGCCTCGTCGCAATATGCGTTCCAGAACTGCCAGGTCATGCGCATGAGCGCGCCCCAGGTGATGCAGGTGAGTCCGCGCGGGTCATAGGCAACGATCGGAACCGCGTGGCCGCCCCAGGAACCGGGCGCACCCTGGCCCGTGGCTCCGCCCGGCGGAACTGTCCACACCGTCTGGTTCTGCGCCGACAGAGGCATTTGCAGACCGATGTAGCAATTGCCGAAGATGTACACGGCGTCCTTGACCGCCTCGAGATTCTGCGGTTCGAGCGCACAAAACGCGCTCAATTTGTTCCCGTCGACTGGATTTGCCAGCCAGTAGTTGAGCACGTTGATCTCAACCGCGCCCCGGTCCGACTTGGGATTGCTGGGATCGTAGTGCCCGACAATCTCGTAGAGTTTCTCAATGTCGGGATCCGGAATAATGACCTGCTTCTTTTGCGCTTCCGCCGTCCATTGTTGAATGACGTGGCCGACAGCGGCACAGGTACAATCTCCGAGTTTGTTGTTCAACATCATGCCCAGGTTGGTGATTTTGCTGTCATAGCTTGTGGCCGCCGGTGCCGGCGGAAGGCTGGCAGTGTATTTGCTCAGCATGGGAACTCGGCTGTCGTGGTGCGCTGTCTGTTTGCCAAGTTTTACCTTCGTGTGGTCGATCATAAGGCAAGCTCCTCTCCTCGGGAACCGGCCACTTTCGGCCGGTGCAGTCCCTATCCTTTAGAGAGAACGACAAAGACGGACATTTCCCTTCTTGCGGGGGGAAGGAAGCCTGGTTGCGCTCGGCTGGGACGGGGCAGAGCCCCGTCCTCACACGAGCCGGCTAGAACATGTTCCACAGGTACTGGTTGTAAACCTCGTGGTGGAATTGCACTTCGGCTGCCTTGACAATGGTGCCGAGCAGGCGCGGGCAGCGGTCGGCCGATGCCTGTTTCAGGTCGGCGTAGCGGCCTTTCACGTCTTCCCCGAGGAGTTTGGTTGTCCAATCAGCTTTGCGGAAGTTGCTGATTGCCGTGTAGATGTTGTCGGGCAGGTAGCGCTCGGCCGAGCGGAGGTTCTTGATCTTGGCCGTCTCGCCTTCCAATCCGGTCTTGAAAATGGAGTACATCACCAGGTAGGGATTGGCGTCGGGAGCGACGGCACGCACCTCGGTGCGCATGCTGCGCTCGTTGCCGATGGGGATGCGGATCATGGCGCCACGGTCCACGGCCGACGCTTTGAGTTGGTTGGGCGCTTCGAAGTGCGGATCGAGGCGGCGATAGGCGTTGACGCTGGAATTGAAAACCAGGCAGAGGTCGTTGCCGTGGGTGAGAACGCGGTCCATAAACTCATATCCGAACTTGCTGAGCTTCTCTTCGCCCTTGGGATCCCAGAACAGGTTTTTGCCGTCCTTGCTGACCGAGACATTGGTGTGCATGCCGCTGCCGTTGACGCCCACCACCGGCTTCGGCAGAAAGGAGGCGGTCAAGCCCATATTTCGGGCCACTTGGCGACAGATCAGCTTGTAGAGCTGGATATGGTCGGCGGCGGCCACCGTTTCAGCGTAGCTGTAGTTGATCTCGAATTGCGAGGGCGCGACTTCCGGGTGATCCTTTTCGTTCTGGAAGCCCATCGAGCGTTGCACTTCGGCGGTCGTGTCGATAAACGTGCGCAGCGGATCGCCCGGCAACGAGTGGTAATAGCCTCCGGTATTGACGTACTCGAATTTGCCCGTTTCGTGGTAGGAGCGCTCGGCCTCGGGCCCCTTAAACAGGAAGCCCTCGATCTCATTGGCGGCGTTCAGGGTGTAACCGTGTTTCTTGTGCAATCCATTGGCAAACAGCTTGAGCATGCTGCGGATGTCCGCGGTGTAGGGCTCGCCGCTCTTATCAATGACCTCGCCAAAAACGAGCACTTTGCCCGGTCCGAAGACATCGGCGGGCCCCCAGTAGAAGGCAGCCCAGTCAATGCCCAGACGCAGATCGCTTTCGCGCTGCGCCGTGAAGCCGCGAATCGACGAACCGTCAAAGGTCAGGTTGTCGTAGCTCTTTAACAGGAATTTCTTGTCATAGTCCAGCATGTGCAGACGGCCTTCGAGGTCGCTGAACATTACGGTCACGGCCTTGATGCGCGACTCGTCCGTCAGGTACTTCAGCCGCTCTTCCTGAACCTTGTGAGGAGCCATGCGGTCCAGCCGCTGCTTTTTCGCCTTCAGATTCATCTCTTCCAGTTCGTCGTAGGGGATCGCTAGAAAATTCCGCAGTTCAGTTGACATGCCTCTCCTTATTTCGGGCGCAGCCCAGGAATTCCGATTAGATGACCGGGAACTAGATAGGCTATCGCGTCGGGCGCAACCAGACAAATAAAAATCGGTTATAGCGGCGATTAGGTTTTCCAATTTGCACTACGAACGGTGCAAAACTGGCTTCGCGCTTCGAGCTACGAGCCTCGAGCAAACAAGACCTGGTCGCACGAAGCTCGCAGCTTGCAGCCAGATTTATTTCCCGGAGGTCCGTTAATAGACGCCTCCGTGAAATAATCGAGTCCGAGGAATTGCTCTTGAGTTGCGCGATTTGTGAAGAACGCAAAGAGAAACGGTTTTGCCCGGCCGTGCATGGGAAAATCTGTCCGCAGTGTTGTGGCGAGCAGCGGGAGGTGACGCTGGATTGTCCGAGCGACTGTCCTTATCTTTTGCAGGCACGACAGCAGGCGCGGGAGCAGGCGGAGGCGCACTCTCACAGTCACAATTACGGGCCGGGCGCAGCGGAGCGTGAGGCTTGGTTTCGCGATCTGGAGATTCCCGAGATTGAGATTGCCGAGCAGTTTCTCTACGAACGCGAGGAGCTGATTCTCGGACTCAGCTTCGCGCTGGCCAAGAGCGCCCGCGCCGAGCGTTCACTCGTCGATCGTCCGCTCATGGATCGCGATCTGATCGCGGCTCTGAGTTCGCTGGCGAAGAGCTATCAAACGCTGGTGAACTCAAGCCTCATCTATGAGCCCACGACCGCCAACCTGACGCACCAGAGCATCGTTCGAGACATTGCTCGCGAAGTCGAAACCATGGTCCGGGAATTTCGCGAAGCCGAGCAGCAACACATCGGCCACACCCGGCTGAAGGATTCAGACGTGCTAAAGGCGCTGGTGTTCTTGTTGCGCATGGGCTTGAGTCGAACCTCCGGAAGGCCAAAGTCTCGGGCGTTTGTCGATTTTCTTTTTGCGCAGTTCCCCGAAAAGCAGTCCGTCATCGCCGGGGCGGAAGAGGAAGGGAGTCGGATCGTCATTCCGTAGGACTGAGACTGGGACGGCCGAGGGCGGCCGTCCCTACGTGAGCAGTGGAGGATCTCAGAGTCGCCGGACCGTTTGCCCACCCGGCAGCTCCGCCAGAAGTTCTCGCGCCGTTTTCCCGAGTTCATGATTGCGCGCCTCCGGTGCGATCTCGACCAGCGGTTCCAGAACAAATCTCCGTTGCTGCATGGCCGGATGTGGAATCTTCAGGCCAGGCTCATCGACCACGCGATCCCCGAACAGCACCACGTCTATATCAATGTTGCGCGGACCTCTTTCGCGCATGCGAAGGCGCCCCATCGCGGTTTCGATCTTTAGAGCCAGTTGAAGCAGTTCTCGCGGCGTCTTCTCCGTTTCAATCGCCGCTACACAATTCAGAAACCACGGCTGGTCCCGAACTTCGACCGGTTGGGTCTCATACAATGCGGAGACGGCGAGCAACCGTCCGCCTGCATCCAATTGCGCAAGCGCTGCGCGCAGGCTGGCCGCACGATCTCCCAGATTCGATCCCAAAGATAGATAAGCGATTTCGCTCACTCAACCAGTTTCGCGGCGAACAGGGCGAGAATCCAGCAAAAATTGAAGGGCAGAAGCATTATTCTTGGTTCCGTGGCTGCGGAAATTGACTCGCTTGACAGCAATCTGTAAAGCCGCCGGTTCTAAGCTGTGACGGGTGGGCACTTGCAGGGCGGTACCAAGGTTACTTTCCTAACCTCTAGAGTACGGCTAGTATGGAAAATGGCATGAATCTGGACTCTCTTCTCATCAGCGGGGACGCTACTTTGCTCGCCGTGCTGCGTCCGGCGCTGGAGAAGATCTCGGTCGACGTCGAAGCTTGCGCAGAGCCCCGGGCGGGCAACGAGCTATTGGCGAAACGCAAGTTCGATGCGGTCATCATCGACTGCGACGACTTGGAGAACGGCATTGATCTGCTGAAAGCCCTCCGCCAAACCCAAAGTAATTGCCGGTCGGTAGCGTTTGCGGTGGTGCATGGGAAAACGACCACGCAGGAAGCGTTCGCGTCCGGAGCCAATTTCGTTCTGCAGAAACCGCTTACCCCGCTGCATGCCGCGCGCTGTTTTAATGCGGCGCTCAATTTCATGGTGCGGGAACGGCGCCGCTACTTCCGCCATCCGTTGGAAATGCCGTTGCGCATCAGCCTGCCAAACAACCAAGAAATGACCGCCACGGCGACCAACGTGAGCGAGGGCGGGATGGCAATCCGCACGGTGGGCAAATTGCCCAAGGATTCACAGGCGCAGTTTCGCTTTACGCTTCCCGCTACTAACGTCTCGCTCGAACTGAAAGGCCAAGTTGCCTGGGCCGACGGAACCGGCCACGTCGGTATCCGCTTCATCGAGGTTCCGCAGAGTTCACAATATGAGCTGGACAAGTGGCTGACCGACCGCATGCAAAACGAGATGCCCGCACAACTGCAGGGCTACGTCGCACTTCGCTAATCGGACCGCCGTGCGAATTCGCCGCCTCCCGAAAACGCTTCCCGAAAAATCCCCGCACACACCCGGCATCCAGCTTGTAACTTGCGCCCTGCTCCGGCTGTGGCACAGTGGCTAGGCGCGGCTTGCCACTCAGGTTGCCGCACTCCGGTTGCAGTTACTTACCATGATTACGCTGGAAGAAAGAATCGCCAAAACGCAGCGTTTGCTGCGCCGCTTGGAAGAGGACCAGCCTTACTTGCATGAGCGCTTGTCCGTGCTCGGTGCCGAGCACCGGCAGAGCGCCAATGCTTTCGTCGACCGCGTGCGCGCCGAAGCAGAAGCTGAACTCGAGCGTTTGCTGGCGGAACGCGCGTTGCCCAACGAGTGGAACGTCTCCCAGCGCGTCGGCTGAAAGTTGCCAAAGGCCCGCATTCCTCTCTATCAACTCGTGTCTGTGAATTCGTGGCCTAGCAGAAATAGCGGGCACCCGACTGGACGGGCGAAGCGCCCGTCCCTCCACCGTATCACACGCTAAGGCTGGCTGCCGACGCGAGCACCGGCGCCGCGGTTTCCTCGTGCAGCGCAGTTTCTTCCCAATAGGACCGGTCGCGCAAAATGCGCGACACGAGCGCGGTATGCATGGCGTGGCCCGCGCGATCGGCCACCACCGAACCCAGTATCTGTTTCCCGATCAAGGCCAGGTCGCCGATCAGGTCCAGAACTTTGTGGCGGACGAACTCATCGTGAAAACGCAACGGTGGGTTCAGCACTTCGTCGCGGTTCAGCACGATGGCGTTCTCGGTTGACGCGCCCCGGATCAGTCCCTGCTGCCGCATGGCATCGGCTTCATGCAGAAATCCGAAAGTGCGCGCTGGGGCAATCTCTTTCAGATAACTGCCATTCGTCAACCGTACGCAGAAACTCTGCTTGCCGATGAGCGGATGAGGAAAGTTGATGGAATACGCGACCGAATAGATGTCTGCCGGATACACGGCAATAAATTTATCGCCCTCGCGCAACTCGATGTCGCGCACGATCCGGAGATAAGTGCGCGGCTTGCGCTGCTTTCGAATGCCGGCCTTTTGAATCATTTCGACAAAGGGACGGGCGCTGCCATCCAAAATCGGCAGTTCGAGATTGTCCAACTCAACGATGGCGTTGTCGATGCCGACGCCGGTAAACGCCGAGAGCAGGTGCTCGGTGGTGGAGATGAGCACGCCCTTCTTCATCAAGCTGGTGGCGTAACTGACCCGGGCCACGTTGCGTCCGCTGGCCTCGATGGCAAAGCTGTCGAGGTCGGTGCGGTGAAAGACGATTCCCGTTCCGGCAGGCGCGGGAAGAATCCGCAGGCTGACTGGGGCGCCGCTGTGGAGACCGACACCTGTGCAGGTCACGGCGGCACGAATTGTTTGCTCGTGTGTCAACGGGGGGACGGCTTAAGTCTTTTGCTGTGTATCAGCTTACCGCACCGGACAGACTTCTGTATGTGGCAAAAAAGCCACACTCCGTGGCCCGTTGCACCGTTAGTGGGGCTAACTTGTTCAGGTGGTTACAGATGTTTTGGGGTATTTAGGGAAGAACTTGGCCGTGTTTTGGCAAATACTGAGGTAATCTCCGCCCGTTTTGCGGGCAATTTCAGTGTTTCTTCATGGGCGCTGTCGGGTCATAGGTCACCGCCGCTTCGAACATCGAATCGGGCAGCTTCAGGTTGTAGCTTGCAACGTTGATGAAGCGCTGTTGCGAGGTTTCTCCGTTGAAATAACGGGTAATGGAGTGGGGCGTCCATATCCCCTGCACCAGCTTGTAACTGTCGTAGATCTCATCTTCCACATTTTTCTGCTTGTCCTTCGGATCGCGCCACGAATAACTGATCTTGACCGGATAGTGCGTATTCTGGTCCAGGTAAACGTTCACTGAATCATTCTGGTTGCTGAGGAGGGTGACCCCTTCGGTCACCTTTCCATCCACCACCGCCCCGCCATCGTAGAACAGGGCCACGTTCGGATCGCGGATCCACTTGCGGAACACCCATTCGAGCGAATGCTGGCGGCGGCGAAGGTAGTTCTCCAAATCGAGCTTATCCTGCGCGGCCGTTCCTTTATAGGTAACCTCGTAGCCTTTGTCCCCGTTGTGAATGAGGGCAAGATCGAACTTGTTCTTGACCTTCACACCTCCGATATCGATCGTTCCCGGCAGCACATGAATGTCCTTGGTGTGGAGGACCTCGAAACGGTCCCGGTCGGGATACTCGACATAGTAGCGGTAGGCAATGCCCGTGCTCTCGGTGCGTCCGTGATAAAGCGGATAGTAGCGACCCTCCTCGCAGTGGTTTTCGTAGGTGAGGTAGGGCTGGCCGCCAAGGGCTTCGATTGTCTTATCCAGAACCGCCCGCGCCTGACGGGCGTTGTCGGAGTCGTTCAAGTTGATGGCAGGGGCAGGCGCGGATGGTTGAGGAAGTGCGGGCGTTGGGACGGTTTGGGCACCGCTCAACGAACACAGCAGCAAGGTGAGAAGAAAGCGATTCATGACTCTATGGGTTAGAAGCATCCGGGACGATTTTAGCTGCACCTAATGAACATTAGGTGGCGGGCGGACGAATGCGTCCGCCGCTACGTGTTCTCCTAACCCACCAGCACCGCGCCACCATTGACGTTGAAAATCTCGCCAGTGATAAATCCAGCGTAAGGCGTGCACAGAAATAGAATCGGCCCAGCAATCTCGTCCGGCGTTCCCACGCGCCCCAGGGGGATGGTGCGAAAGACTTTTTCACGCGTTGGCGAATCGTTTAACGCCGCCGCCGACATATCGGTCGCCACCCATCCCGGCGCTACGCAATTGACGTGGATGTGGTCGGGCGCCAGTTCGGTCGAGAGCCCCTTCACCATGCTGACCAGCGCGCCTTTCGAGGCCGCGTAGTCGCAGTGGAAAGCTTCGCCGCGCTGTCCGGCCGTGGAACTGACCAGCACGATGTGGCCGCCGCCCTGCTTCTTCATCTGTCCCACCGAATGTTTGACGAGCGCGAAGACGCTATCGAGGTTCACGGCAATCGTGCGATGCCACTGTTCATCGGACATGCGGTCGATGGGCACATCCTCCGGCGGCCAGATGCCGTGATTGGCGACCAGAATATCGAGGCGTCCGAAGGCCGAGATGGCGGACGAAACCAGTTCCTGCGCCGCCTGGGTGGACGAAAGATCACTCTGGACGGCGCGGCAGTTGGCCGCGCCACATTCCCGCGCGAGATCATCGGCCTGCTGCTGCGCCGATTGATAGTTGAAAACAACTTTCGCACCCGCAGCCACAAACATCCGCACCGCCGCCGCGCCAATACCGCGCGATCCGCCGGTGATGAGAGCAACTTTATTATCGAGTGTCAGATTCACAATGCGTACAAGTATCGCACGCCAAACGCGGCAAATTGCCAGCGGTTGCACGGCTCGAAATGGACGCCGAGGATTCTTTGAAGGAGGGTTTTACTCCTTCAGTTCGCTATGGAGAAGGCTTCAAGGAAAAATTGTCGAGGCCACGGTCGTACATTGCACCGTAGTCCAAGTACTGCGCGACGGGGTCGTCCAGATAACGGATTTCGACTTTCTCAACCTCTCCATTCTTGGCAAAGCTGGCGGTCAACTGGGCGTTCATCCCGGCAAAATATGTGGGTAGATTGAGCTTCTTATAACGCGCCAGCACCTGGTCGCGCAGCGCTGGATCAAAGTGGACGCCGTACTTGTCGACCAGCGCCTTGATGGCGTCGTAGTCGCCCTCCGCCTTGATGCGCATGAGTTCGGCCAGCAGCATGCCTACGCCCTGGCGCATCTTTTGATAATCGGCGACGCGAACGTAGGTTTTGCCGTCGCGCGTGAATTGTTCGATCGAGCCGGGAACCTTGTCGGCGATGTAGTGGGCGATCAACTGCCGGTCGCGCGCGTGGTCTTCTTCAATCGTATCGCCGTGTGGCATGCGCCGGAGTTGCGTCAACGCCACCAAAGCCGCGCTGTCGTACATGGCCTTGGCTACCTCTTCCTGGTTCGAGATCAGGCCAAGCTCTTTCAGCTTGGGATCCCACGCGTTCCACAGCGCCATCAAGTCGGCGCGTCCTTCCTCAAGCGTGGAGAAATATTCCTTCAAGAAAGGCTGCGCTCCGCCGCTGACGCGCTCGCTGAGTTTGCCCGAGCCGTGCCCGATGACTTCGTGCAAGGCGGTCATTAGCCTGCCCGCTTCCGTGCCATACTTCGCGTTGCGCTCGATCTCAGCGGGACCGGCGGCGAACTCCGCGATGGCCGTCTTGCCGGTGGCTTCGTCCAGGGCGCGGCTGCTGCCGGTGAACAGGAAGTTCTTCGAGCCATATTTTTCGTGGATTTCGTTCTCGTTCGGCAGATTGTCGCCGATCGTAGTTATGCTGAAGTCGCCAGTTTCGACAAGCGTTTCAACTGCTTTCACTACCGGAAGTTTGAAAGACTGAAGCTTGTACTTCGCGTCCCAGGGAGCCTTCTGTTCAAAATAGCCGGCATTTTCCGCCAGTTTTTTCATAGCGGTGGTAATCGGCTGGTCGGTGATGGTGACAAAACTCTGCGAGCTTCCTTTCGCGCCACGGGCGTCGCGATAGACCTCGATAAAGCCGTTGTCAAAGTCCACAGTCGCGTCGTTCTGAACCCAGGCGGTGCCGAACGCAACCCACTCCGCGTATTCGCCGGTCTGGTAGTAGCGGATGAGATGGCCGATCGCTTCGGCTTGCGCGGGTTCGGCGTAGGCTCGGGCTTTCTCGAAACAGTCATTAGCTCGTTTCAGAAATGTTGCATAAAGTCCGGGTGGAACCTTGCCATTGGGCGTGCCGGCGCGGTAGACGAGTTCGGTGAGTTTGCCGTCCAGGCCTTTGACCACGCGCGAGTTCAGCGGAAACTTTTCTTGAAATCCTTTGAGATCGGCCAGACTCAGGCCCGGGTAAAAAGTGTTGGAACTGGCCTGGATCGTGTCTTTTCCGCCGACCGGGCTCTTGGCGGTCGTCATCGGTTCAAAGGCGGGATCGAAAAGCGAGGCCCGCAATGGCTCCAGTTCGTGCTTCAAATCGGCCGAGGTTTTCAGCGGCGGGAGGTCGGCGTAGGCGGTCTGAAAGGCTCCGTTTTGCTGCGCCACGAGCGCGGCTTTTTCCAACTGGTCGAAGGTAAAAGCGGGCAGAAATTTCTGCGAGGTCAGCTCGTTATGATTGCCGCGGTTGGCCCAGAAGAGCTTTGCGAATTCGCTGATTTTCGTCATTGCCGCCGGATCGATTCCCTTCGGATGTGCCGTGATCTCTTCGAGCAGACGTTTCTCTTGCAGACCGTAGGCGGACAGTTGATCGTAAATAATGGGGTCGATGGCGATCGAAGCCTGCGTCAGCCAGTACGCCAAGGCCTGCTGCCGGGGCGTCAGCGCCTGGAAGCTGGGCGCGCGCAGTTGAATGAATGCCGTTTCGCCGACGCGCTCGACGAGAACGTTGCTGGATTTGTCCGGTTGGCACAATGCCGGGGTGGCGACGGCGAGCGCCATCAGAACGAGTATGAGCAAGAGAAAGAGTGCAGAATTGAACGGTTTCAAGGGTGGCCTCCATGGGATTCGATCCGAGCCGGACCAAACTCTGCAGGCTACCACAAACTGGCGTGTCCGACTGAAACTCGTCTAGTGGAGGGGCTCTGCCCCGCCGGGATAGGGCCGAGCCCGTCCGCACACATGCTAGAATCGTTATTGTGATGCCCCGAACCGATGCTTCCTGACATCAACAAATTACTGGAGCTGCAGGTGGCGGATAAGGAAATCCGCAAGCTGCAGGACGAAGTCGCCGCGCTGCCGAAACGCGTGGCGGTGATTGAGCAAAAGCTGGCTGGCACCAAGGCGCACCTGGAAAAAGTGAAGGTCGCCGCCAAGGGCGACGAGGCCAACCGCAAAAAGTTCGAAACCAATATCAAGGATCTGCAGGGCAAAATTTCCAAGTATCGCGACCAGTCTCTCGACGTTAAAACCAACGAACAATATAAAGCGCTGCTGCACGAGATCCAGTTTGCAGAGCAGGAGATACGGCTCAACGAGGACCGCATCCTGGAGGTGATGGTCAACGTCGACGCGCGCGAAAAAGAGGTTAAAGCGGCGGAGGCCGAGCTCAAAGCGGAAACGGCCGAGATCGAGAAAGAAAAAGAAGAAGCGCGAAGAGTTACCGCCGAGGATCAGAAGAAGCTTTCCGAGTGGAACGCCAAGCGCGACGCCCTGCGCCATGGGATTTCCGAAGATATTCTTCGTCACTATGAGCGCGTGATGAAGTTCCGCGGCAGCGGGCTGGCGGAAGTCCGCGACCACAAGTGCATGGGCTGCCAGGTGATGCTGCGGCCGCAGACCTACAACGAAGTGCGGAACGGTGAGAAGGTAATGGTCTGCGAGTCGTGTTCGAGAGTTTATTACTACAATCCCGCGAACGAAGTGAAGCCGGAGCAGGAAGTCGTGACCGTCACCGGGAGAAAACGCGCGCGCCCCAAGGCGGACGCGCCGCAAGCATGGTTCTACCGTCCGGATTACGCCGAGGAAGGCGAAGTGCTTTTGGTGTTTACCAATAGCGGCGGCAGCTCGACGCGTCGCATCTACGAAATGCACACCGGACGCCAGTTCGGCGATGTGCTGGTGCGTGAAGGAAATTACCGCCAGGCGTTTCCCGAGGACCTCACCGACGCCGCTCTCCGCCTCAACGGGCATTGGGAAGAAAAAGAAATTGACGAATGGGGCTCCGAAATTCCCTCCAATGTTCTTGATCTTCTGCAGAAAGATCTGCTTGCCATCCGGCGTGAGCACCGAGCCACTCACAAGGACCATTCCTCCTCTCCGGCGGAACAGACCGCTGCTCATTAAGCTTCATGGAATCGAGTGAATGGACCCACCGGGACGGGGCCGAGCCTCGTCACCAAACAACCTTCCCGCAGCGGAAACTGATTCTCTGCCTGCTGCTGGTGTTGTCGACGATTGCACTCTATAACCCGGTCACCCGCGCTCCATTTCTCAATTTCGACGATGTCGTGTACGTCACCGACAATCCCCAGGTTCATGCCGGGCTTACCTGGAACACCGTTGTTTGGGCTTTTCACACCTCGGATGCGGCGAACTGGCACCCGATCACTTGGCTGTCGCATGCGCTCGACTGCCAGATTTTCGGCTTGAATCCGGAGGGGCCGCATACCATCAACGTGCTTCTCCATGCGGCCAACGCGGTGCTTCTATTCCTGATTCTCGAGAGTGCCACGGGCTTGGCTTGGCGTAGTCTCGCAGTGGCCGCGCTCTTCGCCTTGCATCCCATTAATGTCGAGTCGGTCGCGTGGATCGCGGAGCGCAAGAACGTTCTCAGCATGTTTTTCTTTTTGGTCTCCTTGGCCGCCTATGGCTGGTACACGCACCGGGCAAGTGTCGGACGATACCTGGTGGTTACGGCTGCCTACGTTTTGGGCCTGATGACTAAGCCGCAGGTTATTACTTTCCCATTTGCTCTTCTTCTGCTGGATTACTGGCCGTTGTACCGTCTCGATCGATCGTCTTTCGGGAAGTTGATTGGGGAGAAGGTACCTTGGTTTGCGCTGTCGGCCGCGAGCGCGGTCATCACCATGAAAGTGCAGACGGGCGCGACCCAGGTGAAGCTCTCGCCCTGGATACACCTGGGAAATGCGGCGATCTCCTATGTCAAGTATAGCGAGAAAGCCTTCTGGCCGGTCAATCTGGCGCCCATCTATCCACATCCCGAGCTTGCAATCAGCCTCCCGGCTGCGGCGCTGTCCGCATTTCTGATCGTCGCCCTCACGGCTCTTGCCGTGATTGTTCGGCAGCACCGTCCTTTTTTTGTGGGATGGTTTTGGTTTCTGGGAACGCTGGTGCCGATGATCGGACTGGTTCAGGTTGGTGTTCAGGCCATGGCCGACCGCTATGCCTACATCCCGTTGCTGGGAGTCTTCGTAATCGTCTGCTGGGGCGCGGCAGATCTAATCAACGCTTGGCATGTACCGACGGCGGTGTCGGTGGTCGGCACGGCGGCTGTCGTGGTGATGCTGGGATTTGCGCTGCATCGGCAGGTGAGTTTCTGGAGCGACAATGTCACGCTCTGGACCCACACTCTCGCAATCACCGAGGGAAACTACATCGCCGAAGATGGCCTGGCGACTGCACTGATTGCCCAGGGCAGGATGGAGGAAGCCCTGCCGCACCTGCAGCGGGCACGATTCCTGCGGCCCGACGACCCAATGGCCACGCTCAATATCGCAAGCTACGAGCAGATTCACGGCAACTATCAGGCCGCTCTCGAGGGCTATGCGAGAGTGCCTCAATTCACGAGAATTCCCTACTTGGTGGCGATGGCGCTAGTCAACAGCGGCTATGCGCACTGCTCGCTGAAACAATATGACAGGGCGAAACAGGACTTCGAAGCAACACTGAACGAGCAGCCCGGAAACTCGATGGCCTATCGCGGGCTTGGCTTGGTGGCCCAAAGAATGGGAGACATCACGCAGGCTACGAAGGATTACGAACGGTCGGTCGAGCTTCAGCCCACGCCTGTCGGTTATCTGCTTCTGGCTCAGGCCCTCGAGATCGGCGGACAGACAGAAGCGGCCCGCGCAGCGCAGTCCCAAGCTGCCCGCATGACTCCCGACGTGACCGGCGACATCGCGACGGTTAAGCAGTTGCTGGCAAACTAGGGGCCGTCGGCCCAAATTACGTCGACACCAGATTTACGTCAACCCAAATTAATGGCACGTGCTGCACCATGTCCCGTACTGGCGCTAGAGTGAAGGGTTAGGTTCAATAAAATCCATGGAATCGACGGAGCCGACGCAGTCCTATATTTTTCAATCCCCGCAAAAACGGAGATTGATAGGCTGCCTTCTGCTTGTTCTGGCAACGCTCGCGCTGTATAGCCCCGTTACCCGCGCTCCCTTTCTCAATTACGACGACGCCGCACATGTCACCGACAATCTCCATGTTCGTTCTGGACTCACCTGGAACACCGTGGTCTGGGCTTTTCAAACCTCGGAAGCCTCGGACTGGCACCCGATCACATGGCTATCGCATGCGCTCGATTGCCAGCTCTTCGGTTTGAATCCGGCAGGTCCGCATACCGTCAACGTGCTTCTCCATGCGGCCAATGCCTTGCTCCTGTTTTTGCTTCTCGAGAGTGCTACGGGCTTGGCTGGGCGTAGCCTGGCGGTCGCCGCGCTCTTCGCTCTGCATCCCATCAATGTTGAGTCGGTAGCCTGGATTTCGGAACGCAAGAACGTCCTCAGCATGTTCTTCTTCCTGGTCGCATTGGCTGCCTATGGTTGGTACACGCGCCGACCAAGTGTCGGACGCTACCTGGCTGTCACCATTGCTTATGCTTTTGGCCTGATGAGCAAGGCGCAGGTAATTACATTCCCGTTTGCTCTGCTGCTGCTGGACTACTGGCCCCTCGGTCGTCTCGGGCAACGTCTGGCGCGAGCGGATGAAGATGTAGGCGAGCTGGCAATCGCACCGGTTCGCGGCTCTACTTTTTGGAAGTTAATTTGGGAAAAAGTGCCTTGGTTCGGATTGTCGGCGGTGAGCGCGATTATCACCGTTAAGGTGGAGGCGAACGCAACCCAGGCGAAACTTCCGCTCTGGATACACATCGGAAATGCCGCGATCTCCTACGTCAAGTATCTCGAAAAAGCCTTCTGGCCGCTCAATCTGGCGCTGGTGTATCCGCATCCGGAGTTTGCGATCAGCATTCCGGCGGCCGTGGTATCCGCATGCGCAATTGTCACCCTCACGATTCTGGCCGTGAGCTATCGGCGCCACCGCCCTTTCTTTGTGGGCTGGTTCTGGTTCCTGGGAACGCTGGTGCCGATGATCGGACTGGTTCAGATTAGCGTTCATGCCATGGCCGATCGCTACGCCTATATCCCGCTGCTGGGAATTTTCGTAATTGTCTGCTGGGGGGCGGCGGATCTGCTGGAAAGTTGGCATGTCCCGATAACGGTGTTGGTGGCCGCCACTGTGGCCATGCTGCTGACACTGGGAATTGCGCTGCATCGGCAAGTGAGTTTTTGGGGCGACAATGTCACCCTCTGGAGCCACACTCTGGCAATCACCGAGGGAAACTACACTGCCGAAGATAACCTGGCGACCGCGCTGATCGCCCAGGGCAGGATCGAAGACGCAATGCCACACCTGCAGCGGGCACGATTCTTGCGGCCCGACGACGTGCTGGCCACGCTCAATATCGCGACCTACGAGCAGATGCGCGGCAACTACCAGGCCGCTCTCGAGGGCTATGTCAGAGTCATGCAAATCACCAAGGACCCTTCTTTTTTGGAGACGGCCCGAGTCAACAGCGGTTATGCGCATTACTCGCTGAAGCAATATGACAGCGCGAAGCAGGACTTCGAAGTAGGTATCAAGCAGCAGCCGTGGAACTCTCCGGCCTATCGCGGATTGGGCCTGGTGGCTCAAAGGGCAGGCGACATCGCCCGCGCGGTTACGAATTACGAACGCTCGGTCGAGCTTCAGCCGTCACCCGTCGGCTATCTGCTTCTCGCCCAGGCCCTCGAGCTCGCCGGACAGGTTGAAGCGGCCCGCGCAGCACAGTCCCAAGCTGCGCGCATGTCCCCAGATCTCACCGACGACATCGCGACTGTGAAGCAGCTATTGGCAAACTAGCAATGTCGATCCGAGTTGGCTGACAGGTCTCGTACAACGTCCTGCACTCAAGGCCGCACAGTTCTGCCAGCTACTGCGTACCGTACGGATTCGGATACCGCAGCACCTTGTCCAGATTTCTGCCGCGCACAATTCCAGCTTGGTGATACGTCAACCCCCAGGAATCGATCGTAGACATATCCGGGAAGATGCACGCCTCAAGCACGGTATCGACCGGATCCGACTTCATCACCCAACCGCCACCGTTCAGGTTGATTCCACCAAACAGGTCGCTGCCACCAAGCTGCGAACAGTAGCAGGACGCAGGATTGCCATTGCAATTGCCGTTATATGGAACCTGCGCGTAATAGGCCAGCGCTGCCAGGCTGGGCTGATCAGTGTAGAGCGTCGACAACTCGACATGAATCCGTGATCCATCTTTCGCGGACGTAAACTTGCAAAACTGGCGCGACCCGGAAAGAAGCAACCAGTTCTGTTCGATGTCATTGGTGTTGAAGTAAGGCTCGCGAACGTCGACTTCGCCGCCATGCCGGACACAATATTTCTCGGCTGCGCTCAAATCGGCGCCATCGTCCTGCTGCACATTCTTAGGACTGCCCTTAGGGCTGCCGGCTTGCGCGGATCTGGCGGGGAGAAAAACGGCAATTCCGAACGCAATACAGACCATCATCATCAGGGCGACGAGTGGGCGCTTCATAAGTGCCTCCTGGGTAAAACGGGAATCGACTCCTTGCCAATATGCTCCTTGGCTAGTCGTTCGAGGGATGAAGGTTAACACAAGAACGCAGCTAACGCTCCGCGTTCATTTGCGTCGCTCAGTCATATCTGCGGTAGAATCGCCACCCAATCTGAGGCCGGGACATGTGTAGACCGGAGCCTGTCCTATCTGGTAGTGAGGAGAATTCACGGCCGATTTTGCGGTAAGATTGCCCGGTTGAGGTGAAATGATGGCTCCCCAAGACATGGTCTCCCAGAATAATGACTTCAGCAGTTCCTCCACATCCCGGCGTTCGTTTCTAAGTCTGTCAGCCGCCGCATCGGCCGCACTGGCGCTGCGCATCGTCACCGAACCGATGCTGGCTCACGCGCGCGTGCACACCTTTCCGAAAGATGCGATCCGAATTGATGCCAACGAAAACCCACTCGGGCCGTGTGCTTCGGCGCGCGATGCGGCAGCCGCCATCGTTCCGCAGGGCGGCCGTTACTCCGACTACCTCACGGACGATCTGGTGAAGACGCTGGCCGAAACGGAAGGGCTGAAGCTGGAACAAGTTCGCGTCTATGCCGGATCGAGCGAGCCTCTCCATCACACGGTCGCCGCTTTCGCCTCACCACAGCGCAGCTACGTCACGGCCGATCCCGGATACGAAGCTGGAATGTTCGCTGCCCACGCCGTCGGCGCTAAGGTGGTGAAAGTCCCACTGACGAAAAGCTACGCCCACGATGTGAAGGCGATGCTGGCCGTGGCTCCGGACGCGGGCGTGTTCTATGTCTGCAGTCCGAACAATCCCACCGGCACGCTTACCAGTCATTCCGATATCGAATATCTGGTCGAGAACAAGCCCAAAGGCTCGGTTGTGCTGGTCGACGAAGCCTACATTCATTTTGCCGACGCGGTTTCGGTGATGGATCTGGTGAAGGCTGGCAAGGACGTGATCCTGCTCCGCACCTTCTCGAAGATTTACGGCATGGCGGGTCTGCGCTGCGGAGCCGTATTCGCCCGGCCCGACCTGCTGGAGAAAATCGAAAACTACGGCGGATGGAATTTCATGCCCATTACGGCGCTCGTCGCCGCTTCGGCCAGCCTGAAAGACGCGCAACTGGTGCCCGAGCGCAAGCGCATTAACGCCACAATCCGCAGCCAGGTTTTTGCCTGGCTCGACCGCAACGGATACTCCTACGTTCCCTCGGAATCGAACTGCTTCATGCTCGACACGAAGAAGCCAGCGAAAGCAGCCATCGATGCCATGGCTAAACAAAATGTATTTATCGGTCGCATCTGGCCGGTGTGGCCCACCTACGCGCGCATCACCATTGGAACCGCGCCTGAGATGGAGCAGTTTCAGGCCGCGTGGCAGAAGGTGATGACCGGCGCGGTGACGGCTAGTGTCGGCGCGATGCCGAGCGCAGGAGAGTTGGGCCGGCGCAGACGGAATCTGGACGGGATTACGATCCGCGCTTAAGCCACGCCGTTTATCGAGCGCAACCAGTAACTTTCCTTTCGCTATACCATCTACCCATGTCGAAGATACGAGTTGTCTCCGCCAAGCACGCGGAGCCTTCTGTAAGACTTTCCACCCGAGGAGTCGCCCGCTTGCAAGGTCGGCACCCGTGGGTCTACCGCTCGGATATTGTCGGGACGGATGACATTCCTCCCGGCGCGCTGGTCCGCGTTCACGATCAGCGCGGCAAATTTCTTGGCACCGCGCTCTATAGCTCTTCCTCACAGATCGCGATCCGCATGATCTCTCACGGCTCGGTCGCCGATTTGCCTGTTTTGATTGCGGAGCGCATTCGTGCCGCCATCGCTTACCGGAAAGACATCGTCTCCGACACTGACGCCTACCGCATCGTCTTTAGCGAAGCCGACTTTCTCCCCGGCCTGATCGTTGATCGCTATAACGACGTGATCACGCTGCAAATCCTGACGCAAGCCATGGATGCTGCGCCGGTGCGTGAAGCCATCGTGCAAACGCTACGCGAAGAACTACAACCGGCGGCAATCGTCGAGCGGGTAGATCCGCGCATTCGAGAACTGGAGCAATTGGCAGCGCGGCCATCGGGTCTGCTTTGGGGAGAGAAAAGCTCGACCGTCATCTGTATGAACGGCGTCCGCTTTCACTACGACGGCCTGGAAGGGCAGAAGACCGGAGCCTTCCTCGATCAGCGCGAAAACTACGCTGCGGCGGCGCAGTACGCGCACGGCGAGGGACTGGACGCTTTCTGTTACCAGGGAGGCTTTGCGTTGCATCTGGCCGCAAAGTGTTCGAGCGTGACTGGAGTGGACAGCTCGCGTCCGGCGCTTGAAATGGCGGAGAAGAACGCGGCCTTAAACGCAACAACGAACGCCCGCGAACTGGAGTGGATCGAGGCCAACGCCTTCGACTTTTTGAGAGATTACGCGGCCGCGAACCGGCGCTACGACACCATCGTCCTCGATCCGCCGGCCTTCGCCAAGACCAAACGCGACCTGGAAAAAGCCCTTGGCGGCTACAAGGAACTCAACCTGCGTGCCATGAAGATGCTGCGTCCAGGAGGGATTCTAGTCACCTGTTCCTGCTCTTTCCACGTCAGCGCCTCGGACTTCCTCAAAGTGGTGGCCGCAGCCGCGCAAGATGCCCACAAATCCCTGCGCGTCGTCGAGCATCGTGGAGCGGCAAAAGATCATCCAGTATTGCTGAATGTGCCAGAAACGAGCTACCTCCAGTGCCTGATATTGAGCGTAAGCAACTGAAAAATAAAAAGATAATATACTTGACAACGAAACACTAAGATTTTATGCTTTGTTGACACTAATTATGAACCTGGGGGCTTCCGAAAGCTCCCCGAATGAAACTCAAGTTAGGAGGATTTCAGTCATGACTTTGCTTACCCGTTACGAACCTTTCCGCGAGTTCGCTACCATCCAGGACCGCATGAACCGCATGTTTCGCGATTTCTATGCGCCGGAAGGCCGCGAGGATGCCCTCACCAACACCGCGTTCGCTCCGCCGGTCGACGTTTACGAAGACGAGCACAACGTGACCTTGAAGATCGAAGTGCCGGGAATCGATGAGAAGGATATCGACGTCCGCATCGAAAACAACACGCTGACCGTACACGGCGAGCGCAAGTTCGAGAAGGAAGAGAAAGAAGAGAACTACCGGCGCGTGGAGCGGCAGTACGGCAGCTTCACCCGCACCTTCACTCTCCCCAACACCGTCAACCATGACAACGTTCAGGCTGACTACGACAAGGGCGTGCTGAAGATCAAGCTGGAGAAGAAAGCCGAAGCCAAGCCGAAGCAGATCAAAGTGAACGTTGGCAGCCATAAGGTGCTGGAAAGCAAAGAGCCGAAGAGCGCCAAAGCGGCCGCCTAACAGCTTGTGCGGAACGGGTGAGTCGCCCGTTCTCGTCTGTCCAGCCGTGCCAAGCCCGGCAGTTGTAAACTCAGCGGGAGGCGTGAACCAGCGCCTCCCGTTTCATTTGTAACTGGTAATTTGTTAATTAGTAATTTGAAAGCGAAAAAGCTCTGTCATCCTGAGCGAAGCGAACGGACCTATGCATTTCTCTCGCTGCCAGCCAACTGCATAGGTTTTCGCTGCGCTCAGAATGACAGGGTAATAGGGGAAAAGGCATGGCAATCCGTTGGGACAAATTCACCGTAAAAGCGCAAGAGGCCGTCCAGCGCGCAAACGAGCTCGCCTCCGAGCACGGCAATCCGGAACTCTCACCGCTCCATCTGCTGGCCGCGCTGGTCGAGGACCGCGAGGGCATCGTTGCGCCGGTGCTGGAAAAAATCGGCATCGGGCCGCAGGCTGTGCTCAGCGACGTCTACAAAGAAATTGAAAAGTTGCCGAAAGTCTCTGGCAGCAGCGGAGCAAACCAGCCAACGATGTCGTCGCAAGTGAACCAGCTTCTGGAAAAGTCCTTCAAAGAAGCCGACAGCTTTAAAGACGAATACGTTTCGACCGAGCACATGCTGCTGGCGTTGGCTGACCTGAAGACGACCGGCCCGAAGCGCGATCTAAAACACGGAGACTCAGCGCAGGAGTTGCTGGCGCGTCACGGCGCGACGCACGATGCCATCCTGAAAGCGCTGACTGCTGTTCGCGGATCGCAGCGCATCACCGACCAGAATCCCGAAGCCAAATACCAGGCGCTGGAGCGCTATGCCCGCGACCTGACCGAGCAGGCGCGGCGCGGCAAACTCGATCCCGTGATCGGCCGCGATGAAGAAATTCGCCGCGTGGTGCAGGTGCTTTCGCGGCGCACCAAGAATAATCCTGTGCTGATTGGAGAGCCCGGCGTCGGCAAGACGGCCATCGTCGAAGGCCTGGCGCAGCGCATCATTTCGGGCGATGTGCCTGAAGTGCTGAAGAACAAGCGCGTCGTGGCGCTCGATTTGGGAGCCATGCTGGCTGGGGCAAAGTATCGCGGCGAATTCGAAGACCGCCTGAAAGCCGTCTTGAAGGAGATCGAAGACTCGCAGGGACAGATCATCCTCTTCATCGACGAGTTGCATACGCTCGTTGGCGCTGGCGCCGCCGAAGGCAGCGTCGACGCCTCAAACATGCTGAAGCCGGCGCTCGCCCGCGGAGAGTTGCGCGCCATCGGCGCCACCACGCTCAACGAATATCGCAAGTACATCGAGAAAGACGCCGCGCTCGAACGCCGCTTCCAGATCGTTTTCGTGGGCGAGCCGAATGTGGAGGATACGATTGCGATTCTTCGCGGGCTGAAAGAAAAGTATGAAGTGCATCACGGAGTCCGGATCAAAGATTCGGCTATCGTTGCCGCTGCTACGCTGTCGCACCGCTATATTTCCGACCGCTTCCTGCCCGACAAAGCCATCGACCTGATCGACGAGGCTGCCAGCTCGCTGCGCATCCAGATCGATTCCATGCCGACCGAAATCGATCAGCTCGAAAGGCGGGCCACGCAACTCGAAATTGAAAAGCAGGCGCTGAAGAAAGAAGACGACGCGAATTCCAAAGAGCGCCTTGCCCATGTGGAGAAGGAGTTGGCCGGTATTCGTGAAAAGTCGAACGCGCTCAAGGCGAAGTGGAAGCAAGAAAAAGATGTGATCGCGAAAGCGCGCTCTCTGAAAGAAAAACTTGAGCAGCTCAAGATCGAAGAGGCCGCCGAGGAGCGCAAGGGAAATCTGGAACGCGTGGCGCAGATCCGCTACGGACTCATCCGACAGACTGAACAAGAACTGAACAAAGTCACCACGCAGATCGACGGCAAAGCCGGACATCGCATGTTGAAAGAAGAAGTCGATGAGGAAGACGTTGCTCGCATCGTTTCCAAGTGGACCGGCATTCCGGTTTCCAAGATGCTCGAAGGCGAAGTCAAGAAGCTCATCAACATGGAAGACCGATTGCGGCTGCGGGTTATTGGGCAGGACGAAGCTCTCGAACACGTAGCTAATGCCATCCGCCGTTCGCGCGCCGGGCTGAGCGATCCGAAGCGGCCGATCGGGTCTTTCATTTTCTTGGGGCCAACCGGAGTCGGCAAAACCGAACTCGCCCGCGCGCTTGCCGAATTTCTTTTCGACGACGAGCGCGCCATGGTGCGCATCGATATGTCCGAATACATGGAGAAGCACGCCGTGTCGCGTTTGATCGGCGCGCCTCCGGGATACGTTGGCTACGAAGAAGGCGGACAGCTTACTGAGCAGGTGCGGCGGCATCCTTACGCGGTCGTG
>JBEKQC010000060.1:0-27640 GCA_049520095.1 Terriglobales bacterium
AGCGGCAAACTCGGGTCGTACTTCCCGGTTTCAATTGCATTCACGGTTTGGCGCGAGACCTTGAGCCGGCCAGCCAAGTCTGCCTGGGACCACTCGCGTTCTGCCCGGAGAACTCGAAGGCGGTTTTTCATCACGCACGAACTCGTGGACAATCGGTGGTGCTCGACCGGTTCATCGGTACCTCCAGGCTGAAAGCGCGTAGGCGCCAGCCCAGAGCAGAAGCATCAGGCCTCCTACCCTATCCCACGGTGCGCGGCCGATTCCGGCTTGCTCGATGCCGCCGAAAACGGAAGTGATGATGAGAGTCAACAGGAACGCAATGGATGCCGACTCCAGGCAGATGCGCTGATGCATTTCGTCCATCTTCAGGACACTGCGCACCAGCGCCCAGAAGAAGCACATGTACGGCAGAAGCGGGAGCAGCCCCAACCATCGCGGACCTCCCGTGTGAACGAGAAGCCATGCCGCCACGAGCTCCGTTAGCGCGGCCGCTACCGCCCAGAGAAAGACGGGGCGAGTAAAGCGGGAACAGAACAGTCGATTAGTGGTCATATGTAAGCACCTCTTTACATACAGTAAGTTATACTTTACATATTGTCAAGTTTATTTTACTTTCATAAGGCAGAACTTCAACTAAAGCCACAAAAAGGGCCCTACCCGCGAGGAAACGGGGGAAATCGGGCTTCGGAAGATAAGTGTGAGGCGAATGTTTTACGAAACTCTGAATTCTCGCTACAATCATTTCCATGCCTTTCGCGGTTTCTCCGTCGCTTGCCTGGGCTCATCCGCTGGTGCAGGAGTGGTTCACTGCGCGCTTCTCGACTCCGACCGAACCGCAGGAGCAGGGCTGGCCGCACATCCTCGCCGGACATACGACGCTGATCTCGGCTCCGACGGGATCGGGGAAAACGCTCGCTGCTTTTCTTGCTTGCATTGACCGACTGGTGTGCAAGGCGCTCGCGGGCGAACTGCACGACCGTACTGAAGTTCTCTACGTGTCCCCGCTCAAGGCGCTGGGCAACGACATTCAGAAAAATCTCGAAATCCCGCTGGGAGAAATTCTGCAGATGGCGGGCGACCGCGGCCTGCTGATGCCGGAGATCCGTACGACGGTACGCACCGGCGACACGTTGACGAAAGACCGGCGCCTCATGCTGAAGCGTCCTCCGCATATTCTAGTTACCACGCCCGAGTCGCTCTACATTCTGCTGACGGCGGAGAAGAGCCGCGCCATCCTGCGCGATGTCGAGACCGTGATCGTGGACGAAATTCACGCCGTGGCCGACGACAAACGCGGCGTGCATCTTGCGCTTTCGCTGGAGCGACTGGAGGCGCTGACCGAGCGTCCGCCCGTGCGCATCGGGCTCTCGGCGACGCAGAAGCCGATCGAAGAAGTCGCGCACTTCCTCGCCGGGAGCGCGGATCCTCAAAATCCACGCCCCGATCCCGTCATCGTCAACGTTGGACACAAGCGCAAACTCGATCTTGGCGTCGAGGTGCCATCGTCGGAGTTGGGCCCGGTCGCCTCCAACGAGATGTGGGACGAGATTTACGAGCGCATCGTGCAGTTAGTGAATGCGCACCGCTCGACGCTGGTCTTCGTAAACACGCGCCGCCTCGCCGAGCGCATTGCCCATCAACTTGGTGAGCGACTGGGCGAGGAAAACGTGGCCGCGCATCACGGAAGTTTGTCGCGCAAGCTGCGCCTGGAAGCGGAGCGCAAGCTGAAAGAAGGCCAGGTCAAAGTTCTGGTAGCGACCGCCTCGCTCGAACTTGGCATTGATGTAGGAACGGTGGATCTCGTCTGCCACATTAGTTCGCCGCGTTCGATTGCGGTTGCTCTACAGCGGGTGGGGCGGTCGGGCCACTGGCGAGGCGCAGTCCCTAAGGGACGATTTTTTGTCACGACGCGCGACGATCTTGCCGAATGCGCCGTACTGGTGCGCGCGATTCGCCGAGGCGAACTCGACCGGCTGATCTTCCCCGAAGCTTCGCTCGATGTGATGGCGCAGCAGATTGTCGCGTGCTGCGCGGCTGCTGGCAGCACCGGCGCAGGCGACAAATTAAACGACGGATGGGATGAAGATGAGTTATTCGCGCTCGTAAAGCGAGCTTATCCCTATCGAAATCTCTCGCGCGAAACTTTCGACGCCGTGCTCGCGATGCTCTCGGAAGGAATCGCCTCCCAACGAGGCCGCTACGGCGCTTACCTGCATCACGATCGCATCAACCGTAAGCTGCGGGCGCGGCGCGGCGCACGTCTGGCGGCGATTACCAGCGGTGGCGCGATTCCCGACAACGCACTGTTTACGGTGGTCGCCGAACCGGATGGTGGCGTGGTGGGGACTGTCGATGAAGATTTTGCCGTCGAGAGCATGGCGGGAGACGTCATGCTGCTCGGCAACACTTCGTGGCGCATCCGTCGCGTCGAAGCGAAAACGTCGCGCATGTTGGTCGAGGATGCGCACGGGACGCCGCCCAGCGTACCGTTCTGGCGAGGAGAAGCTCCGGCGCGCACTTCCGAGCTTTCGCAACAGTTGGGCGAATTACGAAAAGAAATCAGCGACCGGTTGCCCGGCGTGATTCCGGTAGAGGGATGGCGGAATCTTCCTGTAGTCACTGACGCCGTAACTTGGCTGCGAGAAGAATGCGGGCTTGATCTATCGGGCGCCGAGCAACTGATTCAGTACACGCTCGAAGGCCGCACCGTGCTGGGCGATGTGCCGACGCAAACGACCATCATCGCGGAACGGTTCTTCGACGAAGGCGGTGGGATGCAGTTGATCATCCACGCGCCCTTCGGCGGCCGCATCAACAAAGCCTGGGGACTTGCGTTGCGCAAGCGCTTCTGCCGCGGCTTCAATTTCGAACTGCAGGCGGCGGCCACCGATAACGGATTGAATATCGCCCTCGCCGAACAGCACAGCTTTCCGCTGGCCGATGTTTTTCAATTTCTGCATTCGGAAACCATGCAGCCGATCCTGGAACAAGCGGCGCTGGCATCTCCGATCTTTCAAACCCGCTGGCGATGGGATGCGACCAGAGCCCTCGCTCTGCTGCGTTTTCAAAGTGGCAAGAAAGTGCCGCCGCAGATTCAACGCATGCGCTCCGACGATCTGCTGGCCTCGGTATTTCCCGACGTAGCCGCCTGCCAGGAGAACATCGAAGGGGACATCAAGATTCCCGACCATCCGCTGGTGCGCGAGGTAATGAAAGACGTGCTCACCGAGGCGCTCGATATCGAAGGTCTCGCCGAGGTGTTGCGGGGAATCGAGCAGGGACGGATTCGTTGCCTGGCAGTGGATACTCCGGTGCCGTCGCAATTCTCGCACGAAATTCTCAATGCGAATCCGTACGCGTATCTGGATGATGCGCCGCTAGAAGAGCGCCGGGCGCGGGCCGTCGAGATGCGGCGAATATTGCCAGCTTCGGTCCTCGAAGAGGTCGGTGCGCTTGATCCCGCAGCCATCGCACAGGTTCAGCAGGAGGCGTGGCCCGATGTGCGCGACGCCGATGAACTGCACGATGTGCTGCATACGCTAGTGATGATGGCGGCGCCGGAGGAGGCGAGCTCTCAGCTTTCAGCTCTCAGCTGTCAGGAAACGCGCTCGCGGCTCGCTGCCAACTGGACTGGATTCTTCGATCGCCTGCAGCACGAGAATCGCGCCTTCGTGGCGCAAGCTTCAGGCAAGCAATATTGGGTGGCCGTCGAGCGGCTCGAATGGTTTCAAGCAATGCATCGTGTGGGAACGGAGCTTGCTCCGTCTCGCGGCGTGAACCAGAGCGGTGGCGACGCGGCAAGCCGTATCTCTACGGTGAGAATTGACGACGCTGTGCTAACCGCAGTGCAAGGATGGATAGCACATCTCGGCCCAACCACCGCGTCGGAAATTGGCGAGTTGCTGGGGCTAGCTGCGTCTGAGATTGAGAAAGCTCTACTCCGCATCGAAGCTAGCGGAGCGATTCTGCGCGGCAACTTCCGCTCCACTGATTCGTGTAAGGATGATTCGCGCCCAGCGGCATCCCCTTCCCACGAACCCGAAACGGAGTGGTGCGAACGCCGCCTGCTGGCTCGCATCCATCGCCTGACGGTTGCGACGTTGCGCAAGCAAATCGCCCCCGTCACCGCATCGCAGTTCATGAGTTGGCTTTTGCGCTGGCAGCATATCGCTCCGGGCACGCAGGTGCGCGGCGGGCATGGAACGCTCGAAGTGATCCGGCAGTTGCAGGGGTTTGAGATCCCCGCCAGCGCGTGGGAGCGCTTTGTACTGGCACGCAGAATCTCGGACTACGATCCAGCCAATCTCGATCAGCTTTGCTTGGCCGGTGCCGTCGGCTGGGGCCGGTTGTCGCCCCATCCGGCGACTCTCGAAGCCGCAGGAACCGATGAGAATGGCCGCGAGAACCGGCGCCGAGTAATTCCCACGCGCGTGGCACCCATCGCCTTCTTCGTCCGCGAAGATGCCGACTGGCTACGCCCACACCATCCCGGAGCGGAAGACTCTGGTACTTCGTTCTTAAGCCCGGTGGCGCAGTCGCTCCTCGAACTGTTGAAGCAGCGGGGCGCGTTGTTCTTCCCCGACATGGTGCGAGCCACGGGCCGGCTCAAAGCGGAAATCGAAACTGGACTGTGGGAACTGGTTGCAGCCGGGCTCGTGACCGCCGACGGATTCGAAAACCTGCGTGCGCTAGTTACGCCGAAAAACTCGTCTGGCGCCAGCTTCGGTAAAACAATGGGCAAAGTCCGCCGCCCGCGGCATGCGCCCGGACGCTGGTCGCTCTTGCACACTGAAGGCGCCGATCGTGATCGCAGCGTCGAGTCCTGCTGCTGGATGCTGTTGCGCCGCTATGGCGTGGTCTTCCGCGATCTGCTGGTACGGGAGACCAATCTCCCCCGCTGGCGTGAATTGCAGATCGGCTACCGCCGTCTCGAAGATCGCGGCGAAGTGCGCGGCGGCCGATTCGTCGATGGATTCCTGGGAGAACAGTTCGCGCTTCCGGTGGCCGTCGAATCGTTGCGCGCTCACCGCAAGCTGCCGCAGAATACGCCGAGCGAGCGTGTCATCATCGCCGCCGGAGATCCGTTGAACCTGGTCGGAATCATTGTTCCCGGCGAGCGCATCCCCGCCATCTCGGGAAGAAGTGTCACGTTTCGCGATGGCGTGTGGGATGCCGAAGATGCGCTGCTGGCGTCCGGCAACTAGCCACGATCCTAGCTGAACATCACCTTGCGCTCGCCCTTGACGATGCGGCCGACGCTGTAGAATTTTTCTCCGGCGCGCTCCAGCAGCGTCTGCGCTTTTTTGAACTTCTTGGCGGGAACCACAATCAGCATACCGAGGCCCATATTGAAGGTGCGGAGCATCTCTTCCTCGGCGACGTTGCCGAGTTTTTGCAGATGTTCAAAGATGGGCAGCACCGGCCAGGTGCCGAGTTCGATCACAGCCGACGTGCCTTTGGGCAGCACTCGGGGCAGGTTCTCGGTGATGCCGCCGCCGGTAATATGCGCCAGCGCCGCCACGCACTCGCCCGCGATCATCTTGCGGATGACCGACCAGTAGCTGCGATGGGTCCGCATGAGTTCGTTGCCGACCTTGTTCTTGATCTCGCTGACAAAAGTTTCCGGGGAATAGCCCGCGATTTCAAAAAGCAGCTTGCGCGCCAGCGAATATCCGTTGGTGTGCAGGCCATTCGAGGGCAGACCGAGCACGCAATCGCCCACCTGCACGTCTTTGCCGCTGATGATCCGCTCGCGTTCGACTACTCCGACAATGAATCCGGCAAGATCGTACTCGCCTTCGGGATAGAACCCAGGCATTTCGGCGGTCTCGCCGCCGATCAAGGCGCAGCCGTTATGCTTGCAGGCTTCGGCAAGACCACCCACAATTTTTTCCGCAACCTCCGGCTCCAGCCTGCCCGTGGCCAAGTAGTCCATAAAAAACAGAGGCGCCGCACCTTGCACCGCGATGTCGTTCACGCAATGATTCACCAGATCGGCGCCAATGGTGTGGTGCATTTTCATTTCGAAGGCCACTTTTAATTTAGTGCCCACGCCATCCACGCTCGAAACCAGCACCGGATCCAAATACTTCTTATCGACCGAGAACAGCCCGCCGAAGCCGCCAATCTCGCTCAGAACTCCCTTGGTAAAAGTTTTGTGGGCCAGATACTTGATGCGCTGTTTGGTGCGGTTGCCGCGATCGATGCTGACACCGGCATCGGCGTAGGTGATGGAGTCGATTTTAGCGTTGGTATTTGAAGCCACTTTTTCAGTCCGTCAATGCCAGGGTGGAGGACCGGTGCGCCACCGAGCCGGTGGAAGCATTTCAGGCGCAACAAATTCTAGCACGTCTGGAGTTGACTCCGGCTTTTTCAGGTGCGATCGGCGAAGGCGCTATAATGCTGATCCAATTCTTTTACCCGGAGACAAGCGTGAGAATTCCGATCGTTCTCTTTTTCGCCATGTTGACGATTCCGTTTTCTGTGGCGCAGCAAAACCAATCCTCGGACACGACGCCCGAGAGCGCGAAGCAGGCTTCGTCGAAGAAGGATAAAAAGCAATCAACGGCGGCGAGCGCCGCAACTCCAGAGAAGCCCGCGGAAAGCGGAAAGCCCGCCGAGTTGCCCAAGACCGACGCCAACGAAGCTACCGACAAGGAAGAGCATTACGATGTGACGGAAGTCCCGCCTGTAATTACCCATCACCAGACCACGGTGAACGGCAGGACGCTCGGCTATACGGCGACGGCTGGCAGGCTTCCCATCAAGCGCGGCGACGGCAAGACGGAAGCCGAAATGTTTTTTGTCGCCTACACGCTCGAAGGACAGGATGCCGCAAAGCGTCCGCTAACCTTCTCGTTCAAC
Source organism: Terriglobales bacterium (assembly GCA_049520095.1). Classification (GTDB taxonomy): domain Bacteria; phylum Acidobacteriota; class Terriglobia; order Terriglobales; family Acidobacteriaceae; genus Acidiflorens. Next base: position 6,865 of record JBEKQC010000060.1, read on the forward strand.
GGCGGCCCCGGCTCCGCTTCGGTGTGGCTGCACATGGGAGCGCTCGGACCTAAGCGCGTCCTGCTCCAACCGAATGGCTTCATGCCAGCTGCGCCCTATCGCCTGGAGGACAATCCCGACACGCTTCTCGACCGCAGTGACATCGTCATGGTCGACGCCATGTCCACTGGTTATTCGCGCGCCGCAACCGCTGAACTTACAAAGAAGTTTCTGGGCGTAAAAGGCGACATCCAGGTCTTCGGAGAATTCATCCGCCTCTATCTCTCCCGCTACGATCGCTGGAGTTCGCCGCTCTTCCTGCTCGGAGAAAGTTACGGCACCACACGCGCCGCCGGCATCGCCGGATATCTCGCCGACCATGGCATCGCCTTCAACGGCATAACCCTGCTCTCGATGGCCGTGGATTTCCAGACGCTCGAATGGAACAAGTCGAACGACCTGCCTTACCCGCTGCTGGTGCCCACGTTCAACATGATCGCCGGCTACCATCACAAGTTGTCCACCGATCTCACCCAGGACATGGCGAAAACGCGCGAAGAAGTCGTGCGCTGGTCGAACAATGAGTACGCGCTCGCTCTGGGTAAGGGCGATGCGCTGTCACCGGAAGAACATCGCAAGATGGTCGAGCAACTATCGCGCTACATCGGGTTGCGTCCGGAGGTGATCGAAGCACACAACCTGCGCATCGACGTTCCCACTTTTACCAAAGAGTTGCTGCTCGATCAGAAACTGATCAGCGGCCGGCTCGATGGCCGTTTCACGAGCCCCGATCCCGGCGAAGATCGTTTTTACGATCCGACGAGCGCCGCCATTCTGCCGCCTTACACCTCGGCGTTCAACAACTACCTGCGCACCGAACTGAATTACAAGTCCGACATGCCCTACCGGGTTTTCGCCTACGACCAGCCGGGCTTCCGCGACTGGGAGTGGGGCAACGCCGTCGAAGGCTTTCCCAGCACGGCGGGCGGGTTGCGATCGGCCATGATCAAGAATCCATATATGAAGATTCTGGTGATGGAAGGCTACTACGACCTGGCCACGCCCTTCACCGCCGCCAACTGGACCATGGATCATCTCGACCTCGGCCCGCAGTTCCGCCAGAATATTTCCTACGCCACCTACAATTCGGGACACATGGCGTACATCGATCGCACCGAACACGACAAGATGAAAAAAGATCTGGTGGATTTTATGGAGAAGTGCCTGCCGAAGTAGTTTGTCGCTGACGATTCGTTTCCTGGCGGTGCGTGTGTTCTAATGCAGGACGCATGCGCGCCGCCGTCATCTTCGGCTTGGGAACTTCGCCGGCAGACCTGAAGCCGTTCCAATCCGGCTCTCCGACAAAATGGCTGCAAGGCCTGCCCGCGGCATCCAGTGACGGCGGCGCCGACGCCGACGCCATCCTGATTTTCGGCGGGGACGGCACCATTCACCGTCATCTCCCCGCGCTGGTGCGGCTCCAACTCCCCGTGCTGATCGTCCCGGCGGGAAGTGGAAATGACTTTGCCCGCGCGCTGAATCTGCGCTCGACGCAAGACTCCGTGCACGTCTGGCGTGATTTCGAAGCGGGGAAAATCTCAGCCCAGGCAATCGATCTCGGGGTCATCGCTCCCTCCGCCGCGCCGGAGCGCAGCCACTATTTCTGCTGCGTCGGCGGTTGCGGCCTGGACGCTGCCACTACCCGCCGTGCCAATCGGATGCCGCGCTGGCTGCGCGGACACGGCGGCTATGCGCTGGCGCTATTGCCGGTGCTACTCAAGTTCCCGGCCTTTTCGATGCGGCTGACAGAGTTCAACGGTAAAGATCATAGCGAGGCCGAAAAGCTCACCCTGCTCGCCGCCTTCGCCAATACGCAGTTCTATGGCGACGGCATGCGCATCGCGCCGCAAGCAGATTTCCGCGATGGCAAGCTCGACGTCTGCCGGATCAGTATGTTGAATCCCTTCGAACTGCTTTGCATGTTTCCGACGGTGTACTTCGGCCGCCATCTCATGCACCCCAAAGTCGAGTACTCGCGGGCGGAGCGAGTCCACGTCCAGACCGAGACTCCGATCGATATCTACGCTGACGGAGAGTTTGTGTGCCAGACACCCGCCGAGATCTCTGTTGCCGCCGGCGCCCTGCGAGTGATCTATCCGTCGCGGTGAAAGATCGTTTCGCAATATCGCGAACCGGCGAGATGGGGTACTATGGTGCGGTTTTCAAGATCAAGAAGAAGATCAAAAAGAAAAGTCCGGGCAACACGAGCGACCTCGGACGAAGCAGTAGAAGGTCGCAATTTCACGTATGAGGAGGTGTGATGCAGCTGCGCCTGGAGAGCCGCCCGGTCGGCGATGTTTTGGTCATTCAGTGTCACGGACGGATCGTGGCCGGGAATGAAGTCTTTACCTTGCACGCTTTTGTAGGAGACTCTTTCGTCAAGTACGGCGACGTCGTGCTGCAACTCGACCAGGTGGAGTTCATCGATAGCAGCGGCTTGGGAGCGCTGGTGCGCCTGACGCAAGCCGCGCGAGCGAAGGGAGGAGATCTCAAACTCAGCGGAGTGCCGCCGAGGATCCGTAAGACCTTGCAGATGACCAACCTGCTCTCGCAATTTGAACTCTACGATTCGGTCGAAGAAGCGATCACCGCCGCCTATTTAGGATCGCGCTATTCGCGAGGAAAAACCGGGGACGCCCGGCCGCGCATGCTTTGTGTTTACGAGTCGACGGATGTGTGTACGTTCCTACGCGAGGTGCTGTGCAGCGCGGGATACAACGCCTTGACCACCACGGCCATCGACGACGCCCGAATCCTCCTCAAGGCAACGAAGGCAAAACTGGTGGTGGTTTCCGCGCGTATGCAATCGGTTCATGGCAAACCGACACGCAAGGCGCTGGAGGAAATCGATCCGGCCGTCTCTCTCCTGATTTTGGATGAGAACTTTCACACACAAGATCCTGGAGAGGCGGCGGAGAAACTGCTGGGCAGCGTGGGCGGCCTTTTGGCGGCTCCGGATTAGACTACCGCAGAAGTCTGCGCCACCAGATTGCTGTCCTCATGGCAAATGCAATTTGAGCAGTACTTGCGGGTCCAGATACACGCCTTGCCAGCGCACGGCCAGATGCAGATGCGGCCCCGTCGCCCGGCCCGTACCTCCGCTCAGTCCAATCGCCTGCCCTTTGTTCACGTCGTCGCCTTCTTTGACGGAAAATTTTGATAAATGCAAATAGAGCGTCAGCAGTCCCTGGCCATGGTCGATCACTACGCAATTCCCTTCAAAGAACAGAGGGCGCGCCAAGATGACGCGGCCACGATTCACTGCTGCGACCGAAGATCCACTGGGCACTCGGAAATCGAGCCCCTGATGCGTGCTCTGGACCGCGCCGTTGAAGATGCGCTCGACTCCGAACACGTCCGAGATCGCGGCATCTACCGGAGGCGCGAACGAACCTTTCCATTCGCGCTCGGGGCTGGCGGTCTTAAAAGCCTCGGCTTTTGTTTCCTTGTCCTGGTCGATCTGGCGCTGGTCTTCGGGACTGGGCGCCGTGTAGCGCGCGGGAACCTTCAGCAGCACACGGGGATAGCGCTGGTGTTCCACCCGAATTTTCTTTTCGAATGAGATCGCTTCTTCGGCGGACCGTCCGGTGGATTGCCCAGGGAAGGCCTCGCCGTGAAGTTCGAGCGGATAAGCTCCCGGCTTGGTTTCGAGACTGACCCCGGCCAGCGCGAACCAGGTTGCGTGGCTGGCGTCGAAGCTGAACAGGATCTCGTGCCCCAGCCAATTCCCTGAAAGCGCGCGCACCGGCTTCGGAGTGGTGACGCGAAAGAGCACTGGGGTTCCGTTGACGAGGCGGACGGGTTGGTTGATGACAGTCCAGTGGGCGGCGGCCGCAGATAGATCTGCGTCCAGCGCAAGCAGCACAAATACAATGAGCGCAACGGAATGGAAGAAGCGTTCGCGCATCGCGGCTTCAGGCTCGCGTTTCAAATGATTAGCATACATACTGACGTCATGATCCTACTGTTGCTCATCGGGATGCTGGCCGCGGAAACGGATGCGTAGCGGCTACGAACGAGGAGATGGGAGAGTTCCGGGAACTCGACTTCGCTGAGGCGGGGTCTTCACCGTACGAGTTCAACAGAGAGATTTGGTGGACCTGGTCGGGATCGAACCGACGACCTCCCCGGCTACGCCGGGGCGCGCTCAATTGTGGGTCTTGGAAGCATCGATCAGTTCCTGAATGGAGCGATGCGACTTCCAGCTCTTCAGCTGGCGCTCGCGTTTTCGAGCTTCCGAGAGCGTCTCGAAGGGCTCCTCATAGTCCAAGGTCCAGGGCCCTCGTCCCCGAGTGGAGATGGTCTGCCCCCGCTGGTGTTCGGTCAAACGGACAAGCGGCTGTTCCGCGCAGCCGATGTAGAATCGGCCGCTAGTTCCGCTGCGCAGGATGTAGACGAAAGGCATACAGCAAGATTTTGGTGGACCTGGTCGGGATCGAACCGACGACCTCTTCCATGCCATGGAAGCGCGCTCCCAGCTGCGCCACAGGCCCACTTGAAATTGCTATGATTCAATTCTCGCTTAGCTTTGGCGTTGCGTCAAACTCGACTCGGATTGCCGAACTCGAATAGGATATGGTTGGCAAAACACTAAGGACACGAACGGAGCCCCATGTTGAACTCACGCGATATTCTGGTTCGGTCATTTCCGTTTCTCATCGCTGTGCTTGCGGCAGCGGCTGGGGCGCAAAACTCAAGTGGCGCGGCGGGCGGGCAGCAACCACCGGTTGCTTACGCATCGGTCAGCGAACTGAACGGCATCCTGACGCGGTTGCAGCAGACGGCGAAGAGTATGCAATCCGATCTCGGAAATACGCGGATCGAGAGATGGAAGACCGACGCTTCTACCAAGCGACAGACGCTGGCGACTGTGGAATCGATCCAACGCAACTTGCAGTCGGCGCTACCGGAAACAATCGCGCAATTGAATAACTCGCCCGAAGATCTGGGAGTGAGTTTCAAGCTCTATCGCAACCTGGTAGTGCTGTATGACAACTTTGGTGCGGTGGTGGAAAATGCGGGAGCTTTCGGATCCAAAGATGAATTTCAGAACCTGAGCAACGACATGTCCGGACTGGAGAGCGCGCGTCGTGGATTTGGCGAACGCATGCAGAAACTGACTGCGAGTAAGGAAGATGAGTTGACTCGCCTGCGCACGCAGGTCAAGACGCTGTCCGCGGCGCCACCTCCGACGTCGAAAAAGGTAGTGGTGGATGACACCGAGCCTCCGCAGAAGCCGGTGAAAAAGAAACCGACGAAACCCAAACCACCAGCGACCACAACGAGTGCTCCGCCAAGTGCTGCGCCGACGAAGTAAGAAGGCGGGATTCGACACTTTTGTACGGGCGATCCCCATCCCCCTCGAGGGGGCGTCTGATCCCCATATAGATGGGGCTTGCCGCGTCTCCAGAAGGTATTGCAAATACTGGATTTACCCCTGGAACTCCACGGGCCGTTTCGGAGTCTAACTAATTAAGCGGGCAAGGGCTTCCGTCGTGGTGTCGGCAGGAGTGAAGATTCCCGCCGCTCGGGCTCGGAGTGACTCTATAATAGGAGGCAACGCCGCCGTGGCGGGAGCTACTACATTGGGCGATCTTGCCAGCGCTATCGGAGCTCGAACTGAGGAATCCGCCGTCATTGCTGAATTGAAGGCGGGCTCGGAAGAGGCCTACTCCTGGCTGATTGGCCAGTTTCATCAGCCGATCTACGGACTCATCTACCGCATCGTGAACGATCCGTCCGACGCGGCGGACACTACCCAAGATGTGTTTCTGAAAGTCTTCCGCGGGATGAAGCATTTCCACGGCGAGTCCAGCTTGAAGACTTGGATTTACCGCATCGCCTTGCACGAAGCGGCGAATCGCCGGCGCTGGTGGTTCCGGCACAAGGCGCAGGAAACGCCGATTGATCCGATTGGAGCGGGGGAATGCGAATTCTCCGGAGACGAGCGGCTGGTCGATCCGGGCGAGTCTCCCTTTGAGAAGTTCGCGCATACCGAGGTACGCGTTGCCGTGGAACAGGCGCTGCAACAGGTGCCAGAACCGTATCGGACGGCTTTGATTCTCCGCGACCTGGAAGAAATGTCGTACGAAGAGATTGCGGAAATTTTGGCGATTTCGCTGGGAACCGTGAAGTCGCGTATCACGCGCGGGCGCGACGCGCTGCGCAAAAAGTTAACGGGATATGTACGGGAGGTGGGTCCGGAGTTGGGGTTGCTCGCTCCTGCCGATGATCCTGCCGGCGCTTCTGTAAATGACCGGCGGAGCGGATCCCGAAGCGCGCGGCAAGGTTCGCGCGGTGGCAGAGAGGTTGAGGTGACACCATGACGTGCACTGAGATCAAGAAATTATTCTCGCCGTATCTCGACGGCCGGGTGAGCGGGTCGGAGATGCACGCGCTCACGCGCCATGTTGAAGAGTGCGCCCGTTGCGCGCGGGAATATGCCGCGACCCAACGCACGCAACAGTTGCTGGCAAGTCTGGGCCCGGCGAAGGCCCCCGCCGACCTAGCGTTGAAGTTGCGGCTGGCCATTTCACGCGAGGCCGCACAGAAGCGGCGCCCGCGGTTCGAAGGTTTTCTGGTGCGACTGGGAAATGCGCTGAACGCATTCATGGTTCCGGCTACGGCTGGGCTGGTCAGCGCCGTGTTATTTTTCGGACTACTGCTGGGCTTCTTTGCCTTGCCGGCAGAACTGCGGGCGAGCAGCGGAGACGTTCCGCTGATGCTGTACACCGGGCCGCAACTTGAACAGTCGGCGTTCGGCACATCGCTCGGCAATATCGGCGAGGATGCGGTGGTAATTGAAGCGTACGTGGATGCCAACGGGCGCGTGGAGGATTACCGCATCCTGTCGCAACCGGACGACGCCAAGGCGGTGCTGCCACAATTGAAAAACCTGCTGATTTTCACGACCTTCCATCCCGCGCTTTCCATGGGGCGGCCGACAACGGGGACGGCCGTGCTGTCGTTCTCGAAAGTTAGCGTCAAGGGCTAGATCTCCGATTTCGGCTTGGAGCGCCCACGTAGCGACAGCCGCCCCGACTGTCCAGCCGAGCGTCTCAGCATTATCAAGGGTTGTTTGCCTTCCGATAGCGACACTCCGGCCACCCCGGCACTAGATTCAGTAGATTGGTCCCTAATTGCGGCCCGCGGGACAATACATATGGGCATGCGGTTTGTCATTCAAGTCGAAAACTCGCGAGCTGCGCTCGCGGGACAGCCGAGGGCGGCTGTCACTACGTGAGCACCTCTCGGATTGACCGCAAACTGACCAGTTCGTACACTATTTTCTAGCGCATCCGTCTATGTCTGATGTCACAACGAGCTTCCTGAAACAACGCGTTCGACTGGTGTTCGCTGTGGGCTTGGCGGTAGTTCTGCTCGTGGCGCCCGGCTGGACGCAAAACCTGCCCAATGTGTCGCTCGAAACCAGCGAGACGCTGTTCACGGTGCTGACTGCGATCAACACCTGCGGCTATGACCAGGAATTGAGTGCTTCCGACCCGCTGCGAACGCAGATGCGGTTGGAGGTCGCCAAGGCAGTCGAGGATACCGCCGGGGCTCAGGATGTGGTTGGTCCGATGTGCTTGTTCTACCGGCAGCATTCGGTGCCAGACCCGGCACACGACCTGTCCCACTATGTATCGCTGGCGCTCTATTTGGAGGAGCCACCGACGTTTGCGTTGAAAGTGAAGCCGCCGGAATTGCCTCCCGATGCCAACGCGGTAGCCGATATCGTGCCGCTGATGCAGGCCTTTTACCAGAAGATCGACTTGCATGCCATCTGGGTGCGGCACCGCGAGCGCTATAAGGAATTGACTGAGGTTTATCACGCTCCGCTGGCGAAGATGACGTTCGACACCGAGATTTATCTGAAAATGCCGTCCGCGGGTTATCTGGGACGGCAGTTTACCGTCTATCTGGATGCGATGGGCGCGCCGGGGCAGACGAACGCGCGCAACTATGCGTCGGATTACTACGTGGTCATTTCGCCGAGCTCGGGGACGGCGATCAAGCTGCAACAGATCCGGCACACGTATCTGCATTATCTTCTGGATCCACTGGCGCTGAAAAACGGCGACTCGTTCAAGCGGCTGGAGCCATTGCTCGATGACGTGAAGAACGCTCCGATGGATGAAGCTTTCAAGAGCAGCATTTCGCTGCTGGTGACGGAATGCCTGATACGGGCGATTGAACAGCGCTTGACCAAGGTTCCGGAGGCGGAGCGGGCAAAGAGTATCGAGGAAGCCGACAAAGAAGGTTACGTGCTGACGCGGTATTTTTACGATGTGCTGGGAAAGTTCGATAGGGATCCGACGGGCATGCGCAATGCGTATGCGGACATGGTCGGCTCGATTGAGGTCGGCAAAGAAATGAAGCGTGCATCGCTGATCGAGTTTTCGGGCGAGGCGGCGCCGGAGCTTTTGCATCAGGCTGGCCCTCACAGCGAGCGCCTGCTGTTGAACGCGGAGCGGCGGCTGGCGGCGGGCGATCGGGAAACCGCGCAGAAACTGGCGCAGCAGGCGCTTGATGAACAGGAAGAAGATTCGGGACGCGCATTATTCATTCTGGCGGAAGTCGCCACCGCCAATCGGGACATCGATGGGGCGCGCACGTATTTTGAACGAGCGCTGCAGACAGCGCATGAACCCAAAGTAATTGCCTGGTCGCATATTTACCTGGGACGCATTTTCGACTTGAAGGAAGATCGGCTCGCCGCCGTGGATCAGTATCGGGCGGCCCTGGACGCGGCGGGTGGAACGCTTCCGGAAGCGAAACTGGCGGCACAACGGGGATTGGATCAACCGTATGAGCCTCCGGTGGCGAGGCGGCCGGAGTGACCCAAGACGGTTTCAAGGTTGCACGAAACCTGGCGAACTGCGCTGGCCGGACAGCCGAGGGCAGCTGTCGCTACGTCAAGAGATCTAAGGTTTGAAATTCTGCGTTATGGGAGACAGTATGAAGCGAGCAGTCATTCGGGGGCTACTGATTTTTGGTGTACTGAGCTTCGCGGTTTGGGCCGAAGCCCAGAGCAGCGGACAACCGGCACAGCAGAACCCGGCGGCAGCGGGTCAGGCGACGCCAGGCGCGGCGCCACAGGGTAAGCGTCCACCGCAAGCCAAGACCGATCCGGAGTTGGATGCCTGGAAGGCAGCGACCGCAATCAAATCCGATCCTGCCGCGATGGAGAAGGCGTCTGACGATTTTGCGGCCAAGTTTCCGGACAGCGAACTTCGCGTACTGCTCTATAAGAACGCGATGCGGCTCTACCAAAATGCCAACAACGCGGAGAAGACCGAGGCCATGGGCCGCAAAGTGCTGGGCCTTGACGGGGAGGACCCCGAGGCTCTGGTGACTGTCGCCGAGGTGATCGCCGAGCGAACGCACGAAGGGCAAATCGACACAGATCAGCGCTTCGCGGAGGCGATCTCGATGGCGCAGAAGGCAACGCAGACGGTGGACACCGACATAAGCGTCCCTGCGGGCACACCGCAGGAGAAGATCGACGCCTACAAGGCGCTGCTACGCTCCAACGCGTATTCGATTGTCGGCACCATTGAGTTCAAGAAAGAGAATTACGTGGCGGCGCAGGAGAATCTGCAAAAATCCATCGATGTCTATCCCAGCGACCCGGATCCCGTAGTCGTTCTCCGCTTGGCGTTGACGCTGGATAAACAGGGTAAGTATCCGGAGGCACTCAAGGTGGCGACTCACGCGGTGGAAATCGCGAAGGACAACACCGTGATTTTGACTCCGGCAAAACGGGAAGTCGACCGCTTGCAACAGCTCACCGGAGGCACGGCGCCGGCTCCGCCAAAGAACTAGCCACGACTCTGGTAGGCGCCAACCCCGCCTAGTCTAGAGCGCGGGCAAGTTCTCAGACGTGGCCAGCCACATCTCTACCAAAATCCGGGCCGAAGGATCGTTGCCCGTCTGTGTGATGAAGTCACGCGAAATCATGGTGCTGGAAGAAAGCCTGGGTCACCAGTTCCAGCGCCCCGAACTGCTTGAGCAGGCGCTTACCCACAGCTCGCAAGCGCGCGAGGTGGAGGCGCTGAACGCGGGTAGCGGTGCGTCCGGCGGCGGTTCGTCCAGCGGTTCGTCTATTGGCGACAACGAGATGCTCGAGTTTCTGGGAGACGCGGTGCTCGGATTGGCGACCAGCGAGGCGCTTTTCCAACGCTTTCCGGAATTCCAGGAAGGGCATCTTTCCAAGCTGCGTGCTCATCTGGTCGGACAACGGCATCTGCTGCGGGTAGCGGAGCAGCTTCAGATAGGCCATTACATGCGTCTCGGCCGCGGTGAAGAAAAAAGCGGGGGACGTAACAAGGCAAGCCTGCTGGTGGACGCGCTGGAAGCCATCCTGGCGGCGCTCTACCTCGACGGCGGCTGGCCGGTGGCGAGGGACTTTATCGTGCGCGTAATTGTAGAGCCGGAACTGGCGCACATGAAACTTGAAACCAGCACCATCCCGGTGATGGATTTTAAGTCCGCATTACAGGAAGCGCTCCAGGCCAGAGGCGGATCGCAGCCGGTTTACGCTCTGGTAAAAGAGGAAGGGCCGGAACATAAGAAGACCTTTACGGTCGAGGTGAGGCTGCCGGAACTCGATCTGGGTCAATTCGTGGGGCGCGCCCAGGGCGCAACCAAGAAACGGGCCGAACAGGAAGCGGCGCGGCAAGTTCTGGAGCATCTGGCCACGTTGCCCGGCGCGCGGCATCCGAATATGGGGAAGGACGGCGGCGGATCGTAGCGTGGTGTCCCGCAAAAGCGCGGCATAACTCCACGCCAGATTTATCTTGCGAAGTTAATTTATGTCGTGGAGCGAAGATATTTCCGCTGGGGATTGGCCCGCGACTGTTCAGTCGGTCGCAGGAACGGTGGTGATCGCCGTTTTTGTCGTCACCTTCCTGTTGCAGGCATTCACCATCCCTTCGGAATCCATGGAGCAAACACTGCTGATCGGCGACTACCTGCTGGTGGATAAATTTTGCTACGGCGGCACCACCGGGTGGAACCGCCTGTTGCCTTACCGCAACGTCCGCCGCGGCGATGTCATCGTCTTCCATTACCCCGTGAATCCTGCGCAGGACTTCGTGAAGCGAGTAGTGGCCTTGCCCGGAGATCGCCTGCGCCTGATCAACAAACGCGTCTACATCAACGGCGTTCTCCTGGTTGAGCCCTACGTGCAGTACATCACCGCGCTTCGCAGTCCCTATCGCGACGACTTTCCGCGCACCGATTCTCCCGACTACGGCGTGGACGCAAGATGGTGGAAAGAAATGCCGAAACTGGTCGAAGACCACCAGTTGATTATCCCCGAGGGCCACTATTTTGTGCTGGGTGACAATCGCGATGACAGCCAGGACAGCCGCTATTGGGGTTTCGTGCCGCGCGAAAATATCATTGGACGCCCGCTCTTGATTTACTGGTCGTCGGGCGGTTTGACCAACGATCTTCCCGGGTCGCCAACTGTGGGTGATAGACTTTATCACCTTGCCTACGCGGTCACACATTTGTTCCAGATAACGCGCTGGGAACGAACCTTCAGGCTGGTGCGCTGATCTAATGAAGAGGCGCTGAGAAGAAAGCCTTTTGAAATGGATACCGACGTGCCTAAGAAAGAAAAAGAAGCAGTTGTGGAAGAAAAGCCGCGCGAGACTACAGTGGAATTCCTGGCTTCCCTGGCGGGAGTCCTGGTCACCGGCTTGTTCATCATCACGTTTATTCTGCAGGCGTTTGAGATTCCCTCCAGTTCCATGGAGGACACGCTGCTCATCGGCGACCACGTATTTGTGAACCGGGAGCAGCTCGCGCAGCCAACGCGTTGGATGGGACCGCTGATGCCCTATCGCGACATCCACCGCGGTGAGATTGCTGTGTTCATGTCGCCAGAGCAACCGGGTTTGTTCCTAGTGAAACGGATCATGGGGGTGCCCGGCGACCGCATCCATTTGCGCGACGGCGTTGTGTATCGCAATGGCGAGAAACTTAATGAGCCCTACGTCCGCCACAAACGGCCGGGCGACTTCACTTACCGCGACAACTTTCCCGCTGTGCTGGCCTCAGAAAGCGATTCTCAGGTAACCAATGAGAAATGGATACAGGAAATGCCTTCGCATATTGAGGGCGGTGACATTGTCGTGCCGCCGAACAGCTACTTTGCCATGGGCGACAACCGCGACTTGAGCTATGACAGCCGTTACTGGGGGTTTGTTCCCCGCAAGAACGTAATCGGCCGTCCCATGTTCGTTTACTGGTCGTTTATTACTCCGGAGGACCAGTACCAGATGCGCGATATGGGCGACCGGTTGGGGTTTCTGGCGCACATCATCATTCACTTTTTTGATGAAACGCGCTGGCGGCGAACCTTCATGCTGGTACGCTGAGAGGAAGTTTTCCAAAACAAATGCCGGATGTGCCGAAAAGCGCGCCGAACAAAGAAGAAGTCGTGGTCGACGAAAAGCCGCGCGAGACGCCGGTGGAGTTCGTCGCCTCGCTGGCGGAATTGCTGGTCATCGTTCTGTTCATCATGACGTTTGTGCTGCAGAATTTTGAGATTCCTTCCAGTTCCATGGAGGACACGATGCTCATCGGCGACCACGTCCTGGTAAACCGGGAGCAGTTTGCGCCGCCGACGCCTTGGATGGAACCGCTGATGTCCTATCGCGACATCCGCCGCGGCGACATCGTTGTATTCCTGTCTCCCGAGGAGAAGGGGCTGTTTGTAGTGAAGCGCATCATCGGTGTTCCCGGCGACCGCATTCACTTGCGCGATGGCTACGTCTACCGCAACGGCGAAAAGCTCGATGAGCCATACGTCCAGCACAAAGTGGCGAATTACGATCCCTACCGGGACAATTTTCCTGCCGTGCCTCCGTTGGAAAGGTATGGCATCACAAGTCAGGACTGGATCGCCACGCTGTCCTCCTATATCCAAGGCAACGATGTCGTCGTACCTCCGAACAGCTATTTTGGAATGGGCGACAATCGCGACGTGAGCAAGGACAGCCGCTACTGGGGCTTTATTCCGCGGAAGAATGTAATCGGCCGCCCGATGTTCATTTACTGGTCGTTTATCACTCCGCCCGACCAGTACCAGATGCGCGGCGCGGGCGACCGGCTGGGGTTTCTGGCGCATATCGTCATTCACTTCTTCGATGAGACGCGCTGGTCGCGAACCCTCAGGATCGTGAAGTGAGATTTCCGGGGTCCAACTTTCTACGCTCCAAGCGCGGGGTGGCTGCGGTCGCGGCGCTCCTACTCATCCTGTTTCTGTTCCGACCCGGCGTGCACCAGTTGCAAAACCGGATCGCCACTTCCATAGGAAGCGCTTTGGGACGAAGAGTCGCACTCGACAACGTGCGTTTGCGGCTTCTGCCGCGGCCGGGCTTTGATCTGGAAGGGCTCGTCATCTACGACGACCCCGCATTTAGCGCGGAGCCGATGATCCGCGCGCAAGAAGTTTCCGCCGCAATCCGGTTTCGTTCCCTGCTCCGCGGGCGACTCGAGATTGCCACGTTGAGCGCGAACGAGCCCAGCATCAACCTTGTGCGCAACGACCAGGACCACTGGAACCTGGCGAGTTTGCTCGAGCGCAACGCGCAAATCCCAGCGGCGCCGACGGGAAAACCCGCATCCGAGCGCCGTCCGGCATTCCCTTATCTCGAAGCCGACCATGCTCGCATCAATTTCAAGATTGGACAGACGAAGAAGTCTTACGCGCTGATGGATGCCGACGTGGCGCTCTGGCAGGACTCGGAGAATTCCTGGGGCGCTCGCATGAAGGCCGAGCCGGTACGCACGGATTTTAATCTCACCGATACCGGGATGCTTCAGATAAATGCCACCTGGCAGCGCGCTGCGAGCCTGCGGTCGACGCCGTTGCAACTCAGCGTGCAATGGCAAAAGGGGCAACTGGGGCAGATCACAAAATTACTGACCGGAAAAGACCGGGGCTGGCGCGGCGGAGTGAATTTCACGGCGAACGTATCCGGCACTCCGGAAGCATTGCTCATCGCGAGCCAGACCGCGATCGAAGATTTCCGTCGCTACGACATCGTTGATAGCGAGAGTGTGCGCCTGGCAACCGATTGCTCGGGACAGTACAACGCGGTCACCAGCACACTTGCCGACCTGCTATGCGAATCGCCGGTAAGTGGCGGGATGCTCCGCCTGCGCGGGGCGTTGTCCTTAGTGGCCCAGGTACCCAATTACAATCTGACGCTCGAGGCCGAGCAGGTGCCGCTCACTTCGGTGGTTCGATTGCTGCGCCAGGCAAAAAAGCAGATCCCGGGCGATCTGATTGCAACTGGATTGCTGAATGCGGAGTTCCGTGCCACAGGCAATGCGTCTGACGTTCACGAGGACACGCAGCGCGGCTTTCTGCCGCGCTCATCGCAGACCGCGTCGCCAACATGGACCGGTACCGGCTCGGCGACTAACGTGCGCCTTTCATCGAATGAGGGGAATGCGGGTAAGGATAAGGATGAGGTTGCGTTGGGTACGATTCCACTGACGCTGGTTCCAGTGACTACGGCGGCCGCCGACTCGCACGGAGGCCGGCCTAGTCACTCGCGGACAAAAGAAGATAAGGACAAGAACAAAGACCACGAGCCCCCTGAAACCCACCTGCGGATTGGGCCAGTCGCTGCGTCGGTGAACGCATCCGCGCCGGTGAACGCTGGTGGCTGGATATCCGCTGCCGGTTATCGTTTTTTTCTGCGCGGCGACGTGGAACTGAAAGACCTGTTTCGTCTAGAGAACGTGCTGGGCTTGCCGGTGTCGCGCCCGGCGGCAGAAGGTTTCGCTAAATTGGATGTGAGCGTCTCTGGGCCATGGCAGGGATTCGCGCCTCCCGCCACGCTTGGGACGGCGCAATTGCGCGACGTGCGCGCCGAAATGCACGGCCTGAATACTCCCATTGAGATTGGCTCAGCAACCATGACTCTCGCTCCGGACGCGGTGCTAATGCAGAAGATTGCCGCTCGCACGGGAAGCACACATTGGAGCGGCGAGGTTATGGCGCCTCGGCATTGTGCCGCTCCAAGCCTGGCTGCAGGCGTCGGTCCGAGCGTCGCACCGACTTGTGTGTTTCAGTTCGATCTCTCGGCTGACCAGCTCACGACCGGAGATCTCGCCGAATGGTTCACGCCACATCCCACCAAACGTGCTTGGTACCGCATCTTGTCTTCCAACTCCAATCAGCCGGTGGGCCCTTCGCCACTATTCGCGATTCAGGCGCACGGCGACTTGCATGTTGGCCGGTTGGGCTTGAAAAAGGTGTTCGCGACCCAGGTTGCGACGCAAGTGAACGTGGGTCGAGGCAAGATCACGCTGACTGCTCTGCGCGCACAACTGCTGCAGGGCACACATCAGGGGAATTGGGTCATCGATGTATCACCTCACGATACATCGAGCCATGACCCGTCGACTCGTGAAGAGGCGACTCAGCCTGCGCGGTACCACGGCACTGGCACCTTGCGCGATATTTCGCTGGAGCAGGTGGCCATGCTGATGAACGACGCCTGGATTACCGGAACAGCGGACGGAAATTTTGACGTCGAAGGATCCGGAGACAATTTTCGTGAACTGCTGGCGCGCTCCGACGGCAAGTTGCAGTTCGTGATGCGAAACGGGAACCTGCCCCACATTGAGATTCCAGGCGCGCCGGCACCCCTGCCTATTCACCGGTTCAGCGGAGAGCTGCGGCTGAAAAAGAATACTTGGGAACTTCCGGTCGGCAGACTGGAATCGCGCGACGGCATTTATCAGGTGAGCGGAACCGCTTCCCCGAGCAGCGGTTTCGATTTCGTGTTGACGCGTGGTGATGAGCAATCGTGGACGCTCACCGGGACGCTCGCCAAGCCGCACGTCGCGTTGATGGGTCAAACGGAAGCCAAGCGTACGGACGCAGACCTGAAGACGGTCAAACCGTAAATTGACTCGATAATGCGAACTTGCGGGACACAGCCCTACTGCACGTACCCGGCGCCTCGCAATACTTTCCCTGGCAACGCTCCGGTCATCTTTCCGTTTTCGATCACGGGCACTCCGTTAACGAGGACGTACTCCATGCCTTCCGACAAACGGTTCGGGTCGTCAAAAGTGGCGACGTCACGCACCGTCTCCGGATCAAACACGACCACGTCTGCCCACATTCCCTGCTTCAGCACGCCGCGGTCCGTAAGCCTCATGCGCTGGGCTGGAAGCGCCGAGAACTTGCGAATTGCCTCCTCCAGCGTGAGCATCTTCTCCTCTCGAACGTATTTGCGGAGGATGCGCGGAAACGTGCCGTAGGCTCTGGGGTGCGGGTGCTCCTCGCCGAGGATGCCTTCGGGCGACGCGCCGGAAGCATCGTTGTCCACCGAAACCCACGGCTGCTGCAGGGCTAATGCGACGTCGGGCTCTGACATACCGAAGACCGCGCAACCGGTGAACGCTTTATCTTCGATGAGCAGATCGAACAGTGCGTCCATCGGGTCTTTGTTCATGATCTTGGCAACTTCGCTCAGCCGCTTGCCCTGAAACTTTCTCAGCGCGGGATTCTGGACCACGCCGATGATTACGTCCTGCGGACCGCTGATCTCATCCCACTCGTTGTCCCAGTCTTTGGAAGGCGTTTCCATGTCTTTGCGAATGCGCGCCCGAGTGGCGGGATCTTTCAGCCGCTCAATCAACTTGGCATCGCCGCCATCATGCGCCCACGCGGGAACGAACGCCGACATGCTGTTGAACCATGCAGTGTAGGCGTAGGTGTCGGCTTCCACGTCAATGCCATCGGCGCGCGCCCTATTGACTCGCGCCACCAACTCGGGCATGCGTCCGAAGTTGGCTTTGCCCGCCACTTTGAAGTGCCATATCTCCACCGGAATGTGCGCCTCGCGCCCGATGCGAGCGGCTTCGTCAATCGCCTCCAGTACGCTGTCGCTCTCGTTGCGCATGTGGGTCGCGTAGATTCCGCCGAACCTCGATGCTTCCGAAGCAAGTGCAATGAGCTCTTCCGTTTTCGCGTAGGGGGCGGGCGCATACTCCAGCGAGGTCGAAACACCCACGGCCCCGTCGCGCATGGCTTCTCGAACCAGAAATTTCATCTTTTCGAGTTGCTCGGGCGTCGGCTGAACGTCGGCGTCGCCCAGCACTATGCGCCGCACCTGGGTCGCGCCCACGTAACTGGCGAGATTGATTCCCATGCCCTGCTTTTCCAAACGCAAGAAATATTGGCGGAACGTCCGCCAGTCGGGATTGATCTTGTAATGTTCGTAGCCGGGGCGATCGTTCGCGATGATCGTGTCATTTAGCGGAGCGGCGGATCCGCCTTCCCCAGTGATCTCGGTTGTAATGCCCTGATAGATCTTCGAAGGCAAGCGGGGATCGACCAGGATCGTTGTTTCCGATTGGCCGAGCATGTCGATAAAGCCGGGAGCAACGACTTTGCCTTTGGCGTCAACTGTACGCTTGCGTGCGGCGCCAGAAAGATTGCCGATGGCGGCGATGTGGCCGTCGCGGATTCCGACGTCGCCTGAGTACCATGGAGAGCCGGTGCCGTCGACGATGTGTCCATTGGTGATGACGAGGTCGAAGGGCAAGTTGGCGGCAAAGGCGACGGTGGAGAGAATCAGCAAGAGTGTCAGCGTGAAACGGCGGGATGCGATCATGAGTTTCTTTCCTAGTCGGTTTTTCCCTTCGCAGCTTGCGAACCCTGCGGGTGTCCGATCCTTGGGTGTCCAATCAAAGTGCCCAGCATAATCCAGAGCCCGAGCGCGAGCCACTCCCGGCCGGAAAAATGTCCCGGCACAAATGGGAGAAACTTCATCAGCGCCATCGCCAAGCCAACCATTACACCCATCGCGGCAATCAAGCGGTCGGCGATGCGGGGCCTCATCCCTTGAGGCTCCATACAAAGATAGGCGGCGCACACCGCGAACCATCCGATGGCGGAAGCGACCGATCCGACCTCGGATATCGGAACCAGAATCGCGCTGCCCAGAAACATGCACGCAGCCGTAGCGATCCCAACCCAGACGACAGCCGCAGCTGGTGTTTGATTCCTCGGATGCACGCCGGCCAGTCGCGTATCCACCAGCCCACGCCGACCCATGGCAAATAGCAAGCGGCTGGCGGCGATGAAATTTCCGTTGAATACCTTGAAGAGCGAAAGCAACGCGGCGCTCAGAATGATGCTCACGATCCAGCGCGAGCCCACGGCATGCTCGAAAGCAACAGCAGTCATGAAGGGCTCGCCGGTCAGCGCGCGCCATGGCGCCACGTAGCCCACCGCCGCAATCACAATCATGTAGAACACGGCGCCAACGACGATCGCCGCAAAGATGGCCCGGGAGAATCCCTGGGCGTGAAATTGCGGATTGGCTTCCTCGGCGGCCTTGGATACCGATTCAAATCCCAGCATGTAGTAGGGAACAATCTGCAGCACCAGCAAAATGGAAACAACCGGCGTGTGCGTAAACAACGGCGGGAAATTGGCGGGCGATCCGCGCGTGACGCCGACGGCGACGAAGACCACGAAAAGTGCCAGCGTGCCGAAGGTGGTCCAGTTTTGAAACGTGGCGCTCAGCCGGACGCCCCGATAGTTCACCACCGTGACGAGCGCGGTGAGCGCAAGGCCGATGGCCAGATGCGGCAAGTAAACTGGCTTCCCCGCCACGCGGTACAACTCGACGGAATCGAGCGCGGGAAAAATGTAACCGGCAATGCGGCCGACGGCAACGGCCTCCCACGGACAGACGATGAAATATGCCAGCATCATCATCCATCCGGTATAGAAGCTGACCGGTCGCGGGAAAACCTTCGCGGTGTAGGCCACCTCGCCCGCGGCGTCGGGCATGGCCATCACCAGTTTGCCGTACACATAGCCAATGGGCAGAAGCAGAATGCTGCCGATCGCGAAACCGAGAATACCGCCGAGCGGTCCGCCGCGCAGCAGCCAATCGTCCATGACGACCAGCCAGCCGACGCCGACCATCGTTCCCCAGCCGAGGGAGAAGTAATCGATGACGCGCAATTTGCGGGCGAGTTGGGTCATCCGAGTAGCTTCATCGGGAGGGGGAAGTTGCCGAGCTTGGCTCGGCGGACAACCGAGGTAGGCTGTACCTAGGTGTAGTTTGGCAGGAAGGCTTCATGGGCGCGGATTATATCGCATCGCGCCCATGAGCCCGATTGCTTCAGGCGACCGCGAAACGAGGAGGACGTTCCGGCGACCGCAAGATGCAAAGCGCCTCTTTCAAAGAGGAAATTTCAAACACCGAGTTCAGATGCGTCGCCTCCAGCATTCGGCGGAAGAAAACCGGCGGGTTCACCAGCTTGAGCTTCGCAGACCGCTGCGTTGCCCAACGGCGCACCAGCAGCAGGGTTCCCAAACCACCGGCATCCAGATGGTCAACGTCCGAGACATCGAGCACCAGTACGCGGACGCGTTCGAGTTGCTCGATCCGGCGCCGGAACTCGTCGAGCGCTGCCCCACGCACCATGCGTCCCGAGCAGTTCACGACCGCCACATCCTGCAAGCATTCGACTTTGAATTTGAGTTCCATATATCTGTTCATACGAACCTGCTTTGGAAAAAGTTCCGTGCGTCATTGAATTGGACGCGTGAAAAGGGGAAAAGTAATCAGCGGAAAAGCAGTTAGCGAACAGCAAATCTTTGAATGTTACGGATATATAAGCCCATCTAAGAGTTACAGCCCCGCCTCAATACGGGATCTCGGGTCGAGAAGATCGCGTAAGGCGTCACCGATAAAGTTGAACGCGAGGACGGCGAGCATCACCGTCACCGCCGGGAAGAGCACTAAATGAGGAGCGTCGAAAAGGTGCGAGCGGGCGTCGTTCAACATCGATCCCCAGCTTGCGGTGGGCGGCGGGACGCCTAGTCCCAAGAAGCTCATTGTAGCTTCGGCCAGGACCGCGCCCGCCATGCCGATCGCTGCCTGCACTATTACCGGCTGAATGATGTTGGGCAGAATGTGTCTGGTGATGATGTGGAAATCTCCTGCACCGAGCGCCCGCGCCGCTTCCACAAATTCGCGCTCGCGCACGGACAACACCTGCGCGCGCACAAGGCGGGCATAGCCTACCCATCCTCCGAGCGACAGGGCAAGAATGAGATTGAAAATGCCGGGGCCGCGGAAGGCCACGAAGGCAATGGCGATGAGGATTCCGGGGAACGAAAGAAACGCATTCATCAGTAGGACGTTCACGAAGCGGTCGATGCCTCCGCCGTAGTATCCGGCAAGGCTGCCGATGATGAGGCCTAGCAAAAGCGAACACGCCACCACGCTGCTGCCGACGAACAGAGAGATTCGCGCGCCCCAGATCAGGCGGGAGAGGATGTCGCGTCCAAGTTCATCGGTGCCGCACCAATGCTGCGGCGAGGGCGATTGCAAGCGGTTCGGCAGATCGATGTGCGCGGGATCTTGGGGAGCGATCCAGGGCGCGAAGATTGCGGCGATGACGAAGATGGAGACCAACACGATGCCGACGGCCGCCAACGGATTGTGGCGCGCTACGCGCGGGAGCGAGATGGCTACGGTGGACATCTTTATTATTTTTGGCGGCGACGACTTGGGATCCACTGTGTGCTGTACATACAGTAATACATACACAAGCGTCCCACTTATATAGAAAATACAGGTGAGGAACAATGTTGAGTTGTCGACTGCGGTGCGCGGCGCCCTCGTTGTCGATGATTCATGCCGGGAGCCAGTAACCCTGGTTTTAAGTA